>NZ_RCDI01000002.1:0-600000 GCF_003675875.1 Halostella limicola | reverse complement strand
CCTCGAACCCGAGCAGGCCGAGACCGCCGCCGCCGAGATCCACGCCTGGCGCGAGCAGCAGGAGGGCGCGACGGTCCGCGGCGACGTCGTCTAGTCGAACAGTCGGCCGAGCAGGCCGTCGCCATCGACGGCGTCGTCCCGCTCCGCCTCCCGCTCCTCGCGCACGCGGTCCATCGTCTCCTTGAACGCCGCCGCGACCTCGTCCTCCTCGTCAGCGGCGGCCTCGTCGCCCGTCGATTCGGGACCTTCTCCGGGAGTGTCGGCCGTCGGATCAGTTCCGCCCGTCCGGGAACCGTCGGCCGCGGTGGCGACGGCCTCCGGGCCGCCGACTGTGCGCCCCGCCGCGTCGTCGTCCGCCGCACCGCTGTCCTCGGCGTGGTCGTCCACCGCATCGGCGTCGTCGCCGCCGACCCAGTCGAAGGCGTCGTCGTCCTCTGCGGTCCCGGTCGGCGCGGCGTCGTCGGCCGGTTCGTTCGCGGTTCCGTCCGCGGCCGCCGTCGACGCGTCCGGATCGACGACCCTCCCGTCGTCGAATCCGTCCGACAGCGGCGACGGGACGACGGGGTCGGTCGGCAGGTCGTCCGCCGCGAGGTGCGCCGCGAGTTCCCAGTACGCCGCCGCCGTGGGGCTGTCGGGCGCGTGCTCGATCACCGGCGCGCCCGCCGCCACGCTTGTGACCGCCGCCTCGTCGCGCGGGAGCGCGGCGAGCACCGGCGCGGAGAGTCGACGCTCGATCGCCGCGAGGTCGGGCGTCCCGCCGGCGTCGACGCGGGTCGTCACGACGCCGGCGACCGGCGTGCCGACGTACTCGACCGCCTGCCGGGCCTGCGCGGTCGCCGCCAGCGATTCCTCGTCGAGCGTCGACACGAGGAGAGTCCGGTCGGCCCGCGCCGCCCACGCCATGGCCGCCGGTCGGTCGCCCGCGCCGACGTCCAGCAGCACCGCGTCGTAGCGCTTCCTGGCGACCTCGACCACGTCGGCGAGGATCCGCAGGTTCGCGTCCCGGTACCGCTTGCGGTCCGGGTCACCGGGCACTACCGCGAGACCCCGCGACCGCTCGTACGTCGCGTCGAGCAGCGTCGCGCGGCCCCCGAGTACCGACTCTATCGTCGGGCCGTCGACGGACAGGCCGAGCGCGCCCGAGAGCGTCGACCTCCCGAGATCGGCGTCGATCACCGCGACGCGCCGCGGTCCCTCCGCGAGCGACGCCCCCAGCGCCGCCGCGGTCGTCGTCGTCCCCACGTCGTCCGTTCCCCCGATTACCGCGTACACCCCAGTCATCCTCGGGAAATCTATCGCTCTCGGGGATAAATCATATTTATACTGAACTTACATCATGAGGTGAAATTATCCGAAAGCGGAGGAACTACGCGGCGCGGTCACGCCAGTTCGCGGTACAGCGCGACGAGGTCGTCGCCGACGCGGTCGAGTTCGAACCGCTCGCTGGTCGACGCCGCGTTCTCGCCCAGTCGCCGACGCAGGTCGGGGTCCCGCAGTCGCTCCAGCGGGGCCGCGAAGTCGCGGTCGGCCTTCAGGCACTGCTCGCCGTCCTCCAGCCACTCGAACGTCGGGATGTCGCGGACGACCGGCGGCTTGCCGCAGGCCATCGCCTCCAGCAGCGCCATCCCCTCGTTCTCGTTTTTCGTCGGGAAGAAGAACACGTCGCCGGCGGCGTACGCGCCGCGGATGTCTTCGACGTACCCCGTGAACGTGCAGTTCTCCGGCGCGCTCTCGACGATCTTCGTCGCCTCGCGGCTCCGGAGCAGGCGGTCGACCGCGCCCCCGCCGGTCGGGTTGAGGTAGCCGAACCAGACGAAGTCGGTGTCGGACAGTCGGCGCGCCGTCTCGACGAACGAGCGCAGGCCCTTGCGCTCGATGACGTGGCCGACCATGAACGCGACGGTGCCGTCGAGGTCGTAGCGCTCGCGGTACTCCTCGCGCAGGGTCTCGTACCCCTCCAGCATGTCGGGGTCGAACCCGTTGCTGATGACGGTCTTCGGGACGCCCGTGTACCGGTCGATCACCGCGCGGTTGTGCTCCGAGGGACAGACGAGCCGGTCCGCGAGCGAGTAGGCGTACTCCAGGTACGGCCGCATCGGCCGGGCAAGCAGGTTCGAGAAGGCGAAGCTCTCGCGGAAGTCCTCCGCGGTCTGGTGGGCGTGGACGACGACCGGGACGCCGCGCTTCCGGGCCTTCCGGGCGTACCGGACCGACCGCGGCCCCATGTTGTTCAGGTGGAGGATGTCGGCCGACAGGTCGGGGTCGGTGGTGTACTCGATCCCCCGCTCGTCCATGACCGTCCGCTGGTTCTCCACGGACTGGGCGTGCCCGCCGGTGATGTGGTCCTCCCACTCGAAGTAGTGGCTCACGCGCATTCGTTACCCGACTCTCCACACCCCGGTGGTTTCAAGGTCGCGGTAGCGCCGCGGCCGTCGCGGAGGCGCTCAGACCCGCCCGACGGTGACGAAGAAGGGGACGACCTCCGTCCGGCGGTACGATTCGTCCTGCATCTGGTCGATGACGTCGCGGCCCATCGCGCGCCACTCGGTCCGCAGGTCGTCGTACTCATCCGCCGAGAGGTCGCCCGACAGCATCGTCTCGCGGTCGTCGGCGAGGCCCTCGCCGGTCGCCTTGCGCTTCGCGTCGGCCAGCGCCGCCTCGGAGTACGGTGGTGCGACGGTGCGCTCGTGGTCGTACCGCCGCGTCTCTACGTCGTCGATCCCGACCTCGTCGAACACGCGTCGCGTGCCGGCCCCGCCCAGCGACACGTCGGTCGGGACGCCGTCGAGGTAGGCGCGGCGCGCTCGCCCCTCCAGTCGGGACTCGCCTTCGACGCTCGACTCGACGGCCACGGCGCTGTTGTCGGGTTCGACGGCGGCCACGCGGTCCCGCGAGACGCGGGCGAACTCCCTCACCGCGGCCGCCGGGTCGGGCAGGTTGATCAGCAGCGCCTGACAGACCACGAGGTCGAAGGCGTCGTCGGGAAACGGGAGCCGGGTCGCGTCGCCCGCCACGACCGGGACGCGCTCGCCCGCGACGGCGAGCAGGTCCGGATCGGCGTCGAGGCCGACCACCTCGCCGGGCGACTCCTCGGCGAGGACGCGGCTCAGTTCCCCCGTGCCGCAGCCGACGTCTAAGACGCGCTCTGCGTCCTCCAGGTCGAGGGGGTCGAGCGCCGCCCGGTTCTCCCACATCCCGCGGCGCGTGTGCCGCAGGTACTCTTCGGTGAACTGGCGCACGCCCGTCGTTTGCGGGGACGGCGAAAAAAGCCGGTCGGTTCGCGGTGTCTACGTTTCCCGCAGCTCCTTCACGCGCTCGATGTTCCACTCGAAGCCCTTCCCGTCCTCGTTCGGGGTTTCGAGCACCAGCGGAACGTCGGCCAAGTCGTCGTGATTGATCAGGGTCCGCATCCCCTCCTCACCGATGAGGCCTTCGCCGATGTGGGCGTGCTCGTCCTTGTTCGTGCCGCACTCGTGCTTGGAGTCGTTGAGGTGGATGCAGCGAAGATGTTCGAGGCCGACCACGTCGTCGAACTCAGCGACCGTCTCCTCGACGCCCGCCGCGGTCGAGAGGTCGTAGCCCGCGGCGAACATGTGGGCCGTGTCGAGACAGACGTCGAGGTCCTGCTCGGAGCGGTCGAGCACCTCCGCGAGGTGCTCGAAGTCGCCGCCGAGCTTCGTGCCGCTGCCGGCGTCGCTCTCGACGAGGACGGTGACGCCATCGGGGATCTCCAGTTCGTCGAGCGCGCTGGCGGCGTTGTCGAGGCCGCCCTCGACGCCCGCGCCGGTGTGCGCGCCGAGGTGGACGTTGACGAACTCGATGTCGAGCTTGTCCGCGGCGTCGACCTCCTTCTGCATGGCGTCGATGGACTTCTCTCGGAGGTCGTCCTTGGGCGTACAGAGGTTGACGAGGTACGAGGAGTGGATGACCCACGGGCCGTCGAGCTTCGCGGCGGTGCCGTCCCGGAAGGCGGCCGCCTCGTCGTCCCCGACGTTGGGGTCCTGCCACACCTGGGGGGAGTGAGTGAAGATCTGTCCGCAGTTCCCGCCGACGTCGCGCTGCCGGTCGACGGCGTTGTCGACGCCGCCGGCGATGGACACGTGTGCTCCGACTCGCATGTGTACGGAGAGCGACCGGACTGTCAAAGGTACTTCGGAACGGGGTGCGGGGTGGGCGGCGGGGTAGGGTCGGTCAGGTCGGGTCGTCGCGGTGGCGGTTCCACGCCTCCGACTCGTACTTGCGCTCGGCGCGGAGGCGCGCGTCGTCGATCTCCTGGTCTGTCCACCCGCCCGTCCGCGCGTCGGCCCACTCGCGGAGGCACTCCTCCAGCGTCTCGACGGCCTCCTCCCGGGTCACGTCCGCGTGGTTCGTGATGCTCGTCACCCGTCCCTCGAACTCCTCGTCGGTCGTCTCGGGATTCGAGAACACGCCGAGGTGGTCGGGGATCGTGAGGTCGAAGTTGAGCGAGCCGTGTTGGATGACGGCGTCGCGCTGGTGGTACTGGGCGTTGCCGCTGATCTTGCGGCCGCCACAGACCAGGTCGTGGGCGGGGTTGACCGCCCGGAGGTAGCACGCCGGCTCGTGGATCGCCGGCAGGTCCTCGTCGGCGAACTCGGCGAAGACGCCCATCCGGCGGAACGCCTCGACGACGGGCTCACAGAGCAGCGAGTAGCAGTCGAGCAGGTCGCCCGGAAGCTCGTCGGCCGGCGCGACGACGCTGTAGGAGATGTCGCCGACGTTGTCGTGGTAGATGCCGCCCCCGCCGGTCTGACGCCGGACGACATCTATCCCCTTGCGCTTGCAGTACGCCCAGTCGACCGTCTCCGGGTCCTGTCGGTAGCCGAGCGAGAGGCAACTCGGGTCCCAGCGATACACCCGGACTGTCCGGGGCCCCCCGGACGACGCCGTCTCGGCGGCGATCTCGTCGAGCGCCATGTTCATCGCGCCGGAGCGGGACTCTTCGCTGACGAAACGCCAGTCTCTGTCGGCGAGCGAGGACCGCAAGGAGCCAGAGTCGTCGGCCATGCCGTGGGGTACGACCGGTCGGGACAAAGCCGTTGTGCAGTACGGGGCGACCGCGGGGCTGTCGCTCGGCCGTTCCGCGCCGATCCCGAGATTTCGTATACCGAGATGAGATTTATCACTCCGTCTGCCGGGACACACGGGGCTTAAACCCGCCCGCCCGCTACGGATCGGTATGGTGCAGAACGTGGCCGGGATACTCCCGGAACTGGAACCCGAGGACTTCTACCTGCTCTCGGGCGTCGAGCAGGGGATGCGGTTCTCCGAGTGGGTCCAGAAGGAGAAACTGCCGGAGTTCTCCAGCCTGACCAAAGAGGAGGTCGACTACCGGGTGGACCGCTGTCTCGACTACGGCCTGATCGAGCGAAAGACCATCCAGTACGAGGGGTACAGCCTCAAGTTCGAGGGGTACGACGCGCTGGCGCTGCACGCCTTCGCCGAGCGCGAGACGATAGAGGGGTTCGGAGCGTCGCTTGGCGTCGGCAAGGAAAGCGACGTGTTCGAGGTGCAGTCCTACAAGCCGCTGGCGCTGAAGTTCCACCGCGAGGGCTTCACCAACTTCCGTGAGGTGATGAAGGAGCGCGACTACACCTCCGACCGCGAGCACGTCTCCTGGCTCTACACCGCGCGCAAGGCGGCCGAACGCGAGTTCGAGGCGCTGGAAGCGGTGTACCCCGACGTCGCGGTACCGCGACCGATCGACCAGAACCGCCACGCGATCGTCATGGAGAAGATAGACGGCGTGGAGCTGTCGCGGACGAAACTCGAGGACGAACAGGTGGTGCCGGTGCTCGCGCTGATCCTGGACGAGATGGGCGAGGCGTACGCGCACGGGCGCGTGCACGCGGACATGAGCGAGTACAACGTCTTCGTCAACGAGCAGGGGATCACCATCTTCGACTGGCCGCAGTCGGTGCCGACCGACCACGAGAACGCCGACGAGTTCCTCGAACGCGACGTCGAGAACGTGGTCGGGTACTTCCGCCGGAAGTACCCCCAACTGGTGCCCGACGACGTCGACATCCCGGGTCTCGCGGCCGCCGTCGCGGAGGGGGACGACGACCGGATCCGGTCTCACGTCAGCCAGTAAATCGAATGCCGCTATAGAGAACCCTGTGGGGCGGCGTCCCGTGCCGGCGCAGGCGCCGCCGCAGCGCTCGAACACGTTCGCCGCAGCACTGAGGCCGCGAGTGCACGTACGATCGAGTTGCGGGGTCGGGCGCACCGATCCAGGGTCAGCGGAGCGTCGCCACTGCCCACACCCCGTTCTCAGATTCTTGGAATTCGAGACGGTCTCTTTTAGTGGTAACTCGAAACTCCGGGTGAACCAATGACCCAGAAGATCGGTGCCCCCGGTGACGGCATGTCTCGCAGAGCGTTTCTCGCGGCGACCGGCGCGACCGGCGCCGCGCTCGCAGGTTGTACCGCGCCCAGCAACCAGAGCGTCGGCAACCAGCCGAACGCGGGCGGCGCGGCCCAGTCCGACCTTCCGCTGACCTCGCCGCCGGAGGTCGTGAACGTCGACGAGCAGGGCGGGCAGGTGACGATGAAGAGCGTCCCGGCTCGCCACATGGCCCACCCCGGCGAGTCGATGGGCGGCCCGGTCGAACTGCCCCGGGTGTGGGCGTTCCAGGCCGACGACGGTAACCCGAGCGTCCCCGGTCCAATCATCCGGACGACCGAGGGCGAGGACATCGAGGTGACCCTCGACAACACCGACAGCCAGCACCCGCACACGCTGCACTTCCACGGGGTGCGCAAGACGTGGGAGAACGACGGCGTCCCGACGACCACGGGGATCACGGTCCCGCCGGGCGAGACCCACACCTACGAGATCCCCGCGAACGTCCCGGGGACGCACCTCTATCACTGCCACTACCAGACCCACCGCCACATCGACATGGGGATGTACGGCATCTTCCGCGTCGACCCCGAGGGATACGAGCCCGCAGACCGGGAGTACTTCCTGACGTTCAAGGACTGGGACTCCCGGCTCAACCGGATGTACGCGGGCGAGGACGTGAGCTACAGCCCGCGGAACCGCAACCCCGACGTGTTCACGATAAACGGGAAGTCCGCGCCCCGGACGCTCCACCCCGAGGACGGCTCGCCGGTCATCGTCTCGGAGGGCGAGACGGTCCGCCTCCACCTGGCCAACGGCGGGTACATGTCCCACCCGATGCACCTCCACAACCACCGCTTCCGGCGCGTCGAGAAGGACGGCGGCACGATCCCGGAGGCGGCCCGCCACGAGATGGACATCACGAACATCGCGCCCGCGGAGCGCCACACCATCGAGTTCGAGGCGGACGCCGACCCCGGCATCTACCTCATGCACTGCCACAAGGTCAGCCACGCCATGAACGGGGAGAGCTACCCCGGCGGGATGGTCGGCGGCATCGTCTACGAGTCCGCGATGGACACGGACATCTTCGCCGACCTGATGGAGTACGCGGGCTACGAAGGCTGATACCGACCCCGTTTTTCTAGCAGTCCGCGCCGATTACGCCGGCAGCGCGAACCCGGCGCCGCTGAAGCACCCCGGTACGCAGTTCTCTCCTCGATGAAGATCAGTTCGCCGACGGCCGAGAACGCCGAGTAGTCGCACCCGAGCGCCATCGTCGCGGCGAGCGGCAGCGACGCGGTTCGGGACGGGTCTCGGTGGCGAGACGCGGTGGTCGGCGAGTCCCGACGGCGAGACGCGGCGCGACAGCGACCACCGGATGTCGGTCGACGCGATTCCGCCCGGCACGCTGACCCACGACAGCACGATCCCGGAGGCGGCCCGCCACGAGGGAGAAGCCGACAGGACCGAGCGAACCGCCGGGGAAGCGCGAGCACTCTGCCGACGGGACAGCGCCGCGGGGAACTGCCCCGCGACGGCACCCGGACGAAAACCGGGGCGCCGCCCGCACGGCTAGACATCGCTACGGGATCGAGATCCTGCGGGGCGAGTACGAGTGCCGACCGGCGACGTAGGGTACCGCGACCGTCGGGGACAGCCTCCCGTCGAGCCCGCGGCGACCACGAGGACCGACGCGCCGTATCCGCGACCTCGTGACCGCGGCCGCGGAGACTGCAGTACGAGGTCGGGGCGACGAACTCGGTGCCAGTGGCGACGAGAACGGCGGTGGGGCCGCTCCTCTACGGCCTATTTCCAAAAAAACTGCGACGGGAGAGAAGAGATTGCGCCCGTCAGTCGTCGCTCATCACGCGGTCGGAGACCGGCGACCGCTCGCGGTCCTCCTCGGGCGTCGCGGTCCGCTGGTGGAGCAGCTTGACCCCGACGTCGTAGGCGAAGATGGCCGTCCCGAGGATGATCAGGGTGTCGCCCGGCATGCGCGCCCAGAACAGCAGCTGGACGAGTTCTCCGCTGTAGAACGCCAGGCTCCGGGCGGCCGCGTACGTCTCGGTGAACGCGACCTCCAGCTGGAGGAAGCCGACGGGCAGCAGGGAGACGACGACCATCAGCAGGAGGCCGACGTTCCAGGTCCAGAACGCCCACCAGAGGCGGCGCTCGTTCCAGGCCGCGCTACGGGTGGTGATCTGCAGCAGGTACGTCGCCATGCCGAGCGCGAGGAAGCCGAACGCGCCGAACATCGCGGCGTGAGCGTGCGCGACGGTGAGGTAGGTGCCGTGCTCGTAGTAGTTCACCAGCGGCAGGTTGATGAAGAACCCGAGCACGCCCGCGCCGACGAAGTTCCACAGGCCGCTGGCCACGATGAAGGCGAACGGGAGCGTGTAGGGGAACGACTCGCCGGCCCCGCGCATCGCGGAGTACTCGCCGAGCGCCTCGTAGAGGATGAACACGAGCGGGATGAGTTCGAGCGTCGAGAAGACGCTCCCCAGCGGGATCCAGAGGTCGGGCTGGCCGATCCACCAGTAGTGGTGGGAGACGCCGATGATGCCGCTACCCATGACGAGCAGGGCCTCGAAGGCGACGGCCTTCTCGGCGGAGCGCTTGTCGAGCAGGTTCATCGACACCAGCGTCAGGCCGACGATGGCGACGATGAAGAACTCGAACGCGCCCTCGACCCACATGTGGACGACCCACCAGCGCCAGAACTCCGTGACGACGATGTTCGTGTCGGGCGTGTACAGCGTCCCGGCGACGAACAGCAGGGCGATGGAGCCGCCGGCGTAGAGGATCATGTGCGCGAGGCCGTACCGCGGCTCGCGGTCGAGCAGCGGCTTGAACCCGCGGGCGACCAGCGCCGCCCACCCGAGGAAGCCGGCGAGCAGGCCGAACTGCCAGAGGCGGCCCACTTCGAGGTACTCCAGGCCCTCGTTGCCGAGGATCCACCAGAGGTCGCCGTCGATGTAGCCGTTCGCGCCGAGCCAGATGCCCGCGAGCCCGCCGACGGAGACGACGACGAGCGCGGCGAGCAGGGCGTTGACGTACTTCGCCTGGTTCCGCGGTTCGTAGCCCGTCAGCAGCGCCGGCAGGAAGAGGCCAGCGCCGAGCCACAGCGTCGCGATCCAGAGGATGCCCAGGTCGAGGTGCCAGGTCTTCGCCATCGCGAACGGCAGCAGCGACAGGAAGTCCACGCCGAGCAGCTCGCCGAGGCCGAAGAAGGCGTCGCGCTCGACGTAGTAGTGCGCGAGCAGCCCCCCGAGCAGCACCTGTCCGAGGAACAGCAGCGCCGCGACGGGGACGAACCGCGCGGCCGCGATCTGGCTCGGGAACACGTCGACGTCGTCGGGACTCGGCACCGAGATGCCCTCGGTCTCCGGTTCGGCGAGGTCGACCGAGCGGTAGAGCCAGACGCCGATGCCCGCGCCCGCGACGAGCAGCACCATCGAGATGACGCTCCACGTCATCGTCGACCCGGTGGGTTCGTTGCCGGCGGCGGGCTGGTAGGGCCAGTCGTTCGTGTAGCTGTGGTCGGAGCCGGGTCGGTCGGTGTGGGCGATCCACGCCGTCCAGAGCGCGAAGTCGGCGAACTGCCGAGCCTCCTCCTCGGACTCGACCATCCCGGCGGGGACGCCGCGCTCGGTTTCGCCCTCGTGGTAGCGCTCGACGTACTCCTGGCGCACCTGCTCGTGCGCGTACAGCTCGGCTTCGGTGTACTCGATCTCCTCACCGGGGGCGCCGTTCTCCAGGTCCTGTTCGACCCGTTCGTCGACGACCGCGCGCTCCTCGACGCTGAGGGCGTCGTAGGCGTCGCCGTAGCGCTCCTCGGCGTAGTACGCCCGCATGTGCTCTACCTTCAGGTCGAGCACGTCGGCGGTGTAGTCGACGCCGTAGTACGCGCCGTTGCCGAGTATCGACCCGTGGTTCATCAGCCCGTACTGCTGGAAGGCCTTCTTCCCGTCGCGGACCTGTTCGTCGGTGACGACCGTCTCGCCGTCCGCGTCCTCGACGGTCTTGGGGATGGGGGGCGCTTCCTGATAGGAGAGCCACGCGCCCGCTCCCATCACGGCCAGGTTCAGGACGAAGACGACGACGAGCGCCTTCGCGATACTTTGTCTTCGGACTTTCATACGGGTGGACCTCGGTCCCCGAAACCCTTGTAGCGGCCGCGGGTTCTCAGGGGCTGACAACGCGTCCGAACACGTTCGGGGAGTAATCCTCGTCGCGGCGCTACCGCTCGGAGAGTTCCTGCATGGCCGCGTGTTCGGCGTACTCCTCGACGGTCGGCTGGCCCCAGAACCGCACGTCGCCGCTCCGCTGGTCGAAGTCGATGACGTTCGCGTCGGTCAGCTTCGGCAGGTGGATGTGGTAGAGGTTGGCGGCGACCCGGTCGACGTGGTCCCCGCTCGGGTCGCCTTCCGCCTCCCAGACGGCGACCTGCTCGGCGAGGTCCTCGTAGTCGACGACGTCGTCGCCCGCGTTCACGAGGTGATAGAGAACGTATCGACGCCGCTGGTCGGAGAGGAGGTCGAAGACGGTGTCGAGCGACGGCGTCGGCGCGGAGCGCTCCCCGTTCGCGCCTGCGTCGGATCGGCCGTCGTCGGCGCCGTCCCCGTGGTCGTCGCTCATGTCTGATTCGTTAGATCGTTGTACCCCGCCGTCAAAGAACGCTCAGTCTAGGCACCTAGGTGTTTGTTCCGCTGCGGTCCGCGGCTCCGTCTCCCCGCGGCGGCCACCGAATTTATACCCCGGTGCGTGGGATCAGAGGTAATGAGTAACACCGAGGTCGAACTGGCGTCCACGTGGGCGCCGAGTTCGCGCGTGATCGAATCGGTAGCCGAGGCGGAGGGCGTCGACCCGGTCGCGCTCGATCCGCCGCTCAACGCGGTCGTCGATCTCGACGCGCTGGACGAACTGTTCTCGCAGACCGGCGGCGTCCCCCGCGCGAGCGGCCGGGTCGAGTTCGAGTACTGCGACTACCACGTCGTCGTCGAGGGCGACGGCGCGGTCACCGTCGAACCGAAGGACGCCCCGTCGCCGTGATCACCGGCCCGACGAGGGCGACTCCTCGGTCGGGTCGACCCCGTCGGCGTCGACGACCGACTCCACGTCGACGGCGCGCTCCTCGTACTGCCGTCGACGCGCCGGCGACAGCGACTCCCACTCCTCGTCGAGCCCGCGCGCCGGCGGGCTCCGCCACGCGCGGGTGAGGTGCCGCTCGCCGAGCGCGACGGCCCTTGCCGCGGACGTCTCCCGCGCCAGCCACGCCCGCTCTGCGGCGACCGCGTTCGCGCCGCAGTCGGGCGGCGACCGCGCGGCCGCCGCCAGCCGTTCCCGTCGCCACGCCTCCCGCCCCGACAGCGGGGCGCGCTCGACGGCGACCCGGGGGTCGCAGGCCCACTGCGGGAACTGCGGCGCGGACTCGAACGCCGTCCCGAACTGCGAGAGTTCGGCCGGCGTCTCCCCGGTCAGCAGGTCGTAACACGCCTCGCACACCGCGACCAGCGACTCCAGCGCCCACCGGCGCTCGCCGTCGGCGACGGAGACGACGAAGCCGAGCGACTGTTCGGCGTCGCCGGTCCGGCCGAGTTCGGTCAAGCAGCGGCCGCACCGGTCGCCGTAGAACGACAGGACCGCCTCGCGGCGAGCACCGTAGTCCGCTGGGGCGTTTCGCTCCCCGTTCTCGACGACGCCGTCGTCGCCGTCCCGGTCGAGGTCGAACGCGGCGTAGAGGTGCGACCGGTCGTCGACGACGTAGGCGGTGTTGTACGGCGGTACCTCGGGGTCGAACGCGAACGCGTTGCACATTGTGGTAGGTTCTGGCGAGCGGCTGCTCGCGGGAGAGTGCGGCCGGAGCCGAGCGGCTCCGGGAACCGAACACCGGGCGGGGCGAACCTCAGCGCCTGCGCCGGTGACGCGTGTCAGGAGAAGCGAAGCGCCGGTGTCTGCCGGCGCCGTGGCTACGCCGCCGCAGCGCGACCGGACGACCGACGGTGGAACGGCGTGCCATACGGAATATATCACAGTATAGGGCCTAAAATTTTTCGCTTTCGCTAGGTATGATGGGGTTTACTGATCGTGCGGTCGCCGAAGACCGGTGGAGATCGGAGTAGATCCGATCTACCGACGCGACCGGCCGCCGGACGTTTCGAAGCGCTTAAAGCCGGAAGCCGAGTACGAGTGGGTAACTCGCTGGACGACGGGCACCAGCGGGCACCCGTTTACTCGGGACGGAATGTGGCCGGGTCACCGGCTGAACCACAAGCGCCCGTGGTGATAACCATGGCACAGAGCTTCTACTCACACATCAAGGAAGCGTGGCAGAACCCGGACGACGGCAAACTCGCCGAACTCCAGTGGCAGCGAAAGCAGGAGTGGCGCGACCAGGGCGCCATCGAGCGCGTCGAGCGCCCGACCCGCCTCGACAAGGCCCGCGAGCTGGGCTACAAGGCGAAGCAGGGCGTCGTCGTCGCTCGCGTGAGCGTCCGCAAGGGCTCGGCCCGCAAGGAACGGTTCCGCGCCGGGCGACGCTCGAAGCGCCAGGGTGTCAACGCGATCACCCGCCGCAAGAACCTCCAGCGGATCGCCGAGGAGCGCGCCTCCCGGAAGTTCCGCAACCTGCGCGTCCTCAACTCCTACTGGGTCGGCGAGGACGGCAGCCAGAAGTGGTTCGAAGCGATCATGGTGGACCCGGAGCACCCCGCCATCCAGAACGACGACGACCTCAACTGGATCTGCGACGACGCTCACGAGAACCGCGCGTTCCGCGGCCTCACGAGCGCCGGCAAGAAGAACCGTGGCCTCTCCCAGAAGGGCAAGGGCACGGAGCACACCCGCCCGAGCAACAACGGCGGCAAGGGCCGCGGGAAGTAACGTCGACGCGACATCGCGTCGCCGAGCGGCCGACTGACTACTCCGTTTTCTATCGTCCGTAGTGCTCGTACCGGCCATATCGAGAGGAACCGGTGATCGGACCTTCGGATCGACAGCCCGGTGGAGAGTTCGCTCAGTCCCAATCGATCCGGCCGCGCTTGTCTTCGTCCTTGAGGATGAACGGTCCGGCCGCGAGCGTCCGGAAGGAGATCGTGGCAGACCGAAGTACGTACGACGTAAACAGCGCGAACGGAACGAGGCCGGCAACGTAGGCGGCGCCGGTGAAGAGAATGAGCGACCCGATGCCGAGAACCGAGATATCCGGGATCAGGTTCGCCTTGAGGGCAAGGAGCGCGTACGAGAGGTAGACGATGGAGGGAAATGAGATCGCCAACAGCCACCGCGAGAGGTTGGCGAGTTCCCGCTTGAAGTATAGCGTCTTGAAATACGCCCGCCCCGTCGTGAACTGTTTCAGCGTCTCGACGATATCCTCTAGGACATCTCGTTGCCGGTCGGTGAGTTCGTCACCATGGGTACTCAGGAGACGCTGCGTGACGTACATCTGCCAGGAGTAATCGTAGTCCAGCCCGGCGAGCAGCACCTCAGACGTTCCGAACTGTCCCCGCTGAAGTCGCTTTTCGATGCTCTCGGTCTGCCGGACGACGTCGTCCACGAAGGCGTCGACGCGCTCACTGAACGCGGAGCCATCGTCCTCCACCACGGTGTCGAGTTCCTCCGACTGGTCGCGAACCGCCCGGAGGATAGTCAGGAGGAACTCCGCGGGCCGCGCCGGACTCACGTCCGGGTCGCTCATCTCCCGGATCGAACTCCGGAACGAGAGGGAGTTCTCGATCTCGTCGAGTTGGTCTCCGATCGACGTAAGCTCCTGAGAGAGCACCACGGAGTTGATAGAGACGGCGATAGAGACGAGGAGTATCGTCCCGCTGAGCAGCGTGAACAACAGGGTCTGTACGATTTCGGTCTCCGTTACGAGGTCCCGCATTTCGGTCGTCCAGACGACCCCAAGCACGACGAACCCCGTCATGACGACCAGCATCGCGACTGCCGTGACGACTCCCCGGCCGCCGCTGAGCAGCAGCCACCGCTTGAACGAGTTCTCCTCGGGTTCGAGCAGCGTCCCTTTGGCCGCTTCCACGCGTTCGGTCACGTTTTCGGACGCGGTGTCCGCGCCGTCTGTTCCCATACGGTAGATCCGACGACCGAACGGATACGTTAGGTGGGTCAGCAGCGACCCGTCAGTACTCCACCGCCCGCTCGATCCCCGACCGAATCCGCTCGGGGTCGGGCAGGTAGTCCTCCTCGCGGGCGTACAGCGGGAACGGGACGTCGTACCCCGTCACGCGCTCGACGGGCGCTTCCAGGTACATGAGCGCCTCGTCGTTGATCCGCGCGGTGATCTCGGCGGCCATCCCCGCAGTCTTCGGGGCCTCGTGGACGACGACGCAGCGGCCGGTCTTGCGCACCGAGTCGAGGATGGTCTCCTCGTCCAGTGGGACGATCGTCCGCGGGTCGATCAGTTCGACGTCGGCGTCGGCGTTGTTCGCAGCGCGCTGGGTTTCGCGGCGCATCGCGCCCCACGCGACGACCGTGATGTCCTCGCCCTCCTCGACGACGTTCGCCTCGCCGAAGGGGACCAGATGTTCCTCTTCCGGCACCTCGCCGCTGACCGCGCGATACAGCCGCGTCGGTTCGAGGAAGATGACCGGGTCCGGGTTGCGGATCGAGGCGGCGAGCAGGCCCTTCGCGTCCGCCGGTGAGGACGGGTAGGCGATCTGCAGGCCGGGCGTGTGGGCGTACCCCGCCTCGAAGCTCTCGGAGTGGTGTTCGAGCGCGCGGATGCCGCCGCCGGAGGGCGCGCGGATCGTCATCGGGCAGTTCATCGTCCCGCGCGAGCGACTCCGCAGGCGCGCGGCGTGTTGCTGGATCTGGGCGAACGCCTGGTGCATGAACCCCGAGAACTGGATCTCGGGGACGGGGGTCAGGCCGTGCGCGGCGAGGCCGACGCCCATGCCCACGATGCCGGACTCGGCGACGGGGGCGTCGTAGATCTGGCCGGGGTAGTCGTCGATCAGGCCCTGCGTCGCGCGGAACACGCCGCCGTTCCGGCCCACGTCCTGCCCGTAGACGATCACGCCGTCGTCGCGCTCCATCTCCGCCCGGAGCGTCGAGCGGATCGCCTCCAGCATGTTCAGCTGCTCAGTCATGGTCGACCTCCTCGCGCCGGAACTCGTCGCGCTGTTTCCGCAGCGACTGCGGCAGTTCGTCGAAGACGTGGTCGAACATCTCCGCGGGGACGACCTCTTTCTCCCCCTCGCGGGCGCGCTCGATGGCGGCTTCCAGTTCGGTCTCGACGTCCTCCTCTATCTCGGCGACGGTCTCGTCGTCGAGCACGCCCTCGGAGCGCAGGTAGTCCTCGTACCGGTCGATGGGGTCGCGCTCCTCCCACTCGGCCTCCTCCTCGGGCGTCCGGTAGACGGAGGGGTCGTCCGCGGTCGTGTGCATCGACTGACGGTAGGTGAGCGCCTCGACGAGGATCGGGTTCCCCTGCCGGGCCTGCTCCAGCGCCTCCGTGACGACCTTGTACGTGCCGAGCACGTCGTTGCCGTCGACCTGGATCCCGTCGATGCCGCCCGCGATGGCCTTCTGGGCGATGGTCTCGGCACGGGTCTGGTTCTCGGTCGGGACGCTGATAGCGTACCGGTTGTTCTGACAGAGGAAGACGGTGTGGGCGTCGAACACGCCGGCCATGTTGAACGCCTCGTAGGCGTCGCCCTCGCTGGAGGCCCCGTCGCCGAAGAAGACGAGCGACGCGGCGTCGTCGTCGGTGATCGCCTGCCCCCACCCCAGCCCCGCGCCGTGGAGGGTCTGGGCCCCGACGGCGATGGAGGGCGGCATCGTGTGTTCACCCTCGGGCACCTCCGCGCCCTCCTCCATCCCCATGGCGTACCACAGCAGGAGGTGCGGGTCGATCCCGCGGGTCAGGTAGGCGGCGCTCTCGCGGAACGACGGCACCATCCAGTCGGCCTCGGACAGCGCCGTCGCGCTGGCGACCTGCACCGCCTCCTGCCCGATCGCTGGGGCGATGGTGCCGATCTCGCCGCGACGCTGGAGCGCGATGGCCCGCGTGTCGAAGCGGCGCGCCCGCTTCATGTTTCGGTACAGGTCGAGCAGTTCCTCCTCGGACAGGTTCGGGACGAGATCCTCGTCGGCCTCCCCCGACTCGTCGAGGACCTGCACGTGGTCTATCGTGAACTCGGCGGCCCGCTCTCTGGGCATAGGCGGAGGACAACGGAGAGACACTTATGCGCGGGGCGGCGGGTGCGGAACGGTTGCGGTCACCCCGACGCGGAGCGCCGGCGAACGAGGTCCGTCAGTGCCACACTCTTCCGCGGCGGCGTTCGGGACCACGTTTTATGCCGCGCGTCGCCGTATCCAGACCTATGACAGGCGCTGACAGGTTCTTTCTGGTCGTGACGCTGCTGATCTTCGCGCTCATCCTCGTCGGGCTGATAATGGCCGCGGTGGGCATGTAGGCCCGCGCTGACAGCGGGCGAGGCCCGGTACGCGCCGAGTCATACGGATTGTTGTAACGATTTACCGGTCATCGCCGGTGCGGATCGGCGATGACCGGTAAAGGACTACAACAGTCCGTATCAGCCCAGCGGCACCTCGACGAGCGTCATCTCGTCGGCCGACACGACCTCGTTCAGCGTCTCCTCGATCGTCGCCCAGTCGTCGGCGCGGCGGGCCTCGATCCCGAAGCTCTCGGCGAACGCGACGAGGTCGGGGTTGGAGAGCGCCGTGCCGAAGTGCTCGTTGCGGTGTTCTTCCTGATGCTCGGAGATCATCCCGTAGTCGTCGTCGCGGAACACGACGATGGTGTACGAGCAGCCGAGGCGGCTCGCCGTCTCGATCTCGGCGGCGTTCATCAGGAACCCGCCGTCGCCGGTCGCGACGACGACGTCCTCGTCCAGCGCGAGGTCGGCCGCGACGCCGCCGGGGACCGCGATGCCCATGGTCGCCAGCCCGTTCGAGATGATGCAGGTGTTCGGCTCGTAGACGGGGAAGTGCTTCGCGATCGCCATCTTGTGGCTCCCCACGTCGGAGATCAGCACGTCCTCGTCGGCCATCGCGTCGCGCAGCAGCGGGAGGACCCGGCGGACCGATATCGGGTCGCCGGCGTCGGGCCGCTCGCTGACGTCGGCGGCGATGCGCTCGCGCAGGTCCTGCCACCACGTCGAGCACTCGGTCGAGAGCAGGGCCGTTAGCTCCTCCAGCGTCCGGGAGACGTCCGCGACGACCTCCACGTCGGGGTTGTAGTGGCGGTACACCTCCGCGGGTTCGGCGTCGACGTGAATCACCGTCTTGTCGGGACTGGGGTTCCACTCCTGGGGGTCGTGCTCCGCGATGTCGTAGCCGACGGCGACGACGCAGTCGGCGCGCTCGATAGCCGTCGCCGCCTCGTCGTCCGGGCCGGATTCGAGCGTCAGCAGCGAGTGCTCGTCGGCGTCCGAAACCGCGCCCTTCCCCATGAACGTCGCGACGACCGGGACGTTCGTCGTCTCGACGAACGCCCGCAGCTGCTCTGCGGCGCGGGTCCGCACCGCGCCGTTGCCCGCGAGGACGATGGGACGGTCCGACGCGCCGATCAGGTCGGCGGCGCGCGAGAGCGACGCCCCGTCGGGATCGGGGCGGCGCACCCGGTCGCGCGTCGGCAGCGGCGTCGCGTCGATCGACTCGGCCGCCACGTCCTCGGGGACTTCGAGGTGGGTCGCGCCGGGCTTCTCGTGCTCGGCGAGCTTGAACGCCTTCCGCACGGATTCGGGGACGGTCTCGGGCGCGCTCACCTGCGTGTTCCACTTGACGACCGGTTCGAACGTGTCGACGACGTCGAGCGCCTGGTGGCTCTCCTTGTGCAGGCGCTCCAGACCGCCCTGTCCCGTGATGGCGACGAGCGGGCTCTTGTCGAGGTGGGCGTCGGCGACCCCCGTCAGCAGGTTCGTCGCGCCGGGGCCGAGCGTCGAGAGGCAGACGCCGGCCTCCCCCGTCACGCGCCCATGGACGTCGGCCATGAACGCCGCGCCCTGCTCGTGGCGCACCGGGAAGAACTCCACGTCCGAGTCCCGCAGGGCGAACAGGACGTCCTCCAGTTCCTCGCCGGGGATGCCGAAGACGTAGTCGACGCCCTCCGCCTCCAGGCACTCCGCCAGCAGGTCGGCAGCGTTCGTCATTCGACGAGATCTCCCTCCTTGCTCGGGCCGTGGGACACCCAGACCGTCTTCTCGTTGACGAACTCGCGGATGCCCTGCTTCGCGAGTTCCCGGCCGTAGCCGGAGTCTTTCACGCCGCCGAACGGCAGGCGCGGGTCCGATTTGACCAGCTCGTTCACGTACGCGAGACCGGACTCGAACCGCCGGGCGACGCGCTCACCGCGTTCGAGGTCCTCCGTCCAGACGCTCGCGCCCAGTCCGTAGTCGATGTCGTTGGCCTTCTCGATCGCCGCCTCCTCGTCCGGCACCTCGAAGACGGTCGCGACCGGGCCGAACACCTCCTCCTCGTCGGCAGGCGACCCCTCGGGGATGTCGGTGAGCACCGTCGGCGGGTAGAAGTAGCCGTCGCGGTCCATCGGCTCGCCGCCCAGCCGCACCTCCGCGCCCTGCGCTACGGTTTCCTCGACCTGCTCGTGCAGGTCCTCCATGAGCCCTTCCCGGGCCTGCGGCCCCACGTCGGTGTCCTCGTCGGTCGGGTCGCCCGTCTGCAGGCTCTCCATCTCGTTCAGGAACCCGTCGAGGAACTCGTCGTACGCGTCCTCGTGGACGATGAAGCGCTTCGCGGCGATGCAGGACTGCCCCGAGTTGATGATCCGCGCCCGGGCGGCGACCTCGCAGGCGCGCTCCATCGGCGCGTCGTCGAGGACGACGAAGGGGTCGCTCCCGCCGAGTTCGAGGACGTGCTTCTTGAGGTTCTTGCCGGCCGTCTCGGCGACGTTGCGACCCGCGCCCTCGCTGCCCGTGATGGTGACGGCGCGGACCCGGTCGTCGCTTATCACGTCCTCGATGGCGTCGGAGCCGACCATGAGCGTCGTGAAGACGCCCTCGGGGTAGCCGGCCTCCCTGAACACGTCCTCGATGGCCTTCGCGCAGCCCGGTACGTTCGAGGCGTGCTTGAGCAGGCCGACGTTGCCCGCGGTCAGCGTCGGCGCGGCGAAGCGAAACACCTGCCAGAACGGGAAGTTCCACGGCATGATGGCGAGCACGGGACCGAGCGGCTGGCGCGCGACGAACGTGTCGGCGTCCGTCTCGCCGCCGACGTGCTCGTCCTGCAGGAACTCCGCCGCGCGCTCGGCGTAGTAGTCACAGACCCACGCGCACTTCTCGACCTCCGACCGGCCCTGCTCGATGGGCTTGCCCATCTCCGCGGTCATCAGCTCGGCGTACTCGTCGCTGTTCTCGCGCAGCACCTCGCCGGCCCGCTCCAGCAGCGCCTCGCGCTCCGCGATCGGCTGCTCGCGCCACTCCTCGAAGGCGTCGTTCGCGCGGTCGAGCAGGTCGTCGACGTCCCCCTCGCCGTGCGTCTCGTACGAGTCCAGAGTCTCCTCGGTCGCCGGATTGACACTCTCCATTGTGAGTCCCCCACCCCGGCCTCGGCCGGGTAACGGTGCGCGTACTACGGGGGAGAGACGCTTAGCTCTGGGGGACGATCGAATGCGCGGTTGCGGAACCGAAAGGAATCAGGCGGGGCCGGTCCCTTCCGGCGGGTTGCGGAAGAGACCGTCCATCATCGCGAGCGCACCGACCGCGGCGCCGGCGACCAGCGCGGTGCGCGACGGGACAGAGAGCAAGTGGCCTGCGAGCAGGGAGAGCAGAAGGGCTGCCGGAATGACAGCGAGAACGAGGTCGTAGCGCGATACCTCGACGTTGCGGGCCGTGCGACGGCCGTCGTTGACACTATCCGTCATACTATCACCACCCTCCATTGACACGTACGACGGACTCCCACTAAAATCTTATCGTAGTTCAGTTCAGCCAACACACTCCGAATTCACATATGAACAAAACGGTGAATTCTCCTATTTACGATGTTGCATACTCATAACTTATAGAGCGCGATCGGAGACGGCGATACGACGTTCGCGGTCGTCCGCTCCCGGCAAGTGAGCGGGGAAAAAACGGGACGGGTCGCCGAGGTGATCCGAGTCGGGGAGGTTGTCCCGACTGCCCCCCTCAGCGAACTTCGCCGTAGCGTTCAGCGAGGTAGTCCCGGATGTCCTCGCTCTCCGCGATCACTTCGCCGTGCTGGTGGTCGACGAGCACGGGGATCTGGTCCTCCGCGATCGCTTGCAACTCGTCGTAGACCTGCTCGTTCAGCACCTCGGGGTCCTCGCCCGGACGCCGCGGGTTGTGGGCGACGTAGGAGAGTCCGAGGTCGGTGAGCTTCTCGCGGACCGACTCGCTGTGCGGACAGCCCTCTGCCTGGTAGAGTTCGAGCACGTTCGAAAAAGAACGCGGCGGGCTAAAAGCGTCGACCACGCCGTCGAAAGTGCCAGGGGATCGGACGGGCGGCGCGTTCCCCGGTCCGTACGACCGTCCGCCGGTTCCCGGACCGCCCTCGCGCGCGGTCCGGTACTCGGTCTTCGTACTCCTCTCGCACAGAGGAGGGACGGGCCGGTGCGGTCCGCCATCGGGCTATCCCCTCGACTTCGGTATGTCGGGTTTCGCCCTTTCCTCTCCCCGACCAACACGGACCGAGATAGGTCGTCCGGTCGGCCGTCTCCCCCAGCGTGGCAAACGTTAGCAGACCACGCGAAAAAGCCTTGCGGAACCTCCCGCCCCTGCGACACCTCACTCGTCGACGACGTGGCCGTTCAGGTAGTTCTCCACCTTGTCCGCGGTCGACTGCATCTCCTTGCAGATGGCGACGACGCGCTCGCCGTCCTCGCGGCGGTCCGACTCGACCGTCACGGGGAGGTTGCACTCGCGGAAGTGGGCGATCAGGCGCTCTATCGCGTCCGGGTCGCCGCGGACGGTGTGGCGCTCGCCGGGCGTCTCGCCGTCCTCGACCGCCTCGATCGTCTCGATCATCGGCAGGAGGATCGCCTCCCCGAGACGGTGGGCGCGCTCGCGGGCGGTCGCCTCGTCCTCCTCGAACTCGACGGACTGGAACGCCTCGCGTATCACCCGGCGGAAGACGAAGTCCCGACCGTAGTCGAAGGGGAGCGAGAAGGCGTGGGCCAGCGCGTCGCGGTGGGCGCTCGCGGTCGTGTACTTCAGCTGTCGGCGGCCATCGAGCGACTGCATAACGACGCCCTCGCGGCCCTCGTCGTCGAGGCTGCGGACGATATTCTCGACCGCGTCGGGGGCCTCTGCGGAGTCGTAACGGCCGAAGGATCGGGTCTGCGGAACGCCGCGACTGTCGCAGAGGCGGCGGCGCTCGTCGACGGGGAGCGGTGCCCCCGTCTCGCGCTCGCGGAGGTCGAACGCGCGGAAGGCGGCCGAGTCGACGCCGTCGTAGTCGTGTTCGGTGTACGGGTTCTCGGGGCCGATCACCTCGCCGCAGAGGACGAGGTCGGGGCGGTCCTCGAACAGCGATCCGAAGTCGCGCTCGCGCACCAGATGCGTCGTGTACGGACAGACGTAGCCGCCGCGCGTGAACGCGAGCAGGTCGCCTACCCGGGCGACGCGGACGTTGTACCCGTTCAGCTTCTCCTCGACGATCAGCGGGCCGTCGAAGTGGCGGGGGACGCCTTCGGAGAGCGTCAGCGTCCGGGGCACCTTCGGGTAGCCGCGGACGACGACGCCGTCTATCAGCACGGTCCCCCGTTCGAGGCCGTGGCGCGCGTCCCCCAGTCGTCGGTACTCCCGTCCCTCGTAGCGCTCCCGCTCGAAGTGTTCGAGCACGTCGCCGGCCCGCTCGGGAGCGACCCCCAGCCGTTCGGCGTACCCCATGTCATGCTAGAGAATAGCATGCACGAAAAGCGTGACGACGGCCGCCGGGACGCGGCGCGGCCGCGCTCCTCGTCCGCGGCCGATCGATGGCGCGTCGCTCGTCGGTCCGCCGTCCGGTCGTCCGTGAGACATATTACCACGCGCCCCGAAGGTCGATCGATGGTCGACCACCCGCTCAAGCAGCGGTTCGTGCTCGACACCTCGGCGCTGCTGACCGACGAGATACGGCGAGAGGGGGAGGACGTCGAGGAGACGCTTGACAGGGTGCTGGACATGGTTGCGGAGGCGAAACTCGACCTCAATATCTCCTGTTACATCCCGCCGTCGGTGTACGACGAGGTCGACGTGATGCTCCGGGACCGCGACGTCGACCAGGCGGTGATCTCGAAGCTCAACACCTGGGTGATCAAGAAGAACCCGGCCCGCTACGAGGTGATGATCCCGGCCGAGATCGTGTACGGCTTCATCGACGAGATGAGCGACCGGGTCGACAAGGGACTGCGCGTCTCCGAGAAGGCCGTCCGCAAGGCCGAGGAGTCCGGCGGCGACCCCGTCGAGGACCACGACTACATGACCGAGGCGGACGCGGTCATCTCCGACCTGCGAGAGGAGTACCGCCGGACGCTCCGGCAGGGCGTGCTCGACTCCCGGGAGGACTTCGACCTCCTGATCCTCGCGCGGGAGCTCGACGCGGGCGTCGTCACGGAGGACACGGGGATCATCAGTTGGGCGGAGGACTTCGGCCTGCGCTACCTCAAGGGCCGGGACTTCCCGTCCCTGCTGGAGGAGTACCTCGCCGCGAACCGGCGCACGAGGTAGGTCGGTTCCGCGTCCGTACAGGTCAGGTTTGCAGGCAATCGAGGGCTTTTGGTTCTGGGAGTCGGAGTGTGCAACGGCCGGACGCCGGTTCGCGCAGTTAGCCGGAACCGCCCTAACCGCGCGGCCGAGTTAGCCAGCTTAGACAAAAGGTACTTGAACGACCCCGCCTTAACCCGAGGTGAAGGTCACCACGGCTTTCTATCATGCAAGGACAAAACCAACAGCAGGCCTACGACCGGGGGATCACCATCTTCTCCCCGGACGGTCGCCTGTACCAGGTCGAGTACGCCCGCGAAGCGGTCAAGCGCGGCACGGCGAGCATCGGCGTCCGGACCGCGGACGGCGTCGTTCTCGTCGTCGACAAGCAGCTCCGCTCGCGGCTGATGGAGCCGAACAGCATCGAGAAGCTACACAAGGCCGACGACCACGTCGGCATCGCGAGCGCCGGCCACGTGGCCGACGCCCGCCAGCTCATCGACTTCGCTCGGCGCCAGGCGCAGGTCAACCAGATCCGCTACGGCGAGCCGATCGAGGTCGAGACGCTGACAAAGAACGTCACCGACCACATCCAGCAGTACACGCAGACGGGCGGCGCGCGCCCGTTCGGCGTCGCGCTGCTCATCGCCGGCGTCGAGAACGGCGAACCCCGCCTGTTCGAGACCGACCCCAGCGGCACCCCCAACGAGTGGAAGGCGCTGGCCGTCGGCCGCGACCGCGGCGAGATACAGGAACACCTCGAGGAGAACTACGAGGAGGGCGCCGACCTCGACGCGGGGATCGACCTCGCGCTCGAAGCCCTCGCCTCGGTCAAGGACGGTTCGTTCGAACCGTCCGGCGTCGGCGTCGCGACGGTCGACGTCGAGACCGAGCAGTACGACGAACTCGACGAGGACCGGGTCGAGGCCCACCTCAGCGAACTCGACCTCCTCGAAGGAGCCGAGGAGGAGGACGAATAATGCACGACAACTTCACCACCGACGGCGGCATCGACGACGGTCTGTCCGGCGCTCGGGAGCCCGAGATCGGCGAGACGCCGACGAACTCCCTGACGATGGACGACCTCGACAACGTGAACAAGACGGGGACGACGACGATCGGGCTGACGACCGCGGACGGCGTCATCGTCGCGACGGACATGCGCGCCAGCCTCGGCGGCCGGTTCGTCTCGAACAAGAACGTCCAGAAGGTCGAACAGATCCACCCCACGGCCGCGCTGACGCTCGTCGGCTCGGTCGGCGGCGCGCAGTCGTTCATCAGCAGCCTCCGCGCGGAGTCGAACCTCTACGAGGCGCGCCGGGGCGAGCCGATGAGCATCCACGCGCTAGCGACGCTCGCGGGCAACTTCGCCCGCGGCGGCCCCTTCTTCGCGATCCACCCGATTCTGGGCGGGGTCGACGACGAGGGCCACCACGTCTACAGCATCGACCCCGCCGGCGGCGTCGTCAAGGACGACTACACCGTTACCGGCTCCGGCATGCAGGTCGCCTACGGCCTCCTCGAACAGGAGTACGAGGAAGGTCTCTCCAACGAGGAAGCCAAGACCATCGCGGCCCGCAGCATTCACAGCGCCGCGGAGCGCGACACCGGCTCCGGTAACGGCGTCTACCTCGCCGAGATCACCGGCGACGGCGTCGACATCCAGGGCCACAAGGACTTCGACGACGTCATCTGAGGTCGTCGAGCACGTCCCCGCGTTCCCCGCAGTAGTGGGCGAACGCACGCAGTTCCTCTTCGGATAGCTCCTGGTACGCGCCCTCCGCGATCTTCGCTAGCGCGTCGTCCACGGCGGCGGCGGTCCGCTCCACCTCGAACGTGGCGCTGACGTGGCACTCGCCGTCGGCGCGGCGGCGCTCGGCGCGGTAGATCGCTTCGAGGAACGTCGCCTTCCGCGACCGGTCGCCCGCGCCGACGCCGAGGTAGAAGAAGGCGAGCGCGTCGACGAGCGGTTCGTCCAGCGCCTCGTCGGCGAACACCCGGTCGCGGTCGCGCGGTTCCATCCGCTCGAACAGGAGCGCGAGGTCGAGCACCGCGTCCCGCAGGCGCTTGCGGATGCGGTACCGGGCGTCGTACGCCGACTGGTCGCTCTCGTGGGTTGCGTCGCCGCGGAGGAACGCCCTGTCGGCCGGCGTGAGGATCCCTCGGTCGCGGCTGTCGTTGTCAGTCATCTGTGTCTCTCGGTGGTCCGGCATCGTCCGAATCGGACTAACCGTACCCTCTATCGAGTCGGGTTCCGCAAAAGGATTGGGGGAGATACGGGCGGGACGACGGCCCCGGTTCGATCACAGTCCTCACGGGTACGCTCCGGTGCCGACGCGTCGCCGGCGCCGCGGACGGCGGCGGTCACTATCGGTAGAGCGGTCGGTTCGAAGCGCAAGCGCGGACGGTGAGGGCCTCCGCGTCGTGCGGTTCCGGGGCTCGGCGGCGAGGAGCTTAAGTCCGTCACCGATCGATCTCCGATCGCCTATGCCCCAGGTCCACCTCGACGAGGAGACGCTCGAACGGCTCGACGACCTCCGCGTCGAGGACGAATCGTACGACGAGATACTCACCGAACTGATCAACATCTACGAGGCCGAGGAGCTGACCCTGTCGTACGCCGGCGACCGGATCTGACGGCCGCCGCAGCGTTCGGGACGACCGGCGGGAAATTTTTCGTTCGCGAGCCCGTAGAAACGCGTGTATGCCCCGAAGCGTAACCGAACCGTCCGAATCGGAGCCGAACGCGGAGATGAGCCTGATCGGTTACGTGCTGGCCGCGGGGACGGCGCTGCTGCTGATCCCCCTCGCGCCGTTCCTCGCCGTCCTGTGGGTGTTCGACCGCCTCTTCGGCGGCGACCGCGTCGGTCGAACGGTCGACAGGGTGGACTACCGACCGAACTAGAACATCCGCCGCCCCCGGGGCGCGCCGCCGCCGGCCGGGAGCGGCGCGGACCCCGGAAGCTCGCCGACGCACCGCCGACAGAACCGATACTCGCGCTCGTTTTCCGCCCCGCAGTCGGGACAGGTGACGGCGTCCGCGGACGCCGCTACCGACCCGTCCTCTCGCTTCGTGTCTCGCCGCGCGGTCAGGTTCAGGTATATCGCGGCCAACTGTACGGCGACGAGGGCGAACAGCGCCGCGTAGAGCCACGTGGACTCCATGGCCGTCCGATCGTTGATCGTCCAAAGACTTAAATACCTCGCCGAAATCGACCGCGTCGGATATCCGTTGGGGGGACTGTATCGAAAACCGCAGGAAGTTGGTCTATTTCACCGCTCGCACCTGGCTGTATTTTACCGAAGATTTATTTAGAACCGCGAGTCTAGTGACGACTGGGTGATGCGTCATGGCCCTGCCGACCAGTCCCGTCAGCTCCTGGACGCGAGGCCTGAACCTGCCCACCCAGCTGTTCGGTAGTACAGGCGACAACGACGTGGAACTGTACGAGGACGACGGCGAGTTCGTCCTCAGCGTTGAGATGCCCGGCTTCGAGCGCGACGAGATCGACGTCAGCTGGCACGAGGGCCGCCTGAACGTCGCGGCCGAACACGAGGACGCGAGCCGCGGCCGCAAGAAGACCTACCACCGGAGCTTCCGGATGCCCAAAGAGATCGACGAGGACGAGATCGCCGCGGCCTACCGGAACGGCGTCCTCGAAGTGACCCTCCCGACCACCGAGAGCGCGACCACCCGCGGCAAGACCATCGAGATCGAGGGCTGACGCTCGCGTCGGCCCCGCGGTAACGCATCGACTGCGCGACCGGTTCTCTTCTCGTCGAGCGACGAGCGGTCAGGTCGCCGGTCGGCGGTCAGGAGCCGGGCATCGAGGACAGCGTCGAAACGGGGACTACGCGCCTTCGACCAGCCGCTCCAGCTGCTCGGGCGGGACCGCGCCGCGGGCGGCGTGGCCGTCGTACGCGAACGTTGGGACGCCGGTGATCCCCTGCTGGTGGGCGACCTGGAACTGCTCCTCGACCTCGCTCCGGAGCGTGTCGTCGTCGAGCGCCGACCGGACCTCGTCGGGGTCGACGCCGGCCTCGTCGGCCAGTTCGACGAGCACGTCCGCGTCGCCGATGTCGCGGCCGTCCTTCCAGAGCGCGTCGTACACCGACTCGTCGAACTCGGCCCACGTCTCGTAGGGGTAGTGCTCCTTCACGAAGTAGGAGACGACCTGCGCGTCGAGCGAGTCGACGTCGGTGACGAGCTCCTGGACCATCTCCACGTCGTACTGCTCCTGAAGGCGCTTCACGTTCTCCCGGGCCTGCGAGTAGTAGTCGTCGTCCTTGCCGTCGTCGACGTCGTGGTCGATCTCGCCGTTCTCGTCGCGCTTCTGCGCCCGCAGGTCGAACGGGTGCCAGTCGACTTCGAGCTCCTCGTCTCGCGAGTCCTGATACTGTCGCAGCGACTCGCGCCCGAGGTAACAGAACGGGCACACGTAGTCGGCGAACACCGTGATGGCGGCATCCTCCTGCTGTTGGCTCATGGGTTCCGATAGACGATTCACACGTAAAAGGCGGGCGTTCGGGTGTGCCGGCCGCGCACAGCCACGGGCCGTGGGTTATACCAGTCCCGTCGCCGTCGAACGAACCATGAGCACACCCCTCGCGCGCGGCGCTCGCCGCGCACCGGAGCAGCCCTCGGCCGAGCGGGACGCGGTCGCGACGGAGCGCGGCGCACGTCGATGACGCGGGTCAGACTCGGCGCGGACGTCGGCGGCACGTTCACCGACGTCGTCCTCGCCACCGGCGACGGCATCGTCACGGCGAAGGTCCCGAGCACCGCCGACCAGAGCGTCGGCGTCATGAACGGCGTCAGGACGGCCTGCGACGAAGCGGGGATCGATCCGTCCGCGGTGGACGAGTTCACCCACGCGATGACCGTCTCGGTCAACGCCCTGCTGGAGGAGACGGGCGCGAGGACGGCGCTCGTCACGACCGAGGGGTTCCGCGACGTGCTGGAGATCGGCCGACAGGACCGGCCGGACCTCTACGACCTCGACGCGCGGCGGCCCGACCCGCTGGTGCCGCGCCGCCGCCGCTTCGAACTGCCGGAGCGGGCGACCCCCGACGGCGTGGAGGAGCCGGTCGACGAGGCGGCCGTCCACGAGGTCGCCGAGGCGGTCCGCGAGTCGGGCGCCGAGAGCGTCGCGGTGTGTCTGCTCCACGCGTACGCCGACGCCGAGAACGAGCGGCGGGTCGCCGAGATCCTCGAAGCGGAGCTCGACGCGCCCGTCTCGGCCTCTCACGAGGTGCTCGCCGAGTTCCGCGAGTACGAGCGGGCGTCGACGACGGTCGTCGACGCCTACGTCACGCCGACGATCGACAGCTACCTCGGCCGGCTCACCAGCGAGGCCGTCGACGCGGGGCTGCCCGAACCGCTCGTCATGCAGGCAAACGGCGGGATCGCCGATGCCGAGACCGTCCGCGAGAACGCCGTGACCACGACGATGTCCGGCCCCGCGGCGGGCGTCGTCGGCGCGAGCGCCGCCGCGGGCGAACTGGTCGCCGAGCGCGGCCTCCGCGGGCTCGTCACCTTCGACATGGGCGGCACGTCCAGCGACGTGAGCCTCGTCTGCGACGGCGAGGCCGAGCGCACGACCGACGCGGAGATCAACGGCCGGCCCGTCCGAACGCCGATGGTCGACGTGACGACCGTGGGCGCGGGCGGCGGCTCTATCGCGTGGGTCGACGAGGGCGGCGCGCTCCGCGTCGGCCCCCGCTCGGCCGGCGCGGAGCCGGGTCCCGCCTGCTACGGGAAAGGCGGGACGGAGCCGACCGTCACCGACGCCAACCTCGTCCTCGGCTACGTCGGCGAGAGCACGGAGCTCGGCGGCGAGCTCTCGCTCGACGCGGACGCCGCCCACGACGCGCTCGCCGCCCTCGCGGACGAGGCGGGCCTCGACGGCCCGGTAGAGGCCGCGCGGGGGGTCTACCGCGTCGCCAACGCGAACATGGCGCGGGCCATCCGCTCGGCGACGGTCGAGCGCGGGCACGACCCGCGGCGGTTCGGCCTCGTCGCGTTCGGCGGGGCCGGGCCGATGCACGCCGCGGCGCTCGCCGCCGACCTCGGGGTCGGGACGGTCGTCGTCCCGACGGCGGGGGGCGTCCTCTCCGCGTACGGCCTCCTCGCCGCCGACGAGAAGCACGACGCGGTCCGGACCCACCGCGTCGCGCTCGGCGACACCGACCCCGACCGGGTCGACGACCTGTACGCCGACCTCGAGCAAGAGGTGCTCGCCGACGCCCGCGACCCGGCGTCGAGCGTCGTCCGCCGGCAGGCCGACCTGCGTTACGCCGGCCAGAGCTTCGAACTCGCCGTCGACGTCGAGGGATCGTTCGACCCGGCCCGCGCCGCCGAACGCTTCCACGACGCCCACGAGTCGACGTACGGCTACCGGATGGACGAGCCGGTCGACCTCGTGAACCTGCGCGCGACGGCGACGGCCGCCCGGAGCGGTCCCGCCGCCGAGCGCGAGGCGGCGGGCGAGGCCCTGACCGACCGCCGCGAGGCGCGGTTCGGCGACGGCGCGGCGCGCGAGACGCCGGTTTACGCCCACTCGGCGCTGCCGACCGGGCGGACGGTCGGCGGCCCCGCGGTGGTCGAGCAGGCGGAGAGCACCGTGGTCGTTCCGCCGGCGTGGGACGCCGAGGTGCGCTCCGACGGCGCGCTCGTCCTCACGGGGGGAGACGCATGACCGGGAGCGACACCGAGAGCCGGGTCGACCCGGTCACGCTGGAGATCCTGCGCAACCAGCTGGAGGGCGTCGCCGAGGAGATGGGTCAGGTGCTGATCCGCGGCGCGTACTCGCCGAACATCAAGGAGCGCCAGGACTGCTCGACGGCGCTATTCGACGCGGACGGTCGGATGATCGCGCAGGCCGAGCACATCCCGGTCCACCTCGGCGCGATGCCCGAGGCCGTCGACGCCATCGCCGAGAAGGATCCGGTACCGGGCGAGGTGTACGCCCTCAACGACCCGTTCGCGGGCGGCACGCACCTGCCGGACGTGACGCTCGTCTCGCCGCTCGCGCCCGGCGGGGGAGACGGGGCGAGCGATGGCGGGGACAGCGAGGGCGACGAGGTGGTCGGCTACGCCGTCTCGCGCGCCCACCACGCCGACGTCGGCGGGTCGACGCCCGGCAGCATGCCCGCCGGCGCGCGGGAGATCTACGAGGAGGGGGTCCGCCTGCCGGGCGTCCGCCTCGTCCGCGACGGCGAAATAAACGACGACGTGCTGGACCTCTTCCTCGCGAACGTCCGGACGCCGGACGAGCGCCGGGCCGACCTCCGGGCGCAACTCGCCGCCCACGACCGGGCAGAGGAGCGCCTGGGTGACCTGCTCGACGAGCACGGCGAGACGCTGTTCGACGCGTTCGACGCCGTGATCGACTACTCACGGGACCGGATCGAGGCGGAGATCGCCGAGATACCGGACGGGACCTACGAGGCCCGCGACGCGATGGAGGGCGACGGCGTGACCGAGGACGACGTGCCGATCAGGGTTGCCGTCACCGTCGACGGCACCGAGATTCGGGTCGACTTCTCGGGGACGGCCGACCAGGTGACCGGCAACATCAACGCCCCGCTCGCGGTGGCGAAAAGCGCCGTCTACTTCGTCGTGCGCTGTCTCACCGACCCCGAGATCCCGCCGAACCAGGGGTGTTACGACCCCGTGACGGTCGACGCGCCCGAGGGGTCGCTCCTGAACCCCCGACCGCCGGCCGCCGTCGTCGGCGGCAACGTCGAGACCAGCCAGCGCGTCACCGACGTTGTCTTCGCCGCGCTGGCGCAGGCCGTCCCGGAGCGCGCCCCGGCGCAGGGCCAGGGCACGATGAACAACCTGATCGTCGGCTCGCGCGAGGGCGACTTCGCGTACTACGAGACCATCGGCGGCGGCGCGGGCGCGACCGCCGCCGGCGACGGGACGGACGGCGTGCAGGTCGGCATGACGAACACGCTGAACACCCCCGTCGAGGTGCTGGAGGCGGAGTACCCGCTCCGCGTCGAGCGCTACGCCCTCCGCCCGGGAACCGGCGGCGACGGCGAGCACCGCGGCGGTCTCGGCCTCGAACGCTCGCTCACCGTAGAGCGCGACGCGACGGTGTCCCTGCTCACCGAGCGCCGGCGCACCCGCCCGCGCGGCGTCGCCGGCGGCGGGGACGGCGCGACCGGCGAGAACCTCGTCGGCGGCGAGCGCGTGCCCGCGAAGGCGACCGTCGACGTGTCCGCGGAGACGACTGTCACCGTTCGGACGCCCGGCGGTGGCGGTCACGGCGACCCCGCCGACCGCGATGCGGACGCGCGAGAGCGCGACCGGCGGGACGGGAAAACGGAGGAGTAGCCGCGGGCGACGGTCCCGGCGACACCCGCGGGTGACGCCAGATAGATTTCGCGCCGGTCCCTAGCGAGCGTATGAGCGAATGGGACGCCTCGTCGATGCCGGACCTGTCCGGGAAAACGGTCGTCGTCACCGGCGCGAACAGCGGGATCGGTCTGGAAGCGACGCGGGCGTTCGCGCGGAAGGGGGCACACGTCGTGATGGCGTGTCGCGACGTCGGCCGCGGCGAGTCGGCGAAGGCGACCGTCCGCGAGGACGCCCCGGCCGCGTCGCTGACGGTGCGTGAACTCGACCTCGCGGACCTCGACTCGGTGCGGACGTTCGCCGAGGCGGTCGCGGACGAGGAGCGGGCGCTGGACGTGCTCTGTAACAACGCCGGCGTGATGGCGATCCCCCGCCGGGAGACGGAAGACGGCTTCGAGCGGCAGTTCGGCGTCAACCACCTCGGGCACTTCGCGCTGACGGGCCTGCTCCTTCCCACTCTCCGCGAGACGCCCGGGGAGACGCGGGTCGTCACCCAGAGCAGCGGCGTCCACGAGCGCGGCCGGATCGACTTCGACGACCTCCACGGCGAGGCGTCCTACGACGAGTGGGACGCCTACGCACAGAGCAAGCTCGCGAACGTGCTGTTCGCCTACGAACTCGACCGTCGGCTCGACGCGGCGGGGGCGGACGTCCGCAGCGTCGCCTGCCACCCGGGGTGGGCCGCCACGAACCTCCAGCGGCGCGGCCCGGAGATGGCGGGGTCGCGGCTCCGCCTGCGGCTGATGGAGGTCGCCAACCGGGTCTTCGCCCAGTCGGCGGCCGGCGGCGCGCTCCCGCTGCTGTACGCCGCCACCGCGCCGGCCGTCGAGGGCGGCGACTACGTCGGCCCGGGCGGCCTGCTGAACATGCGCGGCCCGCCCGAGACGCAGCGCTCCAGCGACCGGTCGTACGACGGGTCGGTCGGCCGCCGCCTGTGGGCGGTCTCCGAGGCGGAGACGGGCGTCGCGTATTCCCTCCCCGACCCGGCGTGAGGCGGGTGGCGGTCCGCCGCACGCCGCGAGCGGACGCCCGGCGACTTTATGTCGGTCCGGAAAGCACTGTCCGACGATGATCCGCGACGCTCGGGTCCTCCGGACCGACTTCGTCCCGCGGGAGGTCGAGCACCGCGACCACGAGGTGACCCACCTCTCCGGCGTGCTCCGGCCGCTCACCGACGGGGAGCCGGCGGACACCGTACTCGTGACCGGGCCGACGGGGACGGGCAAGACCTGCGTGACGCGGTTCGTCGGCGAGCGCCTGCGCGAGGAGACCCTCGACGTCGAGTTCCAGTACGTCAACTGCTGGCGGCACTACACCTTCTTCCGCTGCGCCTACGCGGTCCTCGACGGGATGAACCAGACGATGGACGTCCACCGGCAGTCGACGCCGCGGGACGAGCTGCTGGCGCGGTTAGAGGAGTACGACGGGCCGCCGCGCGTGCTCGTCCTCGACGAGGTCGACCAGCTGGAGGACCTGAGCCTGCTGTACGACCTCCACTCGATGCCGCGGTTCGCCCCGGTGCTGATCGCCAACCGCGAGGCGGAGCTGTTCGGCCAGATCGGCGAGCGCATGACCAGCCGCCTCCGCGGCAGCGAGCGGATCCGCTTCGAGAAGTACACGCTGGACCAGCTCGCCGCCATCCTGGAGGCCCGCGCCCGGTCGGGACTGGCCGAGGACGCCGTCGACACGCCCGAACTCGAACGCATCGCCGACGCGGCCGCCGGCGACGCACGCGTCGGGATCAGCGTCCTGCGCAGCGCCGCCCGGCGCGCCGACCGCGAGGGCCGCGACCGGATCACCGCCGACGTTGTCGAGGCGGCCATCCCGGACGCCCGCGAAGCGGTCCATCGGGCGAACCTGGAGAACCTCACCCGCCACCAGAAGATCCTGTACGACGTGGTCGAGGACGCCGAGGCGATCGAACCCGGCGACCTGTACGACCGATACCGCAAGCGGGTCGAGGACGCGAAGTCCGAGCGGACGCTCCGGAACTACATGCGGAAGATGGCGCACTACGACCTGATCGAGATCGAGGGGACCAGCAGCGACCGGGTGTACCGGACCGTCGAGTGATGCCGGAAGCGCGCTCCGGAAACTCCGGAAACGGACCCCGGAGTGGATACCCCCGCCGCTTGCCCGCGGTTTTTGAGCTCGTCGCCGGACTCCGGAAACTCCGGAAACGCCACGCCGCGGCTTATGCGGGCCGGCGGGAAACTCGAAAGTATGGTTCGAACGCCACCGCCCGACGGTCGCGACCTGACGGCGACCCGCGACGACCGACTCGACGTGCCGGAGCTACCGACGCTCGACCCGGGGATCACGCTGCTCGAAACCGACGAGCGGGCGACCGGCCCGCTGCAGGCGCTCGCGCTCGACCACCTCCTACTGGAGGGCGGCGACGCGCTGTGGGTCGACAGCCACGGCCACGCGCAGTCCCAGTTGCTCGCCCGCCTCGCGCCGGGGCGGCGCGTCCTCGACCGCGTGCGGGTCGCTCGGGGGTTCACGCCCACCCAGCACGCGACGCTCGTCGAGCGCCTGCCCGATCGGATCGCGCCGGAGACGTCGCTGCTCGTCCTGCCGGCGATGGACGGCCAGTACCGCGGCGACGAGCTACCGACCGAGGACGCCCGCGGGCTGTTCCTGCGGAGCCTCGCGACGGTCGCCGGCGTCGCCCGCGAGCGCGACCTGCCAGTGCTGGTCACGCGGCGTCGGGACGACGAGTTCGCCGCGCCCCTGTCGAGCGCGGCCGACGCGACGCTCGCCTGCGAGCGGACCGAGTTCGGCCCGCGCTTTCGCTCCGACGAGTTCGAGACGCTCGTCTATCCCGGCGGCCCGGACGGCACCGCGCAGACGACGCTCGCGTACTGGACGCGGATCCTGCGGGCGCGGACCCCGGTCCACGGCGCGACGGCGGAGACCGACGAGCTGCGCCGCGGGGCGACGGCGTCGCCCGCGGACGCGGGGGGGCGGTGATGGGCCGCACGAACCCCACGTACCGGGACCTGCTCCGTCGCACGGCCGAGCGCTGGGAGACGTTCCGCCGCGGCCTCCGCCGGGAGGAGCGCCGCCGCTTCGACGACCTGTGGGAGCACGCCCACCGTCACGCCGACGCGAGCGGCCTGCTGAACCACCCGGACCCCATCGTCCCCGCGCTGTTCTCGATGGCGCTCGAACACCAGCGACGGATCGATGAACTCGGCGCGCGCCTCGACGCGGTGGAGGACGACCGGGAGGGCGGGGGCGACGAGGCGGAGTGCAACGACGCCGACGGCGACTGATGTTCGCGCTCGACTTCCGGGACGACGGCGTCGACGTCTGGTCGCGGACGGCCGACGGCGTCGAGGTAGAGCGCGACGACGAGTACGCGCCGACGCTCTATCTGGAAGCCGACGACTGGGCGTCGGTCGCCGCGAACCGTGACCGCGTGGAAGCACACCCCGACGTCGTCTCGACGGCCCGCGAGGAGTGGCGGCCGGGGTTCCGCGAGGAGCCGACCGACGTGCTCAGGATCGACGCGACCGACGTCGACGCGGTCCGCCCGCTGGCCCGCCAGTTCCGGCGCTGGGAGCGCGCCGGGACGTACCGGCTGTTCGACGTGGACCTCTCGCCGGGGTTTCGTTACTGCCTGGAGACGGGGACGGACCCGACGCCGGAGAGCCCGCTCCGGACGCTGTCGATCGAGGTGCCGCCAGCGGAACTCGCCGGCGACGAACCCCGGATCACGGAGTGTACGGTCGGACCGGGTGACGCCGGCGGCGTCGGGAGCAGCGCGGCGACCAGTGCGGTGACCGAGGCGGAGACGATCACCGGCGACCCGGCGACCGTCGCGGCGGCGGTCGGCGAGCGCGTCGCCGCGGCGGACCCGGACGTGCTCGTCGTGAGCACCGCCCGGATCGTTCCGGTCCTGTTCGAGACGGCGCGCGAGGCGGGGATCGACTTCCAGTTGGGTCGCCGACCGGGCTACCGGAAACGGGCCGGCGCGTCGACCTACGAGAGCTACGGGCAGGTGGGGCACTCGCCAGCGCGGTACGGCGTCCCCGGCAGGGCGATAATCGACCGCGAGAACACCTTCTTCTACCGCGAGACGAACCTGTCGGGCTGTCTCGACCTCGTCGGTCGGTCGGGGAAGCCGCTGCAGGAACTGGCGTGGGCCTCCATCGGCAACGTGCTCACGGCGATCCAGATCCGCGAGGCCAAGTCCCGCGGCGTGCTCGTCCCGTGGCGGTCGTGGCGCGCGGAGTTCTTCAAGTCGATGCGCCAGCTGGGGGCGGCGGACCGCGGCGGCTACACGCTCTCGCCGCGGGCCGGCCTCCACGAGGACGTCCGCGAACTCGACTTCTCGTCGCTGTATCCCAACATTATCGTCACGCGCAACGTCAGCCCCGAGACGGTGCGGTGCGACTGCCATCTCGACCGCGCGGACGTGCCGGAACTGGGGTACAGCATCTGCGACGAGCGGGGGTACCTCCCGGACGTGCTGGAGGAACTGGTGGTGGCGCGCGACGGCATCAAGCGGACGCTCCGCGAGACGGACGACCCCGAGCGCCGCGCGGCGCTCTCCGGCCGGTCGTCGGCGCTGAAGTGGATCCTCGTCGCCTGCTTCGGCTATCAGGGGTTCAGCAACGCGAAGTTCGGCCGGATCGAGTGCCACGAGGCGATCAACGCCTTCGCCCGCGAGATCCTGCTCGACGCGAAAGAGACCCTCGAAGCGGGCGGCTGGGAGGTCGTCCACGGCATCGTCGACAGCCTCTGGGTGACGCCGCGGGAGGGCGTCGATCAGCGGCCGCTCGACGATCTCGCGCGGGAGATAAGCGAGGACGCCGGTATCCGACTGGAGTACGAGGCGGCGCACGACTGGGTGGCGTTCGTCCCGCGGCGGGACTCGAACGCCGGCGCGCTCACGAAGTACTTCGGGAAGCGGGCGAGCAGGGGCGACGGGGCGACGGAAGCAGCGGACGGAGCGGGAGACGCCTTCAAGTACCGCGGGATCGAGTGCCGCCAGCGCTCGACGCCCGAGTGGGTCGCCGACGTGCAGCGCGACCTGATCGCGGCGCTGGACGAATACCGCGAGCCGGAACCCGTCTGCGGCGTCCTCGCGCAGTTCCTCCAGCGCCTCGACGCGGGCCGCGTCGACCCCGCGCGCCTCGCCGTCACGAACCGCGTCTCGAAGGAACCGGGGGAGTACGCGCACTACACCCGGTCGACGGCGGCGCTCGACCGCGCGGACGACGCCGGCATCGACGTCGAGCCGGGCCAGTCCGTCGACTACGTCGTCGTGGACGACGAGAGAGACACCAGGGCACGGGTCGCGCTCGCTGCGGAGGAGCCGGACGGCTACGACGCCGACTACTACCGCGACCGGACCCTCCGCGCCGCCGAGAGCGTCCTCTCGCCGCTGGGGTGGGACCGCGAGCGGATCGCCGCGTACCTCGCGGACCGGGAGGACGCCGCCGTGACGGCCTACGGCGATCGATCAGCCGAATAGCTGCTTCACGGCGTCGGTCATCGTGTTCACGCGCGCCCAGTGCTCGAACGACTCCTCGCGGACGCCGTTGGTGACGTAGGCGAATCCCAGATCCGAGTCGAGGTCGCCCCAGCCCGCGATGCTGCCGAGGCCGAGGTGGCCGAACGTCGACGCGGAACTCACCGTGCCGAAGGAGTCGGTGACGCCGCCGCCGATCCAGACGCCGAGGCCGTAGCGGGCCGGCCGCGACAGCGTGCCGTCGTCCTCGGTCTCGGCCTGAAGCGTCGTCATCGCGTCGACGGTCTCCGGCCCCAACACCCGCGTCCCGTCGAGTTCGCCGCCGTTGGCCATGCAGGCGTAGAACCGCGCCATGTCGCGGGCGGTGCCGACGCCGGTCGCGGCGGGGACGGCGGCCCGCTGCACGCCCGGTTCGTTGAACGCCGCCGCGGCCTCCTTCTCCGTCATGTCTTCGAGGCCCTCGCCGGGGTCGCGACAGCGGTCGAACTCGTCGAAGCCGACGAGCGTCGCGATCTCCTCGGGGTCGTCCGCGCCGATGGACGTGCGGTCCATCCCGAGCGGGCCGAACAGATTCTCCTCGGCGTACTCGTCGATGGGCGTCCCGGAGACCCGGCGGACGAGTTCGCCGACCAGCCAGCCGTAGGTAAGCGTCTGGTACGCCGGCGTGCCGGGATCGAGCGGCGGTTCGGCGTCCTCCATTGCCGCGGCCGCGGCGTCCAAGTCCCCCCACAGGTCCGGCCGGTCGTCGAACGCGCTCTCGTTGAGCCCCGACTGGTGGCTGAGCACCTGCCGGACGGTGATCCCGGCCTTCGCCGTCCCGTCGTCGGCGAACTCCGGCCAGTGCTCGACGACCGGGTCGTCGTAGTCGAGGTCGCCGTCCTCGATGAGCTGGTGGAGGCAGACGCCGGCGAACGGCTTGGTGCAGGAGAACAGGAGGTGGCGCTGCTCCGCCGTCGTCTCGCCGCCGTCGGGACCGGTCTCGCCGCCGGCCGCGTCGACGACGAGTTCGCCGTCGCTGTACACCGCGAGCTGTCCGCCGTGGTGCAGGCCTGCTTCGAGGTGCCGGTCGAAGAGCCGCCGGATCGCGTCCGCCGATTCCGTGTCGGATGCTGACATCGTTCACTGGTCGGTTCGACGAGGCCACCTATGAACCTGACGACGTGTCAGATGAGAACCAAGAACCGTGCCGTAAACGCCGCCTTCGACGGCGTAGGGGGCGGCTGACGGACGCGCCGGCGCGGAAGGTGCCGACTGACTGACCGGAATGCCGGACGTAACAAAGGGCGGACGTGTCCGACCACGAATCGGTCACGATGGAATCGTATCGCGACGCAGTATCGACTGAACGGACCCGCCGGACCGGCAAACGGGGGCGCTCCCCGCCCGGGACCGGCGCGAGACGAGGGTGGTGCGCGTGACGAGCGCGCGACGGCTCGGGGCGCTCTGCGCCGCCGCGATGCTTCTCCTCTCGGCGACGACGGCGGGCGTCGGCGGGGCGCTGGCGACCGCGCCCCCCGCCGCGAACGAGGGGGAGATCGAGGGATGCACCGTCATCGACGAGCCCGGCTCCTACGAGTTCACCGGCGACGTCGAGACCAACGAGAGCGGCCCGTGTATCGAGATCCGGACCAGCGACGTCTCGATCGACGGGAACGGCTACTTCCTCAGCCAGACGGGGCCGTACCCCGAGAACTCGACGACCGACGGCGTGTACGTCAACGGGACGGACCGCTCCCTGACGAACGTGACGGTGGAGAACATGACCGTCGAGAACTGGCGGCTCGGCGTCTACTACGAGCGCACCTCCGGGGGCACCGTCAGCGACGTGCGGTCGCTCGGGAACCTCTACGGCGTCCGGACGCTCTACGCCGAGGGCCTGACCGTCGCGGACTCCGAGGCCCGGTACAACTCGCTCGGCTTCACCGACCGCCGGTCAGAGAACCTGACGTTCCGGAACAACTCGGCCGTCGAGAACAAGTGGGGGTACCACTTCGAGGGCAACAGCACGGGCCACGCGCTCACGGACAACTACGCCGCGGGCAACAGCAAGTACTCGTTCTACACCAACTACGTCGAGGAGCCGGCGAACTACGCGGTCGAGAACCTCACGATGGGCGAGGGCGACGCGCGCGTCTCCGTCGACTTCGAGGGCGGCCGAAGCACCGCCTTCCGGCCGACCGAGAGCCCGCCGGCCGCACCCGGTAACATGACCGACGCCGGCGCGCACGTCGAGCTCAGCATGACCGCCGGCGGCGGCACGTCGCTCGACGCGTTCACCGTCCGCTACGCGAACGCGACGGGCGTCGACGAGTCCACCCTGACGCTGTGGCAGCACGACGGCGCGTCGTGGACCGAGTTCGACGACCCGAACGCCGCGGACCCGGCGGCGAACGCCGTCACCGCGGAGGGGATCGTCACGAGCGACGTGAACGACGGCTCGGTCGTCGTCGCGCCGCTCGGCGAGGAGAGCGAGGGCGTCGATCCGAACGCGTCGCTCGACGCCGACCCCGCCGAGGCCGCAGTGAACGAGACGGTGACGCTCGACGCCAGCGGGTCGACCGCCGGCGACGACGCCGCGTACGAGTGGGACGTCGACGGCGACGGGTCGGTCGACGAGACCACCGCGAACGCGACGACGACGCACGCGTACGCGGAGAGCGGCGAGTACGAGGCGACGGTAACGGTGGTCGACGACGGCCGCGAGGACGCCGCGGCGACCACCGTCGCGGTGACCGACTCGGACGGCGGGAACGACGGCAGTGGCGGAAGCGACGGAAGCGACGGTAGCGACGACGGCGACACTGGCGGAAGCACCGGCGGCGTCGCCCCCGCTCCGAGCGGCGGCTCCGCTCCCGCACCGTCCGACGACGGCGACGACGAGATGACCGTCGACGTCGAGAGCGACGACGGCGGCGTCACCGCGACCGTCGAGAACGGCGAGAACGGCGAGACGATCGCCGTCGACCTCGCCGAGCACGGCGTCAACACGTCCGCGGTCGCGTTCGAGAACCTGTCGACGACGCTCGCCGCCGACGCCGACGGGAACCTGTCGGTCGACGCGACCGAAGCGTCGCCGCTGTCCGACGACGCAGCCACTGACGGCTACGAGCCGGTGTCGTATCTCTCCATCACGGACGACCTCGGCGACGGGGCGCTCGAAAACGGCACGTTCAGCTTCTCGCTGAACGAGAGCCGGATCGACGCCGACGCCGAGCACGTGACGGTGCAGGTGTACCGCGACGGCGAGTGGCGGTCGGTCGAGACCAACGTCTCCGAGACCGACGGCGAGCGGACCTACAGCGTCGACGCCGACGGCTTCTCCGTGTTCTCGGTCGGCATCGACCGGCCGGCCGTCGGAGTGACGGCCCTGGACGCGAGCGAGTCGAGCGTCGAGACCGGTGACGAAGTCACCGTTCAGGCGACGCTCGCGAACGACGGCGCGGTCGAGGGGACGACGACCGCGACCCTGCAGGTCGACGGCGAGGCGCGGTTCGACCGCGAGGTGACGGTGCCCGCGAACGGCACCGTCGTCGTCACGTTCAGCCCGCAGTTCGAGAAGTCGGGCGAGCGCACCCTCTCCGTCGGCGACGCGACGGCGACCGTGACCGTCGAGGAGCGAGAGACCGCGACGGAGACGACCGCGGACGCGACGACGACCGACGAGGAGAGCGGCGACGCCGAGGAGGCGTCGACGACCGGGCAGCCCGGCTTCGGCCTCTCGGCCGCGCTGGTCGCGCTCGTCGCCGCGGCGCTGGTCGCCCTTCGGCGGCGACGGTAAGCCGCTCCGGCGAGAACCTCTTCGCAGGTATTTCTTCGGCGATACCGTCAGCAGGCGTAGCGGCAGCGCTCGCGGACGGAGTACGGTCGGCAAGCGCCGCGGTGGACGGGGAAACCCGAGCGCCTCAGACGTAGCGCTCGACCATCGAGACGAGTTCGTCGGTGTCGACGAAGCCGTCGGCGCGGCGGTCGACCTCCTCGCCGTCGGCGAACAGGACGAGCGTCGGGACGCTCCGCACGTCGTACTCGTCGACGAGGTCGAGGTCGGTGCGGGGGTTGCACATCGCGACGACCGCGTCGGTGGCGCGGGCGACGTTACCGACGACGGGTTCGACGGCCTGACAGAGCGTGCAGCCCTTCGTGTAGAAGTCCACGAGGACGACCTCGTGCTCGGCGACGAGCGCGTCGAGTTCGTCCCCGGTGTCGACGTGGACGGGCGTGTCGAAGCGGTCGTCCGTCGTCGTTGCGGTGTCGGTCATCACCGGTGATAGGCGGCGGGCGCTCTTTCGACTTTCGGGGGAATGCGGGCGGCCCGCACCGGCGCGCCGCGAGCGCGTCGCCGCGAGCCGACCGCCCGCCGCGGCGGGTTTCGAGAGGTATATCCGGTCGGGGGAACGGTGACTGCACATGGACGACCCGGCGCTGGGACCGCCCGAGAAGATGGCGGAGCGGAGCGAGGACCTGACGCCGATGATGAGTCAGTACCACGACCTCTGCGAGCGCTACGACGACTCGCTCGTGCTCTTTCAGGTCGGCGACTTCTACGAGACGTTCTGCGAGGCCGCCGAGACCGTCTCCCGGCTGCTGGAGATCACGCTGACGAAGCGCGAGGACAGCACGGGCACGTACCCGATGGCTGGCATCCCGATGGACAACGCCGAGTCGTACGTCGAGACCCTGCTCGACGCCGGCTACCGCGTCGCCGTCGCTGACCAGGTGCAAGAGCCCGAGGAGGCCTCGGGCGTCGTCGACCGGGCGGTGACCCGCATCGTCACGCCCGGCACGCTCACCGAAGACGAGCTGCTGGAGACCGACGACAACAACTTCGTCGCCTGCCTCACCGAGTCGACCGGCGACGCCGACGAGAGCGACAGCCCGGGCGCGGACGCCGAGTACGGCCTCGCGCTGCTCGACGTCTCCACCGGCGACTTCTACGTGACGGGGACGGACTCGCTGTCGACGGTCGCCGACGAAGTGGGCCGGTTCGCGCCACCGGAGGCCATCGTCGGCCCGGGGGTGCGCGTCGGCGCGGAGGAGGCGTTCGACGCGGACTGCATGGTGACGCCGTACGACGAGGCGGCGTTCGAGAGCGACCGCGCTCGCGAGACGGTCGCGGCGTACTTCGGGTCGCCGGACCGCCTGCTCGCCTCCGACGCCGAGATCCGGGCCTGCGGCGCGCTGCTCGCCTACGCCGAGTACACCCGCGGCGGGCAGGACGGATACCTCGACTACCTCAACCACCTGACGCGGTACGACCCGCGGGAGTACATGCTCATGGACGCGGTGGCGCTCCGGAGCCTCGAACTGTTCGAGCGCCGGGGCGTCCACGGCGCGGGCGGCGCGACGCTCGTCGAGGTGGTCGACGAGACCGCGAGCGCGATCGGGAGCCGGAAGCTGAAGGACTGGCTTCGCCGCCCGCTGGTCGACCGCGAGCGCATCGAGGCCCGCCACGCCGCCGTCGAGGAGTGGACCGAGCGCGTCCGGACGCGCGAGGCGGTCCACGACCGCCTGCGGGACGTGTACGACGTCGAGCGGCTCATCGCCCGCGTCTCCCGCGGCCGGGCGAACGCGCGGGACCTCCGCTCGCTCAAGGAGACGCTGGACGTGGTGCCGGACCTGAAAGCGCACCTCGCGGACGCTGAGACCGAGAAGCTCCGCGAGATCCGCGAGAGCCTCGACGACCTCGAAGACGTCCGCGACCTGATCGGCGAGGCGATACGGGAGAACCCGCCCGCCGAGATCACGGAGGGCGACCTCATCAGGGAGGGGTACGACGAGGAGCTCGACGACCTGCGCGAGACCGAGCGCTCCGGCAAGGCGTGGATAGACGACCTCCAGGCGCAGGAGCGCGAGCGCACCGGCATCGACTCGCTGAAGGTGGGCCACAACTCGGTCCACGGCTACTACATCGAGGTGACCGACGCCAACCTCGACCGCGTGCCCGACGACTACACGCGCCGGCAGACGCTGAAGAACTCCGAGCGCTACTACACGCCCGAACTCAAGGAGCGCGAGGACGAGATCATCAGCGCCGAGCAGCGCGCCGACGACCTAGAGTACGAGCTGTTCCGCGAGGTGCGCTCGCGAGTCGGCGCCGAGTCCGAGCGCATCCAGCGGCTCGCGGACACCGTCGCCGAACTCGACGCGCTCGTGTCGCTCGCCGAGGTAGCGGCGAAACACGACTACGCGCGCCCCGAGATGGTCGAGGACGGCGTCCGGATCGAGGGCGGCCGCCACCCCGTCGTCGAGCGCACGCAGGAGTCGTTCGTCCCCAACGACGCCGCGTTCGACGACGACTCGTTCGTCGCCGTCATCACCGGCCCCAACATGAGCGGGAAGTCGACGTACATGCGGCAGGTCGCGCTGATCTGCGTCCTCGCGCAGGTCGGTAGCTTCGTCCCCGCCGACGCCGCCGAACTCCGGATCGTCGACCGCGTGTTCACCCGCGTCGGCGCGAGCGACGACATCGCCGGCGGCCAGTCGACGTTCATGGTCGAGATGACCGAGCTCTCGGAGATCCTGCGGGCCGCCACCGAGGACTCGCTCGTCCTGTTAGACGAGGTGGGCCGCGGCACGAGCACGACCGACGGCTTCGCCATCGCGCGGGCCGTCACCGAGTACGTCCACGACCGGGTCGGCGCGACGACCCTGTTCGCTACCCACCACCACGACCTCACCGCGGTCGCGGACGACCTCCCGGGCGCGTTCAACCGCCACTTCGCGGCGGACCGGGAGGCGGAAGACGGCGACGTGACGTTCAGCCACGAGATCCGCCCCGGCCCGGCGACCGCGTCTTACGGCGTCGAGGTGGCGAGCATGGCCGGCGTCCCCGACCCCGTCGTCGACCGGGCGCGGGCGCTGCTGGACGGGCACGAGGGTGCGGACGAGGAGGCCGCTGCGGGCGGCGGCGCCGCCGAAGCATCGCCCGCCGCGCGCGCTCGGACCGAAGCAGACGACTCGCCCGCCGTGGCCGCCGACGGCGACCCGGACGTGCCGCTCTCGGTCGCCGAACGCCTCCGCTCGACCAGCATCGCCGACACGACGCCGCTGGAGGCGCTGGAACTGCTCGACGAGCTGAAGCGCGAGCTAGACTGAGGACTCCGTCTCCTTTCCTTCCTTCCAGACGAGGCCCGTGACCGTCCCGGTCAGCACGACCTCGCCGTCGTCGTTCTCGCAGACCACGTCCACCGTCAGGTCGTAGCGGTCCGCGCGCTCCTCGACGCTCTCGGTGGTCCACGTGCAGGCGATCCGCTGGCCCGTGTAGACGGGCGCGACGAACTCGAACTCCATCGTCCGGGCGAGCACGTCGAGGTCGCCGCCGATCTTGGTCGGGAGCGTCGCGGTCAGCAGGCCGTGGACCAGCAGGCGGCCCTCCTCGCCCGGCTCCGTGTGGCGCGACTGGTCGTCGCCGGAGACGTCGGCGAACGTGCGGACGTCCTCGGTCGTGAACGTCCGCTCGAACGCGTGCGTTTCGCCCTCCGTCGGGACGTTCTCGGTCATCGGTCGGCACGTCGGCGGCCGGTCCCTTAGTTGGTGAGTACCGGCTCCCTCACGTCGGCAGCGCAGCGACCAGAGCGAACGCGAACAGCGGAAGCGCGAAGACGGCCGCGTACCACGCAGCGCCGACGACGAGCAGGAGCCACGTCCCCGGACCGTAGCCGGTCGGGTCCCAGTCGACGCCGAGCCGCGGCAGTCCGACGCCCGCGACCAGAGGGAGGCCGACCACGTACGCCGCTGCGAGCGGGACGGTCAGGTTCAGGAGCGCGTTCGACGTCCCGGCGGGGTCGGAGGGCGCGCCGGCTATCGCGGCGATAGCGCCGAAGACCCACGGGAGCGAGAGCGCGACGGCGACGAGCGAGTAGTTCGCGGCGGTCGACCCCGTCGGCGGGAGCCGGCGGAACAGCTCGCTGAGGCGGTCGGACAGGAGAAGCGGACTCCAGAGCAGTCCCGCGACCGCACCGGGGAGGACGGCGAGGAGGGCGAGGACGCCGAGGGCCAGGAGGTCCCCGACGACCGCGATCGTCTCGAGCATCACCGACGGGAAAAGAACACCTCGGCGTGAAAGCTTTCGGGTATCCGAGAGGCGGTGCCGGGGGTCCGAACTACGACGCGTCGTCCGCGGCCACGCTGTACCCCTCGCCGACTTTCACCCGGAGTGCGCGCGGGTGGACGGCGATCCGCACGTCCTCGAACGGCCGTATCTCCCCGTCGAGGCTGAACTGCACGTCGCCGCCGAGGCAGGCGACGTCGAGTTCGGACGCCCGGAGGTCCGTCACGTGGGGCGTCTCCTCGTGGAGCACGCGCTGTTCGACCGCCTCGACGAGGGCGTCGCTCGGCGGCATCTCCTCGACGATGGTCACCCGCAACAGCCCGTCCTCGGCGTTCGCCTGGCCGCCGGTCTTCGCGAACTGCCGGACGTTACCGACTAGCACCGCCAGCGCCTCGCCGCGCCACTCGACGCCACCCTCCGACGTGTCGGCCGCGACGTCCACCCGCAGGCCGTCGAACTCCAGCGCCTCTCGGACCGCGCCGACGACGAACGCGAGCGGCCCGAAGCGGCGCTTGAGGTCGTGGGTCGCCGCGGCGCTCACGTCCGCCGGCAGGCCCGCGATGGCCGACATCACGAACGGCTCGTCGCCGGCCATCCCGAGGTCGATCCGCCGGGTCTCGCCGTCGTCGGCCACCTCGAACCCGTGCTCGGCGTCGCGGATCCCGAGGTCGGACGCGACGATGTTCGCCGTCCCCGCGGGGACGACCGCGAGCGTCACGTCGTCCAGCGCGTCGGCCGAGACCAGTCCCTGAACGACTTCGTGAACGGTGCCGTCGCCGCCGGCGACGCCGAGAAGGGCGACCCCGTCGGCCGCGGCCTCGACGGCGAGGTCGACGGCGTGCCCGGCGCGTTCCGTCTCGACGACGGCGAACCCCCGCTCCGCGGCGAGGTCGCGGATCCGGTCGACGTGGTCGGCCGTGCCGCTCGTCGGGTTCAGTATCAGTCGACGCTCACCCGCGTCCGCGACCGAGGCGTCGCTGGTCATCGGTCGCAGTACGCGCCGAAGGCACAAAGGCGGCGGGCCGCCGACGCCGACCCCGTTCGCCGCGTCACGGCGGCGACAGGGCGACGAACTCCAGGCCCTTCTCGTTGAGCAGTCGCCGGGCCCGGTCGGTGACCGAGGGCGCGACGAGGATCCCCCGGACGCTCGCATCGGCGTGGAGCGACCGCTCCAGCGCGTCGACGTAGCGGCCGAGCTGGCCGACGGCGTCGGGGCCGACGCGCCGGCGCTTCAGTTCGACGACGACGGTGCGGCCGTCGGCGTCCTCGCCGTATATGTCGACCGCACCGGCGGGGGTGTCGCGCTCGGTCGCTAACGGGGCGAACCCGGGCTCGATCAGGCCGGGGTCGTCGAGGATCCGCTGGCGGAGGTCCTCCTCGGTCCCTTCGAGCGCGAGGTCGCTCCCGTCTGTGAGGTCGAAGGCGGACACCTGGTCGACGCGCTCGAACGCGACGAGCAGTTGCTCGTCCGGCGAGGACCGGAGGCTCCGGACGCGGAACCGGCCGTCGTCGGTCAGCGACGGCTCGTGCGTACAGCCCGGCGGCTGCCAGTTGACGGGCTGTTGGCCCTCGTCGGTGTGGACGAGGATGGTCCCGTCGGGCTTGAGCATCACGTGGCGGTCGCCGGGGCCGAGTTCGCTCGACGCGCGGCCGTCGTAGTCGACGGTGCAGCGGCCGAGCAGCGTCACCAGTGCGCCGCGGTCGATGCCGTCCTCGACCGTGGCCAGCGCCTCCTCGTGGGTCGGGGCTCGCAGCGTCACGCCCGCCGACCGTCGCCCGCTCGTAGTCACTGGAACCACGTACGGGACGAGCGGACAAAAGCGGACCGCGTCGGCCGGACGGCCGCGAGGGTCGCCCCCTACTCGGTCAGGACGATCACCTCCCGGTCGCCCGCGCGCTCCTCGACCCGCGCGGCGAGGTAGGCGACGGCCTCGTCGCGGGTGAGCGCGCTGCAGTCGACCGCGTCGGCGACGACGCCCTTCGTCGCCCGGAACCAGCGGCGGGTCCGCGGCCCGCCGTAGGGGCCGCCGTCCGGGTCGACGGCGACCAGCGCGCCCGCGGTCACGTCGGGGGCGACGCCGGGCAGGCCGAACCACAGCGGCAGGTAGGCGGTCACGTCGTACCCCTCGTCGACGACGAAGACCGCTTCGTGTCGTCGGAGGTCGACCGCGTCGAGGACGCCGTCGAAGTCCAGACCGACGGCGGACGGGCGGCGCTCCACGGGGCGGGGACCGAACCCCGGCGACGGGCCGCGCCGGACGCGCGCGCCGCCGGGGCCGCCGAACGGCGTCTCGGCCGTGATCCGACTGGCCAGCGAGAGGTCGGTGCCGCCCCAGCGGGAGTCGTGCAGGTCGTAGTCGCCGTCCGGGCGCTCGTAGGCGACGAGGGCTCTGTGGGCCACGGGACCGCGAGGTGGCCGCGGGATGGTACAAAAAGGTCAGCCGCCCCACTCGCCCCCTACGTCGCCGCTGATCGCGTCGCGCCACTCCCCGAACCGCTGCCGGCAGTCGTCGTTCCCCTCGACGTGGTCCATGAACCCCGCTCCGCCGTCCGCGAGCGCCGCCCCGCAGAAGGGACACCGGTCCGGGTCGTCCCAGTCCGTCTCAGCGACGGCCTCGACCTCCTCGCCGACCTCGCGGCGGTCGAGGACGTCGCGGACCGTCTCGGCGTCGGCGTCGTCGACGGACGCGGCGAGATCGTCTGGCGACGCGTCCGCGTTCTCGGCGGCGGCGAGCAGCACTCTGCGTTCCGTGGTGTCGTCGGTCGGCATACGCGTCGTACTACGGCAAGGAGCAAAAGCGGCCGTCCCGGTCTCAGCCGGTCGCGCCCTCGGTCGGTGGATTCAGGAACAGGCAGTCGACGAGCCACGGCAGGCACGCGAGGGCCGCCGTCGCGAGGCGGACCCGAAGCGGCGCGTCGACCGCCTCCCCGACCAGCAGCGCGGCCAGGAACGCGACCGGGACGAGCACGAGGACGACGTCGTACCGAGACGGCGAGGTGAGGGCGCCGGTCGGAAGCGGCGCTTCCGAGCCGATGCCACGGCGATAGCTAGCGCTACCGGCCATGGGTCTCACCTCCAGTCGATAACTGACCCGCCTTCGAACTAAAACCTTGCGCGGGCGTCGGGGTAGCGGGGCGAGAGGCGTTCGGCATCGGCCGGTGCGGCGGCGACCACCACGACTTTCCCGACCCCGACCGGAGTCGGCGTATGAGCGATCTCGGGAAGGTAGACCGCGCGTTCTTCGAGGAGTACATCTACCCGAACCTCGGGGCGGACTGCGACGACGTGGCCGTCGGCCCCCGTCACGGCGTCGACTTCGGCGTCGTCGACGTCGACGGGACTGCGCTCGTGACCGCGACCGACCCCGTCTCGATCCTCCCCGGCCTCGGGTGGGAGCGGGCGGCCCGCTTCGCGCTCGGCGTCGTGCTCGCAGACGTCGCGGTGTCGGGGCTCGCACCCTCTCACCTCTCGGTCTCGTTCCACCTGCCGCCGGAGATGGACGACGAGGCGTTCGCCGCCGTCTGGACGGCGATGGACGAGACGCTGACGGACCTGGGGACGGCGGTCGTCACCGGCCACACCGCGCGGTACTCCGGCTGTGCGTTCCCGTGGGTCGGCGGCGCGACGGCGATGGCCGTGGGCGACCACGACGACGTGGTGCGGCCGGACGGCGCACGCCCCGGCGACCGCCTGATCGTTACGACCGGCGCGGGCGTCGAGGCGGCGTCGTTGTTCGCGTCGCTGTACCCCGAGCAGATCCCCGCGGACGAGGAGACGCTGGACGACGCGGCCGCCCGGCTTCCGGGCGTCGACCACGTCCGCGGCGCGGTCGCGGCCGCGGCGGCCGGCCCCGTCACCGCGATGCACGACGCGACGGAGGGCGGCCTCCACGGCGCGCTCCACGAACTCGCCAGCGGAGCGGGCGTTCGGATCGAGTTCGACCGCGACGCGGTCCCGCTGCCAGACGACACCCGCGCCGTCGCCGCCGCCCTCGACTTCGACCCGTGGCGCGCGACGAGTTCGGGGACGCTGCTGGTGACCGCGCCGCCCGAGGCCACCGACCGCGTGCTGGCGGCGCTGCGAGACGAGGGACTGGCGGCCGCCGCAGTCGGCGAGGTTCTGGAGGGGAAGGGCGTCGCCGCCGACGGAGAGGACGTGCCGAAGCCGGAGGGCGACTCGTCGTGGCCGGTGTACGACCGGTTGGCGACGGAGTGAGGGACCGAACGCCGACCCATTACTGATTTGTATCACCGGAGAATACAACCGCGTATGCGACAGCCAGCACCAGTCGACCGCCCGGTCGCGCTCACGGTCGCGGGGAGCGACTCGGGCGGCGGCGCGGGGATCCAGGCCGACCTGAAGACGATGGAGGCCCGCGGCGCGTTCGGGACGAGCGTCGTGACGAGCGTCACCGCGCAGAACACGACCGGCGTCGAGAGCACGCACGTCCTGCCCGTCGAGGAGGTGGCGGCGCAGTACGACGCCGTCCGCGAGGATTTCGACGTGCGGGCGGTGAAGACGGGGATGCTCGCCACCGCGCCGGTGATCGAGTCGGTGACAGAGCGCGTGGCGGCCGAGGACGTGCCGGCGGTCGTCGACCCGGTGATGGTCGCGGCGTCGGGCGACCGACTGCTCGAACGCGAGGCCGAGAGCGCCTACGAGGACCTGGTCGCCGAGGCGACGCTCGTGACGCCGAACGCCGACGAGGGGGCCGTGCTGACGGGGATAGAGCCTGTCGACGCCGCGAGCGCCCGCGAGGCCGGCGAGGCGATCGTCTCGATGGGTGCGGACGCGGCGCTGGTGAAGGGCGGCCACGTCGCCGCGGACGACGGCGTCGTCCGGGACGTGCTCGTCACGGCGGACGGGGTCGAGACGTTCGAACATCCACGAGTCGAGGGCGCGGCGACGCACGGCTCCGGTTGCACGCTCTCGTCGGCCATCGCCGCCGGCCTCGCCAGCGGCGAGCCGCTCAGCGACGCCGTCGAAGACGCCACGGCGTTCATGGAGCGGGCGATCCGCTACCACCACGACGTGGGCGAGGGACCGGGGTCGGTCCACCACCTCGCGGGGCTGCGCGAACGCGCGGACCGCCAGCCGACCGCCGAGGCCGTCGAGGCGGTCCTCGACGCGTTCGTCGACGCCGACGTGAGCGCGCTGGTGCCCGAGGTCGGGATGAACGTCGTCGGCGCGACGCCGTACGCCGAGCGCGTCGGCGAGACCGCCGCCGTCGAGGGGCGGATCACCCGGACGATGCGGGGCGTCCAGCCGAACCGCGGCGTGCGCTTCGGCGCGTCGAGCCACGTCGCACGCTTCCTGCTGTCGGCCCGCGAGTACGATCCCGACCTCCGGTTCGCCGTCAACTGCCGGTTCGACGACGACGTGGAGGCGGCGCTCAGCGATCTGGACTGGGCGGTCGCGGAGTACGACCGCGACGCCGAGCCCGAGGACGTGAAGGCGACGGAGGGCAGCACGATGGGCTGGGGCGCCCGGCGCGCGTTCGAGTCCGTCGAGGGCACGCCCGCCGCCGTGATCGACCGCGGCGAGGTCGGCAAGGAGGCCATCGTGAAGCTGCTCGCGCCGAACGCCGAGACGCTGGTCGACCGGGCGCTGACGCTGGACGAGGCCGTCGGGGAGAGGTAAGCCCGGCGTCGAGCCGGAGCCGGTCCGACCGCGGACGCGGAACCCGCAGGGTTTTAGCCGCCGTCGCACCTGGGAGGATATATGACAGAGGCGACGGGGATCGTCGGCGAGTTCCTCTCCCTGAAGGAGGGGACCGACGCCGACCTGCTGGCGATGCAGTGCGGGGACTTCTACGAGTTCTTCGCGGAGGACGCCGAGACGGTCAGCGACGAACTCGACCTGAAGGTGTCCCAGAAGTCCTCCCACGGGTCGTCGTACCCGATGGCCGGCGTCCCCCTCGACGACCTGACGCCGTACCTGAAGGCGCTGGTCGAGCGCGGCTACCGCGTCGCCGTCGCCGACCAGTACGAGACCGACGACGGCCACGCCCGCGAGATCACGCGGGTCGTCACCCCCGGGACGCTGCTGGAGACGACCTCGGCCGACGCCCAGTACCTCGCGGCCGTCGTCGCCGAGGGCGACGGCTACGGCCTCGCGTTCGCCGACGTGACGACCGGCCGCTTCCTCGTCACCGCCGTCGACGGCGACGACGCGACCGGGCAGGCGCTGACGGAGCTGTACCGGTTCGACCCGGCGGAGGTCCTGCCCGGCCCCAACGTGCGCAACGACGACGACTTCCTCGCGGCCGTCCGCGAGCGGGTCGACGCCGCGGTGACGCTCCACGACGCCGCCGCGTTCGCGCCGGGGCGGGCGCGCCACGCGACCCGCGAGCAGTTCGGCGCTGAGACGCTCGACAGCGTCGGCGTCGAGGAGGAGAGCCCGGCCGTGCGCGCCGCCGGGGCCGTCCTCTCGTACGTCGAGGAGACGGGGACGGGCGTGATGGCGTCGATGACGCGCCTGCAGCCGTACCACGGCGACGACCACGTCGAACTCGACGCGACGACCCAGCGCAACCTCGAACTCACGGAGACGATGCAGGGCGGCCGATCGGGGTCGCTGTTCGCCACGGTCGACCACACGGTGACGAGTCCCGGCGGCCGCCTGCTGAAGGAGTGGATCCAGCGCCCCCGGCGGGCGATCGAGGTGCTGGAGCGCCGGCAGGAGAGCGTCGCCGCGCTGACCCGCGCCGTGATGGCCCGCGAGGCGCTCCGCGAGACGCTCGGCGACGCGTACGACCTCGAACGCCTCGCGTCGAAGGCGAGTTCGGAGACGGCCGACGCGACCGACCTGCTCCGGGTCCGGGACACGCTGGGGATGCTCCCCGATCTGGTCGACGCCGTCCAGAACGACCCCGAACTGGCCGAGTCGCCGCTGACCGAGATCGTCACGCGCCCGGACCGCGCGGCGGCGGCCGACCTCCGGAACACGCTTGACGAGGCGCTCGCCGAGGACCCGCCGTCGACCGTCACGCAGGGCGGCCTCCTCACCCGCGGGTACGACGAGGAGCTCGACGAGGTGATCGCCCGCCACGAGGAGCTACAGGAGTGGTTCGACACGCTCGAGGGCCGCGTGAAGTCGAAGCACGGCCTCACCCACGTCACCGTCGACCGGAATAAGACCGACGGCTACTACGTGCAGGTCGGCAAGAGCGAGGCCGACCAGGTGCCGGAGGGCTTCGAGAACGTGAAGACGCTGAAGAACTCGGAGCGGTTCGTCACCGACGAACTGGAGGAGAAGGAGCGCGAGATCCTCCGGCTGGAGGAACGGCGCGGCGAACTGGAGTACGAGCTGTTCAAGCAGCTCCGCCGCGAGGTCGCCGACCGCGCCGAACTCCTGCAGGACGTCGGCCGGACGGTGGCGACGGTGGACGCGCTGGCGAGCCTCGCGACCCACGCAGTCAACAACGACTGGACGCGCCCGACGCTCCACAGGGGCGACGCCCTGCGGATCGAGCAGGGCCGCCACCCCGTCGTCGAGCAGACCACCGAGTTCGTCCCCAACGACGCCGAACTCGACGACGACCGCGGCTTCCTGGTCGTGACCGGGCCGAACATGAGCGGGAAGTCGACGTACATGCGGCAGGTGGCGCTGATCACCCTGCTCGCGCAGATCGGGAGCTTCGTCCCCGCCCGCGAGGCCGAGATCGGACTCGTCGACGGCATCTACACCCGCGTCGGCGCGCTCGACGAACTCGCGCAGGGCCGCTCGACGTTCATGGTCGAGATGCAGGAGCTCTCGAACATCCTCCACTCCGCCACCGAGGACTCGCTGGTGATCCTGGACGAGGTCGGCCGCGGGACGGCGACGTACGACGGCATCTCCATCGCGTGGGCCGCGACGGAGTACCTGCACAACGAGGTGCGGGCGAAGACCCTGTTCGCGACCCACTACCACGAGCTGACGACGCTCGCGGACCACCTCGACCGCGTCGCCAACGTCCACGTCGCCGCTGACGAGACCGACGGCGACGTTACCTTCCTGCGGACGATCCGTGACGGCCCGACCGACCGCTCCTACGGCATCCACGTCGCGGACCTCGCCGGCGTGCCGGACCCCGTCGTCGACCGCTCGCGGGACGTGCTCGAACGCCTCCGCGAGGAGAAAGCCATCGAGGCGAAAGGCGACGCGAGCGGCGACAGCGAACCGAAGCAGGTCGTCTTCGACGTCGGCAGCGGGCAGATGAAGACGGCGACGGCCGACGGCGGGGCGGCGGGCGCCGACGCTTCGGGTGCGGGCGCCGACGGCGGCGATACCGGCGACGCGCTCGACCCCGAAACCGAAGCCGTGCTCGACGACCTCGCGGACGTCGACGTCGACGAGACGCCGCCCGTCGAACTGCTGGCGAAGGTCCAGAAGTGGCAGGAGCGACTGGACGACTGACGGTCCGGGAGCGGACGACTTATCCGCATCTCGACCCTTCTACGGGTATGCGAAACTTCACCGTCGCTCGGATCTGGGGGATCCCGATCCGGATCAACGTGTCGCTGCTCGTCTTTCTCCCCGTGCTGGCGTGGCTCATCGGGAGCGGCGGGCAGATATCCGCCTACGAGGGGTTCATCGAGGGACTGACCGGCGTCGGGTTCGACCCCGGCGTCCTCGAAGCGGGGTCGAACCCCTGGATCATCGGCGTCGCGGCGGGGGTCGGCCTGTTCGTGAGCGTCCTGCTGCACGAACTCGGTCACTCGTGGGTGGCGCTGCGGTACGGCCTCTCCATCGAGTCGATCACGCTGTGGATCCTCGGAGGCCTGGCCGCACTCAGCGAGATCCCGCGCGAGTGGGACCGCGAGTTCCGGATCGCCATCGCCGGCCCGATCACGAGCGTCCTCGTCGCCGGTGCGAGCTATGCTGCCCTGTTCGCGACGCCGTCGTCGCTGCCGGTCGTCAGGTTCGTCTTCGGGTGGCTCGCGATCACGAACGTCGCGCTCGCCGTCTTCAACATGCTGCCGGCGTTCCCGATGGACGGCGGCCGCATCCTCCGGGCCCTGCTGGCCCGCAACCGCCCGTACCTGAGCGCGACGCGCATCGCCGCGCGCATCGGGGTCGTCTTCGCCGTCCTGTTCGCCGTCGTCGGCGTGCTGGCGTTCGACGTGATCATGCTGCTGCTGGCCTTCTTCATCTACGGCGCCGCGACGACCGAGTCGCGGTCGGTGATGATGGACGAACTGCTCGACGGCCTCGCGGTGCGCGACGTGATGTCCGGCGACCAGGAACCGATTTCGGCCGGGTCGTCCGTCGCGGACCTGACCGGTCGCATGTTCCGGGACCGCCGGACCGTCTACCCCGTGAGCGACGGCGGAACGGTCGTCGGCGTCGTGACGCTGGGCGACCTCCGCTCCGTCGCCGAGGGCGACCGCGAGTCGACGACCGTCGGCTCCGTGGCGCGCGAGGTGCCGCGCGTCGACGCGAACGCCGACGCCTTCGAGGCGCTGGCGTCGTTCGACCGGAGCCGCGAGGGGCACGCGCTCGTCGAGGAACACGGGTCCGTCGTCGGCGTCCTCACGCGCGAGGACTACGGCCGCGTGCTCGCGCTCCGCCGGGAAGTCGGCCCCGCGGTGCTGACCCGACACGCGCAGTGAGTTCCGAAGAAATATAATTTTCCGATGTATTATCTTTATCTTACCTATTGGAAGCCGCTTCCTAATATATGTGCTACGTATGAGGGCGCCGAATTCTCCTCATGAGGCGGCAGATACTGCCTGAAGGGGCAATTCAGTGTTTTTCTATCGGAGTCTGCGCTCTAGAATCTCGAACAGCCGAATGGGGAACGTAATTCCCTCCTATTCCGGCCCTAGTGGCTTCTAGATGGCGAAATATCACATTCCACCTGACGGGGGAACGAGACGGACTCGTTATTTACTAACTCATGATGCTACCATATTCCTACCAAAGCGGTTTCATAATAGGGTGCCGAGATAGCGGAGCGTATCACTCGGAACGATCGCGGTTGGTTTCGTCGCGGTGCCTAGAACTAAGGCTTCGATAGCCCAAGGTGGAACCGTCATGGGCAGCGTTAGCTACGACTTCGGCGGGGAGACGGTCGTCGTCACCGGCGGCAGTTCCGGCATCGGGAGAGCGATCGCGCTCCGGTTCGGCGCGGCGGGCGCGGCCGTCGTCAACGCCGACCTGCGGGCGGCCCCGAAAGACGAGGGGACGGAGGAACCGACGCACGAGAAGATCCGGGACGAGGGCGGGGAGGCGGCGTTCGTCGAGTGCGACGTGACGGACACCGACGCCGTCCGCGCGGCCGTCGACCGCGCCCGCGACTTCGGGGGCGTCGACGTGATGGTGAACAACGCCGGCCTGTTCGAGCGCGCGCCGCTGGAGGCGGTGACGCGGGAGTCGTTCGATCGGCTCCACGACGTGAACGCGGGCGGCGTCTTCTTCGGATGTCAGGCGGCCGCCGAGGCCATGCGAGAGCGAGGGGAGGGCGGCGTGATAGTCAACACCGCCTCGATCAGTTCGACGCACGCGCAGGAGGACCAGATCCCCTACGACGCGACGAAGGGGGCGATCAAGATGATCACTCGCGGCGCGGCGCTCGAACTCGCCGGCGACGACGTCCGGGTCAACGCCGTCGCGCCGGGTCACATCGCGACCGAGTTCGGGTCGGGCGCGGAGCGCAAGAAGGTGGCCGTGAAGGCCGGCGACCTGACGAAGCCCGTGCCGCTCGGGCGCGCGGGCGTCCCGGAGGACATCGCGGGCGCGGTGCTGTTTCTCGCCAGCGAGGAGGCCGACTACGTGACGGGCGAACTGCTGTACGTCGACGGCGGGTGGCAGGCGTTCTGAGGCGCGGGCGGATCAGTCGCCCGCCGCGGCGGGAGCGGGGTCGGGGCCGGTCGAGCGGCGGGTCGCCGCCGTCACGCCGACGAACGCGACCAGACCGAGGAGGAGCAGACCGAGCGCGGCGCGGATGTCGTACCGGTCGGCGTAGAGACCGACGAGCGCGGGCACCGTCGCGATGCCGCCGTAGGAGGCGCTGGTGGCGAGCGCGTTAATGGGGCCGCTGAACTCCGGCGCGGCGTCGACGGCGAACGCCGACAGCGTCGGGAAGATGCCGGAGATCAGAAAGCCGAGCGCGAAGACGGCGACGAACAGCCACCGCCCCGACGCGAGGTACACCGTCGCGTACAGCGTCGGGAGCGAGAGGACGCCCAGCGCGAGGACGAGGTCGATGGAGCGCAGGCGGTCGACGACCACGCTGTAGAACAGGCGGGCGGGGACGTACGCGAGGAGGAACGCCGAGAGGACGAGCGACGCCGTCCCGTCGTCGAGTCGCCGGGCCGCGAAGTACGGGAGCCACGTGAACAGGCTCCCCTCGATGCCGCCGGTGATGACGAGCGCGGCACACATCCCGGCGACCGCTGGCCGGTGCAGCACTGAGCGCACGTCCGCCAGCGTGAGCGGGCGCTCGGTCTCGACCGAGTCCGGGAGTTCGAGCCGCCACAGGATCGCCACGACGGGGAGGAAGGCGAACGCCAGTCCGAAGTAGGCGTACCGCCAGTTGCCGAGCGCGACCGCGCCGGAGACCAGCACCGGCCCGAGCGTCGCGCCGACGGCCCACACGAGCGCGTAGCGGTTGAACGCCTTCGCACGGTCGGCGGGGTAGAGGTGGCTCAGTGCGGCCCGGTCCAGCGTCCGGAACGGGCCGGTGGCGATGCCGCGGACGAGCAGCGCGCCGAGGTAGGCGACGAAGGCGGGCGCGAGCCCCATCGCGAACACGCATACCCCGACGAGCGCGGCGCTCGCGAGCATCGCCTTCCGGACGTCCACGCGGCCGGCCGCCGCGCCGGTCGTCAGCACGGCCGCGACGAACCCGACGGTGCCCGCGGTGGCGACGAGGCCGAGCAGCCCCGGCGACACCCGAAAGCTCTCCTCGAGGCTCGGCAGCAAGGCGCCGCGCATCTGGAACCCTACGCCGTCGATCCCGACGAACAGGAAGATGACGAGCGTCCACCACAGCCTGGTTCCGCGCGCTCCCCCCGCGTTCGCGTCGTCAGCTGTCACGGTCTCCCCTCTCGCGCGGACAGTGTTTTGCTTTTCCATCCGCGCCGCGGCGCCGGCGGCCACCGGACCCGCTCACCGGGGTACGTTGAAGTCCGATGCGCGCGAAGGTCCGGTATGAGCGGCGAGAGCGCGAGCGATAGCACCGACGCCAGCGAACCGCGCGTGGTCGGCCTGACGGCCGCGAGCGACTACGACCTCGCCGTCGAGCGCGAGGTCTTCGACGGGACGGACGTCGACCTCCGGGCGGTCGACGTGGCGACGAGCGACGACCTCGCGGACGCCTTTCGCGACGTCGACGCCGTCATCGACCGCCTGCACGTCGCGCCCTACACCCCCGAGGTGATCGACGAACTGGAGCGGTGTCGGGTGATCGCGCGCTGCGGCATCGGGGTCGACGGCGTCGCCCACGAGTACGCCGCGAGTCGAGGGATCCACGTCGTCAACGTCCCCGACTACTGCCTCGACGAGGTCGCGGACCACGCGCTCGCGCTGCTGCTCGCGCTGCGGCGGAACATCCACGGCTACGACGCGGCGATGAAGCGGGGTCGGTGGGAGCGCCGCCCAGTCGAACTGCACCGCCTGCGCGGGTCGACGCTCGGCCTCGTCGGCTTCGGCGCCATCGCCCGCCGGGTGGCCGAGCGCGCCCGGGCGTTCGGGATGGACATCGTCGCCAGCGATCCCTACGTGGACCGCGAGGAGATGGCCGACGCGGGGGTCGAGAAGGTCGGCCTGAACGACGCGCTGGCGCGCAGCGACGCGGTCTCGGCGCACGCGCCGCTCACCGATGAGACGCGGGGGACGTTCGACGCGGACGCCTTCGCCCGCATGCGGTCGGACGCTCACTTCCTCAACGTCGCCCGGGGCGGCCTCGTCGTCGAGGACGACCTGCTGGCGGCGTTGGAGTCGGGAGAGATAGCGGGCGCCGGGCTCGACGTGTTCGCCGACGAACCCGCCGATCAGGACGCGGGCGCGGCGGCGTTCGACCACCCGCTGGCCGAGCGCGAGGACGTAGTGCTGACGCCGCACGTCGCGTGGTACTCGGAAGAAGCCGACGCGGAGCGACGGCGGACCGCGGCGCGCGACGTCCGCCGCGTGCTGGCCGGCGAGTCGCCGCAAAACGGGGTGAACGATCCGGTCGACGCCGCCGAAGTCGACCGGTGACCGCCCCGCCCGGGAGAACCATGGGATGACGTTCGAAGGCAGGCGGCTGACAGAGGCCGACGGCCGATTCCGGGCGGAGCGGTCAGTCCCGGCCGATGAGCGACTCTGAGCGGGCCGCTCGGGACGGGCGGCGGCGCGGACTTCGCGACGGTGCGATTACTTCTCGAGGTCGGCGAGGTCCCACTCGCCGGTGATGATCGCGCCGGAGTCGGGGTTGTCAGGCTCGACGATCGCCTCCACCATTGCGGGGCCGTCGTGGTCGAGCGCGCCCTGCAGCGCGCCGCTCAGGTTCTCCGGCTTGACGACGCGCTCGGCGTAGCCGAGGTTGAACGCGTCGGCCAGCGCCATGAAGTCGACGTCCGTCTCCTCGTCGAACTCCGTGTTGAGGATGCGGTCCTCGCCGTACTTGTCCCACTGGAGGTTACGGATGGACTTCCAGCCGTGGTTGTTGACGATCAGGTAGGTGACGTCGACGTCGTGCTCGACGGCGCAGGCGACCTCCTGGTTGTTCATCATGAAGCTCCCGTCGCCCTCGACGTCGACGACCTGCCGGTCGGGTTCGGCGAGCTTCGCGCCGATGGCGGCCGAGACGCCGAAGCCCATCGTCGAGAAGCCGCCACAGGAGATGTTCGTCCGCGGCTCGTACACCGGGAACTCGGGGTTGGTCGTCTCCTGGGGCTGGCCCGCCGACGAGACGACCATCCCGTCGCGGTCCATCACGTCCCGGAGCCCGGCGAGCACCCGCGAGATGGACATCGGCACGTCGTCGGTGTGGCGCGCCTCGACGCGCTCCTCCCACTCGGCCCAGAGGCGCTGGATCTCGTCGTAGTACTCGTTGTCCTCGGTCGACACCTCGTCGACGCGGTCGGCGACGGCGTCGCGGATCTGGCGCGTGACGACCTTCGCGTCGCCCTGGATGCCGACCTCGACGGGGTAGTTCTTCCCGATCTCGCTCGGGTCGATGTCGACGTGGACGAGCTTCGACGGCGGGATCTCGAAGCTCACGCCGGGCTCGAACGAGGAGGTGTGCAGGTCGGAGAACCGACAGCCGATCGCCAGCACCACGTCCGCGTTGCTGGCGAGTTCGTTGCCCGCCGAGGAGCCGATCCAGCCCGCGTAGCCGACGAACAGGTCGTGGTCCTCCGGGATGATCCCCTTCGCCTGGAACGTCGGGATGACGGGCGCTTTCAGGTGCTCCGCGAGCTCCTGTACCTCGTCCCAGGCCTCCGAGAGCATCGTCCCGCCGCCGGGGACGATCACGGGGCGCTCTGCGTCGGCGATCAGGTCGGCGGCCTCCTCCACGTGTTCGGGGTCGCCACCGGGGCGGCTGTGCGAGCGCGAGGTGGTCGGGTCCGGGAGTTCGACGTCCGCGGCGTTGCCCTGCACGTCCATCGGCACGTCGACGTGGACGGGGCCCGGACGGCCCTCCAGCGCCATCTGGAACGCCCGGCGGAGGATCCGCGGCAGGCGCTCGACGTCGTCGACGACGAACGACTGCTTCGTGATCGGCTCCATCACGCTGGGGAAGTCGCCCGGCTTCTGCCGGTCGATCTCCTGGAGGATCCCCTCGCCGTACTCGTGGGTCTGTGGCGCGCCCGTGAACACGACCATCGGGATGGAGTCGACGTACGCCGTCGCCACGCCCGTGACGGTGTTGGTCGCGCCCGGCCCGATCGACGTGAACACCGCGAGCGGGTCGCCGCTGGCGCGGGCATAGCCGTCCGCGAGGTGGGCCGCGCCCTGCTCGTGGCGGGGCTGGATCACGTCGACCTCGGAGTCGTTGAACGCGTCCAACAGGTTCGTGCTCCCGTGGCCCGGAATGCCCACGAGGTACTCTACGCCCTCCTTTTCGAGGTATCTGGCGATGATCTCGCCACCGGTGAGTTCAGGCATCTCTCGGTTGGGACGGTTTCTCGTGATGTCTCATAAAGATTCGGACGAACGGACTCGGGAGCGGCGAGCGCCGCGCTCGGGCCGGCTCACAGCGTCGGGACGACCTCGTCGCCCATCACCTCGAAGAACCGCTCGGGGTCGGGGCTGGTGTTGGCGACGGCGATGCGGTCGAACCCCATCTCGGCGAACCGCTCCAGCTCCGCGGCGAGGTCCGCCGGCGAGTCGGCGATGAGGAACTTCTCCTCGACCTGCTCGCGGGTGGCCTTCTCGCCCTCCTGCTCTATCTCCATCGGGTTCGCCAGCGCGCGGTCGAACACGTCCTGTGTGGTCGCCCACCAGGGGCGCGTGCTCTCGACGGCGCGCTCGTAGTCCTCGTCGTAGGAGGCGATGACCAGCAGCGTCGTCTCGATGGCGTCGGGGTCGTTGCCCTCCTCCTCGGCGTAGCGCCGCACCGCCGGGTACAGTCGGTCGGTGTACTCCTCGCCCTTCTTCACGGTGATGAACCCGTCCGCGTGGCGGGCGGCGAGCCGGGCGGTGCTCGGGCCGTTCGCGGCGACGTGGATCTCCGGGTCCCGGTCGGGCTCGGTGTACAGCTTCGCGTCGTTCAGCTGGAAGCGGTCGCCGTCGTAACTGACGAAGCCGTCCTCCTCCCACAGCGCGCGGACGATCTCCAGCGTCTCCTCCAGCCGGTCGCGGCGCTCCTCGTACTCCGGCCAGTCGTAGCCCAGCGGCGTCTCGTTCATCGCCTCGCCGGTGGAGAGCCCGAGGACCACGCGGTCGTCGTTCATCTCCTGCAGCGTCGCGAACGCCTGCGCCATCACGCCCGGGTGGTAGTGTCCCGTCGCGGGCGTCACGCAGGTGCCGAGATCGACGTCGACGCGCTCGCCCGCCGCGCCCATCCACGACCACGCGTGCCCGGCCTCGGCGTCAGTGTGGAACCACGGGTGGAAGTGGTCTGAGGTCCAGACGAGGTCGAAACCGGCCCCCTCCGCGAGCTCGGCGAAGTCGAGGAGTCTGCTGGGGCTGTACTGCTCCTGGTGTGCCATGTAGTCGACACTGACCATTGGTGTCGATACGCACGTCCGGCACCGCCTTACCGTTTTCCCCCGAGCGCGAGGGGGCGAAAATCGAGCCGCTACCGCTGCGGGCGTTCCGCTTCGGTCGACCCCGCGACGCGGTGGTCCACCTGCTCCGTCTCCGCGTCACGGACGATGCGCTCGCCGGTGGTGACGTCGAAGCCGTGGACGAGGTGGTCCTCGACGGTGAGCCACACGTCGCCGTTGCGCTCCAGGTCGAGCGTGCTCGGGGCCATCACGGTGAACTCCAGGTGTTCGCCGTCCGGGTCGCCGACGACGACGTCGACGATCTGCTCGTCGCCGAGCGGTTCGGTCACCTTCACGGTGCCGCGGACGGCGTTGTCGACGGGCGTCGCGTGGGCGTCGAAGTACCCCGGGCGGACGCCGAGTTCGAACCGGTCGTGGCCCTCGTAGCGGGAGGCGACGTCGGGCTCCAGTTCCAGCCGGAAGTCGTCGACGCCGCCGGCGTGGCGGATGACCCCGTCGTCGTTTCGCACCTCCACGAAGTTCATCGACGGACTGCCGATGAAGCCGGCGACGAACCGGTTTTTCGGCTCGTGGTACACCTCGTCGGGCGACCCGATCTGCTGGACGTTGCCGTCGTCCATGATGATCAGCTTGTCGCCGAGCGTCATCGCCTCCTCCTGGTCGTGGGTCACGTACAGCGTCGTGATCCCCATCTCGCGCTGGAGCACCTTGATCCGGCTGCGCATGCTGATCTTCAGCTTGGCGTCTAAGTTCGCCAGCGGCTCGTCCATCAGGAACACGGCCGGGCGGCGGATGATCGCGCGGCCCAGCGCGACGCGCTGGCGCTGACCGCCTGAGAGGTTGGCGATGTCCCGGTCGAGCAGCTCCGGGATCTCCAGCATCTCCGCGACCTCCTGCACGCGCCGCTCGCGCTCGTCGTCGTCGACGCCGGCGACCTTGAGCGGGTAGCCCATGTTCTCCCGCACGTTCATGTGCGGGTACAGCGCGAAGTTCTGGAACACCATCGCGATGTTGCGGTTCTTCGGGTGGACGTCGGTCACGTCGTGGTCGTCGAGCGTGATGGTGCCCGACGTCGGCTCGGTCAGTCCGGCGAGACAGCGAAGGGTCGTCGTCTTGCCGCAGCCGCTCGGGCCGAGCAGGACGGCGAACTCGCCGTCCTCGACCTCGACGTCGATGTTCTCGACGGCGACGGTGTCGCCGTAGTGCTTCTTCACGGAGTCGTACTCGACGCGAACCATTACGTGATCACCTCGGTAGTCGTGCTCTCGTAGCTCATGCTGATTTGCGTTATCGCACCCCACGCACTGCAACGGATTAAATCTATGCTCATTTCTCGACCGCCCCCATGCTGAACCCCTGCACCAGCTGGTCGCGCGCGATGAAGGCGAACACGAGCACCGGCGCCAGCGCGATCGTCGCGGCGACGCTCATGTTCACCCACTGGACGGAGAACTTCGTGATGAACGACGCGAGCCCGACCGGCACCGTCATCGCCTTCGAGTTCTGCGCGAGGATGATCGCGAACAGCAGCTCGTTCCACGTGATGATGACGGTGAAGATCGCCGACGCGAGGAGGCCGGGTTTCACCAGCGGGAGGACGATCTTGACGAACGCCCCCATGTGCGTGTGGCCGTCGAGCATCGCCGACTCGACGAGGCTGTTCGGCACCTCCTCGAAGAAGCCCTTCATCATCCACACCGCGAACGGGATGTTGAACATCACGTACACGAGGACGAGCCCCTCAAGCGTGTTCACCAGACCGAAATCGCGGAAGATCACGAACAGCGGGATGATCGTCGCGATCGGCGGCATGAACCGCGTCGAGAGGATGTAGAAGGGCAGGTGGAAGTCCAGGTTGTACGGGTAGTCGAACGTGACGAACCCGTACGCGGCGCAGGCGCCGACGAACGTCGCGATGATCGTCGTCAGGATCGTCACGGTGATGCTGTTGACGATGAACTGGGTGAACTCGGGGCGCTGCGCGAACAGCTGCGCGAAGTTGCCCACCTCCATCTCGTAGGGGAGCCAGTGCGGCGGGAACGAGAGGAGCGTGTCCCGGGTCTTCAGCGTGGCCGTCACCAGCCAGTACACCGGGAACAGCGTCCAGACGAGGAACGTCCCGATGCCGCCGTAGACGAGCACCTTCCCCAGTCCCAGTTCCGTGACGCGGTCGTTCCACCGCTCGACCGTCGACGGTTCGCTGTACGGAGCGGGGGAGTCTTCGGTCGCCATGTCAGAACTCCACCCCCGCAGTCTTGACGAACGTCATCGCGAGCAGGATCACGATGACCAGCAGCGAGAGGGCCATCGCGGCCGCCTCGCCGAAGTTGCTGAACCGGAACGCGGTGCGGTACATCTCCATCGACACCACGTTGGTCGCGCTGCCCGGGCCGCCACGCGTGAGGATGTACACCTTCGCGAAGACGCGCAGGGCGTCGACCAGCCGGATGATCAGTATCAGCACGATGAGCGACTTGAGGTACGGGAGCGTGATGTCGACGAACCGCTGCCGCCGCGACGCCCCGTCCATGATGGCCGCCTCGCGGAGGTGGTCCGGGACCGACTGCAGCCCCGCGAACATCACTAGCACGACGAGCGGCGTCCACTGCCACACGTCGGTCAGGATCACCGAGTACAGCGCGACGTTCGGTTCGGATATCCAACCGACGTTGCCGCCGGCCAGCGGCGCGAAGATGTAGTCGAGCAGCCCGTTCGGCGCGTACATCAATCGCCAGATGAGGCCGACGACCGTCGGCGAGAGGATCATCGGGACCAGTATGAGCGTCTGCCAGAGGCCCCGAAGCTTGATCTTCTTGTTCAGTAGCAAGGCGATCCCGAAGCCGAGCAGGAACTCGATCCCCACCGCGAGGCCGATGAACTTCCCGGTCACCGTCAGCGAGTTGAGGAACGCCTCGTTGCTGGCGAGGTTGACGAAGTTCGACGCGCCGACGAACTCTCGCCCGGACGGGACGTAGTTGTGCATCGACATCTCGATGGCCCGCAGGAGCGGGTAGAACGTGAGCGCGAACAGGATGAGCACCGCCGGGAGCGTCAGCAGCCAGCGGAGGCGGTCGTCGGCCCACAGCAGGACCCGTGCCGCGAGGCCGTCGTCCTCGCTGACGACCGCGTCCGCACCGCCGCCCGACGTGAGCGCGTCCGAACTGTCTGTTGCCATTGTGTTGTAGTTCTCTCAGTCGTAGTAGCCGGCGTCGTCCATGATGCTTTCGACGTCCTCCTGGATATTCGCGAGCGCTTCCGACGGCGAGATCTCGCCGGTGAGCGCGCTGTTGAAGTTCTCTCCCTGCGTGACCGCCACCTCGCTCCACAGCGGCGTCCGCGGCCGCCACTTGGCGGTCTGGAGCGACTCGTACAGCGCCGGGAACCACGGCTGGGCGTCCATGTTGTCCTCGAACGTGTCGTGCCGGAACGGGACGCCGCCGAGTTCGACGTAGCGGTTCTGGGCCTCCTTGGAGATGGCCTCCTGGATGACCTCGCCCGCGGCCGCCTTCTTGTCGTCGGAGACGTAGGAGTTGATGGCCGCGATCCAGTTCCCCTGCTGGGGCGCGCGGCGGATCCCCTCGGGCAGGACGGTGAACTTGATGTTGTCGGCCTCCTCCGCCTCCTCTGGGTCGAGGAGGAGCGAGGCGGCGGACGGCCACGCCGGAGACTGGGCGGCGGTGCCGTCGCCTAAGCTGTTGAGCACGCGGTCGCTGTCGAACGACGAGACGCCGTCCGGACTGATGCCCGCGAGGTCGTTGACGTAGAAGTCGAGCGTGTCGACGCCGTCGTCGCTGTTCCACTGGTAGCGCCAGTCCTCGTCGAACATGTCCCCGATGCGGGAGTTACCGAGGCCGAAGAAGTTGGCGTTGATCGGGTTGCCGCGCTTCCCGCGGATGATGTAGCCGTTCGCGCCGTCTATCTGCTCGGAGATGGCGCTGCCGGCCTCGTAGACGTCCTCCCAGGTCTGCGGCTCGCTCATGCCGACCTCCTCGTAGTACGCCTGGTTGTAGGCGAACAGCTGCGTGTTGCCGACGACGACCTGTCCGCGGATCTGCTCCTCCATGTCCTGCGCGGAGGGGACGACCGGCCCCTTCGGCGCCGGCCACGTCGCGATGTCGACGGTCGTCTCGATGAGCTGGTCCGTCGGGAGCTCGCCCGGCAGGTGGTCCCGGAGCGGCGCGCAGTGCTGTGCGAACTGCGGGAACCACGGGTCGTCCATGAACACGATGTCGTACGCGGTGCCCTCGGTCGTGAGCACGCTGGACGTCTTCTCGAAGAGGTTGGCGTACGGGAACAGCGACACGTCGACCTCGAAGTTGACCTGCTCCGAGACGTAGTCGTCGACGAGCCGCTGGAAGAGCCGTCCGGACCCCTCGACGGCGGCGACGGTCACCGTGTCCGCCGACGACCCGCCGCCGCCGACGATCGAACTCAGACATCCGGCCGACCCCGCGGCGGCCGCAGCAGTTCCTGCGGCCAGGAACCGACGCCGAGTGGTACTACTGTGCGTCCGACGGCTCCCACTGCTGGAGCCGCTAGCACTGCCTTGAGGTGGCATACCGAACCAATTTCGGCCGACCATAATAAATGATACTGATCCTATAATGAGTTTGATAATTGTGTGACACGTGGACCCGGGTCTGGGAGGCCTGCGGTCGTGCGGCCGCTACTCGAACGACACGACCGCTTTCGGGCCGTCGTCGGCGAGGGCGTCGCTCGCCTCGGACGGCCGGTAGGTACCGGAGACGAGCGCCTCGAACGTCCACTCGGGGTACGACTGGAACGCCTCGGCGGCCGCGGCGAAGTGCTCCGGTCGGGAGTTGACGTTGCCGACGAGCGCCCTGTTGCCGAGGACGAGGTCCTCGTGCAGACGCCCGCCGTCGATCTCGAACGCGTCGGACCCGGGAACGCCCTGGAGCGCACCGACCCCGTTCGGCGCGAGCGCCTCGACCGTCTCGACGGCGTGGGGGACGTGGCCGGTCGACTCGTAGACGAGGTCGACCGGTTCGTGCGCGTCGGGCACGTCGGGAAGCGGGACCTCCCGCGAGTCGACGTACGTCGCGCCGACGCGCTCGACGAACTCGACTGCGGGGTCGGAGCGGTCGCGCCGACCGAGGCAGTAGGTCCGGTCGAACTCGTCGCCGAACGCGAGGCGAGCGAGCGCCGTCAGCCCGAGGCTGCCGGTGCCGAGCACGAGCGCCGACTCCCGCCGCCACTCGAACGCGGACCGCGACGCGAACGCCGCCTCCAGCGCCTTCTCCGCGACGCTCGCCGGTTCGACCAGGAAGCCGTACTCCGCGAGCGCGTCGGGCACGGGAACGAGGTACTCCTCTGCGTCGGTGAAGTACTCCGCCATGACGCCGTGCGCGCCGAAGATGCCCCGCTCGACGAACTCCCCGGGCGGGGCGTAGTCCGGTTCGCCGCGCTCGAAGTACTCGTTCGTACCGTCCGCGGGCGGCCGGCGGACGGTCGGCACGACGACGTCGCCCGCCGACAGGGCGGTGCCGTTCGGGTCCTCGACGACGCCGACCGCTTCGTGACCCAGCACGAGGTGATCCTCCCCGTCGGGGAACTCGCCCAGTTCTCCGGCGGCGATGCGGCGGTCGGTGCCGTCGACGCCGACGCGGAGCGTCCGCACGAGCGCCTCGCCGGGGGCCGGGTCCGGCCGCGGCTTCTCGACGGTGCGGACGCTCCCGTCTCGAAAGACGGCGACTGCCTGCATCGGAGCTACTCTTTCCGGTGCTGCTCGACGACGTCCCAGTCGAGTTCGATGCCGAGGCCCGGCGCGTCGGGCACGGAGATGCGCCCGTCCGCGATGAGGTCGTCGCCGACGACGAGGTCCTCCCACCACGACACCTCGCGGGCGTGGTACTCCAGCGCGACGAAGTTCGGCACGGTCGCGCCGACGTGGGCCGTCGCCATCGTCGCGACGGGGCTGCCGATGTTGTGCGGCACGAGCGCCTGGTAGTACGTCTCCGCCATGTCGGCGATCTTCTTCGTCTCGGCGATGCCGCCCGTCTTCGGCACGTCGGGCGCGAGGAAGTCGACCGCCTGCTCCTCGATCAGGTCGCGGAAGCCGTGGCGGCCGTAACGGTTCTCGCCGGTGAGCAGCGTCGCGTCGGTCGACCGTTTCAGCTCGCGCATCGCCTTCGTGTTCTCGGGCGGGAGCGGGTCCTCCACCCACGCGAGGTCGTACGGCGCGACGGCGTCGCAGAGCCGGGACGCCGTCTCCGGCGAGAAGTTCCAGTGCAGGTCGACCGCGACCTCTGCGTCGTCGCCGATCTCCTCGGTGACGGCCTCGACGATGCGGCGCTTGTGCTCGATCTCCGGCGGGTCGAAGTGCCGGGACTTCCGGTTCAGGTCGCGGCCGGACGGCACGTCGAGGTCGAACTTCACCATGTCGAACCCGTCGTCGACGGCCATGCGGGCGGCCCGCGCGTACGCCTCCGGTTCGTACGTCGCCTCCTCCTGGCCCTCCTCGGCGGAGGCGACCATCGCCTCGCCGGCGTGGCAGTCGGCGTACACCTGCACGGAGTCGCGCATCTTCCCGCCGAGCAGCTGGTGGACCGGCTGGTCGAGGAGCTTCCCGGTCGCGTCCCAGAGGGCGATCTCGACGCCGCTGATGGCGATGGTGCCGATCCCCTCCTGGGAGCCGCGGCCGGAGAGGCTCTCGCGCATCAGGTAGTACAGCCGCTCGACGTCGGTCGGGTTCTCGCCGACCAGCACGGGCCGGAGGTAGTCGGTGATCACCTCGTGGACGCCGGGCGACGGGTACGCTTCGCCGATGCCCGTGACGCCCTCGTCGGTCTCCACCGTGACGATCGTCCACGGGAAGTTCCCGTCGACGACGACGGTGTCGAGGTCGGTGATCTCGGCGGGCTGTTCGTCTCTGTCGGGTTGCTCGTCGAAGTCGGCCCACATGGTGGCCGCGAGCTTCGACGCGAAGTCCTCGTACATTGTCAGTGTCCTCCGATGGGTTCGACGCCGCTGTACTCGCGGAACAGGTCCGCGATGAGGTGGACGTCGTCGCGCGCTTCGGCGAACGTGGTGCGGACCTCGGCTTCGCCGCGGACGCAGTCGACGAAGTGCTCCAGTTCGCGCTTGAACGGTTCGGCGTTCGACGGCGTGTACGTCGTCTCAGTCAGCTCCTCGATCCCCTCCTTGACCGTCAGTTCGGTCGGCGAGTTCCTGATGAACGGGTTGGTGAAGTCGACGGTGACCGCGCTCTCGGGCGTGTCGACGCGGACGAACTCCTCGAACCACTTGCGCTCGGAGAGGCCGGAGTCGAGCGTGCAGCGGTGGCCCCCCTCGTAGACGAGGTGGGCGGTCGCGTACCGCCCGTCGGCGTACACGTCGACGTGGTCGATGCGCTCGACGTCGCCGAACAGACCCCGCAGGGCGTTCACGTCGTGACAGACGTGTTCGAGGTGCCAGTCGTAGTCCTCGGCGAGGTCGTCGTCGTCCGTCCCGATCGCCGCGAGGTCGTCCTCGTGGCGCGCCGCCGCGCTCTCCTCGATGAACGACTCCGGCAGGTCGCCGGGCACGAGGTCGTACACCTCCTCGATGATGCGGAAGTGGTCGGGGTCCACGTCGTACGCCGTGATCTGATCGATCTCGCCGACGTCGGCGAGTTCCTCCTTCGCCCGCTCGTACGCGGGGTCGTAGCGCTTCATGTACGCGACCATCGTGGTCACGTCGCCCTCCTCGGCGATCTCGACCATCCGGTCGGCGTCCGCCGGCGAGACGGCCAGCGGCTTCTCGACGAGCGTGTGGACGTCCGCCTCGACCGTCTGGGCCACCGCGTCGACGTGCGTGTGCGGCGGCGTCAGGACGACCGCGGCGTCGAGTTCGTCGCCGACGTCCGCGACCAGGTCCTCCGTCGTCTCGTACGCGTTGGGGACGCCGTACCTGTCGCCGAGCGCCTCCGCGCGGTCGATCGCGGGGTCGACGAGCGCGTGTAACTCGGCGTCGGGCAACTCGGCGACGTACGGGATGTGCATTATCTGGGCGATGGTACCGCACCCGATGATTCCGAAACGCATCACGCAAACGATCGCCGGGAATCGGTGTTATAGCTTCCGGTGCCGGGGCCTCGCGGCGCCGGGGCGCGGTTCCTCGCACGGTCCTGTTTTCGAATTGAACTCCGCCCAAGGATTTATACAGGTACTCCGTATCTGTATCAGTATCACATGCGTAGAGTTCGTCCTCCCCGGAGACAGCAGACGCATCGGCGCGCTGCCGTGATCGAGTCGCGGTTCGCGCCGGGCCGCGTGGCACGACGGGGGCAAGCATGAGCGGGTACCTGAAACGCGCTCTCGCGGACGGCGACAGCCCCGCCGGAAACTGGATCTCCATCGGCCATCCGTCGCTCTCGGAGGTCAGCACGGAACTGGGGTTCGACTTCGTCCTCGTCGACACGGAGCACACGACGATGAGCCTCGAGACGGTCGAGAACCACGTCCGCGCCGTCGACGCCGCCGACGGGCCGGCCGACGCCGTGATCCGCGTCCCAAGCAACGACCCGATCCGCATCAAGCGCGTCCTCGACACCGGCGCGGCGGGCGTGATGGTGCCGATGGTGGAATCGGCCGACGAGGCGGAGCGGATCGCGGAGGCCGTCCGCTACCCGCCGGACGGGAACCGCGGCATCGCCGGCGGCCGCGCCTCCCGCTACGGGCTCGAGTTCCAGGAGTACGTCGAGAACGCGAACGACAGCGTCGTCACCATCGCGCAGATAGAGACCCGCGCCGGCATCCAGAACGCCGGCGAGATCGCCCGCGTCGACGGCGTCGACGCCCTGTTCGTCGGGCCCGCGGACATGTCCGCCGCGCTCGACGTGTTCGCCGAGTGGGAGGCCGACGAGCTGACCGACGCCATCGAGCGCGTCGTCGCGGTGGCCGAGGAGACGGACACGCCCGTCGGGACGCTGACGGTCGACCAGTCCGACATCTCCGAGCGCGTCGACCAGGGCTTCGACTTCCTCATCGTGGGGAAGGACATGTCCCTGTTCGCCGCCGCGGCGACCGACGCGAAGGAGACCTACGAGTCGGCGCTCGGCGAGCTTTCGCCCTCGATCCCCTCCGAAGACGACTGACGTTCCGCGCTCTTTCACATCGCCCGATCGCGGCGTTCGCTCAGTGTCTGGACGTGCCGTCGCGAGTCCCTTCATCTCCGTTTCCACCGGGCCACCGCGTTCGGAAGGGCCGAACGGGTTCTGGCGCCTCTCGTCGGATTCGTCCGCCGCCGAACGCGCCACCTTGTTCACGCCCACGAAACGCTTCTCTCCCGTTCGGTCGCGAACCGGCCGGCCCACCGCCGCGACGCTGGACGAACTCGCGTCCGTTCCGTCCCGGATATCACGTTTGGTCCTCCCGAACGGGTGACATAGGACCACCGATGGCGGTCTCTCGAAGAGTCTCTTACAGCCATAGTTCTGTAATGGTATCCGGGGCCGCCGCCGGTTCACTCGACCTTCGGACGACTCGCGGCAACTATTACAGAGGTAGTGCTGTAATCACCTGCGTCACCGACTGGCTGGGCCAGTCCGATACCGATCGACGCCCAGCCCGGCCCGGATTTCCGTTCGGCGCTTCCGAACAGGGCGGGGCGGTGCGATCGAGGAGCGCAACGACGTCGATCGCCGGTGGGCACCGATGGCACTTCCGGGGTGACAGTCGGATCGGCGGCCGGATCGGCGCCCGTCAGCGACGCCGCACTCGAACCCTGAACGCGGGGACGCCGCTGCCGCTCAGACGTCGATGAGCACTTTCCCGTCGACGCGCTGGGCGGCCCGCTCGATCGCCGCGTCCGCCTCCGAGAGGTCGAACGTCGACGTGACGATCGGGAGGTTGTCGAGGTGGCCCGCCGCCATCAGGCGGATCACGCCGGGGTAGATGCGGTCGCCGGTGTGGCCCTCTGCCCCGTAGAGCTGGGCAGCGTTGCCCTGAAACTTCCGCGTGTCGACCGCTGCCGGTTCGGCGGCGTTGCTGATGTGGACGACGTTCGCCCCCTCCGCGAGCGTGTCCTGGATGGCGGGGTAGGTCGCCCCGACAGCGCCGGCGGTCTCGACGTGGACGTCGACGCCCTCGCCGTCGGTGACCTCGTCGACGACCTCTGCCGGAGACGTCTCGATCGGGTCATAGACGCGTTCGAAGCCGAGGTACTCGGCGATGGCGCGGCGTTCGTCCGACGGCTCGAACGCGAACACCTTCCCCGCTCCGGCGGCGCGGGCGACGTTCATCCCCGTGAGGCCGATGGGGCCGGCGCCGTGGAACGCGTAGTAGTCGCCCGGCCGGATCCCCTCGGCGCGCCCGAACAGGCCGTGGTAGGTGATGGTGCTCGGTTCGACCGTCGCGGCGGCCTTGAGCAGGTCGTCGCGGGAGTCGTATGCCTCCCCGAGCGGCGAGACGTCCCAGAGCAGTTTCTCGGGGACTGCGACGTACTCCGCGAACGCGCCGGGGATCGTGAAGCCGACCTGCTCGAAGTTCTCGCAGTGGCCCTCGGACCCCCTGCGGCACGTGTCGCAGCGCCCGCAGTAGTCGGTCACCTCAGCGGTGACGAGGTCGCCCGGCTCGAACAGGCGGGCGTCGTCGCCGGTCTCGACGACCTCGCCGGAGAACTCGTGGCCCAGCACGTTCGGGAACGACGAGTACGCGGAGTAGTGGACGTAGCCGTCGTCGTCCGTCTCGACCATCGAGACGTCGCTGCCGCAGACGCCGGCGTACTCCACCCGGACCAGGGCCTCGTCGTCGGCCGGTTCGGGGCGGTCGCGCTCTCCCACGCGCAGTTCCGGGTGCTGCCAGACGGCGGAACTGTCCGTCGCACGGCGCTGTTCTCGCTCCGCTTCGCTCGGGTCGTAGTCGTCGCGCGGAGCCCACTCCGCGTCGATGACGAGCGCTTTCATGGGGGATACGTTACCGCACTCGTATTTAGTCGTTGTCGTGGGGCCGCGCGCGTCGCCGGAGCCGTTACAGGTTTCCCCCTCGACGGAGAAGTCCGCGGCGTGTTCGATCAAGAGACCCGGCTCGGCTTCGGCACGTACAGTCTGACCGGCGATGAGGGCAGAGCGACCGTCGAGGCGGCGCTCGACGCCGGCTACCGTCACGTCGACACCGCCCGCCTCTACGGGAACGAGGCGGCGGTCGGCGACGCCATCGACGCGGCGGAGGTCGACCGCGAGGACCTCTTCGTCGCGACCAAGGTCGCCCACTTCGAGGAGCCCGAGAAGACCGAGGAGTACGTCCGCACGGCCGTCGAGGAGAGCTTCGACCGCCTCGGACTGGACCGCATCGACCTGCTGTACCACCACTGGCCGCGGAGCCAGGAGGACATTGAGACGGTACTGCCCGTCCTCGCGGAGTACGCCGACGACGGGGCTGTCGCCAACCTCGGCGTCAGCAACTACACCGTCGCGGACCTCGAACTCGCTCGCGACCTCGTGGACGCCCCGGTCGCCGCCAATCAGGTGGAGATGCATCCCCTGCTTCCGCAGACCGAACTCCGCGACTATCTCGCTGACCGCGAGACGGAACTGGTCGCGTACTCGCCGCTGGCGCAGGGCGAAGTGTTCGAGGTCGACGCGATCACCGAGACCGCCGAGAAGCACGGCGTCTCCGCGGCGGTCGCGAGCCTCGCGTGGCTCCTGGAGAAGGGCGTCGCGCCGATCCCGCGGTCGAGCACCGTCGACCACCTCCGGGACAACCGCCGGGCGCTCGACGTCGACCTCGACGCCGAAGACGTCGAGCGCATCGACGCCGTCGATCGCAGGCATCGCTGCGAGGACCCCGACTGGATGTCCTGGTAGCCGGCCGCGCACTGCCCGGCGACCGTGGCCTCGCCGCAGCCCCAACCTATTTGCTCCCGCCCGGCGCTCGTAGATGTATGGGAGTCGGTTACACGACAATCATGTACGACGGGGAATCGCTGTACGAGGGCGTGAGCGACGTCGGGGCCTGCCGGTACGACGGGATCGAGATCGGCCTCGAAAAGGTCCGCCACGCCGGCGTCGAGAACGTGCGCGAGTGGGTCGACGAGTACGGCCTCGACTGCTACCTCGTGATGGGCGAGTGGATGACCGACGACGCGGCGGTCGACCGGATCGCCGACGGGGCCGAGGTCGCGGCGGACCTCGGCGCGGACTTCCTCGGCCTGCTGCCGCCCCAGCGCGGCCGGCGCGACGACGAGACCGTCGAGTCGTGGTTCGAGCGGATCGCCGACGCGGCGGCCGACGCGGGCGTGACGCCGCTCATTCACCACCACGGCGCGACCCACGTCGAGTCGCCCGGCGAGATCCGCGAGTGGCTGGACCGGACCCCGGACAACGTGCAGTTGGTGTGGGACACCGCACACTACTACCCGTACGGCGAGCACTACCCCGAGGGCGACGTCACCGACGGGATCGAGGCGTTCGCCGACGACATCGCTTACGTCCACCTCAAGGACGTCGCGCCGCCCACGGAGTTCGCCGAGCACCGCGACAGCCTCACCGACGGGGACTTCCACCTCGACAACGTGATCAACTACTTCCGCTCGTTCACCGACCTCGGCGACGGGGTGATCGATTTCGCCGCGGTACGGAACGCGCTCGACGACGCCGGGTACGACGGCCACTACACCGTCGAGATAGAGAACCGGACGGAGAAGCCGCTGGTCCACGCGAAGGAGAACCTGGACTACTGGCGGAGCCTGTAGCTAACGAGTTCGCTTTCGAAACGCCGAGTCGGGGCCGGGAGCCAGGTGGCCGACTCGGTCGCACTCGCGGCGAAAAAAGGGGTCGTCAGCCGCTGTACCAGCGCTCGATCGTGATCGTCTTCTCCGTGTAGAAGCTGACCGCGTCCTCGCCCTGGGCGTGGAGGTCGCCGAAGAAGGACTCCTTCCGGCCGCCGAAGTGGAAAAAGCCCATCGGCGCGCAGACGCCGACGTTGACGCCGATGTTGCCGGCCTCGACCTCGCGCTTGTACTTGCGCGCCGCCGCGCCGCGCTCCGTGTAGATGCTGGAGGCGTTGCCGTAGCGCGTGCCGTTGACCATCTCGATGGCCTCGTCGACGTCGTCGGCCGCGGCCAGACAGAGGACGGGGCCGAAGATCTCCTCCTGCGCGATCGCCATGTCGGTCGTGACGCCCTCCAACAGCGTCGGGCCGAGGAAGTTCCCGTCGAGGTCGGGGTGCTCGTAGTCGCGGCCGTCGATGACCAGTTCCGCGCCCTCGTCGAGTGCGTCCTCGATCATGCCGAGGATGCGCTGGCGGGAGTCCTCAGTGATGACCGGCCCGACGTCGGTGTCCTCGTCCAGGCCGTTCCCCACGGTGAGGTCCTCCGTCGCCGCGACGAGGTCGTCCCTGAGGTCGTCGTACGCGTCGCCGACGCCCACGACCACGTCGTTCGCGAGGCAGCGCTGGCCGGCGTTGCCGTAGACGGACCCGACGACGTTCGGCACCGCGTCGTCAAGGACGGCTGTGTCGTCGACGACGGCGTAGTTCTTCGCGCCGCCCTGCGCCTGCACGCGCTTGCCGTGTTCGGCGGCCGTCTCGTAGACGTGCTTGGCGACGGGCGAACTGCCGACGAAGGAGACGCCCTCGACGTCCGGGTGTTCGAGGATCGCGTTGACGGACTCCTTGCCGCCGTTGACCAGATTGACGACGCCGTCGGGGAACCCGACCGCGTCGACCGCCTCGAAGATGATCTGTGAGGAGAGCGGCACCTTCTCGCTCGGCTTCAGCACGAAGGTGTTGCCCGTCGCGACCGCGTACGGCAGGAACCACAGCGGGATCATCGCCGGGAAGTTGAACGGCGTGACCGCCGCGAACACGCCGAGCGGCTGGCGGACCGCGGACTCGTCCATGCCGACGGCCACGTCCTCGACGGTGCCGCTTCCCTCGCGGAGCATGTTGGGGATGCCCGCCGCCACCTCGACGTTCTCGATGCCGCGCCGGATCTCGCCTCTCGCCTCCGCGAGGTTCTTGCCGTGTTCCCGGACGAGCGCCTCGGCGAGGTCGTCGATCCTGTCCTCCAGTTCCGCCTTCAGGTCGAAGAGGTACTGCACCCGCTCGACCGGCGGCGTGTCCCGCCACTCGTCGAACGCGTCGTTCGCCGTCGATACCACGCTGTCAACGTCCTCGGCGGACGAGAGCGGCACCGTCGCCAGCTCCTCCCCCGTCGCCGGGTTGATCACTGGATCACTGTCGCTCGCGCCTGCTGGGGTCCACTCGCCGCCGACGTAGTTCTCGACGGGAGTCGGTACTGCAGTCTGCTCTGACTGCTCTTGCTTGCTTGCCATACCTGCATGTACTCCTGACGCAAATCCACATAGAAGTTACGGTCACTGAGACCCCGTAGCCGGCCCGACGCGTACCATACCCGTTCGGAAGGGCCGAACGCGAACAGGGACAGATGCCGTGCGACGGGGACGGACGCTCGTGGCTCCGACGAGCGACGGCTCGGCGGTCCACGGAGCGACCCGTCGCTGGCACTGACCGGCGGGAACGGTCGTTCGGCGCTCCCAAACACTTTTGTGGGAACGCATCACACGACTTCGTATGCTCAACAGCGACGACGCGCGAACGGTACAGTCCGTGCAGACCGCCCTCGACATCGTCGACTTCCTGGCGGCGAACAGCGGCGCGCGCGTGACGGAACTCGCGGACGAACTCGACCGGTCCAAGGGGACGATTCACAGCCACCTCGCGACCCTGCACGAGAACGAGTACGTGATCAAGGACGGCGACGAGTACCGGCTCAGCCTGCGGTACCTCCACCTCGGCGAGACCGTGAAGGACCGCCTCGGCATCTTCGAGACGGTCAAGGACGAACTCGACGACCTGGCCGCCGAGACCGGCGAACTGGCCCAGTTCGCGACCATCGAGCACGGGCGCGCGGTGTACCTGTACAAGACCGGCGGGCCGAAAGCCGTCCAGACCGCCTCCACCGTCGGCAAGCGGGAGTACCTCCACTGCATCTCGCTCGGGAAGGCGATGCTCGCTCACCTCCCGCGCGAGCGGGTCGACGAGATCGTCGACCGGCACGGCCTCCCGGGGTACACGGACCGGACCATCACCGCACGAGAGGAACTGTACGAGGCGCTCGACCGCGTCCGGGATCGCGGCTACGCGGTCGACAACGAGGAGAAGATCGAGGGGCTCCGCTGCGTCGCCGCGCCCGTCAAGTCGACCGGCAGCGGGGCGCTGGGCGCGGTGAGCATCTCCGGCCCCTCCAGCCGGATGGTCGGCGAGCGCTTCGAGGAGGAACTCCCGAGCAAGGTGATGCGGTCGGCCAACGTCATCGAGATCAACACGAAGTTCTCGTGAGAGGGTGTTCGGGCCTGCCGAACGCTCGTCGCCCGGCCGTTCGCGACGGTCGCCGCAGTTCTCCCTCGTCTCCTCCCGAACGACAGCTCTGCCGTCATCGTCCCAGCCTCGATGCGCTCGGCACTCGTTCGCGCTGAATAACAAACGTACGTCTGTTACCCTCAACACGGGAGTTTCGCGGCCGGGAGACCGACTCGGCTGCGGCCGAACGGATAACTGGTAACCCGTACGGCTCTCCGCTGTACTCCAGCTACCACTGAGAGAAATATCCTTACTTTGTTACCAAATACACCGGTTATCGGATTAACAATGTATTATCTACGTGCTGGTAGGAACGGGTCAACAGGTCTAAGCGGGCGAGCGTCCGATCCGGTGGTATGGCGCAGGACGACCGCCCGCAAAGCAAGGTCGCCCGGCTGATCGAGAAGTACGACCTCGGTTCGGAGGTGGGCGACCGGCTGGAAGCGGACTGGACGGGGACCGACGGAGACCGGATGAGCCTCCGCGACCTCGCGGACAGGTTCAACCGTCGGATCCTGGCGGCGGCGATGCGCGACGCCGACCGACCGGTGATCGACGGCGAAGCGGCGAACGCGTACCGCCTGCTCACCGACGACGTCAGCGGTGCGCGCCGGACCGAAGCCCGTCAGCGCCTCGAACGGGCGGGCGTCGACGTCGAAGCGGTGGAACGGGACTTCGTCACGTATCAGGCCGTGCGCTCCTACCTCACCGAGTACCGCGACGCCGAGTACGAGGGGACGAGCGACGAACAGCGTCGGGAGAACCTCGCGGAGACCGTCGGACGGTTGCGTTCGCGAACGACGTCGGTGATCGAGAGCAATCTGGAGCGGCTCCGGGACGCAGGCGGGTTCTCCCTCGGGGAGTTCCGCCTGCTCGTCTCGATCACCGTCCTCTGTGAGGACTGCGACGAGCAGTACGGCGTTGCGGAGCTCCTCGAACGAGGAGGATGCGACTGTACCGAATGATAAGTATAATATTTTATTAAATCACTAATTTCTGATATTCGATGTAAACTTACAGAAGAAGATCATTCCGTGGGACCCGCCCCCTTCGAACGATCGCGGGAACCTCGCGGAGGTCCGTCACGCGGTAGTCGACGGCCTCGCCGTCGTCGGCGCCGTAGGCGATAGCGCTCATCCCGACCGCCGCGGCGCCCTCCGCGTCGTGCCGGTAGCGGTCGCCGATCATCAGCGAGCGCTCGGCCGGGACGCCCGCGGCGCCGAGCGCCGACTCGAACATCGCGGGGTCGGGTTTCGTGCGTCCGACCTCCTCCGAGGTCGTGACCGAGTCGAAGTACTCGCGCACGTCGAAGGCGCCGAGGATGTGGCGGCCCTCCGCGGTATCGACGTCGCTGATAACGCCGACGTGGACGTCCATCTCGGCGAGTTCGGCCAGCGCCTCGCGCGCGCCGGGGTTCGGTTCGAGCGTCTCGCCCGTCACCTCGCGGAAGCGGGGGAGCCACTCGTCCTCGGGCACCGCCTCGCCGACGATCGCATCGATGGCCTTCGCGTACCCGTCGCGGGCGGACCGGAACTCGGTGCCGTCCCGTTCCCGGAAGTGCTCGCCGACGGCCGTCCGCCACGCGTCGACCGCCTCGTCGACCGGAACGTCGAGGTCGTACTCGTCGACCAGGTACTCGACGTACCGCCGGTGGCCCCGTTTCACCGAGTCGACGTCGAGGATGACGCCGCCGATGTCCCAGAACACGGCGTCCCACTGCGGGACCGCGCTCCCGGCCGGGTCCGCCCCCGCGTCGTCCGCGGTCGCCGCGTCGCTCGCCGTCTCTCGCGTTCCGTCCGCTTCGCCGGTGTCGTCTCCCGTCATTCGTCTCCGTGCTGGTGCCCGACGCTTATAACTGTGGCCGGCTCTCCGCGGGGGGAGACGAGCCGAGGCTCGACCGGCGGGCGCGCCCGACGGGGCGTTAACTATTTTCACGGTGGGCGTCTCACGGTGTCACATGACAGACGGGTACACCGGGGCCGACCTGTTCGCCGACGCGCTGGAGCGGTACGGCGTCGAGCACGTGTTCGGCAACCCGGGAACGACGGAACTGCCGCTGCTGGACGCCATCGGCGACAGCGACCTGGAGTACGTGCTCGGACTGCACGAGGACGTCGCGGTCGGGATGGCGTCGGGGTACGCGAGTACGCGGCGTTACCACTCGCATCACGATCCGAACGTGAACCCGGTCGGCGTCGCGAACCTCCACATCGCGCCGGGCGTCGCCCACGGCCTCGGCAACCTCTACGCCGCGAGCGTCGCGGGGACGCCGCTGGTCGTGACGGCGGGCAACCACAGCACCGACTTCCGGCACGAGGAGCCGATCCTCTCCGGCGACCTGGTTGACCTGACCGACCAGTTCACCAAGTGGAGCGCCGAGGTGTTAGACGTCGAGGCGCTCCCGACGATGCTCCGGCGGGCGTTCCGCGTCGCGCTCACGCCGCCGACGGGGCCGGTGTTTCTCGCCCTCCCGCTGGACGTGACGATGGCCGAGACCGACGCCGAACCGGAGCGCCTCGGGCCGATCCCGAACGCCGGCCGCGGCGATCCGGCGCAGATCGACCGCGCGGCGGACCTGCTGGCGGAGGCCGACAGCCCCGCGATGGTCGTCGGCGACCACGTCGCGCGGTCGGGGACCGACGCCGTCGACGCCGCGGTCGACCTCGCCGAGGCGGCCGGCCTGCGCGTCTACGGCGAGATACTCGCCTGCGAGGTGGACTTCCCGACGGAGCACGACCAGTGGATCACGTTCGTGCCGCCGAACGAGGGGCTCGCGTCGATGCTGATGGACACCGACACGCTGGTCTTCGTCGGCTGTTCGACGAACACGACGCTCACCGCCCACGACGGGCCGCTGGTCGGGTCGGACACGACGTGTATCCACGTGAGCGACGACGCGTGGCAGGTCGGGAAGAACCAGCCGGCCGACGCCGCCGTCGTCGGCGACCCGGGCCTCGTGATGGCGGACCTGGCAGAGCGCGTGGCGGACAGGCTGGACGACGCGACTCGCGAGGAGCGCGTCGAGGCGGTCCGCGCGACGAAGGAGTCGCTCGCGGGGACGATCCGGTCGATGGGCGAGGACGACGCGCCCGACGACCCGCGGGCGTCGAAGGCCGAACTCGTGGACGAGCTCCGCTCCGTCGCCGAGGACGCGTACATCGTCGACGAGGGCGTCACGGCGAAGTACTCGATGCTCACCCGCTGGCCGTTCGAGGCGGAGGGGATGATCTCGAACAAGGGCGGCGGGCTGGGTTACGGCCTCCCGGCGGCGGTCGGCGCGGCCATCGCCGAGGAGATGCGGCCCGACCCCCGCGACGTAGCCGGGTTCGTCGGCGACGGGTCGTACCTCTACTACCCGCAGACGCTCTACTCGGCGGCGCGCCACGGCGTCGACCTGACCGTCGTGGTCCCGGACAACCGCAACTACCGCATCCTGAAGGACAACACGCTCGACCTGCTCGGCGGCGAGGAGGCGGACCACGACTTCGTCGGGATGGACTTCGACCCGCCGGTCGACCTCGTGAAAAACGCCGAGAGCCACGGCGCGGCGGCCGAACTCGTCGAGGACCCCGACCGGATCGCGCCCGCAGTCGAGTCGGCACTCGCGACGGACGGCCCGTCGGTAGTCGACGTGCTCGTCCACGACTGAGCGGGCGAGTCGGGGGCTCTACTCCGACGGCTCGCGACGCACTCGCTCGCCCTCGGCGGTCTCCGGGAAGATCTTGCCCGGGTTCAGCGTGTCCTTCGGATCGAGCGATCGCTTGACCGCGCGCATCGCCTCGACCGCTCCCTCGCCGCGCTCGGCTTCGAGGTACTCCCGTTTCCCCTGCCCGATGCCGTGCTCGCCGGTCGCGGTGCCGCCGAGATCGATCGCCTCCCGGACGACACGCTCGTAGATCGCCTCGCCCGCGGCCACCTCCTCGGGGTCGTCGCGGTCGACCAGCACCGTGTAGTGGAGGTTGCCGTCGCCCGCGTGGCCGAAACAGGGCGCGAGCAGCCCTTCCTCGTCGGCGAGCTCTTTCACCCGGCGGACGATCTCGCCGTACCGCGAGATGGGGACGGTGACGTCGCCGGGGTGGATCGACGACCGGTCGGGGTCGTACGCCTCGACGGCCGGCGCGAGCTCCTTGCGCGCCCGCCAGAGGTCGTCCATGCGCTCCTCGTCGGCCAGCTCGAACGACTCGACGCCGTGGGCCTCGAACACCGACCGGCAGAACTCGATCTCCCGGTCGACCCCGTGGTCGGCGTGGAACTCCAGGAAGACCATCGGCGCGTCGGGGAGGCCGGCGTCGAGGTAGTCGTTGGCGATGCGAGCCGAGAGGGGGTCGAGCAGTTCGATCGCGGCCACGTCGACGCCGGACTGCACCGCGTCGGCCACCGCCGCGGCGGCGTCGTCGAGCGTCCCGAACACCGCGCGCCCGCCGCGCTTCTGGTCGGGAAGTCCGGCGAGTTCCAGCGTCGCCTCGGTGACGACGGCCAGCGTCCCCTCGCTCCCGACCAGCAGGTCGGTCAGGTTGTAGCCGGCGGACGTCTTCGCGGCGTCGCTCCCCGTCGTGACGACGGTGCCGTCGGCGAGCACCGCTTCGAGGCCGAGCACCCAGTCGCCCACCTCGCCGTACTTCACGGTCTGCATCCCGCTCGCGTCGTTGGCGATCATGCCGCCGACGGTCGAGATGTCGCCGGAGGAGGGAAGCGGCGGGAAGAACAGGCCGTCGTCCGCGACGTGGTCGTTGACCGCGCTCCCGAGCAGTCCCGGCTGTACGTCGATCTGGAAGTCCTCGGGACGGTAGTCGACGACCGCGTCCATCCGCGTCAGGTCCATGCTGATCCCACGGTGGGCGGGAACGGCGTTGCCCTCCAGACTCGTGCCGGCGGCGTACGGCGTGACAGGGACGCCGTGCTCGTTCGCCGCCGCGAGCACGTTCGACACGTCCTCGGTCGACTCCGGCCAGACGACGGCGTCGGGGACGACGCCCTCGCCGCGCTGTTCGGCGCCCCAGTCGGCGGCGTGCGTTTCCCGGTTCGACCGCGCGAACGACACCTGCTCCTCCGGAAGGGTGTCGCGGAGGAACGAGCAGTCCCGTGCCATACGGTAACAGACATCTCCTCCGACATAAGCGTACTCCACCGACCAGGAGTTGGGAACCGGAATAGTCAGAATACGCATATCGGTGACGGCACGACGAAACTGTTAGCAACCGCCTCCGCGTTGACGGCAATACGGCTGTAAACTCCGAACCACGACCGACGAGTTTATCATACGCCGCGAACCGCGAAACGAACCGCCGCGGCGTGACGCGCTACCGGCCGAAATTATTTTACGCTCCGCGAAGACCTCTCGGATAGAACCATGACAAACCTTGTCACGAACGTCGCTGAAACGGCGGAATCGCACGCCGACGACGCGGCGATCCGGTACGACGGGACCGAGGTGAGCTACGAGGCGTTCTGGGCGCGGACCGGCCAGTTCGCAGCCGCCCTGCGGGAGCGCGGCGTCGAGGAGGGCGACCGGGTGGCGGTCTACCTGCCGAACCTCCCGCAGTTCCTGACGGCGTTCCACGGGACGCTCCGGGCCGGCGGCGTCGTCGTGCCGATGAATCCGCAGTACAAGGCCAGGGAGATAGAGCACCTGCTCGGCGACAGCGAGGCGTCGGTCGTCGTCGCGCTCGCGGACCTCGTCCCCTTCGTCGAGGAAGTCCGCGACGACACCGCGGTCAAGCACGTCGTCTCCGTGGGCGGCGACGCCGGCGGCGCGACGCCGTTTGAGGCGTTCCTCGCCGACGAGCGGCTCGATACGGTCGACCGCGCCGACGACGACGTGGCAGTCCAGCCCTACACAAGCGGAACGACCGGTCAGCCGAAGGGCGTCCAGCTGACCCACGAGAACCTCGCGTCGAACGCCACCTCCGCAGCCGAGCTCGTGCCCGACGGCATCCGGTCGGACGACAGGCAACTCGGCGTCCTCCCGCTGTTTCACATCTACGGGATGACCGTCGTGATGAACACCTCGCTGTTCCACGGGGCGACCTTCTACCCGCTCCCGGAGTGGGACGCCCAGCAGGCCGTCTCGGTCATCGAGGAAGAGGGGATCACGATGTTCCACGGCGTGCCGGCGATGTACAACGACGTCATCAACCAGCCGGACGCCGAGTCGTTCGACCTCTCGTCGCTGCGGCTCTGCGGCGTCGGCGGCGCCGGCATCCCCCGCGAGGTGCTCCGGCGGTTCGAGGAGCTGTACGACGCGGAGATCTACGAGGGGTACGGCCTCACCGAGACCAGCCCGACGACGCACTTCAACAGCCCCGTCGGCGGCCGCCGCGTCGGTAGCATCGGCAAGACCGTCCCCGGCGTGGAGTCGATGGTGGTCGACGAGAACTTCGAGGAGGTCCCACCGGTCGAGGAAGGACCGGTCGACGAGGACGAGGTCGACCTCACCGAGATCACCGGCGAGATCGTCGTCAGCGGGCCGAACGTGATGAAGGGGTACTACGGCCTGCCCGACGCGAACGAGGAAGCGTTCACCGAGCGCGACGGCAAGCGCTGGTTCCACACCGGCGACATCGGGTACCGCGACGAGGACGGGTTCTTCTACGTCGTCGACCGCGAGAAGCACATGATCGTCACCGGCGGGTACAACGTGTACCCGAGGGAAGTCGAGGAGTTGCTGTTCGAGCACGACGCCGTCGCGGAGGCGGCCGTCGTGGGGATCCCGGACGAGCGCCGGGGCGAGACGGTGAAGGCGTTCGTGGTCAGGACGCCGGACGCGGACGTGACCGAGGACGACATCAAGCAGTACTGCCTGAACAACCTCGCTGAGTACAAGCACCCCCGTGAGGTCGAGTTCGTCGACGAACTCCCCCGGACGACCACCGGCAAGGTCCAGAAGTTCAAGCTCGAGGAGCGGGAGAAGGAGGGAGTCGAGGCGGACGATTGATCGGGAACGAGCGCCTGTAGGGGGCTCGTTCCTGCGATTTCCGCCGAGTAGTGGCGGACGATTGACCGGGAACGAGCGCCCGTCGGCCCTCGTTCCTGCGATCTCTCGCTCGCGGACTTTCTCTCACGCCGCGGAAGCGTTGACCCCAACGAATAATCCTTTACCCTGGCGTCACGAGGTAGCACACGACACATGAGTTTCCAGCTGACGGACGAACAAGAGGCGATCAAGAAGGCCGTCCGCGAGTTCGCGGAGGAGGAGATACAACCGGTCGCGCGGGAGCACGACGAGGAGAAGAAATACCCCGAGGAGATCCGGCGCAAGGCCGCGGAGTACGACTTCGTCGCGCCGAACATCCCGCTTGAGTACGGCGGCGCGGGGATGAGCCTGCAGGAGTCCATCCTCGTCACCGAGGAGCTGTGGCGCGCGGACCCCGGCATCGGGAGCGCGGTCGGGTCGGCCGGCTTCGGGACGGACATGATCGTCAAGTACGGCGACGAGTGGATGAAAGAGGAGTACCTGCCGCCCATCGCGAACGGCGACGCCGCCTCCTGTTCGATGATCTCCGAGCCCGCACACGGGTCGAACGTCGCGGGCATCGAGACGCGCGCCGAGAAGGACGGCGACGAGTACGTGATCGACGGCAACAAGATGTGGATCACGAACGGCACCGTCGCCGACGTGGGCGTCGCGATGACCAAGACCGACCCCGGCGAGGGCCACCGCGGGATCACCGCCTTTCTCGTGCCGATGGACGCCGACGGCGTGAAGACCGAGAAGATCGACAACAAGCTGGGCATCCGCGCTTCGGACCTCGCCGAGGTCGTGCTGGACGGCGTGCGCGTCCCCGAGGAGAACGTCATCGGCGAGGTGAACAAGGGGTTCTACCAGCTGATGGACTTCTTCGCCTCCGGGCGGACGAGCGTCGCGGCGCAGGCCGTCGGCGCGGCGCAAGGGGCGTTCGACGCCGCGCTTGACTACGCCGGCGAGCGCGAGCAGTTCGGCCAGAAGATCGGCGAGTTCCAGGCCATCCAGCACAAGCTCGCGGAGATGGCTACCGACATCGAGGCCGCGCGCTCGCTGACCTACCGCGCCGCCGCGAACGTGGAGGACGGCGACGACGACGTGGCGGCCAAGTACGCCAGCATGGCGAAGCTGTTCGCCAGCGAGCACGCCGTCGACGTGGCGGACGAGGCGATTCAGGTCCACGGCGGCGCGGGCTACGTCACTGACCACCCGGTCGAGCGCTACTACCGCGACGCCCGCATCACCAAGATCTACGAAGGCACCAGCGAGATCCAGAAGAACATCATCGCCGACAAGCTGCTATGAGCGACGCGCCGACGACCCACGACGAGTGGACAGCGGCGCAGGACGAGACGACGGTGACCGTCGACGGGAAGGAACTGATCGTCGCGTACTACGAGGCGGGCGAGGAGAACGACGGCCCGCCGGTCGTCTTCGTCCACGGCATCCCCTCGTGGTCGTTCCTCTGGCGGGACGTCGCGCCGGCGCTGGCCGAGGACCGGCACGTGATCGCGCCGGACCTCCTCGGCTACGGCAACTCGGACATGCGCGACGAGTTCGACCGCTCGATCCGCGCCCAGGAGTCGATGCTCGACGGCCTGCTCGACGAACTGGGCCACGAGGCGGTCGACCTCGTCAGCCACGACATCGGCGCGGGCGCGGCGCTTCGGTACGCCGCCCACGACCCCGACGCCGTCGAGCGTCTGGTCGTCTCGAACGGCGTCTGCTACGACTCGTGGCCGGTCGAGTTCATCTCGAACCTCGGCCTGCCGGAGACCGCGGACGCGCCGGCCGACGAGGTGCTCGGGCAGGTCCGCGGCGCGTTCGCCCAGGGCGTCTACGCCGACGAGGCCGACGAGGCGTTCGTCGAGGGGATGGTCGCCCCGTGGCGGCGCGAGGGCGGCCAGACGTCGCTGTCCCGGAACGCCGTTTCGACGAACACCAACCACACGACGGAGATAGAGTACGACGCGATATCGGCGGACCTGCTCTGTCTGTGGGGCGCGGACGACACGTTCCAGCCGCTTTCCTACGGCGAGCGCCTCGCCGAGGACGTTGGCGGCGAGGTCGTCGAACTTGACCGGGCGTACCACTGGGTCGTCGAGGACCGCCCCGACGCCTACGTCGACGAGCTACGCTCGTTCCTGGTCGAGTGAGGCGCGGCTGACCGCGGTATCTTTCCGAGAAAGCGTCGGGAACCCCGCCGACGGCCTAGCCGCCGAGGTAGGCGTCGCGGATGTAGTCGTCGCCGCGGAGGTCGTCCGGGCTCCCCTCCCGCTCGACCTGCCCGTTCTCCAACAGGTAGATCCGGTCGGCGTGTTTCATCGCGAAGGTAACGTTCTGCTCGCACAGCAGGATCGAGACGCCCTCCTTGCGGATCGTCTCGATGGCGTCGCTGATGCTCTCGATGACGACCGGCGCGAGGCCGAGCGTCGGCTCGTCGAGGACGAGCAGGTCGGGGTCGCCCATCAGCGAGCGCCCGACGGCGAGCATCTGCTGCTCGCCGCCGCTCATCGTCCGGGCGCGCTGGTCGGTGCGCTCCTCCAGCGCCGGGAACACGTCGTAGACGAAGTTGAGGCGCTCCCCGTTGTCGCCCGACTTGCGGTAGGCGCCGAGCGTCAGGTTGTCCTCGACGCTCATGTAGCCGAACAGGTCGCGCGTCTCGGTGCAGTAGATGAGACCGTCCTCGACGAGCGCGCTCGTCTCGCGGCCAGCGACCTCCTCGCCGCGGTACCGCAGGCTCCCCTCGTAGGGGACGAACCCGGAGACGGCGTCGGCGAACGTCGACTTGCCGGCGCCGTTCGGGCCGATAAGCGAGACGACCTCGCCCTCGCCGACGCTGACGTCGATCCCCCGGAGCGCGGTCACGCGTCCGTAGTTGACCGTGACGTCCTCCGCGGTGAGCAGCGTCCCCGCGGGGTCCTCGACGCGCTCGGCCTCGCCGCTGGCGGGGGTCGTCACAGCCCCTCACCCCCGAGGTACGCCTCCTGCACCTTCGGATCGTCTCTGATCGCCTCCGGCGGCCCCTCGGCGATCTTCGAGCCGAACTGGATCACGATGGCGCGGTCGATCAGCGAGAGGAGGCCACGCATGTTGTGGTCGACGACGACGAGCGTCACGCCGTCGTCGCGCAGCGATTCGAGCAGCGCCGACACCTCCTCGACCTCCGGGCCGGACAGGCCGGCGAACGGCTCGTCGACCAGCAGCAGGTCAGGGTCGGTCGCGAGCGCCCGCCCCAGTTCGAGGCGGAGCAAGCCGGCGTGGGGCAGCTCGTCGGGCATCAGTTCGAGCCGGTCGCCGAGACCGACCCGCTCGCAGATCGCGGCGGCCCGGCGACGCGTCTCGCCGCTGAGTCCGGACAGCGAGAACAGCTTGTCCGGGGCCAGCGACAGCGCGACGTTCTGGACGACGGTGCGGTCCTCCAGCGGCTTGAAGTCCTGGAACGTGCGGGCCATCCCCTGCTTGACCATCTCGTGGGTCGGGGTACCCGTCACGTCCTCGCCGTGGTAGTACACCGTCCCGTCGGTCGGCGTGAGCGCGCCGATGACGCAGTTGAACGTCGTCGACTTGCCGGCGCCGTTCGGGCCGATGAAGCCGAGGATCTCGCCCTCGTTCACCGCGAACGACAGCGAGTCGACGGCCACGAGACCGCCGAACTCCTTCGTCAGGTCGTCGACGACCAGGACGCCGTCGGTCGACGCGTGCGATGCCTCCCGTGTCGCGTCCGCGGATGTAGCCTCACTCATCGTCGTCACCTCCGGGGCCGAACGACCGGACGGCCGTCCGGTACTTCTCGACGGTCCGTTCGAGCGGTGTCTCACCGCCGTCGGCCGCGACCTCGTCGCCGCCGAGCCGCTCGCGGACCTTCCGCCCGCCGAACAGCGCCCAGCGGAGCATCCCGCCCGGCGCGAAGTAGAGGATCACGAGCGTGACGACGGCGAACACGAGGAAGCTGGCGTCGCCGACCGCGAGGTCGGTGAACGGGATGGTCGCCTCGATCCCGTCCAGGTAGTCGCTGAACAGGAAGAAGAACATGCCGCCGATCGCCGCACCGACGATGGTCCCCATCCCGCCGAGGATGCTGGCGATGATGACCTCGATGCTCACCACCAGGTTGAGCAGTTGGCTCGGCTGCGGGCCGCCGACGGGGGTGTGGACGAACGTCGCGCCCGCGAGCCCGCCGATCGCGCCCGAGAGCACGAACGCGAAGATCTTGAACTTCGCGGGGTTGATCCCCGAGGCCGACACGGCGTCGGGGTCCTCCCGGATCGCGGTGAACACCGCGCCGGCGTTCGACCGGGTCACGGCGAGCAGCACCGCGAGGATGAACACGAACAGCGCGAGCGCGACGTAGTAGTTCGCGACGACGACGAGGAGGTACTCGTCGGCCGTCACCAGCGGGTCCGGCCGCGGCAGGCCGATCTCCCCGCCGAAGACGTCGCTGTACAGGATGAATATCTGCATCAGGATCAGCGGCGCGATGAGCGTGATCAGCGACAGGTACGGCCCGTGCAGTCGGAGCGCCGGCACGCCGATGAGCACGCCGGCGACGGCCGCCAGCACCATCCCGATCGGGATCGACAGCAGCGGATCGACGCCCATCTCCAGGTTCAGCAGCGCGGACGAGTAGCCGCCGATGGTGAAAAACAGCGCGTGGCCGAAGCTGATCTCGCCGGTGTAGCCGGAGACGGCGTCCCAGCTCATCGCGAACATGCCGAGATACAGCGCGCCGGTGATCTTCAGCATCGTGATCTCCGGGACGCCGAAGGGGATCAGCGCGAGCGCGACCAGCCCGACGATGCCGACGTGGTACCGCAGCGGCAGCGTCCGCGGGTCGAGCAGCCCGGCGATCCCCTCGCCGGCGCGCGAGTCCTCGGCGGCGCGGTCGGCGGTCGGGTCGTCGGTAGTCGGTGTTTCCTCAGACATGATCGATCACTCCGCGAGCTCCCGGCCGAACAGGCCTTCGGGTTTGACCAGCAGGACGAGCACGAGGACGACCAGCGACGCCACCCCGCTCAGCCGCGGGTTGACGACGTTGACCGTGAACACCTCGAGGAAGCCGATCAGGTACGCGCCGACGACGCTGCCCCGGATCGACCCGAGGCCGCCGAGGATGACGATGGAAAAGGACAGGATGAGCGGTTGCCGGCCCATCGCCCAGTTGGCGGTGAGATACGACGCGAGGAACACGCCGGCGATCCCGGCGAGCACGCCGGCGATCAGCCACGTGTACAGGTGGATGCGGTCGCTGTCGATGCCGACGACCGCCGCGCCCTTCTCGCTCATGCTCGTCGCGATGATCGCCTTCCCGGTGTCGGTGCGGTTGATGAACACGAGCAACGCCCCGATCAGCACCCACGAGACGACGAACATCAGGAGCATGTTCGCCTGCAGGGTGGTGCCCGCGACGGACACCTGGCCGGTCGCCAGACTCGGAACCGCCCGGGGCTGGGTCCCGACGACCGTTCTGAGGAACTCCTCGACGATGATCGACGAGACGAGGGTGAGTATCATCACCATTATCGGCTCGTCCGCCACGTTCCGGATCATCAGCAGGTAGAGCCCCACGCTGAACAGGCCGCCGGCTGCGAGCGCTGCGAGCGCGCCCGTCCACGGGCCGAATCCCCGCAACGAGACGGCGTAGGCCGCGAACGCGCCGACGGCGACGACGGCCCCGTGAGCGAGGTTGAGGACGCCCCCGACGCCGAAGATCATCGTGAAACCGATCGCGACCAGCGCGTACAGCGCGCTGATGATCAGCCAGGAAGTGATCAGGTTGACTGGGTCGACCATCGATCAGAGCCACGCGGGCGGGACGTAGTCGGCGGTCGCGTGCTCGTCGGGCCAGATGACTTCCTGCACGCCCTCGCCGTCGTCGTTCTCCTGCCACTGCGCGTAGATGGGGAACACCTTGTCCTCGCCGTAGACGACGTCGTGGGCGAACTCGTGGTCCGGCGGGTAGAACTCGATCGTCCCGGTCGTCCCGGTGAACGACATGTTCTCGATGGGCTCGACGAGGTCGTCGGAGTCGACGGTCTCCTCGTCCTCGACGGCCTGCGCGTAGAGCTTGATCGCGTCGTAGGTGATGTAGCCGGTGTACACCGGGAGGCCGTCGTACGCGCCGCGGTAGGCCTCGACGAACGGCTGGGTCTTCTCCGTCAGTTCGCTCTGGGCCGTCGCGCTCGTCTGGGTGATCCCCCAGCGGCACGCGGAGTCGACCATCCCGTAGTACGCCGGGAGCTGCATCGGGACGTGGATGCCGCCGAACGCGAAGTCGCGCTGCTGGGACGCCCACTGGACGACCGCCTGCGTGCCCGTGTGAGCCATCGCGACGAAGGCGGCGTCGACGTCCTCGCCCTCGACGTTGTCGTAGATCGGCCCGAAGTTCTCCGTGCCGCTCGCGTACCGCGTGTTCACGGGAACGTCGACGCCCGTGCCGCCGAGGTTGCTCTCGAGCACCTCGGAGATGGGTTCGGTCCACGTGTAGTCCTCGACGAGCACGCCGACGGAGTCCCAGCCCATGTCGCTGAAGTTCGCGTCCGCGAAGTCGACCATGTTCTCCCCCAGCTGGCGGTCGTTGAGCGGGCCGACGCGGAAGTGGTACTTGTTCTCCTCGTAGTTCTCCTTGACACGGGTACTCGCCTCCGTCGAGGCTGCGCCGGTCGTCAGGTGGAGCGTCCCCTGCTCCGCGATGTCGCCCATGATGTTCAGCAGTACCTCGCTCGTGAAGACGCCGGCCGTCACGTGGACGCCCTCTTCGAGCGTGAGCTCCTGGTACGCCTGCTGCCCCTCGGCGGGGTCCTCGTGGGTATTCTTGACGATGAGCTCGACGTCTTTCCCTCCGATCCCGCCGTCGTCGTTCAGCTCCTGAACGGCGAGCTCGGCCGCCTGGGCCTGCGAGGCGCCGATCGGGTTGTTCTCCGGCTCCGGCGCCAGGACGCCGATCTTGATCGTATCGATCGAGTCTAGGTCGCCGCCGCCGTCGGAGTCCCCGGTACCGAACGCGTCGAGACAGCCGGCCACGGACACGCCGGCCGTCCCGGCGGCCGTCGTCTTGAGGAACCGCCGCCGGTCCACGTACCGGTCGGAGCCGCTCGGTTCGGCGTCGTCGCGCGTCGATGCCTCTGACTCACCGCATTCGCCATTATCTTTACCCATAGTTCGGCGGGAAGTTGCGCGCAGGTCCACATAAGTGTGTGGGAAGATAACACATATCTCCACCAGAGGTTGCGTCGAAACGAACGCGAAACCACTCGTAGTTACAAGCGGCGAATAGAGCGGGACGCAGCGACCGGCCCGGCGAGGCCGATCAGCGCAGCAGCGAGAGTATCTCGCAGGAGAGGACGACCTCGCCGTCCTGATTCACCACGTCCGCGTCGTACCGCACGAGCCCGTTCGCGACGCGGTGGTCCCGCGGTTCCGTCTCGACGACCTCCGTCTCCACGTGAACCGTGTCGCCGACGAACACCGGGGCGACGAACCGCAGGCGGTCGACGCCGTAGAACGCGACCACCTGCGTGTCGTCGTCGCGGGCCTGCCACAGCAGGCCGGTCATGACCGAGAAGACGAGCGCGCCGTGGGCGATGCGCTCGCCGAACGCCGAGTCGGCCATCCGCTCGGCGTCCGTGTGGAGGTGGTTGAAGTCGCCGCTGACGCCCGCGAAGTTCGAGATGTCCGCCCCCGTGATGGTGCGGCCGCCGGTCGTCAGTTCGTCGCCGACCTCGACGTCCTCGAACGTTCGTGTCATGACTCCCGGAAGAGGCGGTAGGTGGCTCGCCCGACGGCAACGTCCGCCGGCTCGCCGCTCGGCTTCTCGCTCGATACGGTGACGCTCGTGACGCCGACGGAGTCGCCGGCGCGCTCCACCTCGGCCTCGACGGTCAGGTCGTCGGTCGCCGGCCGGAGGTAGGACACGTCGAGGTCGGTCGTCGTGAGGCGGGCCGCCGCGGGGTCGTCGAACGTCGTCCGCAGGGCGAACCCGCTCGCGGTGTCGACCAGCGTCGCCGTGATCCCGCCGTGGACCGACGCCTGCCCCTCCGAGGGGTTCAACAGCTTCTCGTCGTGCGGGACGCGCATGCGCACCCGCCCGCGCTCGGCGCGCTCGACCGCGAGGCCGATCCACGACAGGTAGCCGTGGCGGTCGACGAACTCCTGGAACGCGTCGGCGTCGACGGCGTCGGCCGTCGCCGGTTCGCCCCCCACGTCACTCACCCCGGAACTCGGGGTCGCGGTCCTCGGCGAACGCGGCCGTCCCTTCGAGCACGTCGTCGGTGCTCATCAGCAGGCCGAAGCCCTGGCTCTCCAGCGCGAGCGCGGCGTCGAGGCTGGCGTCCTGTCCCTCGTTCATCACCTTCTTCGCGACCTTGAGGCCGATCGGCGGCCCCTTCACGACGTCGTCCACGAACGCCTCGACCGTCTCGTCGAACTCCTCGTCGGAGACGGCGCGGTTGATCAGCCCCCACTCCTGCGCCCGCTCCGCGCCGATCCGGTTCCCGCAGAAGACGAGCTCCTTCGCCCGCGTCTCGCCGAGGATCCGCAGGAGCCGCTGGGTGCCGCCGCCGCCCGGGATCAGGCCGAGGCCGATCTCCGGCGACCCGAACGACGACTCCTCCGTGGCGATCCGCAGGTCGCAGGCCAGCGCGAGTTCGAGGCCAGCGCCGAGACAGTAGCCGTCGATCTTCGCGAGCGTGGGCCGTTCGAAGTCGTTGACCGTCTCGAACGCCGGCGTCACGTCCATCGCGTCCGTGGGGTCCACGTCGGCGAAGCCGCCGATGTCCGCGCCGGCGCTGAACGCCCGGTCGCCCGCGCCCTCGAACGTGACGCAGCGAACGTCGTCGGCGTCGACGCTCCGCAGGAGGTCGTCTATCTCGCCGAGCAGGTCCGTCGAGAGCGCGTTCATGCGGTCCGGTCGGTCGAGTTCCACTTCGAGGACGCCGCGGTCGGTCAGGCCGTAGTTCAGCAGGCGGTAGTCGCCCGGCCCCTCGCCGCTCCCGTAGTCGTGAAAGCCCGCGCCCGCGTCCTCGCCAGTGCGGCCGGACTCGACGAGCTCGCGCAGGTAGTCCGCCGGCTCGTAGCGTTCCTCGCCGGTCTCCTCGTACAGCGTCTCCAGCTTCTCCAGCACGCGGTCGAGGCCGATCTTGTCGGCGCGGCGGCAGGTGCCCTCAGGGAAGCCCGCGCCGAGGCGCATCCCGGTGTCGATGGCCTCGGGCGTCGCCACGTCGTCGCCGACGAGCTTCGCCGCCTCGTTGATCATGCGCGCCTCGACGCGGAGCGTGTCGAAGTCCTCGCCCTGCCCGGCCTCGTAGTCGGGGCCGTCTCCCTCTTCGTAGTCGTAGTACCCCTTGCCGGTCTTGCGACCTAGCTCCTCGGCCTCGACTTTCTCCTCGACGACCGGCGGGATCGGCTGGCCGCGCTCCTTCCGGACGTGATAGCCCACGTCGATCCCGGTCAGGTCGCCCAGTTCGAACGGTCCCATCGGGTAGCCCCGGCGGTGGACCATCGCGGCGTCCGCCTCGCGGATCGTCGCCTCGCCCTCCGAGACCATCCACGCGGCCTCGTCGCCGAAGGGGCCGAGCACGGAGTTGACCACGAAGCCGTTGACGTCTTTCCGGACGTAGATGGGCGTCTTGTCGATCGACTCGACCCAGTCGTGGGCCGTCTCCGCCGTCTCGTCGCTGGTCTCCTCGCCGTAGATCACCTCGACGAGGTCCATCTTCACCGGCGGGTTGAAGAAGTGGGTCCCGACGACCTGGTCGGGCCGGTCGGTCGCCGTCGCGATCTCCGTGATCGAGAGGCTCGACGTGTTCGACGCGAGGATGGCGTCCTCGTGAGTGTACTCGTCGAGGTCCGCGAACAGGTCCTTCTTCAGGCTCATCTGCTCAGGCGCGGCCTCGACGACGAGGTCCGCGTTCGACACTGCCTCCTCCAGGTCGACCGCGGTGTCGACGCGCGAGAGGATCTCCTCGGGCGACTCGTCCAGCCGCCCCTTCTCGTCGAGCTTCCGCAGGCTCCACTCGATGTCCTCGTAGCCGTCCTCGACGAGGTCCTCCTCGATGTCTCGGAGCGTCACGTCGTACCCCGCCATCGCCGTCACCTCGGCGATGCCGTGGCCCATGTTGCCGGCACCGATCACCGTGACGTGATCGATAGCTGTGACTGGCATGGGGGTGTCTGCACGTACCACGTCCTTAGTTTCTCGGGACGGGGTAGTTGTTCCCGGTAGGGGCGATCACGTCTCGAAAAGAAACTCTTCCCTTCCGATATTACGGCGATACTATCAGTATTAAGTGATAATGCTCGAAATTCAGGGATGAAGGGAATTCAGACACCTGTATGACTTCTACACCGTTTTGAGACGCGTATCTGGCTCCGTTACGGCCAGATATTTTCTAATCTCGCACCCGCCATTCAGGCTCTCTCTTTCCCGTATTCCCTCTTTTCTCTGGGCCTGACGAATATATACGTTTTTTTACTTATATTGTTTATTATACACTAGATTGTTACTACTGGTGCCGAAGGAAGTCCGAACGGAGGCGCTTCGAACGCCGCGAGTCGCCCGTCGCGACCGATACCGACCGGTCAGTGTACGCCGTGGAGCGCGTCCCCGCGTTCGACGGAGCGGGAGCCGCTTCCCCGTTCGGTCGCGACGCCGGCGAGTCGCTCCGAGGAGGTCTTCGACCGGACGACCGCGGCGACAGCTACGAACGACGGTCCCGAGGGCGTTCCGGCCTCCCGCCGGCGGTCACCGTTCCAGGTCGGCGAGGAACGCCTCGGCCCGCTCTTCGCCGAGTTCGACGAGGCTCTCGACGAACGAGGGCCGCCGGTCGAGTTTGGTGGCGAGGTCGTACTGCCGCCCGAGCGGGATGCGTCGGATCTCGGTGTGAGTGAACTCCGACTCCGGGAGCCACCCGGCCTCGATCCACTCGTTGACCTGTTCGACGAACCGGAGCTCCTGATTGAGCGAGAGGTTCCCCGACAGCTGGTTGCGCCGGTCGGCGATCTCGGCCAGTGTCCGCGGGCGCTCGTCCACCGACTGCGGGTTGATCTGGACCACCCAGAGCTCGTCGGGTTTCACCCCGGTCGTCCCCGTCATGAGGTCTTGCACCGGCGGGTTCTGCGAGAACAGCCCGTCCCAGTGGAGGCTCCCGCGGAGGTGGACGCCGGGAAACAGCGTGGGGATGGCGGCGGACGCGAGCACGGCGTCGGCGGTGACCTCCTCGTTGACGAACGTGTCGAACTCGCCCGCGTGAACGTCGACCGTCCCGACGACGAGATCGGGGACGTCGCGGCCGCAGAGGTCGGGCACCGCGTCGAAGTCGATGTGACGCTCGAGGATCCGCCGGATCTGCTCTTGCCCCCGCCGCGACCCGGCCGTGAAGTAGGGGCTGACCTGAAACACGGGGAACCCGGCGTGCTGGGCGCGGGCGCTCCCGACGACCCACTCGTTGGCCAGCCGGTCGAGGGCGTCGTCGGCGACCATGTCGGCCCAGAGCGACGTGACGAGTTCGGCCGCGCGCTCCTCGTCGTCGACGACCAGCCCGTACCACGCCGCGAGCGCGTTGAAGGCCCCGCCGGAGGTGCCGCTGATCCCGACCAGCCGGTGGCGGTCGCGGTCCCACTCGCGGAGGAGGCCGCGCAGCACGCCGGCCGTGAACGCCGTGTGGCTGCCGCCGCCCTGACAGGCGATGGCGACGTTGTCCGGGTCGCTCTCGCCCGCGGCGTCCGCGTCGCGCTCACTCATAGGTGTGCGTGTAGCCGCCGTCCCAGAGCATGTCGGCCCCGTTCAGGTGCTTGCCGTGCCGGGAGAAGCCGAACGTGAACAGGTTGGCGACCTCGGCGGGCGTCATCAGATCCTTCGTGCGGGCCTGACCGAGCATGATGTCCTCGACCACCTCGCGCTCGGGGATGCCGCGTTCCGCGGCGGTGGCCTCGATCTGGTTCACCATCAGGGGGGTGAGCACGTAGCCGACGCTCACCGAGAATCCCCGGAGCGTTCCCTCGCCCTCGGCGGCGATCGCCCGCGTCAGCCCGTTGATACCGTGTTTCGCGACGATGTACGCCGGTTTGTTCTTCGTGGCGTAGCGGCCGTGGACCGACGACATGTTGGCGATGGCACCGACGCCGTCGTCGGTCTCGCGGACGCGCGGCATCGCGTGCTTCGCGACGAGAAACGGCGCTCGCAGCATCACGTCGAGCAGGAGGTCGTACCGCTCCATCGGGTACTCCGGGATGGACGCGATGTGCTGGAGGCCGGCGACGTTGGCGACGTACCGAAGGTCGCCGCGCTCGGCCGCCGCCTCGACCATCGCCGCGACGTCGCCGTCGTCGGTGAGGTCGGTCTCGACGGTCGCCACGTCGCCCGGCGCGCCGAGGTCCTCCGCGAGGGCGACCGTCTCGCCGAGGCCGTCGGCGTCGACGTCCGCGCCGACGACGGTGAGGCCGTTCGCGGCGAGGGCGACCGTCAGGGCCCGGCCGATGCCGGACGCCGCTCCGGTCACGACGGCGACCGAGTCGGGACCGAAGCGGGGGTCGTCGAGGACGAGAATGTCGTCCCGCGTCAGTTCGGGGTCGCTCAGGTCGAAGTTCGTGGACACGCGAGTAGCACCACGCGCACTGACCACGCCGAGCGATATAACGGGCGGCCCCGGCGCACTCGCGACGCCGCCGGCACCGCTCAGAGGTCGCGCTCCATCTCGTGCTCGCGGCCCTCCTCCAGGGTCCGGAATCCGACCGACTCGTACAGGCGTCGCGCGATCCGGTTCCGGCTGGAGACCGTGAGCCAGACGCGGTCGACGCCGTTCTCGCGACCGTGCCCGAGCAGCCCCCGGACCACCGCCGTCCCGACGCCGGCGGACTGGTAGGACGGGTCGACGAAGACGGCGAGCTCGTGTCTGTCGTCGTTCATCGGCAGGAGCGCGGCGTGTCCGACGATCCGGTCCTCGTGTCGCGCGACGACGTTGAGGCCGTCGTCGAGCAGCGGCCCCAGCCAGGAACGGATGCGCTCCTCGGACAACGGCGGGATGCCCTGCGCGCGGTCCTCCGGGTCGAACCGCTCGTACATCGCGACGAGGGGGTCCGCGCCGCCGTCGTAGGCGCGGACCGCTATCTCTCTGTCCTCCTCGTCGTCGACGTCGACCGGCGGCGGGCGGTAGGGGCCGTCCCCGTCGCCGTCCGCCCGCTCGTCGCCCGCGAGCGCGTCGGTCGCCGGGTCTGTGCTGTCCGCGGGCGGGAGGGCCGGCTGCGACCGCCGAGCGTCGCGAGTGTCGGGGTCCATTGTTCTCGGTCGGTCCTAGGTCGGGACGGCATAAACGGCTCTCGATGGTTCTCGGAAACTGGGAGCGGCGGGGGCGTCCGCGGGCTCGTGCTCACCGCCGCCGCGCCGTGTCGACGAAGGCGTCGCTCTCGATCCACGCGGACGGGTCGTCCGGGTCACAGACGACTATCCCCGTCTCCGTCTCGTAGGCGAGCAGGTCGTCGGTCTCCCCGCCGTCGATCGCCCCGTTCGCGTCGCCGTCCGCGTCCGTCGCGTTCGTCGTGGTCATAGGAGTCACCTCACGTGCGGACCTCTCGCCGGAGCGAGGGTAAAACGGGGGCACCGTTCTCGGGATCTGGAAACGGCGGCGGCCGCGGCGACCCGCCGCGGCTCGTCCCGCACGTTCAAGTAGCGACGCTCGGAACTACCGTCGATGACTCCCACGCGCGACAGGTCGGAGGTGGAACGGACGTGAGCGACGCGGACGGCGACCGTGAGACCGCCGGCGACGGCGAGATCCGGACGCTCGACGACTCGACGGTCCGGCGCATCGCGGCCGGCGAGGTGGTCGAGCGCCCGGCCAGCGTCGTGAAGGAACTGGTCGAGAACAGCATCGACGCGGACGCCTCCCGCATCGAGGTCGAGGTCGAGAGCGGCGGGATCGACCGGGTCTGCGTCAGCGACGACGGCGTCGGGATGAGCGAGGAGGACGTGCGGACCGCCGTCCGCGAACACACGACGAGCAAGATCCGGGACCTGGACGACCTCGAATCGGGGCTGACGACGCTCGGCTTCCGCGGCGAGGCCCTGCACACCATCGGCGCGGTCTCGCGGACGACCGTCACGACGAAGGCCCGCGGCGCGGACGGCGCGGCGACCGAACTCCGCCTGGAGGGCGGCGAGGTGACCGACGTCTCGCCGGCGGGGCGTCCGGCAGGCACCACCGTCGAGGTGACGGACCTGTTCTACAACACGCCCGCCCGGAAGAAGTACCTGAAGACGGAGGCGACGGAGTTCGCCCACGTGAACCGCATTGTTACGCGCTACGCGCTGGCGAACCCGGACGTGGCGGTGTCGCTGGAACACGACGGCCGCGAGACGTTCTCCACGACCGGCCGGGGCGACCTGCGCTCCGCGCTGCTCTCGGTCTACGGCCGCGAAGTGGCCGAGTCGATGATCGCGGTCGACGAGGAGGACCTGCCGCCCGGCCCGCTGGACGAGGTCTCGGGCTACGTCAGCCACCCCGAGACGAACCGTTCCAGCCGCGAGTACGTCTCGACGTTCATCAACGGCCGCTACGTCACGGCCGGCGCCGTCCGCGAGGCCGTGCTGGAGGCCTACGGCGGCCAGCTCGCGGCGGACCGCTACCCCTTCGTCGTCCTCTTCCTCGACGTGCCCGCCGCCGCCGTCGACGTGAACGTCCACCCGCGGAAGATGGAGGCGCGCTTCGACGACGAGGCGGGCCTGCGCCGACAGGTCGAGGCGGCCGTCGAGAGCGCCCTGCTCGACCACGGCTTGATCCGCTCCGGCGCGCCGCGGGGGCGGTCGGCGCCCGACGAGGCCGCCGTCCGGCCCGAGTCCGCGGCGGACGACGGGGACGAGGCGGGAACCGGCGAGAACCCCGACGATGCGCCCGGCGGCGAGAGCGCCTCCGGCCCCACTGCAGACCCCAGAAGCGAGGACCTCACGTCGTACGGATCGGCCGACGCGGCGGACGAGACGACCGACTCGCCGGGGGCAGCGAGCGGTTCGAGCGGCGACGGCGACACGTCTGCCGACGCAGCGGAGAGCAGCTTCAAAGACTCTGCAGATGCTGTAGAAGCTACGGATGGTTCGAGCGCCACTGGAGAAGAGTCCGGAAGCAGCCCCCGGAGAGCCGAAGCACGTTCGTCGCCCAAAGAGGCTCCGGAAACTGCAGAGCCGTCAGAGTCGGGTACCGGAACCGCCGACGCGGCGGGCGGTGGACCGGGCGAGGCAGACCAAGAGATCCGAGCGACGGACCGCGTCACGCCGGAAGCGGCCGACGACGACCCGACGGACGCCGGCCGCGACGAGGCCGCTCCATCGAAGTTCGCCGGCGCGACCGAGCAGCGGACGCTGGCCGGCGACGCCGTCGACCGCACGCGCGAGTACGACAGTCTCCCGTCGATGCGCGTGCTGGGCCAGTTCAGCGACACCTACGTCGTCGCCGAGACGGACGCTGGGCTGGCGCTGGTTGACCAGCACGCCGCCGACGAGCGGGTGAACTACGAGCGCCTGCGAGAGGCGTTCGCCGGCGACACGACCGCGCAGTCGCTGGCCGAGTCGGTCGAACTGGAGCTGACGGCGGGCGAGGCGGCGCTGTTCGAGGACTACGCCGACGCGCTCGCCGGCCTCGGATTCTACGCGAACCGCGCCGACGACCGGACCGTCGAGGTGACGACGGTGCCGGCCGTCTTCGACGAGACGCTCGACCCCGAGCGCCTGCGCGACGTGCTCGCGTCGTTCGTCTCGACGGCGGACGAGGCGGCCGGCGAGGAGACGGTCGAATCGCTGGCGGACGAGTTCATCGCCGACCTCGCCTGCTACCCGTCGGTGACGGGCAACACGTCGCTGACGGAGGGCGCGGTGACGGAGCTGCTCGCGGCGCTCGACGAGTGCGAGAACCCGTACGCCTGCCCGCACGGGCGGCCCGTCGTGATCGAACTCGACGAGGACGAACTCGCCGAGCGGTTCGAACGGGACTACCCGGGCCACGGCGGACGGCGGGAGCCCTGAGGCGGCGGGTCCGGGAGCGACGAGAACGCGGCGGCCGCCTCCGCCATCGAACGGGGGAACTTATACCGATCCCGTTCATTTGCGGGGGTATGAACCGTCCGTCCCCACGACAGGAACCGACCGAGAGGTCCGAGGTGGACCCATGAGCGACCTCGTCACGTTCGGCGAGACGATGCTGCGGCTCTCCCCGCCGGGCAACGAGCGTCTGGAGACGACGCCGGAACTGGAGTTCCGCGCCGCGGGCGCGGAGAGCAACGTCGCCGTCGCGGCCGAGCGCCTCGGCGCGGTGTCGACGTGGCTGTCGAAGCTCCCCGACAACCCTCTGGGTCGGCGCGTGGAGAACGGCCTGCGCGGCTACGGAATCGACACCGAGATCGTCTGGTCCGAGGAGGGCCGGCAGGGAACCTACTACCTCGAACACGCCGGCAGTCCGCGCGGGACGAACGTCATCTACGACCGCGAGAACGCGGCGGTCACGACGGCCAGCGCGGAGGAGTTCGACCTGAGTACGATCCGCGACGCCCGCGCGTTCTTCACCAGCGGCATCACGCCCGCGCTGTCGGACTCGCTCCGCGACGCGACGGCGAACCTGCTCCGGGTCGCCAAGAAGGCCAACACGACGACGGCGTTCGACATGAACTACCGGTCGAAGCTCTGGTCGCCCGACGAGGCCCGCGCGACCGTGACGAAGCTGTTCCAGCTCGTCGACGTGCTGGTCATCCCCTTCCGCGACGCCGAGACGGTGCTCGGCTACGAGGGGTCCGCCCCCGAACTCGCCCACCACCTCGCCTCGAAGTACGACTTCGAGACCGTCGTCGTCACGCAGGGCGAGCACGGCTCGCTGGCCTGGCACGACAACGTCGTGCACGAGCAGGACATCTACGAGGCGGACACGGTCGACGCCATCGGCACGGGCGACGCCTTCGTCGGCGCGTTCCTCGGTCGGCGGCTCTCGGGCGACGACGTGGCCCGCTCGCTGGAGTACGCCTCCGCGACGGCGGCGCTCAAGCGGACCATCCCCGGCGACGTCGCGACGGTGACGAAAGCGGAGGTCGAGTCGGTCATCGGCGACGACCTGAACCAGATCTCGCGGTAACCGTCCGCCGCTTCTCTCGGCGCGTCTCGTTCGCGAACTCCTCTTTCTCGCCGCGAGCGGGGCGGTTGCTTCGCGACGATCGTCGCGCGCCGCTCGCCCGTGGCTGACGCACGGCCGCCCGAACGTTGAACCGTCGAGGCGACGCACTCTCACGCATGCCACACGTCGCCATCATCGGCGCGTACGGGAGCGCGGGCGTCGCCGTCGCGGGCGAGCTCGTCGACGAGCCCGACGTGGAACTGACCCTGATCGACGACGGTGAGCCCGGTGGCGGCCTCTGCATCCTGCGGGGCTGTATGCCCTCGAAAGAGGTCCTCTCGGCGGGCGCGCACCGCTTCGGCGCGCGTCACGACCACCGCCTGACGGGGGAGATACCCGAGGTCGACCTGGAGCGCGTGGTCGAGACGAAAGACGACCACGTCCTCGGGTTCGCGGAGCACCGACGCGAGGCGGTCCACGAGATGGCCGAGCGCGAGAACGTGGAGTTCCTGCACGAGACGGCGCGGTTCGTCGACGACCGCGTCATCGCCGTCGCCGACAGGACCATCGAACCCGACTACGTCGTGATCGCGACGGGGTCGACGGTGAACGTGCCCGACATCGACGGGATCGACGAGGTCGACTTCGCGACCAGCGCGGACGTGCTGGACGCGACCGAGCTCCCCGACTCCGGCGTCGTGATGGGCTTCGGCTACGTCGGACTGGAGCTGGTGCCGTACATCGCCGAGGCCGGGACCTCGCTCACCGTGATCGAACACGACGAGCGCCCGCTGGACGAGGCCGACCCCGAGTACGGCGACGAACTACTCGACATCTATCAGGACGAGTGGGACGTGGACGTGCTGACCGAGACGGACGAGGAGCGGCTCGAACCGACCGACGACGGCGGCGTTCGTCTGTACCTCGACGGCGAGCGCGACGCGGTCGAGGCCGACGAACTGTTCCTGTTCACCGGCCGGCGCCCGAACCTCGACGGCCTCGGACTGGAAAACACCGCGCTCGACCCGGGCTCGGGGTGGGTGGGGGACACGATGCAGGCCCGCGACGACGAGCGCGTGTTCGTCGTCGGCGACGCCAACGGCCACGAGCCGATCCTCCACGTCGCCAAGGAACAGGGGTTCAGAGCTGCCGAGAACGTCCTTTCTCACGCCCACGGTCAGGCGCTGTCCCCGTACGAGAACGTCCACCACCACGTCATCTTCTCGGGCCTCGGCGTCTACCCGTACGCCCGCGTCGGCCACTCGAAGGAGTCGGCCGAGGCGAAGGGCGTCGACCACGTCGCCGTCACGCGCGAGGCGAGCGACGACGGCGTGTTCACGACCAAGACCGTCCCGGAGGGGCGGGCGACGCTCGTGGTCGACCCCGACGACGGGACGGTGCTCGGCTACCAGGGGCTGCACTACCACGCGGACGCGATGGCGAAGACGATGCAGGTCGTCGTCGAGATGGAACTCGACGTGCGCGACCTGCCGGACCGGGCGTACCACCCGACGACGCCCGAGATACTCGACGGCCTGTTCCGCGAGGCGAGCGCCCGCGTCGAGGAGTGACCGCCAAAATCGCCGTACGTGAGCGAGGCCGACCGCCGAAACTACACGAGACGCAAGTTATTTAACGGATTCCGTCGATCCGTTAGTCAACCTGAGTTGCGCTAAAGCAAACTCAGTTGAACAAAGTACAATGACAGACGCGCTCCTCCTCATCGCCCGCGACACGCCGCAGGCCCGCGAGGTCGTCGGGACCCACGCCCGGCGGCTGCGGTCGGCCGGCGTCGCCGACGACGTTCGCACCGCTTACTACGAGCACGACCCGGTCCACGAGCTCGGGGACGAGTTCGCCGCGATCGGCGCGGACACGGTGTACGCGCTGCCGGTAACGGTCGCGCACACCTACGAGACGACGGAGGACATCCCCGCGGCGCTGTCGCGGTGTCCCGGCGAGGTCCACTACTGCGAGCCCGTCGGTCGGAGCCCCGGCGTGACGGGCGCGATCCGCGACCGCGCCGCCGCGGCCGCGCCCGACGCGGACTCGCTCGTGCTCGTGGGGCTCGGCCACAGTGCGCTCCCGTACGGCCGCCAGACCGTCGAGTACCATGCCTCTCGGCTGCGCGACCGCGGCGCGTACGACGAGGTGGAGACCTGTTACCTGCTGCAGAACCCGGCCGTCGAGTGCGTCCGCTACAACGTGTCCGGCGACGACGCGGTCGCAGTGCCGCTGTTTCTCACCGGCGGGCCGGCCACCGAGGAGGAGATCCCGCGGAAACTGGAACTCGACCGCGGGGGCCTCGCCTACGCCGACCCGCTCGGCGCCCACGAGCGCGTCACCGACGCCGTCCGCGCGGAGGTCGAGACCCAGCGCGTCATGGTCGACGGGGCGCACCCCCCGTCGTTCGAGGCGACGCTGACGATGAACGCCCGCCCGATGGCGACCGACGGCCGCGGCGACTGAGGAGCAGCCGCGGAGCCGTCGCGGCCGCAACTCGACTCTCGACGGTCGCAAAACGGCCTCACTCGTCGGGGACTATCTGCGTCACGTTGCCGACTGCGCCCGACTCCAGTTTCACCTCCGGACCGCCCTCCGGTTCGCGGCCCTCGCTGGTCCGGACGGTCTGGATGTCGCCGATGATCGGCTCGTCCTGCTGGTCCTGAACGATCTCGACGGTCATACCGCGACGCAGGTCTTCCGCTCGTGGCGTGTCCATCGACATAGCCGGATCGTCGTCGCGTACGGCGAAAAGCGTTGTTCCCAACTCGCTTGCGGTTAGTCTTCGATCGGACCGAGCCGGTCGGCGAGGTCGTCCGTGTCCGGTACGTCGACGCGAAGAACGCGGACGCAAACGCCGCGGGACCGCTCGGAACGGCGAGGGGTGGCGACGGGCATAATCGTCGCCGCCGCCTACCGCCCCCGTGGTCAACGCGTTCTGGCTGGACCGCGACACGGCGCAGGCCGTCGAGTGGCTCGTCGACAAGCACGTGCTGAGCAGTGTCTTCGAGTGCTCGATGGTGTTGACTACGGCAGCCCAATTGAACGGCTACCCCGAGTCTGACGACCTCTACTTCACGCACGAGCACCATCCGCTGACCGTCTGGACCGCCGACTCGCTGGCGAACTGGGAGACGCTCCGCGAGTACGTCTACCTCGCCCACGACGAGTGGCGGTACCGCTACGACCACCCGCCGGAGAAGGTCCACGGCTCCTGGGCGACGGTCGAGTCGCTGGACGAGGAGACGGTCGTCGCGCTCGACTGGCCGTGCGAGGGGGCGACCGACCCGCCGCAGGTGACCGGTCAGTGGTCCGCGGCGGACTACGTCGACGCCTACCGGCTCTACTACGCCAACGAGAAGCGGGCGCTGTTCGAGTGGACCGGCCGCGACCGGCCGCCGTGGATCGAGGCCTACGCTGTCGACGGTCCGGAGGGCCACCCTTACGAGTAATTCAGTCGCAAGCTGTCGACGCGCTCGACGTTCGGACGTCGGTACCTACGTCTCGTCGTCCCGGTCCCCGCGCTCGACCTCGATCCGGTGTGGTTCCGTGTCGCTTTGGTCCTGCCCGCCGCCCATGAGCTTCGACCGGAGGTCCTCCGTGATGGACTGGAACTGGTCGCGGAGCGTCTTGACCTCCTCCTCGAACTCCTCGACGGAGCGCTCGACGTAGTACACCCGGTTGGCGGGGATGCGCCGGACGGTGTCCCGGCCCTCCATCCGCTCTACCTCCTCCTCCTGGGTCTCGTCGTCGATCTTGACGATCCAGTGGTCCTGGAAGTACGCGACGTGCTCGTTGTCGACCGTGCGCTCGACTGCGTCGCCGTCCGGTCCCTCGTACACGATGGTCGCCTGTCCGATGTCCTCTTGCACCATGTCCGGAGGTTGGTCGCGGACACGGGTAGTCCTAGGCACCTGTGGGCGAGGGATCATGTCGCCGTCCGCGAGAAAGGGTACGGATCGGCGTCGCACCGGCGGGATCGGGTCCCGCTATCGCCGCACGGCAAGCACCGACAGGTCCGAGAACGGCGTCGACTCGGGACCGCTCCCGCCGGCGTGCTCGGCGAGCGAGGCCAGCGACGACCGCGTGATCGACTCGTCGTCGTGGGTCAGCCGCTCCAGCACGAGCGCGTCGAGCGACGGGTCGGCGCCGGCGTCGAGCAGTTCGGCCGCCACGTCGCCGGGCATCAGGTCGAACGGGCGCGGCAGGACGAGCAGGTGGCGGTCGCCGACGGCCGTCCGGAGCCGGGCGAGGTCGTCGGTCAGGTCGCCGCTCTTGTGCAGCGTGACGAACTCGGCGTCCTCCATCGGCGTGCGCGCCCTGCTCGCGGCGACCTGGAGCGACGAGATGCCGGGGACGACGCGGACGGGGCGGTCCACTGAATCCTCCACCTTCCCGACGAACTGGTAGCCGGAGTGGTTCGGGTCGCCCATCAGCACCGCGGCGCCGCGCTCGCCGGCCGCGACGCGCTCCGCGAACGCCGAGAGGGCCTCGGCCTCGTCCTCGTACCCGCAGGTGAGCAGATCGGCGTCGGTCAGGTCGGCGACGAACTCGACGACCGTCTCGAAGCCGACGACCACGTCGGCTTCGCGGATCGCCCGCTCGCCCCGGGGCGTCAGGAACTCCAAGTTACCCGGACCGATGCCGACGGCGGAGACGGGGTCCGCGGGGTCCGGGTCCTCCGGCTCGGCCGCCGCGAACGTCGCCGGGTCGGGGCCGGCGTCGAGGTCGTAGTCGTTCACAGCTCTACCTCGCCCTCCCGCGCGTCGCTCGCCACGTGGACCAGTTCGTTCGTCAGGCCCGCGGCGAGGCCGCTCCCGCCGCGACGCCCGACGTTCGTGACGGCGGGCACGCCGTGCTCCGCGCAGACCTCGCGCAGGCGTTCCCGGCTCTCGGCGGCCTTCACGAAGCCGACCGGCGTCGCGACGACGACGGCGGGACGGGTGCCGTCCTCGATGCAGTCCGCGAGCGCGAGCGCCGCGGTCGGGGCGTTGCCGATCGCGGCGATCGCGCCGTCGTAGACGCCCTCTCTGTCGAGTTCGAGGACCGAGGCGGCGGTGCGGGTCATCCCCGTCTCGGCGGCGAGTTCCGCGCCGTTGCCGATCGCCTTGCGGACGGGGCAGTCGTGGCCGCGGCCCGTGATGCCCTCCTTGACCATCGTGATGTCCGTGACGATCGGGCGCTCGTCGAGCACCGCCCGCGCGCCGACGCGGACCGGTTCGCTTTCGTCGGCCCCGGTAAAGCGCACGAGGTGCTGGAACTCGGGGTCGCCGGTCGCGTGGACCGACTTCTGGCGGATCCGGTCCGCGAGCGTCTCGTCGGGGACGAGCTTCCGGACGCGGTCCATCGAGGTCTCGGCGATCTCCATCGCGTTCTCCGTGGTCGCGCCGAGGTCGGCGTACTCCTCGAAGTCGCCGTTCTCCGACTCCGCTTCGGCCGTCCCGCCGTCGGTCCGGGCGTCCTCAGTCGTCATCGCTGGCCACCTCCGGGGAGTCCGCGCCACTGGCACGCGCCTCCAGGTCCCCGTCGACCCGCAGGTTCAGGTCGCGCAGGCGCTCCGCGGTCTCGTCGTCGGCGTCCCAGAGGCCGCGCTCGATCGCCTCCAGCAGGGTGTCCGTGATGCTCTCAAGCGCCCAGGGGTTCACGTCGCGGAGCCAGTCCTGCCGGTCGGCGTCGAAGGCGTACTTCTCTGCGACGTCCTCCCACAGGGTGTCGCTCACGACGCCGGTCGTCGCGTCCCACCCGAGGACGACGTCGACGGTGGTCGAGAGGTCGCCCGCGCCCTTGTAGTCGTGCTCCTCCATCGAGTCGAGCCACTGCGGGTTGAGGACGCGGGCGCGCATCGCCTTGCGGACCTTCTCCTCGTTCGTGTACACGTCGACGTTGTCGGGATCCGAGGAGTCGCCGACGTAGGACGCCGGCTCCTCGCCCGCCGTCTCCGCGACGGCGGAGATGAACCCGCCGTGGAACGCGTACCAGTCCGAGGAGTCGAACTCGTCCTGCTCGGCGGTGTCCTCGATCTTCACGGTCGCCTCGACGCTACCGAGGCGGCGCTCGAAGGCGTCGTGAGCCTCCGACACTTTCCCGCGCGAGCCCATGGCGTAGCCGCCCCACTGGACGTACACCTCCGCCAGGTCGGAGCGGTCGTCCCAGTTGCCCTCGTCGACCGCCTTGTTCGTCCCCGCGCCGTAGCCGCCGGGGCGGGTCGTGAACACGCGGTGCGTGGCGGCCGTCCGGGCGTCGCTCTCGTCGAGGCCGCACTCGGTTTCGAGGCGCTCGGCCTCCTCCTCGACGTGCTTCTTCACGTAGTTCATCTCGTGGGACTCGTCCAGGTCGACCACCGCCTCCACCGCGTCGTGGATCACGCCCGCGGCGGCCGGGAAGGCGTCGCGGAACAGCCCGGAGACCCGCGTCGTCACGTCGATGCGCGGGCGGTCCAGTTCCTCCAGCGGGATCGGTTCCACGTCGTCGACCCGGCCGGCGTCGGTCCACACCGGTTCGACGCCCATCAGCGCCAGCACCTGCGCGATGGTCTCGCCGCGGGTGCGGACGGTGGGGGTGCCCCACGCGACGACGCCGACCTCCTCGGGGTACTCGCCTTCCTCGTCGCGGTGGCGCTCTGCGACGCCGTCGGCGACCTCGCTGCCGACCTGCCACGCGCTCTTGGCGGGCACCTTCCGCGGGTCGAGCGTGTAGAAGTTCCGCGCCGTCGGCAGGAGGTCGACGCCGCCGCGGGTCGGCGCGCCGCTGCCCCCCGGCGGGACGTACTCGCCGGCCAGCGCGTCCGCGGTGCGGGGGATCTCGTCCTCGGCGCCCTGCACGTGGGGCTGAGCCTCCTCGCAGACGTACGCCAGCGCCTCGCGCAGGTCGTCGTGCGCGCCGCGCTTGGCGCGGGCGTCGCCGAGGGTGTCGACGTCGACGAGCAGGTTCATGTTCGCCTCCTCGCCGTCCGACTCCAGTTCCGACGCCGGCAGGTCGAAGTCGTACTCGGCGAGCGTCTCCACGAGGTCGACGCTCGTCTCGTACACTTCGTCGGCGGCCTCGGCGTAGGTCATCCCGAGGTCCTCGTCGTACGCGCCCGGTTCGTCGAGCATCCGCTGGTAGTCGACGCCGAGGACGCCGGCCACGCTCTCGCGGAGGCTCGGCGCGCCCGGGTTTTCGAGGCGCGTGAGCGCGACGAGGTACTCCACGAGGCGGTCGTCCGCGGGCGGTTCGCTCATCGTGTGCAGGCCGAGGCGGATCTGCGTCGTCTTCACGTCGGTGACGTACTCGTGGACGCGCTCGACGAGTTCGTCGATCGCCACCTCGTCACTGTCCACGTCGCCCTCCGCCAGCGTCGTCCCCGCCTCGTCCGGGCCGCGCACGTCGGCCTTCTCGTCGATCTCGCCGGCGACGCCGAGTTCGACCGCGAGGTCGAGGTCGTCGACTGCCTCGCGGATCAGCTGTTCGAGGTGCTCGCCGTCGTCGGCGCGGGCGTCTTCCATCCCGGCCTCGCGGTAGCGGTCGGCCAGCTCCTCCAGTTCGGCTATCTCGTCGTACGTCCCGGCGTTCGACATCACCGGCGTCAGGTAGTCGACGATAGCGGCGTACGACCGGCGCTTCGCCTGCGTCCCCTCGCCGGGGTTGTTGACGATGTACGGGTAGACGTTCGGCAGGTCGTCGATCAGCTGGTCGGGCGCGCTCTCGCCGTTCAGGCCGACCGTCTTGCCCGGGAGCCACTCCAGGCTGCCGTGGGTGCCGAGGTGGACGACGCCGTCCGCGTCGAACTCGTTCCGGAGCCACGAGTAGAACGCGACGTAGTCGTGGGGCGGCTGGAGGTCAGAGTCGTGGTACACCTTCGACGGGTCCATGCCGAACCCGCGCGGCGGCTGGACCGTCACGAGGACGTTGCCGAACTCGACGCCGGGGATGGCGAATGGACGGTCGGGCGCCTCGCCCCACTCCTCGATCACGTTCTCCCGGAACCGCTCGTCGACGTCGGCGAACCAGTCGGCGTACTGCTCGGGCGACACCACGTCGACGCTGCGCTCGCGCACGTCCTCCGGCGCGACCCAGCGGTCGTCGAGCGTCAGCTGCGACGTGAGGGTCTCGACGAGCGACTGGCCCGAGTCGGGGCGCTTGCCGTCCAAGTCGTACCCTCGCGCGCCCAGTTCGTCCAGCAGGTTCACCGTGCTCTCGGGGCTGTCGAGACCGAACGCGGTGCCGATGCCGTCGTCGCTCGGCGGGTAGTTGTGCAGGACGACGGCGACGCGCTTGTCCTCGTTCGACGTGTGGCGCAGGCGCGCCCAGTTGACCGCGAGGCGGGCGGCGTGGTCGACGCGGTCCTCGATCGGGAAGTGCTGCTTCGGTGCGGAGCCGATGCCGGCCTCGTCGTCGGTGCGCTCCTTCCCGCTGATCGGGTGGGTGATGACGTTGCCGTCGAACTCCGGCAGCGCCACCGACAGCGCGAGCTCGAAGCCCATCACGCCCGTGTCCGACGATTGGTAGCGCGACCGCGACCGCATCGTCGTGACCGTCTGCAGGACGGGGACGCCGAGGCGGTCGAGGAACACGTCCTCGGCCGAATCGCCCTCGTCGCTGGCCGACCGCCCGCGCTCGTCCATCGACAGCGAGAACATGAACGAGGAGAGGACGGCGTCGACGACCGGGTCGCCGTTCTCGTCCGTGAGCCAGTGGTCGGTGACCCACTCGGCGTCCTCCTGCTCCTCGGTGTCGGTCGCCGGGTTGCAGAAGACCGGGAGCGCGTTCGCTCCCTGCTGCTCGACGTGTCGGACCAGCGCGTCGACGTACCGCGTGTTCTCGTGGGTCCAGTGGGACTCGTAGAACCAGACCGCGACCGTGGGCCGGTCGGGGTCGAGCGAGGCGCGCAGGTCCTCGTACTCGGCCCCGAGGTGGTCCGGGTGGTAGACGCCTTCGGTCGGGAGCGCGACGGGGTCGTCGTACTCGCGCTCCGCGCCGGCGAACTCGTCGACGAGGTAGCGCACGCAGTTCTCGACGTTGACCGCGCCCCCCTTGTCGAGGTAGTCGTAGACCCGGTCCCGCTGCTCGGCGGCGACGGACGTGTCCTCGAACGCGAAGGCGTCGCCGGTGGCTTTCACGACCAGCGGCGTCCCCGCCTCCGTCAGGCGGGAGACGGCGCGGTCGTATCCGGGCATGCTGTCCTCGGCGCCGTGGAGCCAGAACACGGCGGCGGTGGCGTCGGCGGCGGCCTCGACGAACTCCTCGACGTCCGGTTCGTCGTCCAGGTCGCTCTCCGATCGCACGACGAGGTCCGCCGCCACGCGCTCGGCGGCGCGCTGGACGGCCCCGAGCTCGTTCTCGGTCGCGGTGTACAGGGCGATGGTAGGCATAACGTTGTTAAACCTCTGTTGTGACTAATACAAGCATGGTTGATTTAGCGAGCGGCAAAAAGCTGTCGACGACCGTGCCGTTCGGCGCGGTCGTCGGCCAGGCGCCGCTGAAGGAGGCGCTGCTCGTCGTCGGCGCGAACGACGACATCGACGGCCTGCTCGTCCGCGGGGAGAAAGGGACCGCCAAGTCCACCGCCGTGCGGGCGCTGGCCGACCTCCTGCCCGAGCAGCGCGCCGTCGCCGACTGCCCGTACGGCTGTCCGCCGGACGATCCGGAGCGACAGTGCGCGGACTGCCGCGAGCGCGCGGACCCCCCGGTCGAGACCCGACCGGTCCCCCTCGTCACCCTCCCACTGGGCGCGACGCGGGAGCGCGTCGTCGGCACCCTCTCCGTGGCGGACGCGCTGGACGGCGACCCCGAGTTCGACCCCGGCCTCCTCGCCCGGGCGAACCGCGGCATCCTCTACGTGGACGAGGTGAACCTGCTCGACGACCACCTCGTCGACGTCCTGCTCGACGCCGCGGCGAGCGGCGTCAACCGCGTCGAGCGCGACGGCGTCAGCGTCGCCCACCCCGCCGAGTTCACCCTCGTCGGGACGATGAACCCGGAGGAGGGCGACCTGCGGCCGCAGCTCAGGGACCGCTTCGCCCTGCAGGCGACGGTGACCGGCTGCGAGGACGTCGACGACCGCGTCGAGATCATCGACCGCGCGCTGAACGACTCGTGGGCGGCCGCGGACGACGCCACCGCCGACCACCGCCAGTCGCTGCTGACCGCGTGCGACCTGCTCGACGACGTGGCGCTCCCCCGCGAGTTCGCCGAGGAGATCGCCGAACTCTGCCGCGACGCCGGCGTCGACGGCCACCGGGGCGACATCGCCACCGCGCGGGCCGCCCGCACCCTCGCGGCGCTGGACGGCCGGGCGAGCGTCATCGAGGGCGACGTGCGCCGCGCCGCCGAACTCACGCTGCCCCACCGCCTCCAGTCGAAACCGTTCGAGGACGCGCCCGACCCCGAGGACGTGGTGGACGACCACTTCGACGACGAGGGCGAGGGGACAGAGAGCGGCGACGAGAACTCGTCGGTCGGGCCCGACCGGAGCGAGGCCGAAGACGGAGACGGCGAGAACGGCGCGGACGGCGACTCCGGCGCCGGCGACGCGGACGACGAGAGAGACGGCCCGAACGAGGGGGAGCGGGGGCCGTCCGACGGGCCCGACGACAGCGACAGAGACAGTGGCGACGACGGCGACACCGACGACGAGAACGCCGACGACGGCCAGCGACCGCGACCCGCCGGCGCGAGCGACGGCGAGAGCCGGGGCGAGAGCGGTGGCGGAGGCAGCGAGGGCGACGGAGGAGAGGGCGACCCGAGGAACGGCGACGACGGAGACGCCCCCGGCGATAGCGACGACCGGGAACAGGGGACGCCGCTGATCCCCGGGCAGGCCCGGGCGGAGGTCGGCGACGCGGTCGCGCCGGACGTCGAGACGCCGACCGAAGCGACGGAGACGGACGACGGCGGCAGCGGGTCGCGCGTGGGCCTGACCCCCAGCGCGGCCAACGAGGGCGTGCGGGTCCGCACCGAGCGAGCGGAGTCGGGGAGCGTCGACGCCGCCGCGTCCGTCAGGGCCGCCGCGGCGCGGGGCGGGGACGCAGTCGAGTCGCGGGACCTCCGCCAGTCGGTGCGCGCCGGCGAGAGCAGCGCGCTGGTGGTGTTCGCGCTGGACGCCAGCGCGTCGATGCGCGGGCCGATGCGGACGGCGAAAGGGGTCGCGCTGGAGCTGCTGCGGGACGCCTACGAGCAGCGCGACGACGTGGCCGTGGTCGCGTTCGCGGGCGACGACGCCGAGGTGCTGCTGCCGCCCACCGACAGCGTGACGCTGGCGGCGCGGCACCTGAAGGAGCTACCCGTCGGCGACCGGACGCCGCTGCCGGCGGGGCTGCGGACGACGAGCGAGGTGATAGCGCGGGCCGACCCCGCGACCAGCGTCGTCGTCCTCGTCACTGACGGGCGAGCGAACGCGAGCGAGAACCCCACCGCGGAGACGCGGGCGGCGGCGTCGGCGCTCGCAGGCCGCGGCGCGCACGTCGTCGCGGTCGACGCCGGCGGAGACGGCCGCACCGGGCTTACCGGCGACGTCGTCGAGGCCACCGACGGCGAACGGGTACGCCTCTCCGCCCTGAGCGCCGAGCGCGTCGAGCGGGCCGTCGACCGGGCGCGGGAGTAGCGGGTGCCGCACACGCCGACGAACCGGCTCGGTCGGCAGGCGGAAGTTTTACAAGCTAATTTGTTCTACTGAAAGTAGAGTTTCAATGGAGACCGCAGACACCGTTCACGACCGCATCGAACGCGCGGGCACCGAACTGACGCCGACGCGCGCGGCGCTGGCGATCGGCCTCGCGGCCGCGCTCGGCTTCACGCTGATGTTCCTGCAGGATCCGATGGCCCACGACGCGATGCACAACTTCCGGCACGCGGCGGGCGTCACCTGCCACTGATGTACGGCGCCCTGAAACGTGGCGTCGGCGCGGGCGCGGTCGCCGGCGTCGCGTACGGCCTGTTCGTCGCGCTCGTCGCGACGCCGGCGATCGCGTTCGCCGAGACGTTCGAGGCGGGTCACGGCCACGGGGCCGGCATCGACCTCGCGTCGGCCGCCCCGAGCGTCGTCGGCGGGGCCCTGTTCGGCCTGCTGCTCGGAGCGTGCTTCGGGGTGGTCTACTACCTGCTCGAACCCGCGTTGCCGGGCGCGTCCGACACGCGGAACTACCTGCTCGCGGCCGCCGGGTTCGTCACCGTCTCCGGCGCGCCGTGGCTGGCGCTCCCGCCGCAGGCGCCGGGCGCGGAGTACGCGTTCGGGAGTGACGCTCGGCTCGCCGTGTACGCGGCGATGATGGCGCTCGGCGCGCTGGTCTGCGCGCTCTCGCTGCTCGCCTGGCGGCGGACCGAGGGCGCGGGCACGGTCGCCCGCGCGGCCGCCGCCCTCCTCCCGTTCGGCCTGATCGTCGTCGCGGGAGTCGCTGCGCCGACCGCGCCCTCGTCCGGCCCGATCCCGGACGCGCTGGCGACGGCGTACCGGGGGCTGGTCGTCGTCGGCCAGGTCCTGCTCTGGACGACGCTCGCGACCGCGCACGTCTGGTTCCTCGACCGCACTGCCGCCCCCGACGTGACGATCCCCAGTGAGGCGCCGCACTGACGAGGTCCGCGAGGAGGGGTTCACCGACCTCGTCCTCGTCTGCACGAACGACCGCGACGCCGAGTACGCCTGCTGCGCGGACGTCGGCGGCCGCGAGGTGATCGACGCGGTGCAGTCGTGGCTCAGCGAGCGCGACGTGTTCTGGTCGCACGTCTACGTCGCAGAGACCACCTGTCTCGGCCTCTGTAGCGCGGCGGGGACCGCGATAGCGATCCAGCCGCGCAACGAGTGGTACTCGGACGTGACGCCGGAGGAGGTGCCCGCGCTGCTCGACGAGGCGTTCGGCCCCGACGCGGACCGCCTCGGCGTCGGCGAGCGCCGACCGCGCTCCCCCGACCGCTGACGCGGGGACCGCGGTGGGATTCTGTGCCTAAAATGATTTTTTCATAATTCTATAAATTTAACACGGCGTGGGAGAAACGAAGGGGCATGTCGAAACGGGGGCGCGAGACCGGCGACGGCGACGACGGCATCGGAACCCGGCTCCGGGTACTGGTTCCCGGCATCGTTCAACGGCGATACGCCGCGAAGTTCGTCGCGTCGATGCTCGTCGTCGTTCTGGTCATCTCAGCGGTCGGAGCGATCAACTACGTCGAGGCGCGCGACACCGTCGAGGCGGACGCGCAGACCCAGTTGCGGTCCACCGCACACCTCCAGTCGGACGCGGTGAGCGAGTGGATACGGAACATGCGCGGGCAGACGCAGGCGCTCTCCTGCGCGGACGCGCTCCGCGACGGCGACGCCGAGGCGGTCCGCGAGCGCCTCGAACGGCGGACGGAGAGTTCGGGCCCCGTCAAGGCGGTCCACTACGTCGACACCGCGAACGACACCGTCGCCGCGAGCACGGCGCCGTCGCTGGAGGGGGAATCCCTGTCTGCGGTGGCGATGCCGTGGACCGAACTGGCCCCGAACGGGAGCGACGAGGTCCGGATGACCGACTCATCGTACTGGTCGCCGGTGTTGCACGACCACGAGGTCGTCGCGTTCGCCTCGTCGGTGCCGGAGCGCGACCGGATGGTCGTCGTCGTCGGCGGGTTCTACCACCGACTCGACGACCTCCACCAGCCGAAGTCGACGCAGATGACGTGGATCGTCGACACCGAGGGAGAGACGGTGCTGACGAGCAACAACTCTGACGCGGAGGCGCCGGGCGACACGCGGGCCCACGTCCGAGCGCTCCTCGACGAGGGCGACCGCGACCGGGAGCATCGGCACGGAAACATGTCCCTCCGGGAGACCAGCACGCACCTGCTCGCGTACGCCCGGATCCGGGGGACCGACTGGGTGGCGATCGCCGCCGTCGACAAGGACCGTGCGTACGCGGTGCGAGACGGCGTCGCCAAGAGCGTCCTGACGATCGTGGCCGGCGGCCTGGGGTCGCTGCTCCTCGTCGGCGTCGTCCTCGGGTGCCAGACGATCGTCCCGCTGTCGCGGCTCCGGCGGAAGGCCCGGCGGATGGAGTCGGGCGATCTCGATGTCGACCTCGGGACGCGCCGGCAGGACGAGATCGGCCGCCTCTACGCGGGCTTCGCGAGCATGCGCGACTCGCTGCAGGCGCGGATCCGCGACGCCGAGACGACGAACCGACGCCTGGAGGCGAAAGCCGACGAGTACAGCGCGGTCATGCAGCGGTGCGCCGAGGGCGACCTCACACAGCGGATGGACCCCGACGGGGAGAACGAGGCGATGGCCGAGATCGCCCGCGAGTTCAACGACATGATCGCGGAACTGGAAGGGACGGCGGCCCGGCTCTCGGCGTTCGCGGAGGAGGTCGGCGAGGCGAGCGAGCGGGTCACCGCCAGCGCGGAGGAGGTCAGCGACGCGAGCGAGCAGGTCGGCGAGTCGATCGGCGAGATCGCCGACGGGGCGGACCGACAGCACGACCTGCTCCGGTCCGTCACGAGGGAGATGGACGACCTGTCGACCACTATCGAGGACGTCGCCGCGACGTCAGTGCAGGTGGCCGAGCTTGCGGAGCGGAGCGCCGAGACGGGCCGCGAGGGGCGGGAAGCCGCCCGGGCGGCGGTCGACGGCATGCGGCGGATCGAGGCCGAGTCCGAGGAGACCGCCGCCGAGTTCGAGCGTCTCGAAGCCGAGATCGAGCGGATCGACGACCTCGTCGAGACAATGGTCGACGTGGCCGACCGGACGAACGTGCTGGCGATGAACGCCGACATCGAGGCCGCCCGCGCGGACGAGTCGATCGAGGGGTTCGCCGCGGTCGCCCGTCAGGTGGACGACCTCGCCGAGCGGAGCCGGGAGGTCACGCGGGACGTCGAGAGCCGCGTCACCCGGCTGCAGTGCCAGACCGGCCGGACTGCGGAGGCGGTGCGCGAGACGCGCGAGCGAGTCTCGGAGCACGCCGACACCGTCGAGGACGCCGCGGCGGCCCTGAGCGAGATCGCGGACCACGCGCAGGTGACGAACCGCGGCGTCCAGCGGATCAGCGAGACGACCTGCGAGCAGGCGGCGTCGATCGACCAGGCGGTCGACCTCGCCGACGAGGCGGCCGCGGTCAGCGAGTCCGCGACCGAGGAGTCCGCGACCGTCGCCGCGGCAGCGGAGCGTCAGACCACCGCGCTGGCGGACGTGTCGCTCTCCGCGGCCACTCTCGGCGGCCGGGCCCGGCGGCTGAGCGAGATGCTCGACGACTTCGAGACGGACGCGGACGGCGGCGTCCCGGACGACGGACCGCTCGGCGGCGGTGACGGACCGTTCGACGAGGGGCCGTTCGGCGGCGGGGACGAGGGGCTCCTCGATCCGGACAGCAAGGACTGGTCGTTCGAGGAGATGCTCGACCCCGGAGAATGAGCGGCGGAGCGACTCAGATCCGGCCGACGTGCAGACGGTGTGCACCGCGGCGCTCGCCATCGTCGTGGTACTCGACGGGTTCCTCGATAGCCGCTGCGACGCCCCCGTCGAGCGCCGCTGCGGTGACGACGCCGCCGGCGTCGAGGAGTTCGCGACGGCCCTCGTTCACGTCGTACGCGCGCAGCGCGTGGTCGTCGGGGTCGCGCTCCCGGAAGTTCTGCGCGCCTGGCGCGGCAACGAGGTCGCCGTCCGCACCGAGGTCGGTGACAAAGCCGCCCACGTCGTCGGTCCAGCGGCGGTCGCCGCCGGGCGAGTAGCCGAAGGCAGTGTGCTCGCTGGGGTGGCGAGCATCAGTCTCGCGGCCCTCTTCCGGGTAGGTGTTGCCCGTGACGAAGACGACGCCCGCCTCCGTCGCGTGGACGTGGTTGGGGTAGGCGTAGACCGTCTCGCCGCCCTCGTCGACCGGCGTCGCGAGGTCGACGCGCCAGCGGACACCTCCGTCGCGGTCGAGGACGTAGCCGCGGTAGTCGCCGTGGCTGGTGACGGCGACGCCGTCCGCGAGCAGGGACACGTCGCCGCAGCGGCGCTGCCCCTCGGTTCCGGGGTCCCAGTCGACGAGGGGGTCGCCGCTCCCCGCGTCGAGGACGACCAGTCCGTGCTGGTGGTCGTCGAGGCAGCGGTTGAACGCGACCGCGAGGCGGTCGTCGCGCCGGTCGAGCGCGATGGGGGAGGCGTCCGTCTCGAACGTCCACGCGACGGACCCGTCGCGCTCGAACGCGTAGACGACGCTCTCGAAGACGCGGTCCGGGCCCGAGTCGTTCCCGTCTCGCTCGTACCGCCGACTGGCGACGTACGCCCGGTCGCCGTCGGTCGCGATATCGGCGACGAAGGGGTAGAAGAACCGCGTCTCCTTCTGCGGGCCGCCGACGTCGGCGGCCGTCCCGTAGCGCCACCGGACGTCGCCGTCGGCCGCGTCGAGAGCGGTGACGGCGCCGGTCGGGCCGCGCTCGCCGACGACGACGGACGCCCCGTCCGCGTCCCCGCCGAGCGCCGCCAGGCTCACCGGCTTGCCCTCGCACTCCGCGGTCCATTGCCGGTCCAGCGTCTCCCGGTCGAACGCGCGGACCTCGCCGTCGGCGGTGCCGGCGACGACCAGGCCGTCGGTCAGCAGGACGCTGGACCGGCGGCCCCGGTGGCGTGACCCCGCTGCGGGCACGTCGCCGAGGGGGACGCTCGTCCAGCCGTCCGCGGGCGGCGCGTCGGGCGCTCGCGCGTCACTCATCGGTCGGGAACGTCTCGTGCAGGACGTCGTGAGCCTCCCCGAGGCCGTCGAGGACGCTCTCGCCCTGCTGGGTGATCCGCGACACCGCCCGCTCCGCGTCGCGGACGGCGACGAGGCGGCCCCGGAGGTAGTCGTACTTCTGGCTGTCGCGGTCGGCCTCGGCGACTTCCTCCTCCAGGTCGACGAGCGCCGCGTCGAGGTGGCGCTCGATCTCCGAGAGGGAACCGGCGTTCGCGAGGCCCTCGATGGGCCCCGTCAGCTCCCCTTCGAGTTCCTTCTCCGCGTGTTCGCGGGCGCTTCGGCCCTCGGTACCGAGGACGTTCATCAGTCCGAGCCGTAGGGCTTCGAGTTCGTGACAGGTCATGGTCGGTTACAGGGTCTGGTCGACGATGTCGCTGACGATTCGGTCCCGGTCGAGGTGGGACGAGACGATGCGCTCGGCGTCGTCCTCGGCGACGCCGCCGTACCAGACGCCGTCGGGGTAGACGGCGACCATCGGGCCGTCGCCGCAGCGGCCGAGGCAGGACGACCGCGTGATGCGGGCGTCGCACGCCTCGGAGTCGCGGGCGGCCTGCCGCAGGCGCTCGAGGACGGCCGCCGACCCGTCGGCGGCGCAGGTCTGGTTCGTGCAGACCGCGACGTGTTTCTCCGGCGCGTCGTGGACGTGCGGGTCGTCGTCGACGTCCTCCCGGTCGGCGTGGGCCTCCTGGTGGGTCAGCGCGCGGAGCATCGCCCGCGCGCCGCCCTGGTCCTCCTCGTAGCCGTCCAGTTCCACCTTGTACTTGCAGGTGTCGCAGGACATCTCGACGCTGCCCGTCCTGGCCTCCTGCCAGCGGTCGCCGAGCACGTCGAGCAGGCGGGAATCGGTGCCGAGCGGGTCGCCGCAGGCGGCGTCCACGTACGGGTACTCCGCGTCGAACTCGCTCGCGCCGTCGCGGATGCGCCCCGTCAGCACGCCGTCGCCGAGCATGTACGGCACGACGACGACGGCGGCGGGGCGGTGTTTGGCGACGGCGTGTAGCGTGTCGTCGAGCAGCGGGTCCGTGACGCCGATAAAGGACGCCTCGACGCGGGAGAACTCCCGGCCCTCGTACAGCAGGCGGGCCAGCTTGTGGACGTCCGCGTTGGCGTCCGGGTCCGAGGACCCGCGGGCGCACAGCACGACCGCCACGTCGTCCTCCGTCCGGTCGACGCCCAGCTCGCGCTCGACGGCGGCCGCCCGGTCGTCGAGCAGGTCGACGATGGCGGGGTGGATACCGAGGTGCGCCCCGTTGTTCAGCGTCAGCCCCGGGTGGTCGGCGCGCGCCTGCTCGACCGCCAGCGGCACGTCGTTTTTCACGTGGCTGGCGGCGAACAGCGACAGCTGGACGACCGTGATCTCCGAGACCGCGGGCGCGAGCCCCGCGATGGCGTCCGGGATCGCTGGCTCCGCGAGTTCGAGGAAGCCGGCGTCGACGGGAATTCCGAGCCGGCCCTCCAGGTCGACCGCGAGTTCTCGGACCTGCTCGTTCGACTTCTCGCGGCGGGAGCCGTGCCCGACGAGCAGGACGGCCTCGTCGTCGAACCCGCCAGCCGCGTCGGTCGTCCGGCTCATAGCCGGTCGAGGCTCCGCCGGAGTTTCCGCCGCCGACTCGGTGCGAACAGCCCGGTCTCCTCGCTGCCGTCGTACAGCCACGGGCCGAGGTCGGGGACGGCGTCGTCGTCCACGCCGAACCAGTGGCCCGACGACGCCTCCGCCGGGTCGCCGTACGGCGCGTCCACCGGCGCGTCGTCGAGCAGCGACTGGACCGTCTCCAGCAGGCGGCGGTCCTCGTGGATGAACGACACTCCCACCGCCCCGTCGTCGGACTTGAAACACACCGTCCCGCAGCCTTCGAGCAGGCCGCGCAGGAGCTGTCGGTCGTGGTCCGCGAACGCGCCGAAGCGGTAGCCGCCGGGCTCGCCGTCGACCGGCAGGCCCAGCGCCGCGCCGGCGCGGTCCGCCAGATCGCCGAACACCTGTACCGCGTACTCGTCCTCGGTGCGGGTGATCGACGTGTCGTGGGCGTACTCGCGCTCGAGGATCCGGCGGTCGACCTGCTCCGCGCCGGCGATCGCGGCGAGGCGGCGGGCCGCGGTCTCGTCGTTGGTCCGCACGGTCACGCAGTCCGATTCGAGGTCGCCGTCGGCCGCGACCCGTCCCCAGAAGTACGCCGTCTCGGGGTGGGCCGCGAGCATGTCGTCGGGCTTGCCGATGCTCAGTGACATTAGATATCTTCCACCGTGATCGCGTTCGGCGGGCACGCCGCGGCGGCCTCGCGGGCCTCGTCGGCGCGGTCGTCGTCGAACTCCGCGACTATCTTGCCGTCTTCCTCCCGGATCCGACCGTCGTCGGACCCAGCGGGTGGAACTGGGTCGGCCGCGGGGTCCACGGTCGCGAGGCCGTCGTCGTCGTCCTCGACGAACCGCGGGTCCCGCGTCAGGCAGGCGAAGATGCCGTCGCAGGCGTCCTTGTCGATAGTGACTCGGTACATCTCAGTACTCGTACTTGGTCTCGTAGCCGCGCGGGGTGACCATCCGCCCGTCCCACTCGTAGGTGTCCTCGTTGCCGACGAGGATGGTGGTCGTCATGTCGATGAGGTCCGTCTCGGCCAACTCTTCGAGTTCGCCGAGTGTGGTGATCTCGACCTCCTCGTCGTCGCGCCCCGCGGCGTGGACGATGCCGACCGGGGTGTCCGCGTCGCGGTGCTCCGTGAGGATCTCGCAGCACTTCTCGAAGTTCTCCCGGCGCTTGCGGCTCCACGGGTTGTAGATGGCGATGGTGAACCCCTCCTTCGCGACGGCGTGGAGGCGCGACTCGATGGTCGGCATGTCCGTCAGGTGGTCCGACAGCGAGATCGAGACGGTGTCGTTGACCAGCGGCGCGCCGACGCGGGCCGCGCAGGACTGCGCGGCGGGGACGCCGGGCACCACCTCGAAGCCGAGCATCGACGCGGTCGCGCCCTTCGACTCGACGATTTCCAGCGCGAGGCCGGCCAGCGCGTAGACGTTCGGGTCGCCGCTGCCGATGATCGCCACGTCGTTGCCGGCCAGCGCGCGGTCGATGGCCTCCTCCGTGCGCGACACCTCGCCACACATCGGCGTCGAGTAGACGTCCTCCGCGTCGTCGGTGATCTCGTCGGGCACGAGGTCGACGTAGGTCGTGTAGCCGACGATGTGCTCGGCCTCGGAGAGGGCCGCCTTCGCGCGCGAGGTCATCCCCTCGGGTTGGCCCGGGCCGAGACCGACCGCGACGAGGCGACCGGGGTCCGCGTCGAAGTCGTCGACCGTCGCACCGACTTCCTCCTCCTCGTCCGAGGTGGATGAGGCCCCGCACGCGGACGAGGAGCCTGAGTCCTCGCTCTCGCTCGCGCCGCACTTCGACTCGCTACTCGTTTCGGTGCTCGCGTCCGTCTTCGATGCCCCGCACTTCGATTCGGTGTCCGTGGTGGTGTCGTCCGTGCTCATGGTTCAGAAGTCGTCGACGTCACGCCCGCCGCGCGGGGTGACGAGGAACCGCTCGTAGTCGTTGCTCCAGACCTCGGTCTCGTGGTTGCCGATGACGAGCGAGGTGCCCATCCCGGCGACCTTGTCGTCGTGCTCCGTGGCCTCGCCGAGCGTCGTGATCGTCTGACTCTCGCCGTTGCGGCCGGCGTCGCCGCGGCCGGCGTCGTTGACGATGGCGACCGCCGCGTCGTCGGCGCGCTCCTCGCGGACGATCTCGACCGCCCGCTCGTAGTTGCGCCAGCAGTTGTACAGGACGATGACGAACCCCGAGATGGCGGCGGCCCGGAGCTTCTCCTCGATCTCGTCCCACCCGCGCCACTTGTCGGACAGCGAGATCGTGCAGAAGTCGTTCGACAGCGGCGCGCCGAGGTTCGCCGCGCCGCCCAGCGCCGCGGTGACGCCGGGGACGATCTCGATGGGGACGTCGTTCACCTCGTCCTCCTGCGCCATCAGGAACAGCAGGTCGGACTTGCCGTACACGTTCGGGTCGCCGCCGGAGACGTGCGCGACCGTCTCGCCGTTCCGGACGCGCTCGAACGCCTCGCGGGCGAGTTCGATCTGGCGGCCCATCGTGGAGCGGATCACCTCCTGGTCCGGTTGGGCGCTCGCGGAGGCGGACGCCGTCCCGCCGTCTGTGGCGGTTCCCGAATCGTCGGGTTCGGGAGTTCGCGAGGCTCCGGAGGAGTCTCGCGGTGTCTCTGGTGGTAAGGTCCCGTCCTTCCGGAGGAACTCCTGATAGAGGTTCGACGCGATGACGCAGTCCGCGGTCTGGATGACGTCCTTCGCGCGCTGGGTCATGTCGCCCGGCAGGCCGGGCCCGATGCCGACGACGTACAGCTTGCCGAGGTCGTCGGCGGGCGCGACCTCGTCGGTCACGCTACCCCCTCCGTCTGTGCCGGCCGCGTTCGACGGCGGCTCGAACTCCTGTCTCTCACGCCCGGTACAACGCGAGTTTCAGGTAAAACAATTTTGGTTGTATTAGTGAAAGTGAGGTTACTCGGCGGACCAGTGAGGTTGACCGAGCCGCGAGCAGTTGCTCCGAGTCGGTACGGCGGCGGAGCGCGGGGCGCCGTCGGGTCACCCCGCGCTCTGCACGAACTCGCCGTCGCAGTCGTAAGTCAGGATCGCCGTCTCGCCCGACGCGGTCGTGCCGTCGTACGGGTCGGTGCGCTCGTAGAGGTAGTAGACCGTGACCGACTCGGCGTCGACCCCGCGGCCCTCGTTCCAGCGTTCACAGAGATAGTTCGCGAGGTAGGAGCGGTGCTTCTCGTTGTCGGCGAACCGGGCGTTGACGAGGTACTTCCGCCAGCGCGAGGTGGGATACGCGTCCTGCGCCCGCGCCGGCCGGTCGAGGTCGACCCGCGACCGGTGGAGGAGGTCGACCTCGGAGCCGTTCTCCAGCGCCGCCGGGGCCGCGAACCACTTCGTCGTCCGCGTCGGGGTCGGGGCGAACATGCGCCAGTTCTGGTCGCCCCGGATGGCGTCCAGCGCCCGGTCGCCGGCGTCGGGCGTCGTCGCGTAGTCGACCGCTGCGGCGTTCGACGTGACGACCAGCACGAGGAAGACGCAGGGGACGAGGGTCAGGAACGCCCCTCGCGCCCGTTCGAGAGCGGCGGAGAGGGCGGCGGTCGCTGAGCTGTCCGACGCGAGGTCCGCGGAGCGCCCCAGCGACACGGCTGCTGGAACGGAGACGACGGCAGGCGGGGCGACGCGCTCCGACAGGGACTCGACGGCGGCAGCCGCGCCGATCCGGTCGGCGAGCGACTCCGCGGCGTCCCAGACGACCGGCGGGTAGAACGGGATCAGCCCCGCGACGGCGATCAGCGGGAACAGGTCGATCCGGAGCGTGACGAGCATGCCGAGATGCATCCCGGCGAAGGCCGACGCAAGCGCCGCCCGCGGGAGGTCGGTGAGCACGAGGAGAAGCGGCGAGGCGAGGATCAGTGCCATCCAGAGGTAGGTGAAGGCTTCCAGGGGGGCGGGATACCCCGCGAGCGCGTCGCCGAGCAGTATGGTCAGGTGGTCGGCCTGGAAGACGTAAGCGACCGCCTCCCCGCTGGTCCACGCGTCGCTTCTCGTCTTGTGGACGGCGTTGGTCCCGTACATCAGGACGACCTGGAGCAGCACGGCCATCGTTCCGACGGAGGCCGCCGTCGTCTCGGTTTCGTCCGCCCCCGTTCGCGCGTCGACCGCCCACCGGTCGCCCAGCGGCAGGAAGATCGCCCAGAACAGCAGCATGCGCAGCAGGGTGTCGCCGCCGTTGAGCACCATCGAGTTGCGCAGGTGGAGCGAGACGAGCAGGAGCCACGTGACCGCCGTCGCGGCCCGCGTCCGATAGCCGACGACCAGTGCGAGGGCGACCGCGCCGGCGAGCAGGAACAGGAGAGCCTGTGCCCACGGTGCGCCCGAGACCGCGTGGACCGAGTAGACCGTTCCGTAGTCCGCGAACAGGGCAGAACGCGGGAGGACGCCCGCGTCGGTGTAGAACGCGACCAGGTCGCGCGACCGGAGCGCGAGGTCGGCGATCACCAGCGCGCCGAGCGCGGCGCGGAACGCGGCGAGCGCCCGGCGGTCGACCGCGACCCGGCGCGCGAACGCGGCGGGCAGCCTGTCCAGTGCGTCTGGGACCGTGGAGGGGAGGGAGGGCGTGCGGCGGTTCATGTGTGAGCGGGGAGGTCCGTTCGCCAGCGTCCCCGCCGGCGCTAAATAAGCTTTCTGTGCGATGAAACGAACGCGCCTCCGACCGTTCGAAACGCTCAATTGTCGGAGAACCGAAGATCGAGGCACTCGATGACCGCGGACACTCCGAACGACGGGCCGGTCGTCCTCTTCGACGGCGTCTGTAACCTCTGCAGCGGGTTCGTCCAGTTTCTCGCGCCGCGGGACCCCGAGGGCCGGTTCCGCTTCGCGTCGCTCCAGTCCGAGGCGGGGCGGGAACTGCTCGCCGAGCGCGGCCTCCCGACCGACGAACTGGAGTCGGTCGTCCTGGTCGAGGGCGACGACCACTACGTGAAGTCGGACGCCGTCCTCCGGATCGCCGAACTCCTCGGCGGCGTCTACGGCCTGCTCGCTCCGTTCCGGCTCGTCCCGCGCCGGATCCGCGACCGGGCGTACGACGTCGTCGCGGCCAACCGCTACCGCTGGTTCGGGAAGAAGGACCGCTGCGAGATACCGGACGGCGACGTGCGGGAGCGACTGCTGGAGTGAACAGCGAGACCGTTCTCCGGCTTCCGTTCGGTGCGTTTATCTACCGTCCCACATGACCGGAATTATGGTCCTCAGTCCAACGCCCCGCGCCGTCGCGCTCGGAGCCGGGGCGGTCGGCACGGTCGGTGTAACCATCGCGGCGGACATCCTCTCGAACGTCCCCGAAACGCCGCGCGGCGACGGGTTCGCGGCGGGCCTCGCTGGGATATTCGCCGTCGTCTACGCGGTCGCGGGATCGCTCGCGATCGCCGAGGCGGGCCTCCTGTATCTCGTCGCCCGGACGTCGGCGCCGGAGGAGCGGCCGCGGCAACTGCTCACGCTGGGGGTCGCGGCCGGGGGCGGTGCGGTGCTCCTGCTCGCCGTCCAGTACGTGCTGACGACGCTGTGGACGCTCACCGGTACGCACCTGTTCGTGCGGATCGACGGCCCGATCGGCCTCGGGCTGGCGCTCGTCCCGGTCGGCGTCGTGTGCTCCGGGCTCGGTGCGGCGCTACAGGTCTCCGATACGTTGGGCGTCGGGAGTCGGGCGTGACGACGCCGGCTCCGAGCGTCGGTCGGTGAACGGGTCGCTCCGGGATCGGCGGGAGGGTCGCGCTATCGCCCGACCGCCACCGTCACCGCGTCGTCGTGACTGAGCTTCGCCAGCAGGAGTTCGTGCTCGGCGCCGGCCGCGATGGCGCTCGCCTCGGCGATGCCGGGCCAGCCGATCAGCTCTTTCGAGCGCGAGGGGGTCGGCCCCTCGTGGGGTTCGAGGTCCTCCTTGGTCATCGAGACCACGCCGAGGCCCTTCTCCTCGGCCGCTTCGAGCAGGCCGGGCTCCTCCTCCTTGCGCGTGCCGGTGGCGACGAACTCCACGTCGTCCCACTCTTTCCCGGCCTCGTCGAGCGCCCGCTCCCACGCCGCGTGGAACTGCTCGACCTTCGCGCCGGAGACGCTCCCGGTTCCGAGCACGACGCCGTCGTCCGCGTTGCGCTTCAGGACGGTGACGTCGTCGCCCACGAGGACGGCCTTCGGGCCGTCGAGGCGCTCGACGGGGCCGAGTTCGTCGTCCAGCACGGCGAGGTTCGTCGCCACCGTCGAGTCGCCGTTGACGACGTGCGCGTCGAGCGCCTTCGCCTGCTTCTCGACGCCCTGCTTGTCCGCCGCCTCGCTCGCTGTCGTCATCGCCGGGACCGCGCCCATCGACGCGAGGTCGTCGGCGACCTGGTTCGCGCCGTGGTGTCCGCCGGTGATGGGGATGGCCCACGTCAGCTCCTCGTCGACGACGCAGATGGCCGGGTCGTCCCACTTGTCGTCGAGCAGCGGCGCGGTCTTGCGCATCGCGATGCCGCTGGCCATCAGGCCGACGAAGCAGTCGTACTCGCCCCAGTGCTCCGCGAACACGTCGCCGTGGTACTCGATAATGTCGATCGTCTCGTAGCGGTCGCCGATGCCCTCCTTGATCTCCTCGGCGGTGTCCAGCTTGCGCTCGAAGGAGATTATCGCTATCTCCTCGGCGACCTCGCCGTCGCTGTCGGGCGTGCTGCAGTGGCCGCCGTCGTCGGTCGATGCGTCCCCGTCGGTGTCGTTCGCGTCGGTGCTCATGGTCAGTCGTCCGCCTCCGTCTCGCCGTCGTTCGGTCCGCGGTTCGCCCAGTCGCCGTAGAGGTACGAGCGCTCGTACCCCGCGCCGGTCCCGGCCTGTCCGATGATCACCATCGCTGAGGCGCGGTAGCCCGCGTCCTCCAGCCGGTCGCCGATGGTCGCCACCGTCCCCTCGACGATGTCCTCGTCCGGCCACGACGCGTGGTACACCACCGTCACCGGCGTGTCGGGGTCGACGCCGTCGTCGAGCAGGCGGTCCATCGTGTCCGCGACGGCGTGCGTGCCGAGGTAGATGCACGTCGTCACGTCGCCCATCTCGGCGAACTCCGCGATGTGGTCGTCCTCGGGGTCGAGCGTCTTCCCCTGCGGGCGGGTGAAGGCGACGTGGTTCGCCGTCTCGTTCAACGTGAGCTGCGTCCGCAGGGTGGCGCTCGCGGCGAACGCCGAGGTGACGCCGGGGACGAAGTACGTCGGGACGCCCTCGTGTTCCAGCGCGTCCATCTGCTCCAGCGCCGCGCCGTAGATGGCGGGGTCGCCGCTGTGGAGGCGCACCACGTCGCGGCCGTCCTCGTAGGCGTCCCGCATCAGCGGTATCAGCTCTTCGAGGTCCTTGCCGACGGAGTTGACCAGTTCGGCGTCGTCGCAGTACTCGTCCAGCAGTTCGCTGTTGACCAGCGACCCGGCGTGGACGACCAGATCCGCGCCCTCGACGAGTTCCTTCCCGGTGACGGTGAGCAGGCCGGGGTCGCCCGGCCCCGCGCCGATGAAGGGGACCCCCTCCTGCACGTCGCCCGCGGTGTGCTCGTAGACGCGGGGGTCGCGCTCCCGCTGGCGTCGTTCACTCGCTTCGTCTATCGCCGCCTGCGGGTCGGTGGCGTCCTCGCGGGTCGTTCCTCTCCCTGCTCGGTCCGAGGACTCCGCCGGCGCTCCGTCCTCACGGGTCGCGCTGCTCCCCGTTTGTTCTTCCGAGGACTCCGCCGGCGCTCCGTCCTCGCTGCCCTCGCTAGTCATCGGACGGCACCCCCTCGTCTCGCCGGTCCGCACGACGGGGCTCGACCTCGTCGCCGTGCTCCGCCGCCTCCGCGCGCTCCTCGCTGTGGCCGAACTTCGCCGTCGCGCGGTCGACCGACAGGTCGGCCTTCTCGGCGTAGGCCAGCGTGTAGTAGTCGCGCTCGGCGATCTCCTCGGGATCGTCGGTGACGAGCGTTTCGCCCTGCTCCATGTAGAGCCGCCGGCCGTACGTAACGTCGTAGCCCGCCTCGACCAGCCCCTCGTGGGTCGCGGGCGCGTCGGTGACCTTGAACAGGACCATCCGGTCCGGGCCGGTCGGGGAGGCCCCCTGCGCGGCCTCGCGGAGCGCCAGCCCCGCGCCGGCGTCTATCTCGACGCCGAGCGCCGTCGTGAACGCGGTGACCGCGCTGACGCCGGGGACGAGTTCGAGGTCCACGTCCGGGTGGAAGTGCGCCATCGTCCGGCGGAGGTGGCCGAACGTCGAGTAGACGTTCGGGTCGCCGAGCGTCACGAAGGCGGCGTCGCCCTCCCGCGCTCGCGGCGCTATCTCGGCGGCCGCCTCCTTCCACGCCCGCCGGAGCTTCTCCTCGTCGCGGGTCATCGGGAAGTCGAGGTCGCCGATGCGCTCCTCGGGGACGTGCTCGGTCGCCACGGTCCGCGAGAGGCGGCCGGGCGAGTACACTACGTCCGCGGCTTCCAGCGCGCGCTTGCCCTTGACCGTGATCAGCTCCGCGTCGCCGGGGCCGAGGCCGACGCCGTAGAGGGTCATCGGTCGTCACCTCCCGACTCGCCGTCGGCGTCGCCCGCGCCGCCGACGAGCATGTACACCGGGTTCTCCGAGTCGAAGCTCGTCGCGCCGGCGAGCTCGTAGCCGCGGCTCACCTGGAACTGCACGACGTCGTCGAGCAGGTCGCGCTCGCGGAACGCCTCGGTCGCCGCGCCGGCGACTTCGAGCCGCGAGACGTTCATCGCGACCGTCCCGATCCCCGCCTCGACGGCGTGATCGAGCACCGCCTCGTAGTTCCGGCTCCCGCCGAGAAACAGGGCGTCGGCGTCGTCCGGCAGCCCCTCGGGGGCCTCGGCGACGCGGACCTCGACGCCCTCGACGTCGTTCGCGGCGAGGTTCTTCCGCGTCGTCTCCGCGCGGGACTCCTTACGCTCTATCGCCGTCACGCGCCCGGCGCGGCGCGCGGCCTCGACGGTCACCGCTCCGGTGCAGGACCCGACCTCGACGAAGTGGTCGGTCGGACCGAGGTCCAGTTTGCCAAGCAGGACCGACCGCACCTCGGACTTCGTCGGGCCGGCCTTCGCGTCGTGGGGTAGCTCCACCCGTGGCATGCGTAGGACAAGTGTGGTGGCACGTAAAACAATTTTGCTTGTTTTAGGACAAGCGCGTTTGGTTCGGTGGATCGAACCTCTCCGAAACGGTTAAGCCCGTCCTCTGGCGCCTCGATCGCCTGCTAACACGGTTCCTGCTATCTTTATCTCCTCGCGAGCCCTCTCTATAATCGAACGATCATGAACTTCACTACTTTCGACGAGATGGACCGTATGATGGAACAGATGCGCACGATGTGGGGCCGAGAGGGATGGAGCGACGCGACGAGCCTCGTCGAGGAGGACGGCGAGTACGTCTTCGTGATGGACCTCCCCGGCTTCGAGCGCGAGGAGATCTCGCTGACGTTCGACGACGGCGTGCTCACGGTCACCGCCGACCGCGAAACCGAGTCGGAGACGGTCGCCCGACGCCGCCGCGTCGACGAGCGCGTGACCGTCCCCGGCGAGGTGGACGTCGACGCGGTCGCCGCCACCTACCGCAACGGCGTCCTCGAAGTCCGCCTCCCGACGACGGACGCCGCCGACCGCGGTCGCCGCATCGAAATCGAGGAGTGACCGCGGCGCCGGACTCGCCGCTGGTCACTCGCGGTCGCCCCGCCAGAATTTTCGTTTCGAAAACCACTCACCGACCTAACTTATTTAGGAAATCTAATTTGTTTTCTTGAACTACAAGAACCCGTACATTTACGTGTAGTTACCACATACGTCTCACTTGACTCAAGCGGCGGTCAGGGGTGGCCGTCGCGGGGGGTAGCGTAACTATGGGAAAGTACATCACCGGACTCGTCAGCATCGTGGGGTTGCTAATAACTGTTATGGCCGCGTGGTTCATCCTGAAGGCGCCGCTGCTCGGTGAACCGCTCCCGCCGAGAGTGCATCTCGTCGGCGCGGCGACGTGGTTCGTCGTCGGGGCGATGATGCTCGTCTGGAGCACGAAGAAGTTCGTCACGCCGACGGGCACGGAGCGGCCGGACGTCGACCACTCGCGCCTGCGGACCTACAAGCGGTGAGCGGTCGGCGCTGACCGAGATCGCTTTTCGAGCAATTCCCCCGCGAGCGACAGCTATGCGGACGCGGGCCTTCCACAAGCGCCCTGCGTCAATCCCCGCCGGCCGGCCGCTCCTCCCACGCTTCCGCCAGCGTCCGCTGGACCGTGTCGTGGCCCACCGCCTCGGCGAGCGTCTCGAAGCCGGCGCGCTCCCGCCGATCGCCCGCGTCGGCGACGAGCCGCGAGACGATGAACTCCGGCGTCGAGCGCCCGACCGTGCCGAACCGCGGCTGGTAGTCGACGCGCAGTTCGAGGTCCGGCGTCAGCCCCTCCGCGAAGATGCCGTCGGTCCGCGCGGCGTCGGGGAGCGGTTCGAGGTCGTCGGCGAGGTGGGTGACGAACGTGCCGAGCGCCCCCTCGTCGACGGTGAGGCGGACGAGGCCGTGCAGGAGGTCGGCCGCGCTGCCCGGTTCCGTGATGGCCTCGAACTCGTCGACGAGCATCAGCGTCCGGTCCGACTCCGACAGCGGCGGGACGATGGAGCGCAGCGTCGACTCCAGCACGCCGGCGTTGAAGCTCGCGTGCCGGCGGTGGAACACGATGGCGTCGAACGTGGCCACCCGAGCGCGGTCGGCGGGAACGGGCAGGCCCATCGCCGACAGCAAGACGATCTGACACAGCGTCTCCAGTAGCGTCGTCTTCCCGCCGCTGTTCGCGCCCGTCAGCACGGAGACGTGCTCCTCGCCCGGAACCCCGACCTCGTCGGCGGCCACGTCGCGGGCGACGGTGTCCACCGCGTCCACCCCGTGGTCGCCCAGCGCGTAGGTGACCGGCTGCACGTCCTCGTCGCCCGCGGAGAGCGAGAGGTTGCGCGCCCCTTCGACGGCGACCGCGTCCGCGTCGGTGGCGTACTCGGGGCGCGTCAGGTCGTACGCCTCGGCGAAACGCGCCAGCGAGAGGTGGAAGGCGATGTCGTCGACCGCCGCCACGGCGACGTCGACGTCCTCGCGGGCGGCCGCCACCTCGCCGCGCAGGTCGCGGGCGACGGCGCGCTCCCGCTCGTCGGCGGCCTCCCGGAGGTCCTCCACTAGCCCCCGGAGCGTCCGGGCGACGAAGTCCGTCGCGTCCGCTGCGTCGGACGGCATGGCGTCGCGCACCCGGTCGACCGTGACGCCCGCCTCGTCGACGACGCGGTCGACGAACGACTGGCGGAATCCCTCGGTGCCGCGCACGTCGCCGTCTCGCACCCCGTCGACCACCTCGACGGGGGAGGCGGACATGGACTCGGCGGCGGCGAGTGCCGCCCGCAGGTCGTCGAGTTCGTCGTCGACGCCCTCGCGGACTCGCCCGTCGTCCAGCGCGGCGAGCGCCTCGGCCGCGTCGGCGAGCGCGTCGGGGTCGACGTCGGCGATGGGCGCGAACGGGCCCGCCGTGACCCTCGCCTCGCGGAGCGCCAGCGCCGCCTCGACGGCGGGGCGCTCGCCGCCGCCCGTCTCGTCGTACTCCTCGAACGCGGAGAGCACCGTCTCCCGGGTGTCGTCGTCGAGCGCCGTCCACGTGTCCCGCGCCGCGAGGACGGCGTCGAGCCGTTCCTCGCGCGTCTCGTGGTCGGCCGTCGGCGTCAGCACCTGAATCCGGTCGGCGGCGTCCCGCGTGACCGCGTACTCCCGCGCCAGATCCAGCAGCTCCTTGTACACCGACCGGGCGTCGCTCGTCGCCAGCACGTCCATCCCCGCCTCGCCGGTCGCGCGGCGCAGGATGCGCGTCGCCCGGCCGCGGCTCAGCCCCGCCTCGGTCAGCGTCCGCACGTCCGCGGACTCTATCGCCTCGACGGCGGCCTCGACGCCGAGCTCCTCCGTCAGCAGCTCGCGCGTCTTCGGGCCGACGCCCCAGTACTCCTCCAGTCGCATTGGGAAGAGTGGCGAACGGAGCGCTCTTAACCCGTGCGGTCTCGGGCAGTGGGGCCGTCGCAGGCGGTCCCCACCCGTATCGGAACCCACCGCGGGGAATCCGGCGAAATTCGGCGGGAGTTGGGAGTTTATAATGATAGATGCTGACGTGTAACGTATGCGAGCCGCTGTCCTCAGAGAGCACGGCGAACCGCTGGCGATAGAAGACGTGGAGCGACCCGAGCCCGCCCCGGACCAGGTCGTCGTCGAGACGGAGGCCTGCGGCATCTGCCGGAGCGACTGGCACGCCTGGCAGGGCGACTGGGAGTGGATCGGCGCGCAGGCCCAGCCGGGCCAGATCCTCGGGCACGAGCCCGCTGGGGTCGTCGAGGCGGTCGGCGAGGACGTGGAGACGCTCCGGGAGGGCGACCGCGTCGCGGTCCCCTTCACGCTCTCCGACGGGTCCTGCCCGCACTGCCGGGCCGGGCGCGCCAACGTCTGCGAGACGGTCGTTCCGCTCGGCTTCACCGAGATCGCGCCGGGGGCTTTCGCGGAGGCGTTCCCGGTACGTGCTGCCGACTACAACGCCGTGAAACTCCCGGACGGAGTGGACGCGGTCGACATGGCCGGTCTCGGTTGTCGGTTCGCCACGGCCTTCCACGGCCTCGCCCACCGCGCCGACCTCGACGCCGGCGACTGGGTCGCCGTCCACGGCTGCGGCGGCGTCGGTCTCTCCGCGGTCCACATCGCCGACGCGCTCGGCGCGAACGTCGTCGCGGTGGACGTGAAGGAGTCGAAGCTCGACGCCGCCGAGGACCTCGGCGCGGACGAGACGCTCGACGCGTCGGACGCGGAGAACGTCGGCAACGAGGTGAAGGCGCTCGCCGGCGGCGGCGCCGACGTGGCCGTCGACGCCCTCGGGGTCGCGGCGACGTGTCGCAACGCCCTCGACAGCCTCGGCACGCGCGGCCAGCACCTCCAGATCGGCCTCACGACCAGCGACGAGGGCGGGGAGGTGCCCCTGCCGACCGACGCGATGGTGATGCAGGAGATCGACTTCCTCGGCTCGTTCGGCATGCCGCCGAACCGCTACGGCGAGATCTTCCGCATGGTCGAGCGCGGGAAGCTCGATCCCGGCGCGATCGTCTCCGAGACGGTGTCGCTGGACGAAGTGCCCGAGCAGATCGCCTCGATGAGCGACTTCGACACGGTCGGCATCCCCGTCGTGACGGAGTTCTGAGCGGCGGTCGAGCGCGGCGGCGGAGCGGGTTTTCGCGAGACCCGCTTCGTTACTCGATCCGCTCGAGATCCGTTTCCGTCTCCTCGGTCTCGGCGTTCCCCGTGTTTCGCGTCTCGCTCGGTTCGAACAGCAGGATCTCCGCCTCGGGCTCGGCGACCGGCCGGTGTTCCACGCCGCGAGGGACGACGACGAGTTCGCCCTCCCGCAGCACCACGTCGGGATCGTCCCGGAACTCGATCCGCAGTTCGCCGGACACCACCAGGAACAGCTCGTCCGCGTCCTCGTGTTCGTGCCACACGAACTCGCCCTCGGCCTTGGCGAGCTTGACCGCCTGCCCGTTGAGTTCGCGGGCGAGGCGGGGCGACCAGCGCTCGTCGAACGAGGCGAACGCGTCCTCCAGATTCACTTTCTCCATGCGGCCCCGTTTCCCGAGGAGCGGCAAATAGCTTCTCCGCGTGCGACTCGTCCTGCGTCCGTCGGTTCCTATTCGCCGCGACGCCGCACGCCGGCGGCGGGGCGGAGCCGTTCGACCGGATCTGCGTCCGCTCAGGCGTACGTCGTCTCGATGAACTCCAAGATTCGCTCGGACTCGCCCATCGTCACGCCGTACTCCTCGTCGACGAGCACGGGCACGGAACGCTGGTTAGAGACGCGAGCCACCCCGTCGCGCTCGGAGTGGAGGCCGTCGACCCAGACGCTCTCGTAGTCGATATCCAGTTCCTGCAGGCGCTCGTGGACCTTCTCGCAGTACGGGCAGCCGTCGAGTTCGTACAGGGTGATGTCGCTCATGAACGGGCGTTGGGCCGCGCCGGGCAAAAAGCCGCGGGACACGGTGGCACGTGCCGGTTGCCGCGGCGGCCCACTACTCCCCGGACGCCGCCGTGCCGGTCTCGTCCAGTCGGTCGCGGTACTTCGCGAGCGCCTCGTCCAGCGCCGCCCCGGCGTCGATGTCCAGTGATTCCGCGAGGGCGAGCAGCGCGAACAGCGCGTCGCCGATCTCGTCGCTCGCCACGTCGACGTTTTCGGGCGCGTCGCCGTAGTCTGTCGATTCGGCCGCCTCCTTGGCGATCTCGCCGACCTCCGATTCGAGGTCGAGGATTCGGTAGGCGGGGCCGGCCTGCAGGTCGTGCTCCGCGACGAACGACGTGACGCGGTCCTGTTCGTCCATGGGAGGCAACGCTCGCGGCGACGGGGAAAACGTTTCGCTGCAGAGAGGTGTGCTAACGACCATCGAACCGGCGGAAAACACTTGCCGCGCTCCGCCGCCCTCCCGCTATGGACGACCGGATCGCGTCGGCGCTCTCCGCCGCGTTCCCCGACCGCGAGGTCGCGTCGACGGAGCCCGCCGGCCCCTCCTGGAACCCGACCAACGAGTCGGTGCGGGTCGACTTCGCGGACGGGCGGACCGCCTACCTGAAAGTCGCCGTCGACGGGGACGGCACCCGGATCGCGAGAGAACGGGGGACGATCGAGTACATCGGCGCGAACTGCGACGTGCGCGTGCCGGCGGTCCTTTCGAGCGACGCCGACGGCGAGGTCCCGTACCTCGCCACGGCGCCGCTGGCGGGCGAAAGCATCGTCGGACCGTGGTCCGAATGGGGCGTCGCGGAACGGGCCGAGACGGCGCGGCGGGTCGGCGAGGCGCTCGCGGACGTTCACGCGGAGCGGTTCGGCGCTCACGGGCACATCGCCGGCGGCGGGGCCGACGGACTCGACCTCGATACGGCTCCGTGGACGGACGTCCTCGTCGACACGATAGAGGACGTGCGGGCGCTCTCGCCCTCGGACCGCTTCGACCGGCACTTCGACGAGGTGATCGCCGCCGTCGAGGCGAACCGGGACCTGCTGGACGACGCGCCTGCCGCCCTGCTCCACGGCGACCCGGCCATGCCGAACTGCTTCCGCGGCGCGGACGGGATCGGGTTCCTCGACTGGGAGATCGCGCACGTCGGCGACCCGGTCCGGGACCTCCACCGCGTCCGAGCGCAGCAGATCGACGGGCTGCGTTCGGCCGGCGACGAGCGTCTCGTGACTGCGCTGCACGAGGGGTACCGGGAGCGAGCGGGCGGCCTCCCGCCCGGGTTCGAGGAGCGCCGACCGGTGTACCGGGCCGTCAGGTTCCTCGGAACGTCCGGATTCGTGGAGAAGACGGCCGAGTTCGCGGACGAATCCCTCGAGGAGTTCGCCGCGTGGGTCGACGCCGAGATGGAGCGACGGCTGGCCGAGATATAGTCGGCGCCTGCCCTCCGGGGGTCCCGCGGCCGTCGAAGCGCTTAGCACCTCGGCGACGAAACGCGGTCAGCATGGACGCCAGCGATATGGAGTACGCGTATCTCGGCGACACGGGCCTCGAAGTGTCGCGGCTCTGCCTGGGGACGATGAACTTCGGCGACTGGGGCATCGACGACCACGAGCACTGCGTCGAGGTGATAGACCGGGCGATCGACGCGGGGATCAACTTCGTCGACACGGCGAACCTCTACTCGCAGGGGGAGAGCGAGGCCATCGTCGGCGAGGCCCTCGCCGAGCGCGACCGCGACGAGATCGTCGTCGCGACGAAGGTGTACCACCGGATGCGCGAGGGGCCGAACGGGATGGGGCTGTCGCGCAAGCACGTTCTGGAGCAGGCGGAGAAGAGCCTCGACCGGCTCGGCACCGACTACGTCGACCTCTACCAGATCCACCGCTGGGACGACCACACGCCGGTAGAGGAGACCCTTTCCGCGCTCGACCATCTGGTCGACGAGGGCAAAGTCCGCTACGTCGGCGCGAGCACGATGGCGGGGTGGAAGCTGATGAAAGCGCTCGAACGGAGCGACGCCGAGAACTACGAGCGGTTCGTCTCGATCCAGCCGGAGTACAGCCTGACGCGCCGCCACGAGGAGCTGAACGCGCTCCCGGTCGCGGAGGACCAGGGCCTCGGCGTGATCCCGTGGTCGCCGCTGGCCGGCGGTTTCCTCACCGGGAAGTACGAGCGCGGCGAGCCGGCGCCCGAGGGGTCGCGGCTGGCCGAGCGCGACGCGGACCCCGAGGAAGAGTACGACGACGACGAGTGGACGGTGCTGGACGAGGTGCGCGCTATCGCCGAGGCGAAGGGGGCCACTCCCCTGCAGGTGAGCCTCGCCTGGCTGCTCCACAAAGACGTCGTCACCGCGCCGATCGTCGGCCCGAAGACGGTCCCGCAGCTGGAGGAGAACCTCGCCGCGCTCTCCGTCGACCTGACCGACGCGGAGATCGAGCGCCTCGAGGCGCCGATCGACCCGGCGTGGGCGCGGCAGGCGGTCGACGAGTAGCGTGCCGGTCGCAGTCGAGTAACGGCGGCGACCGGCGTCCCTGCGGCCACCGGCGCACTGCGACGCTAACGAACAGGGTTTTGGCCGTCCTGCGCCTAGGGCGCGGTACATGATGGCGACGACGCACGCGTTCGTCGGCCTCGCGCTGGCGAGCGCGGTCGCCGCGCTCGACCCCGCGCTCGCCATGCCCGCGGCGGTCGGCGGCGCGGCCGGCGGGCTCTTTCCAGACCTCGACCTCGCGGGCGCGCACCGCAAGACGCTGCACTACCCCGTCTACTACAGCGTCCTCGCGGTGCCGGCCGTCGCGCTGGCGGTCCTTTTCCCGAGCGCGCTCGCCGTGGCCGCGGCGCTGTTTCTCGTCTCCGCGGCGGTCCACTCCGCGAGCGATATGTTCGGCGGCGGCCTCGAACTGAAGCCGTGGGAGGCCACCTCGGACCGCGCGGTGTACGTCCACCCGACGCGGACGTGGATCCGGCCCCGCCGGTGGGTTCGATACGACGGGTCGCCGGAAGACTTCGTCGTCGGCGCGCTGTTCTCGGTGCCGGCGCTGCTGACGTTCGGCGGGCGGATCCGGACGCTGGTGCTCGCGGCGCTCGCCGGATCGCTCGCGTACACCGTGTTCCGGAAGCGGATAGTGGAGTGGGCACCGGAGTGGATGGAGTGACGCGACGCCCGTTCCCGCCCTAGTCGAGCGTGTACGAGTCGAACCGTCGGGCCGCGTAGGCGGCCGACGCGAACGGCGAGGCGAGCAGGACGACGAGCGCGCTGGCGCCGACGAGTTCGAGCGTCGCCGGCGACACCGCGAGGGCGGAGTGCAACAGGGGCAACACCGCGGCGACGAACTCCCGGAGCGTCGCCTCGACCGCGAGGCCGCCGGCGGCGACGGCGGCGGCGAACGCGGCGCTGTACGTCAGGAACGCGCGCTTGCTCGGCATCACCGCAGTGCGGTTCCCGACGACCTTGACGGACCCCTGTCGGGGGAACAGCGCGCCGATCCCCGTCGCCAGAAGCGGCGTCACTGTCGCCAGGACCGCCCCCGCCGCGGTCAGCAGCGCGACGCGGGAGAGCGAGAGGGGGCTAGCGACCCCCGTCGCGAGGGTGAGAAGGGCGGTGATCGGGACGGCAACCCCCGCCCCGACGAGGACGTGTCCGGCCACGAACTGCCGTCCGGAGACGGGCGTGGTGAGCGTCGACGGAAGCACGGAGCCCTGGTCGCCGAAGACGTTCAGGGTGACGAGGACGCCCGCGGCCCACCCGCCGTAGAGGACGACGAGGTAGGGGAACTCCGCCGGTACCCGCCCCTGCTCGACGGCGGTCTGGGCGACCGGGACGACGCCGAACAGCGGGTAGACGACGTAGGCGAGTTTGATCGGCGCGCGGACCGCGCGGCGCCAGGCGGCCGCGGCGACGGCCCGCGTCGGGCGCGAGAGCGACGACGGCATCGGGAGCGCGAGGTCGGGGAACCGGCCGCCCGTCGCCCCGTTTACCTCCTCGTCGGAGTCCGCCGACCCGGTCGCGGGGTCGGCGAACCAGTGTACCGACGCGACGCGGAGCGTCCCGGCGAACGCCGGGGCGACGGCCGCGAGGACGAGCACCGGCGCGGCGGCCGCGCGGGCCAGCGACGGGTCGATCCCCGGTGTCCCGAGGAGGAGGAGGTCGGCGAGCCAGCCGACGGGGGTCCGCGAGAGCGGGTCGAACAGCGTCGACCCGAGGACGTTGAGGCCGCCGCTGAACACGAGCGCGAAGTAGCCGAGGAAGGCCAGCGCGAACAGCGCCTGGCGGTGGCGCGCGAGGAACTCGTAGCGCGTGACGAGCTGGCGGACGAGCAGGCCGACGCCGTAGCCGACCGCGACGGCGAGCGCGCCGAGCGTCACGGCGACCGGGAGCGTCGCGAGGAACGGGCCCGGGGTTCCGGCGCCGTAGGAGAAACTGGCCGTCAGCGTCCACACCGCCGGCAGGACCCACAGCAGCACGAAGGCCAGCTCCGAGAGGAGCATGCCGCCGAGGGCGTCCCGCGTCGGAACGGTGGTCAACAGCCCGTCCGCCTCGGGGACCTCGCCCCGCTGCGCCACGGCGCGGGCCGCGGCGAGCGCCGTGAGGCCGACCCAGGCCAGCCCGACGAAGCCGCGGAGCGCGGGCAGGACGTCGAACTCGGCGAGACCGCCGCCACGGACCGCCCGTCCGGCCTGGTAGGCGCCGTACGCGCCGCCGGCGACGACGAGGGCGACCACGAGCGTCGACAGCGCGGTCAGCGCCAGGCGCGTCCGGTTGTCGGTGAACGACCGGAACGACCGCCTGACCTCCGTCCGCGCGATGAGGGCGCTGCGTCGCGGCGAGGGGACGACGCTCATCGGCGTCTCACCTCGGATGCGGCGGCGAGGCCGATGGCGGCGGGGGCGGGGACGAGCGCGGCGAGGGCGGCTATTGGGGATAATATTTCCCGCATGCGTTCGAATATAACTTGCGCACGCATAAACGACCCGACGATACGACGGCGTCAGTTCTCGACGATCGGGGGGAGCGAGCGCCGCGCGCCGCCCCGACGAGTTGGAAACGCTGAAACATCTCGGCTCGAACGGTACTCCCATGAGTCTGATCGACGCGGCGATGCGGACGACGCACCTCCTGTTCGCGGCAGTGTGGGTCGGTAGCGTGCTCTTCGTGACGGTCTCGGTGCTCCCGCTCGCCCGGGACGGCGACATCAACGCCGGGCCGGTCGAACGGATCGCCGGCCGTCTGACGACGGTGTCGCGGGCCAGCGCGCTCCTGCTCTTCCTGACAGGCGGCCACCTGGCCGCGAACGGCTACACCGGCGAGAGCCTGCTGTCGACGACGAACGGGAACCTCGTGCTCGCGATGCTCGCGCTGTGGGCCGCCCTCGCGGGGCTCGTCGAGGTCGGGAGCTCGAAGCTGACCGACGGCCTCCAGCGGAAGAAGGTCCGCGCGCCGGCGCGGGACGCGCTCCCCCTGTTTCAGGCGGCCACCGTCGTCGGCGTCCTCCTGCTGCTCGTCGCGGGCGCGATCACGACGAACGCGCTCGTGTAGGAATTCGGAGCCGATTCCGTCGGCTCGCGTCGGGCGTTTTCCCACGCGGAAGATATTTATGTGATAATTACATGCGTCCGGTATGAATCGGGACGTGAGAGATCTGCTCTTCTCGCTGGGCATCGTCGCGGCCACGGCCGCGTACGGACTGTTCCGGCGGAAGGGCGGCGAGAACGAGGCAGCAACCACGAGCGTCGCGGCGCGCGTCGTCGACGAAACGCCGGACCGGGCGACGGTCCTCTCCGACGACGGCTTCTTCGACCGAGTCCCCGGCGTCGCGGAGGCGATCCGGCGAGCGGTCCGCACTAACGCCCGCGACGAGTGGCAGGGCGTCGACATCGAGGGGAACGACGCCCTCGAACTCGTCGACCTCGTCCAGAAAGACCTGCCCTACTACGTCTCCGCTCCCGGAGAACCCCACGAGAGCGGCGTGTACGTCGAGTACGGCGGCACGACGGTCGTCGTGACGGCCGTCGGGTGGGAGCGCGTCGGCAGCCTCCCGCAGTAGCGCGGGCGACGCCGGCCGCTCCGCGGACGAACCGCAATCACTACCTGCGCCCGCGCGACAGCACTCCGCATGCAACTGGGCGTCATCGGACTCGGGCGCATGGGACAGATCGTCGTCGAGCGGACGCTCGACGCGGGCCACGAGGTCGTCGCCTTCGACCTCGACGAGGAGGCGGTCGCGGCGGCGGCCGACGCGGGCGCGACGCCCGCCGACTCCGTCACCGACCTCGCCGAGCGACTGGGTGAGGAGAAGCGGATCTGGCTGATGGTGCCCGCGGGCGCGGCGGTCGACGCCGCACTCGACGACCTCGAACCGCACCTCGACGGCGACGACGTCGTCGTCGACGGCGGGAACTCCCACTTCGAGGACTCCGTCCGCCGCGCCGAGGCCACGCCCGCCGCCTACCTCGACTGCGGCACCAGCGGCGGCCCCGCCGGTGCGGAACTCGGCTTCTCGCTGATGATTGGCGGCTCCGAGTGGGCTTACGAAGAACTGACGCCCGTCTTCGACGCCGTCGCCACCGGCCCCGCGGGCCACGACCGCATGGGACCCGTCGGCTCCGGCCACTACGTGAAGATGGTCCACAACGGCGTCGAGTACGCGCTGATGCAGGCGTACGGCGAGGGGTTCGAACTGCTCGCGAACGGCCGCTACGACCTCGACCTCGAAGCGGTCGCCCGCACGTGGAACAACGGCGCGGTCATCCGCTCGTGGCTGCTCGAACTCTGCGAGGAGGCGTTCCGCGAGGAGGGCAACGACCTCGGCGACGTCGCCGACCACGTCGCCGGCGGCTCCACCGGGACGTGGACCGTTCAGGAGGCGCTGGAACAGGAGGTGCCGCTCCCGCTCATCTACCAGGCGCTGTCCGAGCGGTTCGGCAGTCGCCGCGACCGGTTCTCGCGGCGCTTGGCGAATCGGTTGCGATATGGTTTCGGGCGTCACGAGGTCGCTCGCAGCGAGTAAAACGGGGAGAAGTGGAGAGCGTATCGGGGCGCAGAACCCCTTAGCGTCAAGTTCGGCGGTGCCCTAGATCGAGGGATGGGCATCCGCCTCGACGAAGCGCTCCGGGAGTCCGACCCCGAGGACGCGACCGACTTCGTCGCCGACGTCTGGGCGAGAAGCGGGTGGGAGACGTCAGTGGACGGAGCGACCGTGACCGCGACGCGGGCGAGCGAGACGCGGCGACTGCTGGTCTGTCACGATGCGAACGCGGACGAGGATGCGGGGGAAAGCGGCGACGCGACCGCCGAGGTCGACGCCGTCGTTTCGACGGGTGACGACGAGCGAGCCGCGGTGCTCGCGGAGCAGTACGATGCGGCGTCGGTCGGTGCGACCGATCTCTACCACCGATTCGCGTACGGGATGCCGGTCGAGGAGCGGGACCGGCTGGCCGAGCGGTACTTCGTCGCTGCGGCGGTGCAACCGCCGGAGAGCCACGACGGGGCAGCGACGCGAGACGGCGAGGACGTGGCGAACGCGACGGTCGACAGCGCCGGGCCTGTCGACGATGCGGACGGCAGCACCGCCCCCGAACGAGCGCGTGAGATCGGGTCACCCGACGACGCCGGGTTGGAGAAGCTCGGTCCGGAGAAACGCGAATCCGACGTGTTCGGCACCGAGGGTCGCGAGCCCGAGAAGGCCGGCCCCGCGGATGGCCAGACGTCCGATCCCGCGGATGGCCAGACGACCGCGGAGAGCGACGCTGCGACTGACGGTCCGGACGGCGACGAGACGCTGGGCGGCGACACCGTCAGACGGCGACTCACCGCGGTGGCGCTCCTGCTCGGTCTGTTCGCGGTCGGGGGTGCCGTCGCGCTCGGCGTCGTTCCCGGGCAGCAGGCGGCCGCCGGCGAGTCGACGACGACCGTCGGCGGTGGCGGGCCCGCGGTCGGGCCCGGGACCGCGATCGAGCCCGAGACCGAGGCCGGCTCCGGGGTCCTGGTGCGGGAGGTACTCTCGTCGGTGGCCGTCGCTCCCGACCGCGACGCGGAGCGTCGGTATGTGGGGCTACATCCGACATGTAACCGGCCGCCGGGGCTGGTCGTCAAGATCCAGCTCGGCGCGCTCCGGCAGAACGACGAGACGCTGAACAAGGGCATCCGCACCGTCTGGCGGTTCGCGTCGCCCGAGACCCGGCGCGCGACGGGGCCGTACCCCCAGTTCGTGAGACTGCTGAACAGCTCGCGCTACCGGCCGATGTTCGAGTACACCCGCGCGGCGTACGAGCCGCTCGTGTTCGAGAACCGCACCGCGCGACAGATCGTCACCCTGACGACGCCGAACGGGTCGACCGCGACCTACGAGTTCCGCCTCTCGAAGCAGTCCGGCGGCGAGTACGACGGCTGCTGGATGACCGACGGGGTGTTGCGGACGGACGAGCGCGCGGCCGCATCGCGCGAGTAATCACAACAGAGTTAAACCAGGATTTCCAACTTCGAGGCATATGGTGAACGAAATTGGGCTCGGACTCGGGTTGCTGATGACCGCGACGGCGGTGATCCTGCACTTCTCCCGGGGGACCGAGTGGCAGTCGAACGAGGACATCTCTCAGGAACTCCTCGAACGGCGGGCTGAGTCGGTCCCCGAGACCGACTTCCCGGAGCCGATGAACCGCGCCATCGGCGGTGGCGGCGGCGCGGCGGCCGTCGCCGCGGGCGAGGCCGGCGGCGAACTCGCGGAGGGCGAGGAAGGCGGCGCCGAGGAGGCCTCCAGCCCCGGCGACATCCCCGAAGACGAGATCGAGTACTACGAGATCGAGTACGTCAAGGAGGGCGAGACCATCGAGGTCGCCAACAACGAGACCCTGCTCGAAGCCGGCGAGGAGGAGGGCTGGGACCTCCCGTACGCCTGCCGGCAGGGCCAGTGCGTCTCCTGTGCCGGGCGCATCCCCGACGGCGACTCCACCGAGTTCGTCGAGCACGACGACCAGGAGATGCTCGACGAGAACGAGCTCGGCGAGGGGTACACGCTCACCTGCGTCGCCTACCCCCGCGGCGAGTTCTCGCTCGAGACGAGCGAAGCGCCGTAGACCGGCTCCGCCGTCGCGGCCCGTTTTCGCAGTTCTGTCGGACGTTCGATTTTCAGGTCACACGCGCCCAAGGAGCGACTGATCGGCGGTCGGCCGCGGCCCGCGCTACTCGTCCCGGAGCGCCGCGGCGACGGCCTCGAGCTCCGCCTTCCGGAAGGGTCGGTCGCTCCCGTCCGGTGCGTCGTCCAGTCCGCCGACTTCCGCGCGGATCGCCGCCCGCATCCGGGACTTGGCGGGGCGGCCGCTCGTGTCCACGTCGGCGTCCACGGCGTCGCAGATAGCGGCCAGCGCCTCTTTGGTGAATGCGGTCGATTCGACGCGCTCGTGTCTCCCCACGGCCTCGCGGATCTCGTTCCGGAGGTCGTCCACGGTCGGCGACATAGGTAGCGTGTGACGCGACCCCACCCTGTACGTTTCGGTCGAGGGGCGCGCCGGGCGGGCGTTCGTGGAGCCAGTCCCGCTCCAGCCGCCGGCACGGGCGAGTCCCCGCCGGAAGGACAACGTCTATTAGCCGCGGACCTACTTTCCGAATGGATGCTCGACGACGAGCCGGTTTACTACGTCATCAGCGACCTTCACATCGGCGGGGACGAGCAGCTCGAACACGTCGAGTTCCTCGACGAGCTGCTCGACTTCCTCGTCGGTCTGGAGTCGACCGACGAGAACGCCGAGCTCGTGATCAACGGCGACGCGTTCGGGCTCTGGGAGTTCACCGCCATCGAGGGGATGGAGAAGTTCGACGCGCTCGTCGAGAGCTACCCGGAGCTGTTCGAACAGCTCCGCGCGACCGGCGAGAACGTCCCGATAACGCTGGTGCCGGGCAACCACGACCACGAACTGGCCGCCTACGACGAGTACGTCGAGCGGTTCGCCCGGTACAACGTCGACCTCGTGCAGGACGAGTCGATCACCCGCCCCGTCGGGGGGCGGACGATCCACTTCGAGCACGGCCACCAGCGGGACCCGAACAACCGCATCGAGGACTGGGGGAACCCTCACGCGACGCCGCTGGGCTACTTCTACAACACCCTCGTGACCAGTCGGGCGGGGAAGCTCTCCGACCGCGGGCGGTACAACTGGCTGCGGGACGTGCAGGCGGTCACGCCGACCGAGCGGATGCCCGTGTGGCTGCTCTCGAAGTTCTTCTACCGGGAGATGCACCCGCTGCTGCGGTACTCGCTGGTCCCGTTCCTGCTGCTGTTCAACATCAGCGCGGTGCTCGCGGTGCTGGCCGGGCTGGACCTCGCCGGCATCTGGTCGGTGCCGGTCGAGCGCGTTCCGGCGTTTCTCGGGCAGTTCGGGCGCGCCGGCGAGGCGGCCTGGTTCCTGCTCGCGACCAACGTGGCCGTCGCCGGCCTGCTGGTGCTCGTCGGGATCCCGCTGTACTTCATCCGCCGGGACGTCCGGAAGACGATCGATCGGTTCGGCGTCTTCGAGACGGAGCTCACGGTCGACGCCGAGGAGCCGTACGAGGAGGCCGCCCGCGAGGTGTTCGACGAGCGGCCGGAGACGGCGGTCTTCTGCTACGGCCACACGCACCGACCGCGGCTGCGGTCGATCGACGGCGGGCTGCTCGTCAACACCGGGACGTGGCTGAAGCGCCTCCACCGTCGCGACGGCATTATCGGCGTCCTGCCGCCGGTGTTTTACCCGTCCTACCAGCTGTGCGCCGTCCGCATCGCCGCCGATAGCGACGGCGTCGCCGTCGAGTTCGAGGAGATCGAGAAGCCGAGCCCGAAGTCGGAGGAGCTCACTCTCACGGAGCGTCTGCTCACGCTCGGTCGGAAGCCGAACCCCGAGCTCCCGGACCGAGCGGTCGTCGAGAGCGGGGAGGCCGTCACGACCGCCGAAGCGGTGGAGGAGTCTGAGGCGCGGTAGACGCGGCCCCCGCGCGCCCGCCGACCCGGTCCGTCGCTCGCTGGGAGCCCCGGCGGGGTCGGTTGTCCGGGATCAGTCGTCGGCTTCGATCGTCTCGGCCCGCGGTATCGTCACGTCCGGCAGTCCGGCCTCGATCTGCTCGCGCCGCTCCTCGAACTCCCCGGGCAGCACGAGGCGCTCGCCGAGTTCGTCGAGGGGTTCGTCGCTGGTGTAGCCCGGGTCCTTCGTGGCGAGTTCGAACAGCACGCCGCCGAACTCTCGGAAGTAGACCGACCGGAACCAGTGGCGGTTTATCTGCTGGGTCGGGCTCAACCCCTTCGACCGGACGACCTTGCGCATCGCCGTCTGGTCCTCGTCGGTGGAGGTCTGGAAGGCGACGTGGTGGACCGTGCCGTGCCCCTGCCGCCCGCCCTCGATGGTCGGCAGCACGTCAACGTACTTGCCGACGGGACCGCTCGCGGCGAAGCGGGTCCGCTCGTCGCCCGGCGTGTCGCCCTGGGCCTCCTCCGTACCGACCTCCTCCAGCCCCATCGACCGGAGCAGGTCCTTCGTCGGGTCGGGGTCAGCCAGCCAGAGCGTCACCGAGTGGAACCCGCGGATCGCGGCCTCTTCCGGGACGAACTCCGTCCACGGGACGGTCGGGTCGTCCTCGGGAACGTCGACCGCGACCAGTTCGACCGGCAGGCCGTCGGGGTCCCGGAAGGGGAGGACGGTCTCGCCGAATCTCTCGACGCGGTCGTCGTAGTCCACGCCGCGCTCGTCGAAGCGGTCCTCCCAGTAGTCGAGGCAGCCCTCGGGGACGCGGAAGGCGGTCCGGGAGACCTGCCCGGAGCCGACCTTCCCCTGGGGCATGTCCTCCCACGGGAAAAACGTCATGCTCGTCCCGGGCGTCCCCTCCGCGTCCGCGAAGAAGAAGTGGTACGTCCCGGGGTCGTCCTGGTTGATCGACCGCTTGACGAGGCGGAGGCCGAGCGTCTCGACCCAGAAGTCGAGGTTTCGCTGCGGGTCGCCCGCGATGCACGTCACGTGGTGGATGCCGGGGGTAGGCGTGGGATCTGTCATCGTCGTGATCCAGGGGCCGGGGGAACTTGAGTTCGCGCTGACGTGAGTGTTACCGGGTCATCCCGATGCCGGTCCGACGGACCCGCGAGTGGGGCCCGTCCGTTCGGTATTCTCCCTACTGGGATCCGCCGACTGCGGCGGGGAAGTCTACGGTTGGCGACGATGATCGCTGTCGGGCCCGCGGACTGCAGTCGGACACGATACCCGCGGTCGGCACCGATCGCCACGTCGCATCCGCCACCGGAAGTCGCCGGTAAGACTTAATCCCTGTGCAGTGGTAACGGGTAACAATACATGAGCCACGACCAGGACCTTCCGTTCCCGACTTGCTGCTCGTGCTGTCCCCACCTCCAGGCGGTCACGGCGTCGTGTACGCACGACCTCCGGCAGTCCCTCGTCCACGAACTGGATACCGACGGCTCCTGTCCGGTGTTCGTCAGACTGAAGACGACCAAGATGCAGCGACTGGCCGAATGAGCGGCGACGTCTCCCCCTCGGTTCGCTAGCGATACGTCTTCTCTGATCGAACTTCGCCTCCGGATCAAAGGGTTCAATTACACGGGTTTCGTTTCGAAGTATCGTGAACGCGGACGCGCACGAGGAGTCGATCACCCAAGGGAGCCTGGCCCGGCCGATGTTCCGGCTCGCCTGGCCCATCGTGGTGATACAGCTCCTGCAGGTGGCCTACAACGTCGCCGACACGTTCTGGCTCGGCCAGCTCTCGGCCGACGCCGTCGGCGCGATGAGCCTCGCCTTTCCGCTCATCTTCCTCCTCATCTCCGTCGCCGGCGGCTTCACGACCGCGGGGAGCATCCTCGTCGCCCAGTACACCGGCGCGGAGAGCGACAGGTCCGCCGGCACCGTCGCGGGCCAGACGCTCTCGTTCGTCACCCTGCTCGCTGTCGTCCTGAGCGCCGTCGGCTACCTGCTGACGCGGGACCTGCTGGGCCTGCTGCCCAGCCAGGCCGAGACGACCGTACGCGTCGTCCCGCTGGCGGCCGACTACATGGAGATCCTGTTTCTCGGGCTCCCCTTCCTCTTCGGCTTCTTCGTCTTCTCCGCGCTGATGCGGGGGTACGGCGACACGAAGACCCCGATGCGCGTGATGGTCGTGTCCGTCGCGCTGAACGTCGTGCTCGACCCCGTCCTCATCTTCGGCTGGGGACCGTTCGCTCCCATGGGCATCAAGGGCGCGGCGCTTGCGACCATCTTCTCCCGCGGCGTCGCCTCGGTGCTCGGGATCTACGTCCTCTTCGGGACGACGGCGGGTCCCGACGTGAGCGTGAGCGATCTGGTGCCGGAACTCGAAACGGTCTGGGAGATCGTCCGCATCGGCACGCCGAGCGCGCTCGAGCAGTCGACCAGCGCGCTGGCGATGATCACGCTCACCGCGATGGTCGTCACCTTCGCGCCGCCGGTCGTCGCCGCCTACGGCCTCGGCAACCGCCTCGTCTCGCTCGTCTTCCTGCCCGCGATGGGGCTGGGTCGGGCGACGAACACCATGGTCGGCCAGAACCTCGGCGCCGAGCAGGAGGGCCGCGCCGAGTCCGCGGTGTGGCTGGCGGCGAAGACGGCCGCCGGCGTGATGGTCGTCGTCGCGGTCGTCGCCGCGCTCTTTCCCGAACCGATCGTCGGCGTGTTCATCGGCGCGGGGACCGAGGGGGCCGCCGAGACGGTCCGCCTCGGGAGCGAGTACCTCCGGATCCGGGCCGTCGAGTTCGCCTTCATCGGGATCACGCAGGTCCTGCTCGGCGCGTACCGCGGCGCCGGCAACACCAAGACCGCGCTCGCGTTCTCGCTTATCACCCTCTGGATCGGCCGCGTGCCGACGGTGTACTACCTCGCGTTCGTCGCCGGCTGGGGCGCGACCGGCGTCTGGGTCGGCATGGCGCTGGGCAACGTGATCGGTGCTATCACCGCGGGCCTGTGGTTCACCCGCGGGACGTGGAAGGAGCGAGTGATCGACGAGGAGGCGGACAGCGACGGCGGGGACGGAGCGACCGCGGTCGGCGCGGCCGCGGAGGAGTAGGTCGAGGAGGCGAGGCCGGCCGAGGCGCACGCCGATATCTCTCTCGGGGAGTAGCGGTCAAGGGATCGAAACGAGTCGAAGCGACGCGGTAGCGGGCGGAACGGGATTCGAACCCGCGATCTTTGGCTCCGGAAGCCAATGCCTTGTCCGAGCTAGGCTATCCGCCCACGCCTTCCGCTTCTGCCGCCGGTGCCTTAACGGAATCGATCCGCGCGGAACTGTCGGCCGCCGGTTTCGAGACGGCGACGACTGCGGCGTGCGCGTTCGGAAGCTACGCGTATCGATAGATTCATCGTAACGTTCACCCGTTTCTGTGAGAACGAGCAAACCAATGGAAATTTCGAACGATATTCTCTGCCTGTTCAGCGCGGAGATCGAGGAGACGCGAGATTCGTACGTGATCGAGGTGCCGAAACGCGAGATCGACGTCGGCGACGTGGACGAGAACGGGGCCTACCGCGTCGCGTTGCTGGCCGCGGCGTCCGCGGGTCAGGACCGGTCGTCGCCGGCCCGAGAGCAGCGCACCGAGGCGTCCGCGACGTCCCCCGCCCCGGACCGCAAGTCGTCGGGATCCACTCCCCCCGTTACGGAGGGCGAACAGCGCACGGTCGAGATCGAAGACATCGGCGAGCAAGGCGACGGGATCGCCCGCGTCGACCAGGGCTACGTCATCATCGTCCCCGACACCGAGCTCCGGGAACGCGTCACGATCGAGATCACGGACGTCGCGGAGACCGTCGCGTTCGGAGAGGTCGTCGAGCGCGGGGAGTACTACGACTAGGGAGAACCGATCAGGGCCGGCGAACGACCGCCTCGACGTCGGTCTCCGGTCGCAGCGAGAGCGAGGGCGAGAACGTCAGCGGTTCGGTGACAGAGACGTCGAGGTCGACGCGAGTGATCATCGTCGCCAGCGCTAAGACTAGTTCGAGGCGGGCGAACCGCATCCCGACGCAGTGGCGCGGGCCGCCGCTGAACGGAAAGTAGGCGTACTCCGGTCTCTCGGCGTCGCGCGCCCACCGCGACGGATCGAACGCCTCCGGGTCCTCCCAGAAGCGGTCGTCGCGATGGACCGCCCACTGCGGGAGCATCACCTGGGCGCCCGCGGGGATTTCGTACTCGCCGAGCACGACCGTCTCGGTCGCTTCGCGGTTCACCGCCCACGCCGGGGGATACAGTCGAAGCGTTTCCCTGACGACGTTTCGCGTCTTCCGCAGCGCGTCGAAGTCCTCGGCGCCGGGGAGCCCGTTTCCGACGACCGACTCGCACTCCGCGGCCACCGGTTCGCGAACGCTGGCGTGGCGACTCAGCTCGTACCACGCGTACGTCAGCGTCACCGCCGAGGAGTCGTGTCCCGCCAGCAGCAGCGCCGTCGCGTTGTCGCGTACCTCCGCCGTCGAGAGGTCGCCGCGCTCGTGTGCGGCGAGCAGGACCGATTCGACGTCCCCGCTGCCGGGCGAACGGTCGGCCAGTACGCTGGTGACGTACTCGTCGAGTCGCCCCACCGCCCGGTCGAACCGACGTTCCGTCGGTGTGGGCACCCACCCGGGCAGGAGCTGCCCGAACCGGCGGGGATCAGCTCGGTCGACGAGCGCGTCCGCGGCGTCTAGCACCACTGCCTCGTCGCCCTCGATGTCGACCCCGAGGAGCGTATCGCCGAGGATGCGAAGCGTCAACAGCCGCATCTCCTCTAATAAGTCGAGCTGGTCGCCGCTCTCCCAGCGTGCGACGTGGTCGGCGGTGCGTCGGGACATCCGAGTCCCGTACTTCTGGATACCCTCCCAGGTGAACGCCGGCTGCAACGCCCGCCGGAGGCGCTTCCACCGGTCGCCCGTCGACGCGGTGACCGCGTCGTCCTCGAAGCCGTCGAACGTCTCCCGCTGCTCTCGGCCGATGGTGAACTTCCCCTGCTGTTCTACCAACACCTGCTCGACGAGGTCCGGCCCGGTCACCATGTACAGCGAACGTCCGGGAAACCGCAGGTGGACCACGTCGCCCTCGTCGGCCCACGCCGCGACCGAGCCGAACGGGTCCCGCGAAAACGCCAACCCGTTTCCGAGCAGCGGCACACCGTCCGGGGTCGGCGGCCGTTTCGCTCCGCTCATAGCGGAACGTGGGCGTAATACTCCAAAGTTCTACGCCCCGGAATACGGGACGTCTTTTTGACTGGCGGGGGCCATCCTCCGTTCGGATTCGCGGAGGAATCGTCTTCTCAGCTGTCCCCGTTTTTCGGCGCGGTCCCGGTAGCAACGCGCGTTGTCGGTCCCGGGAACGGAGGCTACCCCATACTGCTCAGTACGAAGTCGAACGCAAGAGACGTGAGGTACGGAAGCACAAGCGCGAAGAGGACCTCCTGCAGCATGGCCGTGTTCAGCGGGAACTCGTTCGTCGCATCGACCCTCTGCATTCGGATGTGGTTGTACGTGTGCTGGCTGGCGTCGTCGCTCGACTCGGGTTCGGCGTACGGGAAGAGGTCGTCAGTGGGCCCCACCTCTCTGGACCGTTTGGCTAACGCGTCTATCTTCGCTTCCTTGGCGGCCGCGACGAAGGACTTGATCCAGAACATCGGGGCGAAGAAGAACACGAGACCCGCCGCCAACCCGGTCGAAAGGAGAGTCGAGGAGACCAGGTCGGTAGGGCTCGCGCCGACGGCGACCGTTTGAAACGTCGTGAACACGGTGAGCAAGACGAAGTACGAGACCGCGACGCTCTTGAACAGGTCTCCCGCGGGAGACAGGCCGGCGAACCCGTGCGGGTCGGAGAAATCGATCAGTTGCGCGCGACGGATCTTGAACGGCAGGAGGATGAGCACTCCGATAACGACCGTGAGAAACTCGGCCCCGATGGGGTAGAGCACGAACGGGATAACGATATAGAACCTGATCGTCGCGACGACGGGACCCGTTAGCTCGGCCACCGGCCCGACCAGGGTCGACGGATGTAGCAGCAACTGAGTGGCGTACAACAGGAGGCCGACGAAAAGAACCGAACCCATCACTCGCTGCGGTGCGATCCGTTCGAGTCCGGCATTCGTTTTCTCGGTCGGTTCACGCGGGACACCGAGAACGGCGAGCAACCGAGAGCCGATCGGTCCCTCCGTTTCGAGGTCTCGGACGTCTTCGTCGACGGCCTCCGGGAGGTCGTTCACGACGGCGGCGTACTTCGATTTAGTCCGGAGGAGGATCCAGACGACAGCGGGCCACGCGACCAGCTGGAATATCTCGCCAGGATTTACGGCGATCGACAGGGTGCCGGTTCGCAACCATCCCGCTACGGACAGAACCGGGAGATGGAGACAGACGACGGTCACAATGAAGAGATAGGGACCGAACTGTTGACCTCCGAAGAGCGTCTGCGACGCGTGATCGAAGCCGAGCCGGTTCGATACGCGTTCGATCCAGAGGTCCTGAATTTCCATTCCCGTATCTGACATGATAGTGGAATAAATAATACGGAATGATAAAACTGATCTCCGGATCCCGCGTCGGTAGCCAGAAATCGGACAATTTCGAGGGTGGGCATCTGAACGGCCGTAACGACCGGGTACCCTGCATGGATGAGACGGAAGGAATATCGAGCGGAAACGTCGATCAGATCCGATTCGAGTGCTTCTACTCGCCGTTTTACTTCTATCCGAAGGAAGCGATGCGAGCCTTTCCTCGCTCCCCCGGCACGGAGTCACCCGTCAGTCCGCGACTCGCGAACGTACGAGAGTCATGAACTCGTCCGGGTCGGCGGGTTTGGTGACGAAATCGTCCTCGCCGATCGCGTCGGGGTCGATATCGGTGTCCTTCCGCTGCGCGCTGGTGAGGACGATAACTCGAACACGATCCAGATCGGGGTCGCTGCGGATCGCCTCGAGGACCTCGATGCCGTCTACTCTCGGCAGGTTCAGGTCGAGAAGGGCGATATCGGGGTAGGGGACGTCGGTAAACCCGTTCCGCTGGTGGAGGAAATCGAGCGCTTCCTTGCCGTCTCTCGTGATATGCAGGTTGTGCGGCGTCTCTCCAAGCGCCTCTTGGATCAGTCGAACGTCACCGGGGTTGTCCTCGACCAGGAGAATATCGGCGTTCGTCGCGGATCGTTTCCCCATCTTGCTCACATCTAATGCTACAATACAAAAAGAGTACCTACTGGCTCCGGGCGGAGATTTTAGCTCGTATTTCGGTAGAATGCTACAGTAACAGATTTGCGACGACCGCGCTTCGGTAGTGCCTCAGCGGGATTCTGTTCTCTCTGCAGTCGCGGGCGAGGTGCGGTATGGCACCGATACCGGTACGGTCGCAAGCGACGCTCCCGACGGCCGACCGTCCCTCTCGGGGCAGCATTCGCCGCGACCGGCTAGCGCGAGTCGGGCCGTCGTTTCCGAAGGCCGCCGCGCTACAGGATGATCACGACGAACGCGACGGAAAGTACCGTCGCGAGGCCGACGGACGACAGCGTCAGGGTACGCCGGTCGGCGTCCGAGAGGCCGAAGCGCCGGCCGGCCCAGACGGTGCTGAAGAGGCCCCTTAGCGCGACGGAGAGCCCGGTCGCGGCGATCCAGCCCCCGCCGAGCGCCGTCTCAGAAAGCAGCGTAAGGCCGTATCCGACGATCAGGAGTCCGAGGAGCACGGCCACGATGGACGTGTAACCGAACGATCGGTCCGAGTGAGAGGTAGTCGTTGACATCCGAATATACAGACGCTATACGAGCGTAAATATTGGGTCGGCACCGCCGTGAGTGCTCTCGACTCACCGTTGCCGACTGCTTGCTCTTTGAGATCCGAGCGCAAACGCCCTCATTCACCGTGTATTTTTATTGTACGACTTCGGCTAGTAAGAGTAGCATGGGACCCCCCTCGACGAGCGACGTGGAGCGAAACGCCTGGATCCGACAGCAGGAGGTCGTCGCGGAACTCGGTCAGCGGGCACTGGAGTCGGCCGATATCGACGAGCTGCTGCACGACGCGGCGGCGCGCGTCGCCGACGCGCTGAACGCCGAGTACGCTGCGGTGCTGGATCTGCGTCCGGACGCCGACGAGGCGGTGCTGCGGGCGGGGGTCGGTTGGCCGGCGGAACTCGTCCGGAGCGCAACGGTGCCCGTCGACCGGGGCTCGATGGCGGGGTGGGCCCTGACCGCTCGGGAGGCGGTCGTCGCGGCGGATCTCCGGTCGGAGGAGCGGTTCTCCCGCTCCGAGCTCCTCGCCGGGCAGGACGCGGTCAGCGGCATCGCCGCCGCCGTCGGGTCGGAGGGGGACCCCTGGGGCGTCCTGAGCGTCCACGCGACGGAGCAGCAGCTGTTCACCGACCACGACGCGGCGTTCGTCGAGAACGTCGCGGGCCTCCTCGCGTCTGCCGTCCGAACCCGTCGGGAGCGCAGCGACCCGGAGGAGATCTACGGCCGCATCTCGGACGCGTTCGTGGCGCTGGACGACGAGTGGCGGTTCACGCACCTCAACGAGCGTGCCCGAGAACTGATCGGGCGGGAGGAGCGGACGCTCGTGGGCGAACACGTCCGCGACGCGTTTCCGGACGCCGTCGTCCGGCCGTTCGAGGACCGGTTCGAGCGCGCCGTCCGCGAGCAGGAGACGGTGTCGTTCGAGGAGTACGTCCCCGAGCCGCTCGACGGGTGGTTCGAGGTCCGTGCGTACCCCTCCGAGACGGGGCTGTCGGTGTACCTCCGGGACGTGACCGAGCGCAAGCGGGCCCAACAGCAGCTGGCCGAGGAGCGCGACATGTTCGCGGCCGGCCCGACGATCGTCTTCAGGTGGAGGGACGAGGAGGGCTGGCCGGTCGAGTACGTCTCCCGGAACGTCGAGGACGTGCTCGGCTACGCACCAGAGGAGCTCGAGTCCGGGGACGTGCCGTACACCGACCTGCTCCTCGACGAGGAGATAGACCGGGTCGCCCGGGAGGTCGAGGAGAACACCGACGGGACGACCGAGCGGTTCAGTCACGAGCCGTACCGCGTCAGGACGAAGGGCGGCGACGTGCGGTGGGTGAAAGACACGACGAAGATCGTCCGCGACGAGGCCGGCGGCGTCGACCACTACCTCGGCTATCTGGTCGACGTCACCGAGCGCAAGGAGCGCGAGCGGGAGCTGCGACGGTACGAGACCATCGTCGAGACGATCAACGACGGCATCTACGTGAAAGACGACGCGGGGCGGTTCACGATGGTCAACGAGGCGTACGCGGAGATGCTCGGCTACGAGCCCGAGGAGCTGCTCGGCGAGCACGCCTCGCTCGTCGTCGACGAGGAGGTCGTCGAGGAGGCGCGACGGACGGAGGCGTCGATGCTCGACGGCGAGGAGGACAACCCCGTGGTCGAAGCGGAGATGAAGACGGCGTCGGGCGACCGGCTCCCGGCAGAAGCGACGTTCGCGATGCTCTCGACGGCCGACGGTAACGAACAGCGCGTCGGCGTCGTCCGCGACATCTCGGACCGGAAGGAGCGCGAGCGCGAGCTCGAACGGTACGAGCGGATCGTCGAGAACCTGCCGGTGGGCGTCTACCGCAACACGCCCGGGCCGGACGGGGAGTTCGTCGCGGCGAACGCCACGCTGGCGTCGATCTTCGACGCAGACTCCGTGGAGGATCTGCTGGAACACGACGTCAGCGATCTCTACCCCGACCCCGATCAACGCGCCGAATTCAGCCGGACGCTGGAGCGCGAGGGGATCGTCGAGGGCCACGAGCTGAAACAGGAGACGCTCGACGGGGAGACGATCTGGATCTCGGTGACCGCGATCAGGGTCGAGGAGGACGGCGAGGTGTACTTCGACGGGACCGTACAGGACATCACCGAGCGCAAGGAGCGCCAGCGGAAGCTGAAGCGGACGGAGCGGCGCTTCGAGGCGATCTTCGAGGACCCGAACATCCTCGTCGGCCTGCTCGAACCCGACGGGACGGTGCTCGACATCAACCGGACGGCGATGGAGTACATCGACGCGGATCTCGCCGACGTCACCGGCGAACCGTTCTGGGAGACGCCGTGGTGGGGCGAGGGCGACGACGTGGCGGCCGACGTCAGGGAGTGGACCGAGCGGGCGGCGGAGGGCGAGTACGTCGACTTCCAGGCCGACCTCACCCGGCCGGACGGGGAGCGCTACACCCTCGAAGGGTTCTTCAGACCGGTGACGAACGACGACGGTGAGGTGGTGTCGATCGTCGTCTCGGACCGCGACGTGACCGAGCGCAAACTGCGCGAGCAGGCGCTGCAGGAGAGCAAGAACCAGCTCCGGGCGCTCATCGACCTGCTCCCTGTCGCCGTCTTCGTCGCCGAGTCCGACGGCCGCATCGTCGAGTGGAACGAGGCCGCAAAGGAGATCTGGGGCGGCGAAATCGTTGAGTCCGACTCCGTCGCCGAGTACGACCAGTACGACGGCTGGTGGGTGGACACCGGTGAGCCGGTCGAGCCCGAGGAGTGGGCGCTCGCCCGGGCGCTGCAGGGCGAAGAGGTGACCGACCCGGACGTGATCGAGATCGAGGGGTTCGACGGGGAGCGCCGCACGGTCCTGAACCACGGCATGCCGGTCCGCGACGCCGACGGCGAGGTGAGCCGCGCGGTCGTCACCCTCATCGACATCACCGAGCGCAAGGAGTACCAGCGCAAGCTGGAGGAGTCCAACGAGCGCCTCGAACAGTTCGCCTACGCGGCCTCTCACGACCTGCAGGAACCGCTGCGGATGGTCTCCAGTTACCTCCAGCTGATCGAGGACCGGTACGCCGACGAACTCGACGAGGACGGCCGCGAGTTCCTGGAGTTCGCGGTCGACGGCGCCAACCGGATGCGGAACATGATCCAGGGGCTGCTGAAGTACTCGCGGGTCGACACGCGCGGGGACTCCTTCGAGCCGGTCGACCTGGACGACGTCCTCGCGGACGTTCGCAGCGACCTGCAGGTGAAGATCGTGGAGAGCGGCGCCGACATCACCGTCGGGGACCTCCCCCGCGTCGAGGGCGACGAGGGGCAGTTGCGTCAGCTGTTCCAGAACCTGCTTGACAACGCGATCGAGTACAGCGGCGACGAGCCGCCGCGGGTCCGCGTCGCGGCCGAGCGGACCGGCGGGCGCTGGACCGTCTCGGTCAGCGACGAGGGGATCGGCATCGATCCGGACGACGCGGACGCGGTCTTCGAGGTGTTCGAGAGCCTCCACGCGCCCGACGAGCACGGCGGAACCGGGATCGGCCTCGCGCTGTGCGAGCGGATCGTCGAGCGCCACGGCGGCGAGATCCGGGTGTCGTCCGAACCCGGCGAGGGGGCGACGTTCACCTTCACGCTGCCGGCCGCGGACGACGCCGGGGCGTGAGGCGGGCGGGTCCGCGCTCCGCGCCCGCCTGAAGCCTCCGCCGGGAGACACCACACCGCTCGGGTAGTACCAGTCAGGTCTCAACAGGTCCTATGTAGCGGCGCGGGCTGAGATACGGTGGGATTCCGGATGGTAGATCGAACCGAACTACAGGGGGGCGACGGTCGCACTGGTCGGCGAAACGTGCTGAAGGGGCTCGCGGCGACGGGGATCGGCGTCGGCGGCCTGCGGGCGCTCGCCGGGCGCTCCCGCGCCGCTGACGACCTGCCGAACGAGCTGACGATACGGGGCGGGGACGAGACCGTGGCGTACCGGTTCGCCGTCGACGGCGACGTGGAGAAGGGGCCGGACGCGGACGGCGACGACGAGATCGAGGACGGCGTGGTGCGCGGGGCCGTGGAGAGCGGCGAGCGGGACAGTTACCGCTTCGCCGGGAAAGTCACCGAGTTCGTCCTCCGCGGGTCGGCGACGGTGCTCGTCAACGGCGAGCGGATCGACCTGCGGGACACGAACTCCGTCACGATCGAAGCGCGGGAAGACGGCGTCGAGTACCGGATCGGCGTGACCGACGCCGTGACGAAAGGCCCCGACGCGGACGGCGACGACGAGATCGACGACGAGAGCGAGGTCCGCGGGACCGTCTCGGAGGCCGGCGAGCGGGACAGCTACGTGTACACCGGCGAGTTCACCGAGTTCGAGGTTGAGGGACGAGCGACGGTGTGGGTGAACGGCGAACCGGTCGGGAGCCTCGACGACCTCGGCTCCGACGATGACGAAACGCGGGAAACGGAGCGCGACGACGCCGAGTTCGCGCTCGAACAGGGCGACGACTGCGTCCCCTTCGCGCCGCTCCCGGGCGACGACCCGGTCGAGGCGTTCTACGACTACCGGGCGCCGTTCACCGACCCGGCGGCGGGGACGTACAGCTCCCACGGGACGACCGACCTGCAGGAGGGCGACGCGAGCGTCCTCTTCCTCTACGACGGCCCCGAGGGCCTCAGCCTCGTCGTCGTCCACGGCCGCCTCGACGGCGACTCCGACGGGGGGTACGTCACCTTCGAGATGACCGGCCTGCCAGAGTCGGGCGAATGGGTCGTGCGGGACGACGACTACGACGGGCAGACGAGCTACGACGTCTGGGACCGCGACGGGGACGAGGCCACCGTCTCGTGGACGTGGGGCGCCGGGCGCACGGACGGCGGCGCGTTCCGCGGGCTCGCCGACCTCGACGAACTGACGATCGACCCCGCGTTCAACGACGCGGCGGAACTCGCCGGCGAGTACAACGAGGGCGAGGTCGAGACGTGGGTCGCGCTCTCCGGGGACGCCGACGACCCGGACCGCACCGAACTCGCGCTCGACGAGCGGGTCACGATCCGGCGCGGCGCCTGCGACGGGTCCGACTGACGGTTTCGGCAGCGTTTCCCCGCTCGGCCCGCAACGGTCGGCCGTGACCGAGTTCGACCCCGAGAAGTTCGAGGACAAGTACGTCCACTACCTCGACGAGCTCCAGACGGCGTACAGGAGCGCCTACCAGGACCTGCACGGCCGGTACGACTCGTCGGTCCTGAAGGCCGTCGACCGGCAGGTGCTGGACGAGAGCGAGCCCTTTTACGAGGGCGACGGCGAGTTCCGCGTCGAACTCCCCGACGACCCGCACGGTCGCGTCGGCGCGGTGGCCGACCACGAGCAGTTCGACGCCGTGCTCGACGAACTCGTCGACGGCATCGAGCGGGAACTGCGCCGGGAGTTCGGGTTCGCGGACGCGGAGTGAGAACGCCGCGAAGATAGATGGCCCTCGCGCGCGAAGGTCGGGTATGGACGAGGAACTCGATCCCGGCCTCCGGGCGGCGGCGGTCACGCACGTTCTCAGGGCGATCCACACCGACCGGCAGGACGCCGAAGTGGTCGACGCCGCGCCCGTTGACGAGGGGTACCTCGTCGGCGTGAAGGCGGCCCCGCGGGGTTACATCTCGACCGCGAAGTACGCGCTCGTGACCCTCGACGACGGCGGGACCGTGGTCGACAGCGAGTCCTGCACCGGGCAGGCGCTCCGAGCGGCGATCGCCGAGGAGAGCGAGGAGGAGCCGTGAGGTCCGTTTCAGTACTCCAACGCCCACCGCTCGCCGTCCGTCGCTTCCAACCGCTCCGCGACGCCGTCCGCGAGTCGGTACTCGTTCCCCTCGCGGACGACCGAGCCCTCGCGCTCTAGGTGTTCGAGGTGGGCGTAGGACTCGCCGGGGCCGTGGAGGATGTGGATCCCCTCCAGATCGCCGAACAGGTCGTCGCTCACCGTCCACGTGTCGCAGGGGCCCTTCCGCCGGAGGGCGTCGAGGACGCGCCACGACCGCTCCTCGTGGTGGTCGATGATGTACTCGGCGCGGCCGGTCGGGTCGTCGATGGGGTCGCGGTGGCCGGGCCACGCGCGGTCGTAGTCGGCGTCTGCGATGCGTCGGAGCGCCCGGAGGTACTTTTCGAGGGGGCGCTCGACGCGGACGTCCGCGCCGCCGACGTTCGGCGTGTACTGGGGGAGGAGCGCGTCGCCGGAGAACACCTCGCGGCCGCCGTCGATCTCGAAGAGACAGAGGCCGTCGGCGTGGCCGGAGGTGTGGACGACGCGGAGATCGTGCCCGTCGAACGAGAACGTCTCGCCGTCCTCGAACGTCGTCACGTCGGGGGTCACGTCGCCCGGTCCCGCGCCGGCCATCCGCTCGCGGAGGGCGGCCCGCTGGTCCGCGGGCATGCCCCACTGCTCGAAGTAGGCGTCCTGCTTCTCGTGCATCGCGGCCCAGGCGTCCTCGTCACCTTCGACCAGCGGCGCGTCGCGGGCGTGGACGTACACGTCGGCGCCGCTCTCGGCCTGGATCGGCCCGGCGAGTCCGGTGTGGTCGCCGTGCCAGTGGGTGAGGAAGACGCGGTCGACGTCCGCGAGCGAGACGCCGCGGTCTCCGAGCGCGCGCTCCAGTTGCTCCCGGGTCGTCGCGGCCCCATCGCCGGTGTCGACGAGCACCGTCTCGGGGCCGTCCGCGAAGAGGTAGACGTTGTTGTCCCCCTCGAACGCGGCGTTCGACAGCGTGATCCGGTCCATGGTCGTCCCTGTCCCGGCGGCGGAGAAACGTTTTCGATCGTCCGTGACCGTCCGCGGGTCGGACAGTGGGGCCGTGGCGCGGTCAGACGACGACCCGCTCGTCCGGAGCGCCGTCGCTGCCGGCCGTCACGTCGACCGGGTACATCTCGGCGTAGGCCGTGCCGAAGATCCACGCCGACGCGACGGCGGCGTAGAACGCGACGAACGCAGTGGCGACGTAGCCGAGGACCGGGACGGCGTTCAGCACGCCGCCGGCGAGCCCGACCGCGATGCCGAGGACGAGCGCGTAGCCGAACGCGGTCGCGTACTCGCGGGAGACAAGCATCGCTCCGACCTCGCCGGCGGCGAAGCCGGCGCCGATTCGGCCCTTGTCCGCGTAGTTCAGGATCGCCGCCGGGAGCACGTAAGCCGACGCGAGGGCGAGGACGGCGGCGACGAGCGTGCTGGCGATCAGCACGAGGCCGCCGGTCACCGCGCCCGCGTCGCTCCCGGAGAGCAGCCCGGCGACGCCAGCCGTGGCGGCGACGGCGAAGAGGGCGCTCGGGAGGAACGCGTAGGCCAGGCCGATGACGGCCGCTTTCAGACCGTCGACGGTCATCGCCTCCCAGTCGTCGAAGGCGGGCGCGCCCTCGTCGTCGCCGCGCATCGTCTCGCGCAGGACGCGAAGCAGGTACCCCGTCGCGGCGAACGCGGGGATCACGAGGAAGCTGAAAGCGCCGAGCAGGCCGCCGATGACGGCCGTGCGCTCCCAGCCCTCGGTGTTGCGAAGGTAGCTGAGTGATGCTGTGAACATGGTGTGAGTGTGGAGTCGGAATCGTTCGACCCCGCTCCTTCCCGGCCTACTACGCCGGGAGCGGAGATAAGCATGCGCCGCTTTCCGCGGCCGCTACCGGGGGAATATCCGTATTACTGGCGACGACGAAATGAACGTCCGGAGCCGTGATCCCCGGCACTGTCCGCGCTCACCGCTCCAGGTCGGCGGCCATCGACTGCAGCCGCTCGATCCGGTCGGCCGTCTCGGGGTGGGTGTCCGGGAAGAGGTCCCTGCTCAGCAGGCCGTCGTCGCCGTCCTCGGTGAACTCCGCGAAGTCGAGCGGGGCGACGTACAGCGCCTCGACGCTGCCGTCGAGGGTGCGGAGGTCGTGGTCGGGCGTCGACGAGAGAAGGTCTCCAGCGCGCTCGCCAGCACGAGAGCGTCGCCCGCGACCATCCTGGCCCGCAGCCCTCTGTCGGGGCTCCAGTCCGGCGCTCGGCGGCGGTTTTCGACCATCGTTCCCTGCTGCCGCGGGGATGTGGTAAGTGGGGTGTCGAGGGAATTAATCGGATCGGGTCGGTTGGCCTGCGCGCGCCGCCACTGCGGCCGCGGAAAACGACGGAGGGGACGGCCCGAGAACGGACGATACTACTTTATCCTTCGTGGGATAGAACCGGGTATGTCATCGTCGACCCCGCCCGACGACGCCAGCGCCGAGGTACTGGCCGTCTTCGACCGGCGGGACGACCCCTGCGAACCCCTCTCGACCGCCGAGGTCGCGGCGGTCCTCGACCGGTCGAAGGAGGCGGTGCGCGACTGCCTGGAGCGTCTCGCCGAGCACGGCGAGCTAGAGGCGAAGTCCGCGGGCGCGTCGGACCGCGTCTGGTGGCGACCCGTGCAGACCGCGAGTTCGTCGACCTCGCCCGGACCGGCGCTGGAGGAGTACCCGTCGCTGGTCAACGACGTGCTGGACGGCGTCGCCGTCGGCGTCGTCGTCCTCGACGCGGAGTTCACCGTCGCCTGGATCAACGAGGCGGCGAAGCGGTATCTGGGACTGGCGGGGATGGACGTCATCGGCCGGGACAAGCGGGCGCTCGTCCGGGAGACGATCACCGGCGCCGTCGCGGAGCCGGACGACTTCGCCGATACCGTCCTCTCGACGTACGACGACAACACGTACGCGGAGGAGTTCGAGGTCCGGACCACCCCCGAGGGCGAGGACGACCGCTGGCTGGAGCACCGCAGCAAGCCCATCGAGACCGGCCGGTACGCCGGCGGGCGGGTCGAGTTCTACTACGACGTCACCGACCGAAAGCGGACCGACGAGGAGCGCCAGCTCCAGCTGTCCGTGAGCCAGTCCATCGCGGAGGCCGCGACGCTGGAGGACGGCCTCCGGGCGGCGCTGCGGGACGTCTGCCAGTGGACCGACTGGGAGGTGGGGCAGGCGTGGGTGCCGAACGACGACGGCCGCGTCGAGCGTTCCCCCGCGTCGTACGTCGAGTCCGAATCCTTCGCGTCGTTCGAGGCAGCGTCGCGCGACTTCACGTTCGGCCCCGGCGAGGGGATCCCGGGCCGCGTGCTGGAACTGACGGAGCCGGTCTGGTTCCACGATGTCACGTCGGTCCCCGCGGACGTCTACCCCCGCACCGACCCGGCGGCCGAGGTCGGGTTGCGGGCCGGACTGGGCGTCCCCGTCGTCGCCGACGGCGAACTCGCGGTCGTCCTCGAGTTCTACCGCTCCGATCGGCGCGAGGCCGACGACCGGCTGGTCGAGACCGTGGCCTCCGTCGCGCGGGACCTCGGCAGCCTGGTCTCGCGGAAGCAGACCGAGCGAGCGCTCGACCGGCAGTACGCCCTCCTCGAACAGGTAATGGAGGCCGCGCCGGTCGGCATCTCGGTGTTCGGCGCGGACGGCGACGTCGAACGCGCGAACTCGCGGGCGCTGGCGCTGCACGGCCTCTCCGGCAGCGACGAGGATCGGATCGAGGTCGCCGACCGTGCGTTCTACGACGAGCGCGGCGACCCGATCCCCCTCGACGACCGCCCGTTCGCGAGGGTGATGGACACGGGAAGCCCCGTGTACGGCTGGGAGGCCCGCGTCGAGCCGTCGGGCGAGAAGCGCAAGTGGCTCTCGGTGAACGCCGAACCGATCACGGACGACGACGGGGAGATCCAGTGGGTGGTGGTCGTCGAAGAGGACATCACGGAGCTGAAAGCCCAGTACCGGGCGATCATGGGGGCGGCGAACGACGTCATCGTCACCATCGACGAGGACAGCGTGGTTCGGTCGGTGAACCCCGCGATCGAGGAGATGTTCGGCTACGACCGCGCGGAACTGCTCGGCGAGTCGCTGACCACGCTCATGCCCGACGAACTGGTCGACCGCCACTACGACGCGTTCGGGCGATACCTCGAAACGGGCGAGCGCACCCTCGACTGGGACTACGTCGAACTGCCCGGCGTGCGCGCGGACGGGACGGAGATCCCGCTCGCGATCTCGTTCAGCGAGATCGAGTACGAGGGCGAGCAGCTCTTCACGGGCATCATCCGGGACATCACCGAGCGCAAGGAGCGAGAACAGGCGCTGCGCGAGGAGCGGAACCTCATCGAGCGGATCGTCGAGACGAGCCCCGTCGGGATCGCGACCCTCGACGCCGACGGCGCGTTCGACCTCGTCAACGACCGAACCGAGGAGATCCTGGGGTACTTGCCCGACGCGGTCGGCGACCAGGAGCGACGGACCGAGCTGCTGAAGCCGATCGCCTCGGACGGAACCGCGATCGCTCCCGACGAGACCCCTACCTACCGGATCCTGGAGAACGGCGAGACGGTCCACGACGTGGAGGTCGGGATCGAGCGCCGGGACGGCGAGCGCGTGTGGGTTTCGGTCAGCGGCACGCCGATGCGCGACGGTGACCGGATCACGGGTGCGGTGGTCACGTTCGCGGATGTCACCGAGCGCAAGGAGTACCAGCGCAAGCTGGAGGAGTCCAACGAGCGCCTCGAACAGTTCGCCTACGCGGTGTCACACGACCTGCAGGAGCCGCTGCGGATGGTCTCCAGCTACCTCCGGCTGATCGAGAACCGGTACGCGGACGAACTCGACGAGGACGGCCGCGAGTTCATCGAGTTCGCGGTCGACGGGGCCGGGCGAATGCGCGACATGATCGACGGGTTGCTCGAGTACTCGCGGGTCGAGACGCGGGGCGACCCGTTCGAACCGGTCGACATGGACGCGGTCGCGAGCGACGTCCTCGACGACCTGCAGGTCCGGATCGAGGAGCGCGACGCCGAGGTCGAAACGGAGCCGCTCCCCCGCGTCGAGGGCGACCCCGACCAACTGCGGCAGGTGGTCCAGAACCTCGTGAGCAACGCGCTCACCTACAGCGGCGACGAGCCGCCGCGAGTGCACATCTCCGCCGAGCGGGAGGGGAACGAGTGGGTGATCTCGGTCAGCGACGAGGGTATCGGCATCGACCCCGAGGACCAGGACCGGATCTTCGAGGTGTTCGAGCGGTTGCACGGCCGCGAGGAGCACGAGGGGACCGGGATCGGTCTGGCGCTCTGCCGGCGCATCGTCGAGCGCCACGGCGGCGACGTCTGGGTCGAGTCCGAGCCCGGCGAGGGTGCGACGTTCTCGTTCACGCTCCCGGCCGCGGACGGCGAGGACCCGGACGCTCACGGCGTCGCCTCCTGACCGGCCCCGATCCCGGAGCCGACGGGTCGGCCCCGTCCCTCGCCGCCGTCCAAAGCGACATCCGTCGCCCGCCCGTCTCCCGGGGCATGGTCGCTGACACCAACCGGCAGTGGACGCTGGCGAGCCGACCGACCGGTGATCCGACGGCGGAGAACTTCGAACTGGTCGAGGGCGAGGTTCCCGACCCCGGCCCCCGCGAGGTGCTCGTGCGGACGCGCTACCTCTCGGTCGACCCCTACATGCGCGGACGGATGCGCGACGCCGAGTCCTACGCGGACCCGTGGGAGGTCGGCGACGTGATGCGCGCCGGTGTCGTCGGCGACGTCGTCGAGTCGAACCACCCCGACTTCGAGGCGGGCGACGTGGTCAACGGCGACCTCCTGTGGGCCGAGTACGCGACCGCCGACGGCGACGACCTGCGCCCCGTCGACCCCGACCTCGCTCCGGTATCGACGGCGCTCGGCGTGCTCGGGATGCCCGGGCGGACCGCCTACTTCGGCCTGCTCGACGTGGCGGAGCCGCGTCCCGGCGACACCGTGCTCGTCTCGGGCGCGGCGGGAGCGGTCGGCTCCGTCGTCGGCCAGATCGCGAAGCTGAACGGCTGTCGCGTCGTCGGCGTCGCCGGCGCAGACGAGAAGGTCGAGTGGCTCACGGGGGAACTGGGCTTCGACGACGCCGTCAACTACAGCGCCGCCGACGACCTGTACGCGGCGGTCGGCGAGGCCTGTCCGGAGGGCGTCGACGTCTACTTCGACAACGTCGGCGGCGAGGTGACCGACGCGGCGTTCGCACACCTCAACGTCCGGGGTCGCGTCGCCGTCTGCGGACAGATATCGCAGTACAACGCGACCGAGCGCCCGACCGGCCCGCGGAAGCTCGGCACGCTCATCGAGACGCGGGCCCGCGTCCAGGGCTTCCTCGTCAGCGACTTCGCGGCGCGGGCCGACGAGGCCACCGAGCGGCTGGCCGAGTGGATCGGCGCGGGCGACGTGCAGTACCGGGAGACGGTCACCGAGGGGTTCGAGAACGCGCCCGAGGCGTTCATAGGGCTGTTCGAGGGCGTGAACGTCGGGAAACAGCTGGTGAAGGTGGACACCGGGGAAGAGTAACCGGACGCCGTCCCCCCGTCAGGGAGATCGTTACGCCGGCACAGTCAGAACATATAAGTTAATAATGACGCAAATTCGGCTGTGAACCGAGACGCCCTCCGCCCGATCCTCGTCGCCGTCGTCTGCGTGCTGGCGCTTTCGGTCGCGGCGGCGACGCTGACCTCGCCGGTCGACACCGAGGGCAACGGCGGCGGCGGATTCAGTTCGCCGTCGACGGACCCGTCCGAGGAGTCCGGGATCGGCGGCGAGGAGGAGTCCGGCGCCCCGAGCAGCGGCGGGTTCGACTTCCCGCGGATGTGCCTCTCCGTGCTGTCCGGCGACGCCCCCTTCGGGGTGCTCGCCGCCACGCTGCTCCTCCTCGGCGCGGTCGCGTACTCGCGGTACGACGGCCTCGTCGCGTTCTCGTTCGTCCTCGGGCTCGGCATCCCGCTGTTCCTGCTCGTGACGCTCCTGACGGCCGGCTGCGCGGAGCCGTTCTCGCTGTCGGGGTCGACGAACGGCTCGATCATCTCGCTCGGCGACGGGGCCTCGTCGCCGGTCGGGCTCGGCGACGGCGAGGGCCGCGTCGACCCCACGTCGCCGTCGACGCTTCTGTTCGTCCTCCTCGCGCTCACGCCGCTCGCGCTCGTCGGGCTGTACCTGTTCAGCGACGTCCAGGGCGAGACCGACGAGGACGAGACCCTCGACCGGACCGACGAGGAGCGCCGCTCCGCCATCGGCCGGGCCGCGGGTCGGGCGGCGGACCGCATCGAGGAGTCGGTCGACGTGGAGAACGAGGTGTACCGCGCCTGGCGCGAGATGACGGGCCACCTCGACGTCGACCGCCCCGAGTCGAGCACGCCGGGCGAGTTCGCGGACGCCGCCGTCGACGCCGGCATGTCCGCCGACGACGTCGAGGAGCTGACCGGGCTGTTCGAGGAGGTCCGCTACGGCGGGATGGACCCGACCGACGACCGCGAGGAGCGGGCGGTCGACGCCCTCCGGCGGATCGAAACGACCTACGCGGGGGACGAGCAGTGAGCCGGCTCCGACGACTGGCGGCCGGTATCGGCGTCGCCGCCGCGGCGGTCGGGTTCGCCTTCCTGCTCGCGCCCGAGTTCGCGGGGTATATCGACACGTCGGAGGGGCTCCTCGTCGTCGTCGGCGTCGTCGCGCTCCTCCAGGGACTGCGCGTCGTGAGCCGGCGCCGGCGCTCGCGCGTCACGGAGTTCGACACGCCGGACCCGGAGACCCGTCAGTCGCTCCCGACGCCGGGCGACGACTTCGACGACGACCTGGCGGTGCGCCGGGGGCGACACTGGGCGGCCAGGCGCGAGCGGGTCAGCAAGCGCCTCGAAGCGGCGGCGGTCGAGGCGATCACGTACGCCGAGGACTGCTCGGAAGCGGCCGCTCGGGAGGCGCTCGGCGCCGGGACCTGGACGGACGACCCCGTCGCCGCGGCGTTTTTCTCCGATAGCCTGCCTGCGTCGGCGTCGCTCTGGACCCGGATCCGTGAGACCGTCTCGCTCCGGCCCCGGTTCGACCGCCGGGCGAAGCGGGCCGCCCACGCCGTCGCCGACCTCTACGAGGTGAGCGGGGAATGACCGCGAGCGCGTCCGCCTCGGGCGAGTCGGCCGACGTCGAGCTCGCCGACGGCGCATCGGCGACGCCCGAGTCCGAGACTGAAACCGACCGGACCGTCGAGACGACCGCGCGGGAGACGAAGCGGTGGCGGGGGATCAGTGCCGTCGCGCTGGTCGCCGGCGGCGCGGGGATCGTCCTGCGACACCCCTCGCTGTTCCTGATCGGCGTGATCGGCGTCGCGTACGCCGCGTACGCGCGGTCGGCGACGGAGCTACCGGTGTCGCTCGCCGTCGAGCGGCGGCTCTCCGACGCCGACCCCGATCCGGGCGACGAGGTCGAGGTCGCGGTGACGGTGACCAACGAGGGCGAGTCGACGCTCCCCGACCTCCGCCTCGTCGACGGCGTGCCGGACCCGCTCGCGGTCGTCGACGGCGTGCCCCGCCACGGAACGTCCCTCCGGTCCGGCGAGTCCGCCACGTTCGAGTACACCGTCGTCGCCGGGCGGGGGACCCACGAGTTCGACCACCTCCTCGTCGTCGCGCGGGGGATGAGCGGCGCGGTCGAGACCCGCGCCCGGATACCGACGGCGGACCGGCTGACGTGCGAACCGACGTTCGAGCCGGTCTCCGGCGTCGCGCTCCGGGCCCTGACCACCCGCCACGCCGGGCGCGTCGAGACCGACGACGGCGGCGAGGGCGTCGAGTTCCACTCCACCCGGGAGTACCGCCCCGGCGACGCCATCTCCCGCATCGACTGGAACCGCCACGCGCGGACCGGGGAACTCGCGACCCTGCGGTTCCGACAGGAACGTTCGGCGACGGTCGTCCTCCTCCTCGACGTGCGCGAGGCGGCGTACCTCCGCCCGGGCGAGGACCGCCCGCACGCGGTCGACCGCTCGGTGGAGGCGGCGACCGCCGTGTTCCCCTCGCTACTGGACGCGGGCAACCGCGTCGGGATCGCGGCGTTCGGTCCGACGGAGGCGTGGCTCGCGCCCGGCCTCGGGACGGACCACCGCGCGAGGGCGCGGTCGCTGTTCTCGTCGCACGCCGCCTTCTCGCCGGAGCCGCCCGAGACCGACTTCTACTTCAACGTGCGCCTGCGCCGGTTGCGCAAGCGCCTCCCGGAGGACGCGCAGGTGATCCTGTTCTCCCCACTCTGTGACGACCAGGTCGTCCGCTTCGCGCGGCTGGTCGACGCCCACGGCCACCTCGTCACCGTCGTCAGCCCCGATCCGACGGGGGACGACACGGCCGGCCGCCGCCTCGCCGGGGCCGAGCGCGCGGCCCGGATAACGGCGCTGCGGGGAGCGGGAGTCCGCGTAGTCGACGTTCCGGACGGCGAGTCGATCGAGTCGGCGCTCGCGAGCGCCGGGAAGCGGTGGTCGCGATGACCGAGGAGATAACGCGGCTCCCGTCGCTGCAAAGCGGCGGTCTGGCGGCCGCGGCGATCAGCGTCGTCGCGCTGGCGCTCGGGTTCTATTCGATGCTCGCGCTCCCGTTCGGCGCGCTGGCGCTCTGTGCGGCGGCCGCGGCCGTTGCTCGCGGGTGGCGGCGGGCGGCGGTCTGGGCCGGCGTCCTGCTGTTCGGCGCGGCCGTCACGGCGGCGGTCGAGAACGCGCCGACGCTCGTCGTCCTCCTCGGGGCCGGCGGCGCGGTCGTCGCGTGGGACCTGCTCGACAACGCCATCAGCCTCGGCGAGCAGCTCGGGCGCGAGGCCGACACGCGCCGGACCGAGGTCGTCCACGCCGGCGGGAGCGTCGCGCTCGCGCTCGGCGTCTCCGTCGGGAGCTACGGGCTGTACTCGGTCGCCGGGGGCGGTAAGCCGCTGTCGGCGCTCGTGTTCCTCCTCATCGCCGTCGTGGCGCTGACGAGCGTCCTGCGGACGTGAGGCGGCGTCGGTTCGTCGCCGTCGGACGCGGACGGTCCGAACACGTCCGCAGTCCGTAATTCGTCGCTCGTTGCGAGGAAGCCGCGCGCCTTAGTGGCTCGTTCTCCAACCACACTCGTGACGACGATACCCGACGACTTCCGAGACCTGTTCGAGAAGAAGACGTTCGCCCACCTGGCGACGCTGTTGCCGGACGGGTCGCCCCACGTGACACCGGTGTGGGTCGACTACGACGCGGACGCCGACCGCCTGCTGGTGAACACCGAGCGCGGCCGCAAGAAGGAGGAGAACGTCCGGGAGGACCGGCGGGTCGCCGTCAGCATGACCGACCCGGACAACCCGTACCGGATGCTCTCGGTGCGGGGCGAAGTGGCGGAGATCACGACGGAGGGCGCGCGCAAGCACATCGACGAACTCGCGAAGCGCTACATGGGCGAGGACGACTACCCCAACCCGATCGAGACCGAGCGGGTCATCCTCTCGATCGAACCGGAGCACGTCACGCACATGGCGCCCTGACCCCGATTCGGCCCGGATTCGGGCCGGTCACGGCCGGCCGGCGACGAGCACCCACTCGTCCGGCCCCTTGCGCTCGACCACGAACTCGTCGAGGGCGTCCTCGGGCGGCCCGGACGCGCCGAGCAAGTCCACGAGGAACTCGCCGGCGGGCGTCGGGTCGCGGTCGCTGACGACGTGCAGTCGCTCGCCCGCGTCGAGGTCGCCGAACGCTTCGCTGACGAGGTCGTAGCGCCGGCGAGCGGGCTCGCCGCGGAGGTCGACGGCGTCGTCGGGCACCGCGATCCCGTCGAGGTCGTCGAGGCGCTCCCGGACGTCGTCGGCCAGCGCCTCGACGGCGTCGGGGGCCGTACCGGGCCGGGGGTCCGCCTGCATCTCGCGGTCGAAGGGGAGGCGGGCGAGCACCGGCGCGTCTAACGCTTCGCCCGTCTCCTCGTTCGGGAACAGATCGTGCTCGCGGCCGCACTCGCAGGTGAACCGGTCCATGTTGACGACGGTGCCGAGGACCGGCACGCCGTTCTCCTCGAACAGTTCGACGCTCCGGCGGGTGTCCTCGAGGCTCGTGTGAAACGGCGTCGTGACGAGGACCACGCCGTCGACCGGCACCTCCTGCAGGGTCGTCAGCGCGACGTCGCCCGTCCCGGGCGGCAGGTCGATCACCATCGTCCCCGGGTCGCTCCAGGCGGTCGTCTCGAACAGTTCTGTCAGGGCGTCGTGGGCCATCGCCCCGCGCCACGCCAGCGGCCCGCCCTCGGTCAGGAGCGCGGTGCTCATCACCTCGATCGGGCCGACCGACAGGGGGACCGGCCGGTCGTCCTCGTCCGCGCGGATCATCCCGTCGACGCCGAGCAGCGACGGCACGTTCGGCCCGTAGATGTCGGCGTCGAACAGCGCGAGGTCCCCGTCGGCCGCCAGCGCGCATGCGAGGTGGGTCGCGACGGTCGTCTTACCGACGCCGCCTTTCGTGCTCGCCACCGCGACGACGGTGTCGATCTCGGCGACAGAAACCGCGTCCTCGGCGGACGGCGTCGTCGGTTCGACGTGGGCCCGGTCGACGCCCTCCGCGTCGGCCGCGGCGGCTACTATCGCCTGCGTCACGCCCTCGACCGCGTCGCCCTCGAACCCGTCGAGCGCGGCCTCGACGACGACCGCGCCGTCGTCGACGCGGATCGCCTCGACGAGGCCGGCCTCGAAGACGTTCATCCCCAGCCGCGGGTCCTCGACGCGTCGCAGGGCTGTCTCGACTCGTTCGCGGAGTTCGGTGTCTGGTACGCTCATAGGTCCGGTTGTCGGTTGAGCAGGTCCTCGCCGGGGAGCAGCACCTCCCGCTCCGAGAGCGCGCCGCGGAAGGAGCGCCGGAACCGGGCGGGGTCCTCCTGCAGCGCGTTGCCGGCGGTGGTTCGGACGACGCCGCTCTCGTCGCGGGTCGCCGCGCGCTTCAGCGCCTCGCGGGCCTCGTCGTCGTCCACGCCGGCGAGCATGTGTGCGGCCCACTCGCGGACGCGCTCGCTCGGGTCCTCCAGCGCGGACAGGAGGTCGTCACGCGCGTCCTCCCCCCGGAGCTTGAAGATCGAGATGAGCGCGTTGCGCCTGACCGCGTGGTGGTCGTCGTCGAGCGCCCGTTCGAGCCGGTCCTTGTGGGCCGCTCGGTCGAGCCGATCGACCGTGACCACTGCCTCCGCGCGCACCCAGGGGTCGTCGTCGTTCGTCACGGCCAGCGCCCCCCGCTCGGCGATCTCGCCGCCGATCTTTCCCAGCGCCTCCACGGCGAACTGCCGGACGTCGGCGTCGGCGTCGGTTTGGGCGACGCCGGCGAGCGTCTCGGCGACGCGGTCGCCCAGGTCGTCGGCGTCGGCCAGCGCGAGCGCGGCGCGCCGCCGCTCGATCTTCGTCCCCGAGCGGAGCCGTTCGAGGTGGTCGCCGACCGGGTCGTCCTCGACCGGCGACGTGTCGCTCGCCATCAGCTCCTCCGGCGTCGCCTCGCCGATGGTGACGTCGCGGCTCACCTCGATCTCGTCGAGGCCGTCGGGGTCCTCGCCGAACCCCGGGCTCCGCTCGGGGTCGAGCTGGGGGTCCGGAGGGCCGTCCTCCGGGTCGTGGTCGTGATCGCCGCCGCAGCCGTGGCCCCCGCCGGAGCCGCAGTCGCAGCCGTCGTGGTTCTCGCCGGTGCCGTTCCGGTCGTCGCTCACGCCGGCTCACCCCCGTTCGCTGTCCCGGAAGCGCGCCCCGATGTGGACGGCGCGCCGGCGACCAGCAGGAGGTGAACGCCGAGGACGACCGCGAGCGCGCGAGGCACCGTCGCGGGGACGCCGGCGGCCAGCAACAGCGACCCGCTGGCGGCCACCGGCACCCGACGCCGGTGTAGCCCCTCGGTCACGACAGCGACGCCCCCGCCGACCGCGGCGGCCGCGACGGCGACGTTCGGGTCGACCGCTGCGGCGACCGCGAGGAACGCGGCGCCGGCGACGAACGGCGCGGCGACCGCGGCGGCCGCGACGAGGGCGGCGGCGACGGCGCCGACGACCAGCGACCGGCGGGACGCCGCGACGGAAAGCGGCGCCGCGACGAGCGCGACCAGCGCCGCGGTCGTCCCGAGCGAGCGCGCACCGGCGGCGAGAACGCCGGTGCTCGCGCCCAGCGAGAGCGCCACGGCGACGACCGCGAGTCCCGCGAAGGGCCACCGCCGTATCGCCGCTCGTTCGGTTCCCGCTAGCCTCGGTCCCGCGACCAGAACGGCGGCGACGGGCAGGACCCCGGCGGCCGGCACTCCGGCGACCGGCGCGGCGAGCGCGACGACGGCGAACGTCCCCGCGGCGACCAGCCCGACAAGTTCCCAGTCGGTGTCGGCGACGACCCCGGCGGCGACCGCGACGGCGCCCGGGACGACGACGGCGGCCGCGGTCGCGACGACGTGGACTGTCTGCGCGGCGGCGGGCGACTGGCCCAGCGGCGCGTTGAGCGCTATCCGGGCCGCCGCCAGCAGGCAGACTGCGGCGGCCGCGAGCGTTCCGCCGACAGCTCTGACCTCGCCGGGCGTCCGCGGCCGGACCCGTTCGGCGACCGCCCGGACGCCGGCCGGGTCCGTTCCGTGAGTGGACTCCCCCGCCACGGTCACCCCTCCACCCTCGTCACGAGGTCGGCCCGGTCGGCGGCCGTGAACGCGTCGAGCAGCGCGGCGAGGTCGCCGTACGCGCCCGTCCCCGGCTCCTCGTCGAGGCGCTCGACGACGCCCTCCGTGATCACCCGCAGGTGCCGGTCGAGGAAGTCGAGCCGGGCGGCGTCCGCCCCTTCGCCCTCGAGGGACTCCCGCCGGGCGAGGTAGCCGGCGAACTCCAGTTGGAGCCGCAGGTGGTCGTGGTGGTCCCGGTCGGACTCGTCGACGCCGAGGTCGTAGTAGTCGTACGCCCTCGCCAGGTCGAGGTTGACGTCGTTCCACGACACGTCGCTGCGGTACGCGGACTCGTACAGCGGTACGGGCGGCCCCGTCGAGTTCACCGTCCCGTCGGTGCGGTCCTCGTACTCCGCGTGCCCGACGACGAACAGGTCGTTGTACCGGGCACACAGCGTCTCGTAGTCGTCGTCCGTCGTCGGGGCGGGGGCGTCGACGTCGAGCGTCGTCTCGTCGAACAGCGACTCGAACTGCGCGGCGACGCTCCCCCGACTGAGCGCGTCGTAGAACGGCTCCTCCGGGTGGCCGAACGCCCGCGCCAGCAGGGCGTACGCCGCCCCGCGCGCGCCGGCGTCCGGGTCGAGCTCGGCGACCGGTGCCTCGGCCTCCGCCGCCGTGCTCCCCGCCCCGTTCGTCCCGTTCTCTCGGTCCGGATCCGTCGTCATGGTTTCAGGTCCTCCGTACGCCGACGACCGTCGCGACGACCACCGCGGCGATGGCCAGGCCGGCGACCGCCCACAGGATCGTCTCGTACGGCGGCCCCTCCGGTCCCGGCCCGAGCGCGAGGTACTGCCACTCGCTGACCGCCTTCTGGCCGGCCCGCTCGGAGTTGTTCCCGTTCCACACCGCGAAGGCGACCCGGACGTCCTCGTCCCCGTCGAAGCTCGTGCGGTTCTCCGCGTCCGCGGTGCGGTTGCGGGCGTACACGACGTGCCATCGGCCATCCTCGTAGCTGGCGTTGCTCCCGACCGACCCTATCGGGGTCGTTGTCCCCGGCCCCCCGGCGAGCAGTTCCTGGCCGCCGGTCGCGCCGCTCCAGTACCAGACGTTGACGGGCGTGCGGTCGCTGCCCATCGCGATGCCCGGGTTCGCGCCGGCGTCCGCCGGCAACTGGACGGCGGCGGCGTCCGCGAACGAGTTCACCTGCGGCGTCGCGTTCGCCGGGGAGACGTTGCCGTCGCGCGACGGATCGTCCCAGCTCAGGCGGACGAACAGCCGCTCGTCGGTGTAGGCGGCGCGGACCGACACCGACTCGATGGACGTGTCGTTGGCGTTCGGGGCGCCGCTGGGCGCGCTGGCGAGCGCGATCTCCTTCGCGGGCGTCCGCTCCCACGCGTCGCCGGTCGGCTCCGAGAGCGAGTCGTCGGCGTCCGGGAGTTCGGTCACCGGCACCTCGTTGGCCGGCCGCGCCCCGACGAGCGCCGGGACGACGGCGGCGACCGTGACGAGAGTCAGCGCGACGGCGACGGCGACCAGCGACCGCCGCCCGTCCGCGGCGCTCGATCGCTCGCTCATTCGAACACCTCCAGCCGGTACTGTTTCGCCATGTCCTTCGTCGTGAGCAGCTCCATCAGTTCGCTGTCCTGCCCGCGGCGGACCCGGTCGCGGTGGCGCTCGATGGTGTCGAGCGCGTCGTGGACCTGCTCGCCGAACAGTTCCTCCAGATAGGGTCGCGGGATACGCTCGACGTCGACCGTCTCGCCGTTCTCGGTGTGCTGCGGCGGCGCGAACGGCGGGATGTAGTAGACGTTCGGCTCGGTGTGGAACTCGGGGTGGAGCCGCAGGGCCACCTCGTACTCCTCGACGAGCTTGTAGATGGGGCCGTCCTCGTCGTCGAGGAAGCCGACCAGCCGCAACTGCGGGGGACACTCCGACGCGCAGGCCGGCGGCCGCACCTCGTCGTCCGGTCCCTCGCCCTCCTTACGCGGGTAGCAGAAGATGCACTTCTCCGACTTCTTCTTCATGACGTTGAAGTGCACCTTGTTGTACGGACAGCCCTCGACGCAGTAGCGGTAGCCCCGGCAGCGCTCCTGGTCGACGAGGACGATGCCGTCCTCCTCGCGCTTGTACAGCGCCTTCCGTGGGCAGGCCTCTGCACAGGAGGGGTGCGTACAGTGGTTGCAGATGCGCGGGAGGTAGAAGTAGTACGAGTTGGGGTATTCGCCGGCCCCCTGGTCCTCGTCCCAGTTCGGCCCCCACTCCGGCGACCTCCCCTGCGGCTTGAGCGACTCGTCGCTCCCGTCGTAGAAGATCTCCTCGTGGTTGAACTCCCAGGGCCGCCCCCAGTCCTCCTGACTGGGGAGCTCGCCGACCTGACGCTCGCCGTGAGTGTCCTCCTTGTCGGCCTGCTCGGCGGACTCGAAGCCACCGCCTTTCTCCTCCCAGTTGCGGGGGTAGCCCTTCCCGGGCTTGGTCTCGACGTTGTTCCAGTACATGTACTCGCGGCCGCCGCCCTCGGTCCACAGCGTCTTGCACGCGACGGTACAGGACTGGCAGCCGATGCACTTGTTGAGGTCCATCACCATCGCGACCTGGTGCTCGACGCCGTCCGCGAGTTCGACCGTCGGCCCGTCGTCGTCCTGCGTGCTCATCAGTCGTCACCCCCGCGCCCGCCGGCGTCGATCCTGGCGGACTCGTTCCCGCTGGCGGTGTCGTTGCCATCGGCGTCCGTCTCGTTGCCGGACTCTCCCCCCTCGACGTCACCGTCGGTGTCGCCGCTGACGTTGCCGGAGTCGTCCTCCTCGCCGCTCCGGTCGCGCTCTTCGAGGAGTTCGACCTCGACGCGCACGTCGCTGTTGACGCCGGTCGGGCCCCAGTAGTTGGGCCGGAACGAGAGGTGTTCGCCGCTGTCCTCCGGATACTGCACGAGCTGCGTGGATTTCATGTACATGCCTACGAGCGTGTTGAAGTTGCCGCGGTTCGGGAACTGGAACCGCTCCCAGGCGAAGTACATCCGCGCCGTCCCGGGCTCGCTCGACGGGTAGATCTTCGCCTGGAGCTCCAGTTCGTCGTTGTCGTTGTGCACCCGGACGGTGTCGCCGTCCTCGATGCCGCGCTCCTCCGCGTCGTCGGGGTGGAGGTAGACCAGCGGTTCGCCGCGCTGGAGCCGGAGCATCGTCTCGTTGTCCCGCCACGTCGAGTGGATCGACCACCGCGCGTGCGGCGTGTTGTACCGCAGCGGGTACTCGTCCGGGTCCTGCAGGTCCAGCGGGCGCTTGTGGGTCGGCAGCTCCTCGCCGTCCTCCAGGAACCAGTCGTGGTCGATGTAGTACTGCTGCCGACCGGTGAACGTCGGCCACGGCTCCTTCTCCTGGACGAAGCGCTTCCAGGGCGTGTACGGCTCTCCCTCCTCGATCGGGGAGGTCCAGTGGTCGCCCGCCGCGAGGAACCGGCGGGGCTGCTCGTCGACGTCGTCGAAGGTTATCCGGTCGCCCTGACCGCCGCCGCCGGAGGTCCCGCCGTCGCCGCCGTCGCCGTCGGCCGCGGCGGGGTTCGTCTCCTCTGAGTGTTCGAGGATGAACTCGCAGGCGGCGCGGTCCTCCGCCAGCGCGTCGTCCTCGCCGGTCAGCTGGTCGCGGACGTAGTCGTCGTGGATCGACTGCAGGTCGATCTCGCGGTCGAACGACCGGTCCGGAACGGGGTCGACGCCGCGGTCGGTGGCGACCTCCTGGATCTTCGCGGCGAGTTCGCGGAAGATCTGCCAGTCGGTCTTCGACTCGCCCAGCGGCTCGATCGCCGGCGTGAACGGGTGCACGTAGCTGTGCATGTCCGTCATCGAGAGGTCGTACTTCTCGTAGTGGCTCGCGGCCGGCAGGACGATGTCGCTGTACAGCGCCGACGAGTCCATCCGGAAGTTGATGTCGATGATCAGGTCGAGCTTCGGCCAGAGCCGCTCCTCGATGGCGACGCCTCCCTTGGACTGGTTGAAGTAGTTGCCCCGCCAGATGAACATGACGCTGGGGTCGGGGCGGAAGCCGTCCTCCCGCCGCTCGGGGTACACCGGCATCCAGTCGCGCTCGATGGCTTGCTGGATGCGGCGGCGTGTGTCGTCGTCGACGTTGCCGAGAATGCCGGCGTGGTAGTAGGTCCACAGCGCCGTCGCGACGGAGCGCCCCTGAACGGGGAAGGCGAGCTCCGACCACCCCTCGTACGTCCAGATCTTCTCCTGACCGACGTAGTGGTCGAAGCCGGTGCCCTGCCGGCCGAGGTTACCGGTCAGCGTGACGAGCAGCTGGATGGCGCGGTTGCCCAGGTCGTTGTGGTACCAGTCGTTGACGCCTTTCCCGTGGATGATCTTCGCCCGGTCAGCGCGGCCGAACTCGCGGGCGACTCGCTGGTACGTCTCCCTGCCGACGCCCGTCTCCTCGTGGACGAACTCCGGCCCGTACTGCGATAACTCGTCGAGCAGCCGGTTCCACACCGTCCGCACCTGCACCGACCCGTCGGTCGCGTCGACCGTCGCGTCGACGTCGAGCCGCGGGTCGAAGCCGAGTTCGATGCTCGCGTCGGGGTCGTACTCGCCGGCGCGGTTCCCCAGCGACCCGGGGGCGGCCCGGAGCCCGCCGTCCCGGTCCGCGAGGACGAACACCTTCTCCGGGTCGTCGGCCCCGCCGCCGACGTTCACCTCGCTCGCGCGGAGGAACTTCCCGGTGTCCTCGCGGACCAGCAGCGGCATGTCCGTCTGCTCCTTCAGGTGGGCCTCGTCGTGCAGCCCCTCGTCGACGATGGTGCGGGCCATCCCCAGCGCTAGGGCGATGTCGGAGCCCGGGTCCGGGGAGAGCCACTCGTCGCAGTGGATGGCGGTCTGGGAGTAGTCGGGGAAGACGCCGACGCGCTTGGTGCCCTCGTAGGCCGCCTCCAGGAAGTACTTCGCGTCGGGGATGCGCGTGACGTTGACGTTCGACCCCCACGCCATCAGGTAGTCGGCGTTGTACCAGTCCGCGCTCTCGGCGTTGTCGGTCTGGACGCCCCACGTCAGCGGCTCGCCCGGCGGGAGGTCCGAGTACCAGTCGTAGAATGAGTGGGAGACGCCGCCGAGCAGGCGGATCAGTCGCGACCCGCTGGCGAAGGAGACGGGGCTCATCGCCGGGATCGGCGTGAACCCGCTGATGGCATCGTAGCGCTCGGCCTGCACCTCGTCGACGACCTTCTCCGCTATCTCCGTGAGCGCCTCGTCCCAGGAGATCTGCTGCCACTGCCCCTCCCCGCGCTCCCCGGTCCGCCGGAGCGGGTGGGTCACCCGGTGGTCGGCGTTGACGTAGTCGGTGTAACAGGCCCCCTTCTGACAGCCGCGGGGGTTCGGGTCCGGGACGGTGTCGTCGAACTGGGGGTAGTCGGCGGCCTGCTCCTCGCGCCAGACCTGGCCGTTTTTCACGTACACCTCCCACGAGCAACTGCCCGTGCAGTTGACGCCGTGGGTGCTCCTCGCGACGGAGTCCCAGTCCCACTCCTCGCGGTAGAGGTCCTCCCAGTCGCGGTACGGGTAGTCGCCGATGTAGTCGCCCCCCTCGACGGCCTCCAGCCCGTCGAGCTGGAACAGCTCCTCGGCGACGCCGTGGCCGGTCGCGCCGACGGCCGCGGCGACGCCGGCCCCCTTGAGGAAGGCGCGGCGGCTCACGCTCCGCCGACCCTGTCGGCCTTCCTGACTCCGCTCGGTCATCTGGTCCTGCTGGCTCTGCCCCCGGTCGTCTCTGTCGTTCTCGCTCATGAGTCGGTGTCTGAGTCGGTCGCTGGTTCGGCGAACACGGTGGCGAGCGCGAGTACGACGCCGGTCGCGCCGAGCGCGACGCCGGCGAGGGTGTGACCCCCGCTCTCCAGCCCGGCGGCCACCAGGCAGACGCCCGCGAGCTTCGTGACGCGGTCGGCCCAGGTGTACGTTCGCGGCGAGAGCGCCAGTCGGCCCCTGGCGTCACTCATCGCGCTCACCTCCGGTCGGTTCGTCACCGACGGCCGCGCCGCCGCGGTCGTCGGTGGGGTCCGTGCGGTCGTCGGCGTCGTTCGTGCGTCCCGCTTCGTCCCCGGCGTCCGCGCGGTCGTCGCCCGCCTCGCTTCCGTCGGGCGGCTCCTCGCCGCCGTCAGCGGCCGCCGGTCGCCCGCCGTAGTACGGCCCGTCGTAGCGGTCAAGGACGAGATAGGTGACCCCGCCCGCGATCAGCGGGCCGAGGATCGACGCGACCGACAGGATGGGGTTGATCGTCCCGGTCGAGAGCCCCGTGATGTCGGCCGCGATCGTGTTCATCCCCGCGATCGAGGTGATCATGATGAACACGACGCCCGCGACGCCGACCGCCGTCTGCCAGGGTCGGGCGAGCGGGTCGACCGTGAAGTGCCGGGGCTCGTCGCGCGAGTCGATGAACGGCCAGACGAACATGAGCCCGAAGACGATCCCCGGCAGGACCATCCCGCCGATGAACTCCGTGCTGACGTGGATGTCGAGGACGGGGACCGTGAAGCTCATCCAGCTGGGAAGCAGCTTCAGGAAGCCGAACACCCACATCAGGAACCAGTCCGGCATGATGAGCTCCGGCGTCCCGGCGGGGTCGTTCGGACCGTACTCGGCGACGTTGTGGACGGGGAGAAAGCCGGCGAGCAGCGACAGCGTCCCCATCGTCAGGAAGAACACGACGGCGCTGATCGCGGCCTGGTTCGGGAACGCCGGCAGGCCGACCACGACGTCGTCGTCCTCGCGGTCGATCCGCTGGCCGTCCCCGACGACGTCGCCGTCCCGCGGGGCCTCCGTGTGCTTCTGGCGTATCAGGATCGCCATGTGGACGGCGATCAGCCCGGCGATCACGACCGGGAGGAGGAAGACGTGGATGAAGTAGAAGCGCGGCACGGTCGCGCTGGAGGGGTACTCCCCCCCGAACACCATGCGCGCGAAGACGTTCCCGACGACCGGTATCGAGTTCGCGATGCTGTATCCGATCCCCGTCGCCGTGCTGGCGAACTCGTCGAACGGCAGCGCGTAGCCGGTGTACGCCGCGAACATGGAGGCGACGGCGAGCCCGGCGCCGACGACCCAGTTCGGCTCGCGGGGGTTCTGGTAGGCCCCGGTGAAAAACACACGCAACATGTGCAACGACAGGGAGGCGACGAAGAGATGCGCCGCCCAGTGGTGCATCCGCCGCAGGAACATCCCGTATGGCACTTCGTAGGTGATGTTGAGGACGCTGACGAACGCCTCGGGCAGTTCCTCGCCCTGGTACTCGGCGACGCTGCCCTCGTACTCGACGTCCGAGGTCGACGGCTCGAAGAAGAACCCGAGGAACATCCCCGTCAGCACGAGCACGAGGAAGCAAAACAGCGCGACCTCCCCGAGCAGGTACGAGTCCTCGGCCGGGAACGCCTTGCCCATGAACGGGACCTCGCGGTCGATGTCGAGGCGGTCGTCGACCCACCGGTACGCGCGGCGCAGTCGGTCGGCCATCGTCAGTCCCCCCCGGGACCGATGGCCCCCTCGAAATCGTCGGTCGCGACGAGGTGTCCCTCCTCCGAGAGCCGCATCGGGAGCTGCGGGAGCGCTCGGGGCGGTGGTCCGCCGACGACGCTGGCCCCCGCGAGCGGGTCGAACTTGCCCGCGTGACAGGGACAGACGAGGGTCGCGTCGTCGATGTCCGACACCATGCAACCGGCGTGGGTGCACACCTTCGAGTACGCCGCGTACCCGCTGGCGACCCACTCGGTGTTCGTCGCGTCGCCGTACTCGCCCTCCTCGAAGCGGACGAGCAGCGTCGGCGCGTCCTCGATGCCGGGGTTCGACTCGGGGAACACCGTCGCGTGGTCGCCGAACTCCAGGTAGTCCTCGGTGATCCGCTCGCCCTCCTCGTCGACCAGCGCGACGTTGTCGCTGTACACCGGGCCGGAGTACTCCCGCTCGAACACCTGGGTGAGCCCGGCCAGCGGCGCGGCCAGGCTGCCGACGACCGTCAGCCCGCCGACCGTGGCAAGGCCCTTGGCGACGTCCCGGCGCTCTATCTCCGCCCGGTCGTCCTCGAAGAGCGTCGGGTCCGCGCGGGAACACGGGCACCGATCGCAGGGAACAGCGGCCTCGTCCCCTTCGTCGGTCCCCGTCATCCGTGTCCCCTCCGTTCTGCGACCTCGACGTGAGGCATGAACCAGGCGTAGTACGCGACGGTGAGGCCGGCGAGCGACAGGAACATCCCCGCGGCGTACACCCCGAAGTACTGGGTTCGCGCGAGCGTCAGGTACTCGGCGGAGAAAAGCGCCGCGAAGACGATGGCGAGCACCGTCAGACCGCCCATCGCGGCGATCCCCTCGACGCCCTCCGACGCGTCGTGGTACTCGACGAGCCACCGGTCGGGGGTGCGCATCCATCTAGGAGCGGTCACGCCGCCGTCCGCGGCGGTCACCTCCTCGTCGGCCTCGACCGTCCCCCGTTCCGGCGGTCTGACCGCCGCGTTCATGAACCGATGCGCCGCCGCGACGACGCCGAAGAGCGCGAACAGCGCCATCCAGACGATCACGCCGACCTGACTCGGCGAGAGCTTGTTCGGCGTGTCGACGAACCCGTCGAGCGGCCGGATCTCGCTGACGCTGTGGTCGATCTCGACCTCGGCGGTCGGCGCCTCGCCCTGGATCGCGACGATCCACATCGGCGTCAGCACCAGGGCGACGATGACACCGATGACGATGGTCGGACGCCGCATCGGTCACCCCGCTCCGCTCCGACTCACCTGTCGCCTGAGTCCACTTAGCCACGGGAATGAGGTATAGTGTGACACATTGTCTGCCATGCAGCGAATTCACTTGTATTGTGAGGGGTAGTGAAAGATATGAAATAAAGTGAAAGCGAGAGGAAGGAACATGTTCGTGAACGACCGTGATGGTTCGGGCGCAGGCGCACCCGTAAGCGTCCGGCGCGAAACTCGAACGGGAGAGGGGCGAATAATCGCTATAACTTATTCGTAACCATGATATAGAATGCCTCAGTAATTTAATATACTCATAGCGCGTTGATAGGAGTAGGAGCGTTCTCCTATCATGTCTGCACAACCAATCTCCACAGAAACTCGCAACACCTTCCGAAGTACGATCCGCGGCTACACCGTCGAGGGGCGTGCCCACAGCCTGAGCGCGTGGTTCGTCCTCTCGCTCCGGCTCATGATGGGCTACGCGTTCGCCTACTCCGGCTTCACCAAGATCGTCGCGGCCGAACCGTTCAGCGCCGGCGGCTACCTCACGCACGTCGCCGCCACGAACGGCAACCCGCTGGCCGACCTGTTCGCGTGGATGGGGTCGACGCCGTGGTTCGTCGAGTTCGCGAACGTCGCCGTCCCGTGGGGCGAACTGCTCATCGGCCTCGGCCTGCTCGTCGGCGCCGTCGTCCGCCTCGCGGCGTTTTTCGGCGCGCTCATGATGGCGATGTTCTACTTCGGTAACTGGGACGTCGCCCACGGCGTGATCAACGGCGACTTCGCGTACATGCTCGTGTTCCTCGCCGTGGCGGCCTTCGGCGCCGGCCGCATCCTCGGCCTCGACGCCTACGTCGAGCGGTACGAGATCGACGGCACGCCGCTGGTCGAGAAGTACCCCAAACTCGAGTACGTCCTCGGGTAATCTCCTTCTGCACCGAACTGCGGCGCTCGTTTCCCGAACCTACTCTATCGTCGGCACCGGGACCTGGTCCAGCACGCTCTCGACGACCGACCGCTTCGGCACGTCGTTGACCGTCGCGTCCGGCGTCAGCACGAGGCGGTGAGCAAGCACCGGGTCGGCGATGCGCTTGACGTCGTCCGGCGTCACGTACTCCCGCCCGGCCAACACTGCCCGAGCGCGGGCGGTCTCGAACAGTCGCTGGGTCCCGCGCGGGGAGACGCCGACCTCGACGCGGCGGTCCTCGCGGGTCGCCCGCGCGACCTTCGCGACGTACTCCAGCAGTTCGTCCTCGATGCGGACCGACTCGGGCACGAGTCGGAGCTCCCGAACCGTCTCCGGCGTGACCACGGGCTCGGCCTCGGGGCTCTGCGTCTCGCGCGACCGGCGCCGCTCCAGCAGTTCCACCTCGCCTTCGAGCTCCGGGTAGCCGAGGCTCGTCTTCACCATGAAGCGGTCGATCTGCGCCTCGGGGAGGGGGAAGGTCCCCTCCTGCTCGACGGGGTTCTGGGTCGCGATGACGAAGAAGGGGTCGGGGAGGTCGTGGGTGTCGCCGTCAACGGTCACCTGCCCCTCCTCCATCGCCTCCAGCAGGGCGGCTTGGGTCTTCGGCGGCGCGCGGTTGATCTCGTCGGCCAGCACCACGTTCGCGAAGATCGGGCCCTCGTTGAACGTGAACTCGCCGGTGTCCTCGTTGAACACGTGCGTCCCGGTCACGTCGGCGGGGAGGAGGTCCGGCGTGAACTGGACGCGGCTGAAAGAGAGGCCGAGCGCCGTCGCGAACGACCGCGCGGTGAGGGTCTTGCCGGTCCCGGGCACATCCTCGAGCAGGACGTGACCGCGGCCGAGAACGCCGAGCAGTACGGTTTCCAGGAACTCCCGGTCGGCGATGACCGCGTTGCCGACCGTGTCGAGGATCGCCTGCGCTTCCTCGTTGGCTTCGGGGACGTCCATGGTTCCCGTCCGCGCTCGCTCGCTTTATTTTTGATGGTCGATAGGTGAGACGTATCCGAACCGAAACCCATAAACTCGATAACGTCGAATCGACGGATGTAGCCGAGGTAGCCTAGCCCGGCCAAGGCGGTTGCTTCGAGAGCAACTGTCCGCAAGGACTCAGGAGTTCAAATCTCCTCCTCGGCGCTTCTCAGCGGAACGACGACGGCCAGCGAACGCTCTACGCGCCGTTCGCGACGGTCGAGTGTTTTCCGCCGGCCGAACCGCGACGCGTCGCCGACCGAAACGCCGCCCGCGACCTCAGAACAGCGGGTCGATGTCCTCGCCTTGCTCGCCTATGAGTTGCTCCTGGGCGCTCTCCTCGCCGCTCTGGCGCTCCTCGATGTTCTCTTGGGTCTCGTTGGCGATGATCTGGAGCTTGGTGACGCGGGGCACCTCCGTGACGCCCGAGAGCAACACCGCGGCCGCGACCGAGTCGGAGCGCAGCGGGTAGTCGCCGCCCCGCGCCTCCATCGACCCGGTCTCCTCCTCCAGCCACCGGCGGCCCTCCTCGATGCCCTTCCGGCTGAGGTGTTCGGGCGGGCCGGCGACGACCGACAGCGAGCGCTCGGCGCTCTCCACGTCGCAGGGCAGCGTGAGGCGGCCGAGCGTCGCTTTCCGGATGAGGCTGGTGATCCGGTTGGTCGCCTCGCTCGGGTCGGGCTCGCTGGTTCCGCCGCCGGTGAACCGCGAGAGGAGGCCGCCCTGGTTCTCCTCCGGGACGAGTTCCTCGGAGGCGTAGCCGACGGTGGAGACGCCCCCGCCGGCCAGCGTGTTGACGATCTCGCTCGCGTCGACGACGCTCTCCGCGACGTCGTCGTCCGTGTTCGTCTCGCCGGCGCTGAAGAGGACGCCGAACCGGCGGGCGATCTCCGCGTTGATCTCGCTGTAGCCGGTCCTGAGGGTCTCGCCGGACTGCCGCCAGGCGTCGTTGTCGAAGACGAGGAGATTGTCGACCTCGCGGACGAACGTCTGGAACGACCGCGCGGCGTTGAGGGTGTAGATGCCGCCCTCGTCGCTGGCGGGCAGGATGCCGAGACCGTAGACGGGGTTCGTGTACACGCGCTTGAGCTCCTGAGCGATCACCGGCCCGGCGCCGCTCCCGGTGCCGCCGCCCAGCGCCGCGACCACGAGGAAGGCGTCCACGTGACTCACCGGCACGTCGTCGGTCGCGGCGACGATCTCGGTCGCCTCCTCGGCGGCGATCTCGGCGCCGAGTTCGTTGTCGGCGCCGACGCCGTGACCGCCGACGCGGGACTGACCGATGAGCACCCGCTTGTCCTCCGGGACGTAGTCGAGTCCCCGGAGATCGGCCTGCGCGGTGTTTATCGCCGTGGCGTCCGCGATGAAGTCCGCGTCGGCCCGCTGCTCGTAGGCCAGGAACTCGTCGACGATCTTCCCGCCGGCCTGACCGACCGCGATGAGTGCGAGTTTCATGGGATCCCCTGTGCCGTGTTGGCAACACGGATGCGTATGATACTACGTCACAATCGCCGATCGATCGGCTGCCGTGTAGTTACCAGCTACTAACGACCCACCGGAGCCGCGGTCGTCGCCTTCCGCTTCGCCAACGCCTATTGTCCTCTGCGTGATCTGTGGGGCGTGAACACATGACAAATTCCGAACCGGCGGCCGCCGTCCGCGAGGCCGCCGCGACCTACGGGATCGACCTCGACGAGGCGGGCGTGGAGGCGTACGCGGCGGAACTGACGAACACCGAGGCGCTGGTCGGGGACATCGAACCGGATCTGCCCGAGGCGGAGCCGGCCGCAGACGTGCGCAAGGGCGACGACCCCCACGACGCCTTCCTGTATCGCTTCGAGACCGACCCGGCCGAGGACGGACCGCTGTCCGGGGTCACTACCGCGGTCAAGGACAACATGGCGGTCGCCGGCGTGCCGATGACCTGCGGCTCCGCCGCGGTCGAGTTCACGCCCTCGTACCACGCGACGGTCGTCTCGCGCCTGCTCGACGCCGGGGCCGAGGTGGTCGGGACGACGAACATGGACGAGTTCGCGTACTTCACCTCCGGCGAGACGTGCGCGCACGGCCCCATCCGGAACCCGCGGGTCGACGGCGCGACCCCGGGCGGGTCGTCCTCTGGAAGCGGCGCGGCGGTCGCCGCCGGCGAGGTCGACGTTGCGCTCGGCTCGGACACCGGCGGGTCCATCCGCATCCCCGCCTCCTTCTGCGGCGTCATCGGCCTGAAGCCCACCCACGGGACGGTCTCCCGGTTCGGCTTCGCCGACCTCGCCCCGTCGCTCGACCACGTCGGCCCGCTCGCCGACTCGGTCGCGAACGCCGCCCGCGCGCTCGAAGCGATCGGCGGCGCGGACTCGCGGGACCCCTCGATGCGCGGCCGAGCGCCGCGGTCCGGCCTCGTTGACGCGGCCGACGGTGACGCCTCTGACCTCTCCGTCGGCGTGATCGAGGCGGCGATGGCCGGCGCGGACGACCCGGTGAGCGAGCGCGTCAACGCGACCGTCGACGCGCTGGCCGACGCCGGTGCGACCGTCGACCGCGTCTCCTTCGACGGGTTCGCGCAGCTACCGATCCTCGTGACGACTATCGTCGCGACGGAGTTCACCTCGCTCGTCGACAACAACGGCGTCGTCCACGGTTCCGGCACCGGCTACAGCGAGGCGTGGCGCGCGGCGGTCGCAGAGATGGACGCCGACGCCGTCGGCGACAACGTCCGCGACTGGCTGGTGCTCGGCCGCGCCCTCGCCGAGCGCACGGAGGGCGAACCGTACGTCGCGGCGCGGAACGCCGCCCGGCGGTTCACCGGGGCGGTCGAGGACGCGCTCGGCGAGCGCGATGCCCTCGTCCTCCCGACGACGCCGATGACTGCCCCGGACTTCGGCGAGATCGACGACGACGAGTCGCTCCTGCGGACCATCGCCCACACCGGGCCGTTCAACCTCACCGGCCACCCGGCTATCTCTGTGCCCTGCGGCGACGTCGACGGTCGGCCCGTCGGGTTCCAGGCTGTCGCGGGGTACGACGACGAGGCGACGGCGGTGCGGGTGGGCGCGGCGGTAGAGGAGCGGTAAGCGCGGCTACGACTGGGCTCGGAAAAGAAACCGCGCCGCTCAGTCGTCCGCCAGCACCGGCTGCTCGTCCTCGCCGGGCGTCGTGAGCAGGCGGTCGAGCGCGTCGACCATCGCCTTGACGCTCGCGTTGGTGATGTCGGCGTCGCTGGCGGCGACGGTGACGCTGTGGTCGCCGCGGCTCATCTCCACCTCGACGGTCACGACGGCGTCGGTGCCGCCGGTGATGGCGTCGACGTGGTAGGACTCGAGCGTCGCGTTCGCCGCCGCGCCGAGCGCCTCGCGCACCGCGGAGACGGCGGCGTCGACCGGCCCGCTCCCGGTGCCGCTGGCGACGCGCTCCTCGCCGTCGACTTCGAGGCGGACGCTGGCGGTGGGCGTGCCGCCGCCGCTGGCGGCGGTGAGGTCCTTCAGTTCGACGCGGCGCTCGCGGTCGCGCCCGGTGACCTCCTCGGCGATGGCGAGCAGGTCGGCGTCGGTGACGCGCTTGCCGCGGTCGCCGATCTCCTTGACTCGCTTGACGACCTCCGTGAGTTCCTCGTCGGAGACCTCGACGCCGTGCTCTTCGAGCGCGGCGCGCGCACCGGCGCGGCCGGTGTGCTTGCCGAGGACGATCCGGCGCTCGCGGCCCACCTTCTCCGGCGGGTACGGCTCGTACATCGCGTCGTCCTTGAGCGTCCCGTCGGTGTGGATGCCGCTCTCGTGGGTGAAGGCGTTCGCGCCCGTGACGGCCTTGTTCGGCGCGGTCTGGACGCCCGTCGCGCGGGCGACCGTCTGGCCTAATTCGTAGAGTTGCGTGGTGTCCACCGTCTCGACGTCGTAGGAGTGGTCGAGCGCGATGGCGACCTCCTCGAGCGCGACGTTGCCGGCGCGCTCGCCGAGGCCGTTGACCGTCGCGTGGACCAGGTCCGCCCCGGCCGCGACGCTCGCCAGCGCGTTCGTCACGCCGAGTCCGAGGTCGTCGTGGGTGTGCGTGCTGACCGGCCCGAGTTCGGAGAGCCGCGAGACGACCTCGACGGCCCGTTCCGGCCCGGCGTGACCCACAGTGTCTGCGTAGCAGACGCGGTCGGCGCCCGCGTCGAACGCCGCCTCCATGAGGCGTTCGAGGAAGTCCAGATCGGCGCGGGAGCCGTCCTCGCCGATCACCTCGACCCAGAGGCCGTGGTCCTTGGCGTACTCGACGAGGTCGACCGTGTTGTCGACGACCTCGTCGCGGGTCGTGTCCACCTTCGTCTCGACGTGGCGGTCGCTGGCGGGGACGACGAGGTTCACGCCGTCGACGCCGCAGTCGAGCGCGAGGTCGACGTCGCCCCGGACGCCGCGGGCGAAGCTGGTGATCCGCGCGTCGAGCCCGAGGTCCGTGACGCGCTGGATCGTCCGGCGCTCGCCCTCGCCCGTGCACGCGCTGCCCGCCTCGATGGTCGAGACGTCCGCGTTGTCGAGCGCTTCCGCTATCTCGGCTTTCTCCTCGGGCGTGAGCGAGATCCCCGGGGCCTGTTCCCCGTCCCGTAGCGTCGTGTCGAGAAGCTGTACGTCGGCACCGTCTGTGAGATTAGTTGATTCGGGAGGAACCCCGAATAAATCGGCCACCGGTCATGATTAACCAGTTGGTCCTTGGGAGAGGGGCCGGTATAAACCGTTCGTTGCGACAGATATTGCGCTCGACCCGCTCAGTCGACGATACGGACCGCGTCGCCGGCGTTCACGCCGTCCGCACCCCCCGAAGCGAGCTCGATCACGGTGTCAGCCTCGGCGCGGGCGACGCTCCGCCAGGGGGCGAGCGTCTCGACGCGGGTCACCCTCTCGTCGGCCACCCAGACCACGTCGATCGGAACCCGCACGAAGACGGTGTGGATGCCTCGGCGCTTCGCGCCGTCGAACGGGAAGACGAGCGCGTAGCCCTCGGGCACCGCCGAGCGGAACATCAGGCCGAACAGCCGGCTTGCGAAGGTGTCGGCCGTCTCGACGTCGCTCGCGAGCGTCCGAGCGTCGCCGTCGGCGGGGTCGTGGACCAGTCGCACGGGCGAGGGTGTCCGGGAGCGCGAAAAAGCGTTGCGGTGTCGGGGGATTCAAACCGCTCCCCGCCGATCTCCGGATATGGAGAAGACGCCCGAGGGGACCTCCGTCGGCGTCGACGACCCGTACGAGCACGCGGGCGTCTGCGACCACCTGACCGACGACGGGCGCTGCCGGTTCGCCTTCGAACACCCAGAGCAGGACGAGGCGTTCGCCCGCGATCGGCGCGCCGACGACTTCGCGTGTCCGGTGGTCGATCCCGAGCGCGAGGCGTTTTGCGCCTCGAAAAAATCGAGCGAGGAGCACAGCGACTCGCGAGATAGCGACTGGGAGTGGGCCGACTGCCCGCACTTCCGCTCGCGCAACCGCGACCGCGAGTGCGTCCGGTGCGGACTGGAGGAGCGCCGCATGGCCCACTCCGACGAGCGCCCGCTCCTGGAGGAGCACCACCTCTCCTACGCACGGGGCGGCGAGACGCTCTCGCACGAGATCACGGTATACCTCTGTCGGTGGTGTCACGCGAAGGTCCACCAGTCCTGGGCGCGGGTCACGGACGACGCCGCGCCCGACCCGGAGGCGATCGCCGAGAAGGAGGACCGGCGCAGTCGCGAGCAGTCCGAACTGGGGTTCGAGTCGGCGGCCGAGCGCTACGACGAGTAGCGCGTTCCGACCGGCGGACATCCCGGAAAGCGGCAACGAACGCCGCCTCGGCCACTCGCCTTTTCACGGAGTACGTGCGATAGGGTTGCATGAGTCAGTCGCGGCCGCATCTGGTCGGCCACGTACACCTGAAGGTTCGGGACGTCGAGCGGGCGATCGCGTTCTACGCGGACGTGCTGGGACTGGAGACAGAGGAGCGGTACGACCGGTTCGCATTCCTCTCGTGGGGGGAGCGCCACCACGACGTGGCCCTGCAGGGCGTCGGCGCGGACGCGCCGGGCCCCGGTCCCGGCGTCGGCATGTACCACGCGGCGTTCGAGGTGGAGACGGCCGAGGCCCTCAAGGCGGTCTACCGACGGGTCCGCGAGCGGGACGCCGAGGTCGCGCCCGTCGACCACGGGATCAGCAAGGCGATCTACTTCGACGACCCCGACGGCAACGGGCTGGAGGTGTACCTCGACACGCGGGGAGACGGCGGCGGCGAGTGGGAGGGTCGCAACCGGCGGTTCGACCCGGAAGCGCTGTGACGGTCCGCGTCGGCCGCGGCGAGGCCTACCGGAGGATGTCGCCGACGCGGCGCGGTTCGCCGTTGAGGTCGGGGTCCTCCGCGACGATCTGCAACACCTCGTGGTCGGTCGTGTCGCGGTAGTCCTTCTGGATCGCCTCCTCGATGAGGGCTTTCTCCAGGCGGAACTCGGTGCCCTGGTACACGACGTCGACGCCTTTGTCGTCGAAGGAGAGCGTAGTCATATCACGCGATACGATTCTCGCGAATAAAAACCTGAAGAACCCCGTCCGCGCTCCGACGAACGCTACGCCGGCCGCGTCTGACGAGCGTCAGACGCTCGCGGGGGGTTTATTATCGACCAACGGAGTAGGTATCGTGTGCCCTTCAGTACGAACCCCCTCGACGAGTTGGCGATCCCTGACGGGACCACCGTCGAGGAGCACGACCTGGTGACCGACGGAGACGTCGTCGTCGGCAACCGGAGCACCGTCGAGTTCGGCGTCCGGGGCCGGAACGTCCTCGCCGGCGAGGGCGTCCAGTTCGGCGGCGACATCGAGGCGGAAGGCGACTGCCGGCTCGACATGTGGTGCGACGTGGTCGGCAACGTCCTCGTCGGCGAGGACGCCTACCTCGGCGAGCGCGTCCACGTCGGCGGCCAGCTGATGGTCAGCGGCGACCTCGACATCGGCGACGACGTGGAGATCGAGGAGGGGTTCGAGGCGAACGGCTGGATCGTCATCCGCAACCCCATGCCCACCATCGTCTTCCTGTTCGTCTACCTCTCGCAGCTGCTGCGCATCGGCGAGGACGAGGCCGCGCAGGAGCTCGTCGGCGAGGTCTTCGACGAGGACGACTCGGAACACGACCCCCTCGTGATCCCGCGCAACGCCACCGTCAACGACGATGCCTGGCGCGTCTCCACGCCCGCGACCATCGGCGACGACTGCCGGATACACGGCAACATCCGCGCCAAATCGATCGAGGTCGGCGAGGACGACAACGTGTTCGGGAGCCTCCGCGCCCGCGGCGACATTCGCGTCGGCCAGGGTACCCGGATCCACGGCGACGTCACGACCCGCAACGGGCAGGTCGAGCTCGCGCCCGACGCCGAGGTGCTCGGCGACGTCTCCTGTGGCTCGCTCGAACTCGCCGACGGCGCGGCCGTCGACGGGGCGATGCGCGCCAGCGGCGAGATCCGGATGCTCAAGCCCGACGGCCGCGAGATCGAGTGATCGGTCGTCCGCTCGCGGCGCTCGCCCCGCTGCGCTCAGTCGAACGCCTCCTCCTCGCCGACGAGTTCGAACAGCGCGTCGAACTCCCCAGGGAGTCCGTTCCGCACGTCGTCGAGTTCGCTCCCCGGGACGAGGTCGCCGACGAGCGCGACGATAGCCTGCGCGTAGAAGACGGCGTCCGACTCCTCGACGCCGGCGCGTTCGCCGACGCGGTCGACGAACTCGTCCCAGTCGAAGCGCTGCCCGTGGTCGGCGCTCTCCAGGTACCAGTCTATCTCCATCGGGAGCGGCCCGGCCAGGTCCGTCGCCTCGCCCTCGTGGAGCCGCTCGGCGAGCGTCTGGAGGGCCGCACGGGTGGCGCGGACCGCTTCGCCCTGCGTGCCCAGTTCGAGTCGGTGCTGCACTTCGCCGGTGAAACCGCTGAAGTCCATTTTCTCTCCCCCAGTTGCGGCGAGAACCGGGGAGGGTAAAAGTGGCCGGTCACCTCTCGGGTCGCCGTGAATAAGCGACTCGATGATTCGCTGGGGCGGATTTATGCGCGCAGGCGACCCTAGTTCCGGACTTGGGAGAGCATGTTCCGGAACAGGACCGACGCCGGCCGTCAGCTGGCCGAACACCTCGAACGCCGGGGCGTGACGGCCGACCTCGTCCTCGCCATCCCGCGCGGTGCACTGCCGGTCGCCCGTCCGGTCGCCGACGCGCTCGGCGCGGACCTCGACGTCGTCGTCGCCCGGAAGATGGGCGCGCCGGACAACCCCGAACTCGCCGTGGGCGCGGCGGCGAGCGACGGGAGCGTCTACCGCAACGACGACCTGATCGCGCGGCTGGGGGTCGACGAAGAGTACCTCGAACGCGAGCGCCGGAAGGAGGCCGAGAACGCCCGCGACAAGGCCCGGGCGTACCGGGAGCGCCCGCCCGACGTGACCGGGAAGCGCGTGGTCGTCGTCGACGACGGCGTCGCCACCGGCGCGACGGCGACCGCCTGCCTCCGGCAGGTCCGGGACGCCGGAGCGTCGTACCTCGCGCTCGCCGTGCCGGTCGGGCCGCCGGACTCGATCGACCAACTCCGCCGGGAGGCCGACGACGTGTTCGCGCTGGAGACGCCGCGGGACTTCCGGGCCGTCGGCGCGCACTATCGCGACTTCGGACAGGTGTCCGACGAGGAGGCGGTGTCGTACCTCCGCGGAGGGTCGTCGTGAGCGGGGGCGCCAGTCCCGGCGAGGACCGCGTCCTCGATAGCCCGGTCGTCGGCGCTATCGATGCGGTCGGTCGCTGTGAGAAACGGCGTCGTCACTCGGCCGATGCGTCGCTCGGAGAATCAGGCGGCGTTACTGCGCTATCGCGGTCGTCGACTGCGAGACGGCGTCAGAGAAGAGGCGAAGCGGTGAGGACCGAGGTGATCATGCCGGCGCGATGGTGCCTTCGGCCTCCAGCAGCTCCTTGTACCGGTTGCGGATGGTGACCTCGGAGATGTCGGCGACCTCGCTGACCTCGCGCTGGGTGATCTGCTCGTTGGTGAGCAGCGGCGCGGCGTAGACGGCGGCGGCCGCGAGGCCGACCGGCGACTTGCCGCTGTGGACGCCCTCGTCCTTCGCGTTCTGGAGCAGCTCCCGGGCGCGGCGCTCCGCCTCGTCCGAGATGTCGAGCTCGCTGGCGAACCGGCCGACGTAGCTCTCGGGGTCGGCGGGCTGGACTTCGAGGCCGAGCTCGCGGACGATGTAGCGGTACGTCCGCTTGAACTCCTGGTCGTCGATCCGGCTGACGTTCGCGACCTCGTCGATGCTGCGCGGCGTGCCGGCCTGGCGGGCCGCGGCGTACAGCGAACTCGTCGCGACGCCCTCGATGGAGCGGCCGGGGAGCAGGTCCTCTTCGAGCGCGCGGCGGTAGATGACGCTGGCGGTCTCCCGGACGTTCTCGGGCAGACCGAGCGCGGACGCCATGCGGTCGATCTCGCCGAGCGCCTGCTTCAGGTTACGCTCCTGGGAGTCGCGCGTACGGAAGCGCTCGTTCCAGGTGCGCAGGCGCTGCATCTTCTGGCGCTGGCGCGAGGACAGGGTGTTGCCGTACGCGTCCTTGTCCTGCCAGCCGATATTGGTCGACAGCCCCTCGTCGTGCATCATCTTCGTGGTCGGCGCGCCGACGCGGGACTTCTCGTCTTTCTCCTTGGAGTCGAACGCGCGCCACTCGGGGCCGCGGTCGACGTTGTCCTCGTCGACGACGAGGCCGCAGTCCTCGCAGATGGTCTCGCCGCTCTGGGTGACGAGGTCGCCGCCGCACTCGGGGCAGACCGTCTCGTCCTCTCGCGCCTCCTCCTGCGTCGCCTCTCGTTCGGCGTTCGTTACTTGGGTCTCGTGAGTTCGGATGCTTGTATCTGTCATGATGGTCTCACCGTGGAGGACAGGACTACCGGTGGGGAAAAACCCGAAGAAGACCGGAAGCCTCGTTTCCTACTCAAACACAGGGTCGACAGGTATTTAAACCTTTCGCCAATATTGTTGGGTGCGCACAATCAGGGGGCGCCGCGTAGGGGTAGTAACGGGCCCGTTTCGAGCCACCCGTGGTAACTGAAACCAGCCGCACAGGCTCGTTTGCGTCTCAACGGTATTGCTCATCATGTACATTCATGATCGTGTCCGTTCGTGGATCGATCCGGGCGCGGCCGCGGAACCGAAAGGCAGTTTTCGGCGTCCCCGGTAGGTCCCCTATGCTCTCGATCGCGCTTGCCGGGAAGCCGAACGCCGGCAAGTCCACGTTCTACACCGCGGCGACGCGGGCCGACGTCGACGTCGCGAACTACCCGTTCACGACGATCGACGCCAACCGCGGCGTCACCCACGCCCGCACGGAGTGCCCCTGCCTCGACCGCGACGAGCGCTGCGACAGCGACGACTGCCGCGACGGGAAGCGCTACGTCCCCGTCGAGTTGCTGGACGTCGCCGGCCTCGTCCCCGGCGCCCACGAGGGGAAGGGACTGGGCAACCAGTTCCTCGACGAGCTCACGAACGCCGACGCGATCGTGAACGTCGTCGACGCCAGCGGTGCGACGAACGAGGAGGGCGAACCCGTCGAGGTCGGCGAGCACGACCCGATGGACGACATCGACTTCGTCGAGGAGGAGATGGACCTCTGGCTGGCGGGCATCGTCGACCGCAACTGGGAGTCGGTCACCCGCAAGTCCCGGTCGCCCGACTTCGACATCGACGACGCGCTCGCGGAGATGCTCACCGGGTTCGGCGCGACGGAGGCCGAGGTCGCCGCCAGCCTCCGCTCGATAGACTACCCGGACGAGCCCCAGCAGTGGACCGACGAGCACAAGGAGGCGCTGGCCCGCGACGTCCGCAGGCGCACGAAGCCCATCATCGTCGCCGCGAACAAGATAGACGTCGCGCCCGAGGAGAACGTCGAGCGCCTGCTCGACCTGGACAAGCCCGTGATCCCGACCACGGCGGAGGGCGAACTCGCCCTGCGCAACGCGGCCGACGCGGGCGTCGTCGACTACGACCCCGGCGACGAGGAGTTCGAGATCGTCGGCGACGTGAGCGACGAGCAGCGCGCCGCGCTCGACGGCCTCCGCGACGCGATGGCCGAGCACGGCGGGACCGGCGTTCAGGCCGCGCTGAACCACGCCGTCTACGACCTGCTCGACCGCGTCACCGCCTACCCCGTGCAGGACGCTTCGAAGTGGACCGACGCGACCGGCACCGTCCTTCCCGACGCCTTCCTGCTCCCCCGCGGGTCGACGCCGGTCGATCTGGCCTACGCCGTCCACAGCGACATTGGCGACGGCTACCTCCACGCGGTTAACGCCCGTTCCAGCCGCGAAGTGGGCGACAGCTACGAACTCGAAGAGGGCGACGTGATCAAGATCGTCAGCACCAACTGAGGACACGCCGCCGTAAACCGCGGTTTTACCTGCGTTTCGAACGATCGCGGCGGATCACTCTAACGGCTGTGCGTAGTCGACCTGCTTCGGCCGGAAGCCGGCGTCGCGGTAGAACCGGCGCGCGTCCTCGTTCTCCCACTCGCAGGAGACCTTGAGGTGGTCGCAGCCCCGCTCGCGGGCCAGTTCCTTCACGCGTTCGACGACCGCCGTGCCGTGGCCCCGACTTCGGTGCTTCTCGTCGATAGCGACGTTCACGATCCGGAGGTACTTCGAGTACTTCCGGGAGGGGTGGCGGCCCTCGCGGAGCGTGAGAAAGCCGATCGTTTCGTCCTCGTGGACGACGAGGTAGTCGGTGACGTCCTCGTCGTCGAGGTGAGCGCGAAAGCCGTCGGCGGCGGCATCGTCGACGTCCGCGTCGGCGAGTTCGTTCAGGTCGGAGTACTCCTCCATCGACGTCGCGAGGTCGCACCAGCGCTCGACGAGCGCGTCGAGGTCGTCGGCGGTGGCTTCGACGAGCTTCATACTCGGGGTCCCCGGCGCGGTCCCTTCAGGCTTCACCCGGTGTGCGACGCTCTGGCGCACCGAACGGCCGCGCCGGCGAATCGAGGAGACGACTCACCCCAGCGGCTCGAACCACACCGCTGCGACGAGCACAGCGAGGAACACGTACGACCCGCGCACCAGCAGCATCGTCGCGGTCTCGGGGTCGGCCCGCCGCGCCGCGAGCGCGACGGCCCCGAACGCGAGGACGGCGAGCACGCTGGACGGCGGGAACAGCTCGGCGACGGCGAAGGCGACGACGGCGAGGAGTGCGGTCGCCATCAGCAGGAACGCGGCCGTCCGCGCCCGTTCCCGGCCGAGGACGACGGCGACCGTCCGCTTGCTGATGGAGCGGTCGTAGTCGTAGTCCTGCGCGTCGTCGATCACCTTCACGCCCGACAGCAGGACGAGGAAGACGAGGCCGAACGCCAGCGCCGTCGCGCCGAGGGCACCGGCCTGAACGTAGTGCCCGCCGACGAGTGCGACCGCGATGCCGAGCGGGTAGCCCGTCGTCGCCGTCACCGGGTTCATGTCCAGCTGCGGGGCGTGGTGGAAGCCGATGAGCCACGTCGGCAGCGTGATCAGGGCCGCGCCGGGACCGACGGCGACCCAGAGGCCGGCGAGACACGCCGCGAACAGGACCGAGACGCCGGCGAGGGCGGCCCTGCACCCGCGCTCGGTGAGCGGGTGGTCGTCGTCCTCGCCGCGGACGTGGAAGTCGACGTAGCCGTCCTTCACGTGGGCGGTGTACACCGCCGAGAAGATGGCGACGACGTGTAGCCCCGCGACGACCGGGTCGACGCCGCCGGCGAGGACGCCGCCGAACAGCGACGCCGCCAGCGGCGGCAGCATGAACACCGGGTGGACCTGCGAGAGAAGCGCACTGAGCGCCGGTTCCGGTCCGCTCCCGCGGCGCGAGAGTGGCATGGGTTCACAAAAGGACGGAGCGAACATAATGGTCGGGGCGGATCGTCCCGCTGGACGACCGGCCCGGGAGTACGTCTCTGGAACGCTGACCGCTTACCGCACCGCGTTCGCCGCCTCGCGCATGACCTCCAGCGCCGCCTTCAGGTCCTCCGTCCCGGTCGCGTAGGAGATGCGGGCGTACCCCTCGCCGTGCTCGCCGAACGCCTCGCCGGGGACGACGACGACGCCGCGGTCGATGCACTCGTCGACCCATCCCTCCGGGACCTTCGGCATCGCGTAGAACGCGCCGCGGGGCGTCGGCGTGTCGAGGCCGATGTCCGCGAGGCCGTCGAGCAGGACGTCGCGGCGCTCCTCGAACGCCGCCACCATCTCCTCGACGGGGTCTTGCGGCCCGGTCAGGGCCGCTTCGGCTGCGTACTGGGCCGGCGCGCTGGCGCAGGCCTGCATGTACTGGTGGACGCGGAGCATCCGCTCGATGCGCTCGTGGGAGCCGGTCACCCAGCCGAGCCGCCAGCCGGTCATCGAGTACGTCTTCGAGCAGGCCCCCACGACGACCACGTTGTCGCTCTCCGCGAACGCCATCGGGGAGACGTGCTCGCCGTCGAAGACGATGTACTCGTACACCTCGTCGGAGATGCAGAGCACGTCGTGCTCGTCGGCGATGCGGGCGAACTCCCGCATGTCGTCCTCGCTCTGGACCGCGCCGGTCGGGTTCGCGGGGCTGTTGACGACGAACGCCGCGGTGTCCTCGGTGATCGCCTCCTCGACCGTCGCGGGGTCCATCGTGAGGTCCTCGCGCAGGCCGACGGGCTTCGGGGTGCCGTCGGCGAGATGGGTCAGCGCGTCGTAGGAGACGAAGCCGGGATCGGGGAAGATGACCTCCTCGCCCGGGTCGACGTGGGCCTCCATCGCGAGGTGGAGCGCCTCGCTCCCGCCCGCGGTGGCGATGACGTTCTCGGGGTCGACCGAGAACCGGTTGTCGCGGTCGTACTTCGCGCTGATCGCCTCCCGGAGGGGGAGCGTCCCCTTGTTCGAGGTGTAGGCGTCGGCCGAGCCGGCCTCGATCGCCTCGACCGCGGCCTGTCGGGCGTGGCCCGGCGTGGGGAAGTCCGGCTGCCCGAGGCCGAGGTTGATCGCCTCCTCGCCCGCCGCCTCGAACACTTCGCGGATGCCGCTGATCGACACCTGTTCGACCCGCCGTGAGAACTCCGTCATGTGCTACACCGGCATGGCCGACAGCATAACTGTGGGTGGTCCGCCTTCGGCAGCGGGGAGTATCGGAAACACCGGCCGCTATCTGTGACGCGAATCGGCGAAGGGATCACCGGTTAAGCATGTCTCTGCCGGCGGAGAACCGCTTTTCCGCAGCTACGGCGGGCGCGGACGGCCGCGGTTATTACCGGGTTCCGGCGACGGATAAACCGGACCCGACTAGACCGGGTAACTGTGAACCGGAGCACGTTCTCTCGACGCGACGCGTTGCGCGGATTGGGCGGCGCGGCTGCCGCGGGTATCTCGGGCCTCGCCGGCTGCAACGCGCTCGGCGGCGGTGGCGGCGCGGACGAACTGACGGTCGCGTACATGCCGATCTACCCCGACATGCAGCACTTCGTGATGCAGGAGGAGGGGTACTTCGACGAGATCGACGCCGCGGTGGACGCGAAGGAGTTCACCGACGGCCCGAGCATCGTGCAGGCGTACGCGAGCGGCGAGATCGACATCGGTCTGTTCGGCGTCGTTCCCGCGATGATCGTCATCGACAAGGGGATCGCGGCGAAGGTCGTCGCGGCCAACATCAAGGAGCCGATGATGCTGATGGCCCGCGACGACTTCATGCCGCTGTGGGAGGAACACGGTGCCGACGCCTTCGCCGAGTTCGAGCGGCGCGAGGGCCGCAAGTTCACGTTCGGCACGTTCCCCGAGGGGAGCGTCCCCGACATCCTGCTCCGCTACTGGCTCATCGACGAGCAGGGACTCGAACCCGGCGAGGACGTCGAGATCATCGGCATGGGCGGCGCGAACGCCGTCAGGCAGGGACTCGCGACCGACGAGATCGACGGGACGAGCATCATGGAGCCGGTGCCGACGCTGACCGAGGAGAACGGCGACCCGTACCAGCCGCTCGCCATCGCGCCCGACTTCATGCCGGGGCAGCCGGCGGCGGTCGCGCTGATGAACGACGAGGTCCGCGACAGCGAGGTCGGCGAGCAGTTCGTCGAGCAGCACGTCCGCGCGACCGAGTTCGTCAACGACGACCCCGACGCGACCGCACAGCACGCCAGCACGGTGATCGGCGAGGAGACCCTGTCCGTCGAGACCGCCCGGAGGGCCCTCGACTCGCCCATCTCGAACTTCGTCTCTGACCCCCGTGAGATCGAGAACGGGACGGAGATATTCACCGAGTACGCGGCGGAACTCGGCAAGACCGACGAGCGGCTGAGCCTCGACGATGTCTTCGACTACTCCCTCTACGACGCCGTCACAGAATGAGCGAGACGACCGAGGAGAGCGGACTCGGCGAGGAGTCTACGACAGCGGAGCCGTTCCGACGAGACTGGAACGTCCGCAGGCTCGTCCGCGGCGTCGCCGGGATCGCCGGATTCCTGGCAGTGTGGTGGGCGCTCGCCGGGACGCAGCCCCCGTACATCCTCCCCGGCCCGGCGTCCGTCGCGGAGACGTTCGTCGCCGAACTGCGCTCCGGGGCCATGCTCGACGCCCTCTCTCAGAGCGTTCGCCACTGGGCACCGGGGACCCTCGTCGGGACGGTCCTCGGCGTCGCGCTGGGCGTGGTCATGGGCTGGAGCACCCTCGCCGACGACGCGTTCACGCCGGTCGTGCGGGTGCTGCGGCCGGTGCCGCCGATCGCGCTCATCGGCTTCGCCATCGCGTGGTTCGGTATCAACCACGCCGGCGCGGCGTTCATAGTCGCCGCCGGTGGGTTCTGGATCAACTTCTACGCGACGTACGGCGGCGTCGAGAACGTCTCGGAGGAACTCGTCGAGGTCGCCCGGAGCCTGGGGGTCCGGAGCGACCTCGGCCTGGTCCGGAAGGTCGTCCTCCCGGCGGCGCTCCCGGAGATACTGACCGGCGTTCGGACCGGTATCGGCCGGTGCTGGATGCTCGTCGTCGCGGCGGAACTGTTCGGCGTCCCGGGCATCGGACAGACGATCATCAGGGCGAGCAACAACCTCGCGGTCGACGTGGTGATCGCGTACATCCTGGTGCTGAGCCTGATGTTCCTGCTCGTGGACTCCACCTTCAGGAGCCTGCAACGGAGGGCGTTAGCGTGGCAGTAGACCCGAAGGTCAGCGTCGAGGACGTGAGCAAGACGTACGAGACCGGCGACGGCGCGGTCGAGGCGCTACGGGGCGTCTCCTTCGACGTCGCCCCCGGCGAGTTCGTCTGCGTCGTCGGGCCGTCGGGGTCGGGAAAGACGACCCTCTTCCGGATCATCGGCGGTCTGGAGGCTCCGACGAGCGGCAGCGTCCGGCTCGACGGTCGCCCCGTCACCGAACCGAACACCGACGTCGGGATCGTCTTTCAGGAGTACCACCTGTTCCCCTGGCGGACGGTCCGCGGGAACGTCCGGTTCGGCCTCGAACAGCAGGACGTCGACGCGGCGGCCCGCGAGCGACGAACGCAGGAACTAATCGACCTCGTCGGTCTGGACGGGTTCGAGGACGCGTACCCGTCGCAGGTGAGCGGCGGGATGAAACAGCGCGTCGGCATCGCCCGCGCGCTCGCCGTGGACCCCGACCTCCTCCTGATGGACGAGCCCTTCGGCGCGGTCGACGCGCAGACGCGAGACATGCTCCACGAGGAGATCCTCGACGTCTGGCGGGAGACCGGCAAGACGGTGCTGTTCGTCACGCACGACGTGACGGAGGCGGTGAAACTCGCCGACCGGATCGTCGTGTTGGGCACCGAACCCGGCACCGTTCGCGAGATCGTCGACGTCGACCTGTCGCGTCCGCGGTCGACCACCGGCGACTCGTTCGTCGCTCACAGGGAGCGGGTCCGGGCCCTCATCGGCGATTGAAGGCCGTCCGGAACTCGAACCGGGCCCCGCCGGACCCGCCTTGACCGCCTCCCGACCCCCTGAGCAACCGCCCGCGGGCGTCCCGGTCGGCGCCCCCGCTCGCCGTCGCGGTCACCGTCCAGCCGTGCCCCTCGGCGATCCGCTCGACGATGTCGAGGCCCAGGCCGGTGCCGTCGTCGGCCGTCGTGTACCCGCGGTCGAACACCCGGTCCCGGTCCGACTCGGGGATGCCGGGCCCGTCGTCCTCGACGTAGAACCCCTTCGCCGTCGTGCCGACTCGCACCGTCGCGCCGGGGCCGGCGTGCTCGACGGCGTTGCGAAAGAGGTTCCCGAACAGCTCCCGGAGCCGCGTCTCGTCGGCCTCGACCGTCAGGTCGTTCTCGGGCAGTTCCAGCGTCGCGTCCCCGGTCGCCACGCCGTCCCAGGCGGCCCGCGCCACGGCGACCAGCGACACCGCCTCGGGCTCGTCGACCACCTTCCCCTGCCGGGCGAGCGCCAGCAGTTCGTCGAGCAGGTCCTCGACGCGGCCGATCTCCTCCTCGATGACGTCGAAGTGGCGCGTCTCGCCCGTCTCGCGGGCGAGTTCGAGGTGGCCGAGGACGACGTTCAGCGGGTTCCGCAGGTCGTGGCCGACGACGCTGGCGAACTCGTCGAGGCGCTCGTTCTGCCGCCGGAGCGCCTCCGTCCGGCGCTTGCGCTCGGCGATGTCGCGAACGACGCCGGCCGATCCCGCGTAATCCCCCGATTCGTCCGTGAGCACGGCGACGTTGTTCTCCGCCGGGGTCCGCTCGCCGTCGGCGGTGACGCTGTCCATCTCGTAGGTCGCCCAGTCGCGCTCGTCGTCCTCGTACAGCTCCCGGAGGAGCTCCGTCCCCCGCTCGTAGTCCTCGTCGGCGACGAACTCGACGGTGTGGGTGCCGACGATCTCCTCGCGGTCGTAGCCGAGGTGGGTGGCCATGGCCTCGTTGGCCATCGTCACGATCCCGCCCTCGTCGAGCACGTACATCGGGTCGCCGACGGCCTCGACGAGCGTCCGATAGCGGTCGAGTTCGCGCTCGCGCTCCTTGCGCTCGGTGATGTCCCGGATGACCCCGACCGACCCCGCGTAGTTCCCCGCCTCGTCGGTCAGGACGGCCAGGTTGTCCTCGAACCGCCGGACGGTGCCGTCGGCGTCTTCGAGTTCGAACTCCACCCGCCCGCGCGTCCGGTCGTCGTCGCGGAGGATCTCCCGGATCACCGACCGCGCTTCCGCGACGGCCTCGTCGCCGAGGCGCTCGCCGGGGTGCGACCCGACGAGGCTGTCCCGCGATCGGTCGGCGAACTCGACGTGGGACTCGTTGACCATCGTTATCGTCCCGTCCGCGTCGAGCGCGTACATCGCGTCGCCGGCCGTCTCCACGAGCGTCCGGTAGCGGTCGAGTTCGCGCTCGCGGTCGCTGCGGGCGCCCGTGAGGTCGCGTATCCGACGCCGGACGACCCGCGGCGGGTCGTCGGTCCGGACGTAGTCGACGGCACCGGCGTCGAGCGCGTCGTCGATCCCGCCGCCGTCGGTCGTCACGAGGAGGACGTCGGGCGCCTCGTCGTCCGCCGCGACCTCGCGGACGGCGTCCGTCGCGTCCGCGCCGCCGTCCGCGACCAGAACGCCGTCGTAGTCGCCCGCGTCGAGGTCGCCGTGCACCGCCGCGCCGTGGTCCGCCGCCTCGACGGTGGCGTCGTCGACGGTCGCGGCGACGTCGTCGGCGACCCCCTCGTCGCCGACGAGGAGGAGTCGCTGCTGAGGGCCGGTCATTCGATTGTCAGATAACAGAGACCGGACCACGATAAATGATGCGCCCGGACCGAGGAGCTATCCCGCCGTTACTCGCGGGCCGCCCGCAGTTCGTCGAGGTGAGTTTCGAGGCGGTCGAGCGCCACGTCGGCGTCCATGTACCCCTGTTCGTACTCGCCGTACACCGTGTCGGCCTCGTCGAGGAACTCCTCGACGGCGTCTTCAAGATCGCTCATGGCTCCTTGTCGTCGCGTCGCGACTAAAAGGGCTGTCACTCGCGCGCTACTGGAACATCCGCAGCGGCTGGGCCTGCGAGCTCTCGTCCTCGTCGGCCTGACCCATCCGCTGGGCGAGTTGCTCCTTCTGCTGGCGGATCTCCTCGGCGCGGTCGACCAGGTTCGAGACGTCCGCGTCGACGTTCGCCAGCGGGGCGATGCCGCGGTCGATGAGCACCCGCGCCGCCTCGGGGTCGGGGAACTGCGGGTCGCTCTCGACGATGAGGCCGACGCTGTCGAGGTCGTTCTCCGCGGACCGGGCGATGAGCGCGCCCGTCGGCCCGGCGATCGCGCCGCTCTCGCTCGGCGTATCGATGTCCCGCTCGTTCAGCCACTCGCCGCCGTCGCCGGTGCCGACGCCGAACAGGGCGGGGACGTCGCCGTCTTTCTCCGCCGGCCTGCCGCTGAGGTACAGGGGCGTCGCGTCGTTGTCGTCGATCCACCCCGTCACGCAGTCCGCGAAGTCGCCGGCGTTCTCGGCCGAGACCGGCACGTCGCTCTGGAGGGCGAGCAGGTCCCGCTCCTCGTCCGCGTACAGTCGCACCGGCGGGCGGACCGACCGGTCGCCGTCCTGATAGACGCCGATCCGGGGGAGCCCGTCGCAGTGGACGCTGGCGTAGTACTCCATGTCGAACTGCTCCACCAGATGATCTGTGGCGATCTTCCCGACCAGCCCGACGCCGGGCAGCCCTTCCACCAGGTACGGCTCGTCGAGGTCGACCTCGTCTCCGCGGAGTCTGACGTGCGCCATGTTCGGACACTCCGCCGGACGGGGCTTAATCGTGGGGGTGGTCGGGTGCGGGCCGCGCGATCCCGCACCGCCGATGCCCCTGCCTGCCGACCGCACCCCCTTCGAAACGCACTTGCGAGCGCCGGGCCAACCGGAGGGTAATGGAGACACTGGAACGGTATCGGCCCATCGTCGACGACTTCGACGCCTTCCTCGACGCGTGCCGGCGGCCGCTCCCCTCGGCGGTTCGGGTCAACGCGATCAAGGCGACCACAGAGGAGGTCGTCGCCGCGTTCGACGAGGCGGGCGTCGGCTACGAGCGGGCGTCGTGGAACGACCGCGTCATGACGGTCGACACGGACCGCCCCGGCAACACGTGGCCGTACTTCCACGGCTGGATCCACGGGCAGGAGGAGGTGTCCTCGCTCCCGGCGACGGTGCTCGATCCCGACCCGGGCGAGCGCGTCTGGGACGCCGCCGCCGCGCCCGGGAGCAAGACGACGCACCTCGCGGCGCTGATGGACGACCGCGGCCTGCTGGTCGCGAACGACAACAACCTGGGCCGCCTCTCGGCGCTGCGCTCGAACGCGGAGCGCCTCGGCGTGACGAACGTCGCCGTGACGAACGCGGACGCGCGGAACTTCTCGCTGAAGCCGTTCGGCGGCGAGCCGTTCGACCGCGCGCTGGTCGACGCCCCTTGCTCCTGCGAGGGGACGATCCGCAAGAACCCCGACGCGCTGGACGAGTGGGACATGAGCCACGTCCGGGGCGTCGCGGGCGTCCAGAAGGGGATCCTCCGGCGGGCGATCCAGGCGACCCGCGAGGGTGGCACCGTCGTCTACTCGACGTGTACGTTCGCCCCCGAGGAGAACGAGGGCGTGCTCGACCACGTGCTTGGCGAGGAGGACTGCCGCCTCGTCGAGACGGACCTCGACATCGAACACCGCCCCGGCGTCACCGAGTGGGAGGGCGAGGAGTACGACGGGAGCGTCCGGAAGGCCGCCCGCATCTACCCGCACTTCGAGGACACCGGCGGCTTCTTCGTCGCGAAACTGGAGGTGACGGCATGAGCGACGGCAACAGCGGACAGCAGTTCGACCGCCTCCCCGAGACCCCAGACGAGCGCGAGGTCGAGGGCCGGGCGTCCCGCCAGGAGATCGTCGACTGGTGGGAGGAGCGCTTCGCCGTCCCGACGGAGACGTTCGACGGGATCTCGTTCTGGGAGAAAGGCGCCGGCAAGATCTGGGCGTTCGCCGGCGACGTCGACTCGCCGGTCCGGATCGAGGGCCTCGGGATGGCGTTCATGCGGACCCGGCAGGAACACTGGAAACCGACGACCGAGGCGGTTCAGCGCTTCGGCGTCGAGGCCGAGCGGAACGTCGTCCGCCTGACGCGCGAGCAGGCCGAGCGGTTCGTCGCCGGCGAGGACCAGGAACTCAACTGGGACGGCGACTGGGGCTACCTGATCGCCGCCCACGACCTCGCGGGTACCGACGCGCCCCTCGGCGTCGGCCTCTACCTCCACGGCGAACTCAGGTCGCGTATCCCGAAGGGACGCCGCCGGGAGTTCTGACGGCGGGGCCGTCGTCCCGACCGCCTCACCGCGGCGTCATGGTCAGAACGTACACGAGCAGCGCGAGCAACAGCGATCCGAGCAGCGACTCTATCCCGGCGAGCATCCGCGCGAAGTTCCCGACCGGGCTGATGTCGCCGAACCCGAGGGTCGCGAAGGTGACGACGCTGAAGTAGAGGCTCTTGAAGAGGACCGTGACGATCACCGGGACGGCCGTGTCCTCCGGCTGTTCGAGCGTGTAGGTGATCGCGTACTCCGCGCCCGACTCCTGGATGCCGCCCGTGATGGGGAACAGTATCGCACAGAGCAGGATCACGACGGCCGAACTGCCGAGGACCCGCCAAGGGCTCGTCCCGTACAGCATCACCCATCGCGACGCCTCCATCTTCACCGCCCGCAGGTAGTTGCCCAGCTTCCACGCCGCCTTCCGCCGCGTGTCCTTCTCGCGGACGAAGTACTTCGTCGTCGGCACCGGGTCGGCGTTCTGGGTGAACAGGCTCTCTAGCTGGCGATACGTCCACGTCGCCGCCTCGTGGCAGGTCGCGACGGTGGTCTCGTCGTCGCTCTCCTCGAGGTGCTCCTCGTAGACGACTTTCGGGCCGAACTCCGTCTGGCGGTCGACGCGGGTGTCGGAGAACGCGACCTGATAGAGCCTGGTACGGATCAGCGTCGCGCTCCGAAGGTCGGAGTTCTTGATCTGCGAGTCCTCCATGTCCGCGCCGCGGAACGTCGCGCCGTAGGCGTCGACGCCGTCGAACGTCGACCGCTGGAGGTTCGCGTCGGAGAAGTCGGCGTACCGCAGGCGGACGTTGTCGAACTTCGCTTCGAAGAACGTTGCGTCGGCGAAGAGGTCAGTCTCGTTGAGCGCCGTCGTCGTTATCACCGCGCCGTCGATCCGCTCACCGTCCTCCGGCGCGAGTTCAGCCAGGTCGTTCTCCGTCTTCCCTCGCTCGTCGGCGTGCCACACGCACCGGTCGCGATCCCCCCAGACGGGGCGCCAACACGTGGCCTCGCCGGCTCCCCGAATGGCGGTGACGTCGTGGGTGTAGCCGCAGCGGTCCTCTGGCATCGGTCGGCGTACGACGGAAACCGCCATACATTCCGGGGTGTCGTGTCAGTCCGAGCGCTCGCGGACCGTCCCGCCGCCGAGGCCGGTCCACTCGACGCGGTAGCCGAGCGCGGAGAGCGCAGCGCTGGCGTCGGTGACCCCCGCATCTTCGAGCACCCCGGACGCCTCGTCGAGATCCATCCCCACCTCGATCCGCCCGCCGAGGTCGTCGAGGACCGCCGGCCGCACCAGCGTCCGGCCGACGCGCTCGTGCTCCGGGAACGCCTTCCCCTCGACGGCCGCCTCGCTGACGCCGTGACGCTCGGCGAGCGCGGAGAGCGTCACCACGTCGTCGTCGGGGCGGAGTTCGTCCGGGAGCGCGGCGGCGCTCGCCGCCACCAGTTCGTCCTCGTAGCGCCGGAGCGCATCGCGGACGTCCTTGATCCGAACGGTCCCCGAGTACGGGATCGCGCGGTGGTCCCGCGCCTCGATCGCCTCGCCGACCCCGAGGCTCTCGTCGACCGCGACGAGCAGCTCGATGTCCTCGACGCTGTCCATCTGCGAGAGCTTCTTCTCGACGTACTCCGGCGTCCAGAAGCCCATTATCTCGAAGAAGACGCGGAAGTCTGCGTGTTCGCCGTCGGAATCGTCCGACGAGCCTCCGCTGGATACTGTCGCGGGAGCATACTCGAACGCGAAGTCCGGGATCATCACCCGCGATCCCGCCGCCAGCGGTTCGGGCTCGCGAACGAGGTCCCAGTCCAGACCAAGGGACTCGAACCGCGCCGCGAAGTCCGCCTCGACCCCGCTGTCGTAGGTCACGTCGGTCACGGGGTCGGCGTCGGGGACGCGCACCGGGTCCGCGTCCGACAGTTCGAGTTCGCGCTCGGTGCCGCGGTCGTCGATCGTCGCCGTCAGCCGCCACTCCTCCGCTTTGGCCGCGGTCCGGAGCAGGCGGGCGAACCGCGTCCCGTAGCGCCGCGTCGACCGGAAGAGCCGCGTCGGTCCGGTGACGACCACCTCGCGGCTCCCGTCGTCGCGTTTCAGCACCTCGTACATCAGGCGGAGGCGCTTGACCGCGGAGACGAGCGCCTTCGGATCGGAGGTCCGGACCCGGACCTCCGTCGCGTCGAACAGCGCCGTCTGCGCCAGCGAGAGGTTGTACTGGTCGATCAGGTCGTCGGGACACCAGCGCGCGTCGAACGACGCGAGCACCTGCCGGTCCTCGCGGTCGGCGTACAGCGCCGCCTCCACGGTGTCCGGGTCGGTGCCGAGCGCGTCGGCCGCCCGCGAGAGCGCCGTCGCCCGCTCGCTCTCGGCGACGACGCCGACCGCTTCCCCGGCGGCGAACGCCTCCCGTCGCGCCAGTTCCGGGTCGACGCCGGCGCGCGTCTCGAACGCCGCCTCGCGCTCCAGCAGCTTCGCGAACCCCCGCACGAGTTTGAAGTCCTCGGCCCCCCGTTCGAGGTCGGTCAGCGCCGCCTCCAGGTCGCCCCGCTGCTCGCCGACGTGGCCCTGATACGTGCCGAGCGCCTTCGCCGCGAGCGGGCGGTGCTCGCGCCCGGCGAACTGCGGGTGGTACCCCCCGCCGGCCCGCGAGACGCGCAGGAGGTCCTTCGTCAGCATTCGTCCGCGAGTCCGCGTTCCAGCGGCAAAAGCGGTCCGTTCGGGGCGACGCGTCGCCGCTGCGGGTCGCAAGACATACGTGGCCCTGCTCCGAGTGGCCGAGTATGCGACGGCGGATCCTCCTCCGGCGGCTGAGCGCCCTCGCCATCGCGGGCCTCGCGGGCTGCGGCGAGAACCGCGGCGAGTGGGACGCCCGACAGGGGCCGCCGGAATCCGGCGAGTACGTGACGGAGACGACGACCGAGGAGCTCAACCTCAGCGACGTCGACGTCGGGGTCCCCGACGACCCCGGCGAACCGTTCGTCTTCGTGGAGACCGACTACGGCGAGAGCGACGCCGGCGACATGGTCGTCACCACCACCGTCGAGAACACCGCCGACGAACGGCGGGCCGCGGTGCTCGTCTACGAGGTGACGGTCGACGGGACGACCTACGCCGAGCGGGAGACGGTCCGCCTCGACGCCGGGGAGCGCGGCACCTACACCTTCGAGTTCGACCTCTCACGCGACGAGTACGCGGCGGCGGAGAACAAGGGAATCAGCCCGCGCTGGGAAGCCGTCGAGGAGGACGGAGAGGGATAGTTCGTCCACTTTCGGTTCGCTCACCTCCGGCGGAACGAGTTCCGACGAGACTCGCAGTCCTCCGGACTGCTCACCTCCGACGAGAGGCGACGCGCTCCTCCGCCGTCTCCTCGCTCACCACCTCGTACAGCAGCGCGGCCCGCCCGTCCTCCTTCGGGCGGAGGATCCGGCCGAGACGCTGAGTGAACTCGCGCTCGCTCCCGCTGCCCGAGAGCACGACGGCGACGTTCGCGTCCGGCACGTCGACGCCCTCGTCGAGGACGTTCGAGGTGACGACCCGGGAGTAGTCGCCCTCGCGGAAGCCGTCGAGTATCTCCCGGCGCTCGGCGGCGCTCGTGCGGTGTGTGACGGCGGGGATCAGGAAGCGCTCGGAGATGCGGTACGCGAGGTCGTTGTGGGCGGTGAACACGATAACGCGGTCCCCGCGGTGGTCGTCGAGTATCTCGGCGAGGCGGTCGACCTTCCGCTCGCTGCCCATCATTATCTCGCGGGCCCGCTGCTTGGCGAGCAGGGCCTCGCGGGCCTCCGGGTCGGAACCGGAGCGCTTGACGAGTTCCTGGTAGTCGCTCCCGCTGCGCATCTGGATGTTCGAGCGCTTCAGGTAGTCCGTGAACGTCTCCTGACGGCGCTCGTACTCCTCGCGCTCCTCGTCCGTCAGCGAGACGGTGATCCGCTTGACGTCGTAGGGGGCGAGGTGGTCGCCGGCGAGCTCCTCCGGCGAGATACGGTAGGCGACGGGGCCGACGAGTTCCTCGACGACCTCGTGGGCGTCGTCTGGCCGTTCGAACGTCGCCGTGAGACCCATTCGTGCGGGAGCGGCGAGCAGGCGAGCGATCTCGCGGAACCCCTCGCCGCCGAGGTGGTGGACCTCGTCGAAGACGACCAGCCCGAAGCAATTCCCGATGTCGTCGGCCCGCAGGTACGCCGAGTCGTATGTGGAGACGGTGATCGGCTCCAGCTGCTGCTCGCCGCCGCCCAGCTGGCCGATGGGTCGGTCGAACTCCGCGGCGAGCTCCCGGCGCCACTGCTGGAGCAGGTCGATCGTCGGCACCACGACGAGCGTCGGCGTCGAACGCTCCTCGATCGCCTTGATCGCGATGACGGTCTTGCCGCTCCCCGTCGGCAGTTCGAGGACGCCGCCGTTCCCGGCGTCGCGCCACGCGGCGAGCGCCTCGGCCTGGTACTCGCGGAGTTCGTACGCCGAGTCGAGTCCCGATAGGGGGTCGAGGGCCAGCACGCGGTCCTCGTAGTCGACGCCGCGGTCGTCCAGCGCGTCCAGCAGGTCGGCGTAGCGGAAGGCCGGCGCCCGCCGCGTCTCGGAGCGGGGATCGCGCTCGACGAACGGCGGACACCGGCCCTCGCCCTCGATCCGAACGGTCCCGTCCTCGAAGCGGAGGGTGAGCGCGGCCACGCGGCGACGTTCGGGTTCGGGGGTTAAATCGCCCCCGTTCGCCCGGCGGCGGACGGGCGCCGACGGCCGCCGGCACGCCGGCGGACCATTCCTCAAGAATTAAACCCACCCGTCGGCTTCTTCCGCCTATGAGCGAGGACGAGGGAACGGACGCCACCGCCGCGGAGCCCGAGGACGCGGCGTCCGAGCCAGCCGACGAGGACGAGCAAACGATCAGCGAACAGCTCCCGAACGCGGTCGCCGAACACGACGAGGAACTCGGCGACGAGGTCCACCAGCTCCTGGAGAAAGCCGTCGAACTCGACAGCCGCGTCGACGAACTCGAAGCGGCGGTCGAGGAGCGCGACGAGGAGATCGACGACCTGGAAGACCGCCTGAAGCGCAAGCAGGCCGACTTCCAGAACTACAAGAAGCGCGCGAAGAAGCGGCAGGACCAGATCCGCGACCGCGCGACCGAGGACCTGGTCGAGCGCCTGCTAGACGTGCGGGACAACCTGAAGCGGGCGGTCGACCAGGACCACGACGACGTCGAGAGCATCCGCGAGGGCGTGAAGATGACGCTGAAGGAGTTCGACCGGGTGCTCGACGCGGAGAACGTCTCGGAGATCGACCCCGAACCCGGCGAGGATGTCGACCCCCAGCGCCACGAGGTGATGATGCGCGTCGAGAGCGACCAGCCCGCGGACACCATCGCCGAGGTGTACAAGCCCGGCTACGAGATGAGCGACAAGGTGCTTGAGACCGCCCAGATCACAGTCAGCGACGGGTCGGGCGCGTCCGAGGCGGAGGACGAGTCGGCCGCGGACGACGCCGACGAGGAAGCCGAGGACGACGGGGCCGAGGCGATCGAACTCGACGGGGAAGTCGACGACGGGAGCGACGAGACGGGCGACGCCGCTGAGGACGATGCCGACGTCGAGGAGATCGACCTCGAAGCCGAGGACGAGCGGAACGATGAGAGCACGGACGGCGACGACGTGTCGGAAGCCAGTGACGACGCGATAAGCGATGCGATCGACGACGACGGTCGGTGAGTTCGGCCCGCCGCGGCCGGGCAGCGAGTTCTTTAATTCGCGCCCCGTCGTGTAGTTTTATTCGGGCGAGTTAGTTCGTGTAGCAAGGCTTAAACCAACGAGCGAGCAAGTACCCTTCAAGATGGCGAGCAACAAAATTCTCGGAATAGACCTCGGAACGACGAACAGTGCGTTCGCGGTCATGGAAGGCGGTGACCCGGAGATCATCGTCAACAGCGAGGGCGAGCGTACGACTCCCTCCGTCGTCTCGTTCTCGGACGGCGAGCGACTGGTCGGCAAACCCGCCAAGAACCAGGCGGTGCAGAACCCCGAGCGCACGATCCAGTCGATCAAGCGCCACATGGGCGACGAGGACTACACCGTCGAGATCGACGACGAGGAGTACACGCCCGAGCAGATCTCGGCGATGATCCTCCAGAAGATCAAACACGACGCCGAGGAGTACCTCGGGGACGAGGTCGAGAAGGCCGTCATCACGGTGCCGGCGTACTTCAACGACCGCCAGCGCCAGGCGACCAAGGACGCCGGCGAGATCGCCGGCTTCGAGGTCGAGCGCATCGTCAACGAACCGACCGCGGCCTCGATGGCGTACGGCCTCGACGACGAGTCCGACCAGACCGTCCTCGTGTACGACCTCGGCGGGGGCACCTTCGACGTCTCTATTCTCGATCTCGGCGGCGGCGTCTACGAAGTCGTCGCCACCAACGGCGACAACGACCTCGGCGGCGACGACTGGGACGGAGCGATCATCGACTGGCTCGCCGACGAGTTCGAGGACGACCACGGCATCGACCTCCGCGAGGACCGACAGGCCCTCCAGCGCCTGAAAGACGCCGCTGAGGAGGCGAAGATCGAACTCTCCTCCCGGAAGGAGACGGAGATCAACCTGCCCTTCATCACGGCGACCGACGACGGCCCCATCCACCTGGAGAAGAGCCTCACCCGCGCGAAGTTCGAGTCGCTCACCGCCGACCTCATCGACCGCACCGTCGAGCCGACCGAACAGGCCCTCGACGACGCGGGCTACGACAAGGACGACATCGACGAGGTGCTGCTCGTCGGCGGGTCGACCCGGATGCCGCAGGTCGAGGAGAAGGTCGAGGAGCTCACCGGTCAGGAGCCGAAGAAGAACGTCAACCCCGACGAGGCCGTCGCGCTCGGCGCGGCCATTCAGGGCGGCGTGCTCGGCGGCGAGGTCGACGACATCGTCCTCCTCGACGTCACCCCGCTCTCGCTCGGTATCGAGGTGAAGGGCGGCATCTTCGAGCGCCTCATCGAGAAGAACACGACGATCCCGACCGAGGAGTCGAAGATCTTCACCACCGCCGCCGACAACCAGACCTCCGTGCAGGTCCGCGTCTTCCAGGGCGAGCGCGAGATCGCCGAGGAGAACGAACTGCTCGGCGAGTTCCACCTGACCGGCATCCCGCCGGCCCCCGCCGGAACGCCCCAGATCGAGGTGACGTTCTCCATCGACGAGAACGGCATCGTCAACGTCTCCGCCGAAGACAAAGGCTCCGGCGAGAGCGAGGAGATCACCATCGAGGGCGGCGCCGGCCTCTCCGACGAGGAGATCGAACAGATGCAGGAGGAGGCCGAGGAGCACGCCGAGGAGGACCAGCGCCGCCGCGAGCGCATCGAGGCCCGCAACGAGGCAGAGGCCGCGGTCCAGCGCGCCGAGGACCTCCTCGAGGAGAACGAGGACGAGGTCGACGCCGACCTTCAGGAGGCCATCGAGGCCGAGATCGACAACGTGCAGGACGTCCTCGCCGACGAGGACGCCTCCAAGGAGGAACTCGAAGAGGCCACCGAGGCCCTGAGCAACGAACTCCAGGAGATCGGCAAGCAGATGTACCAGCAGCAGGCCCAGGCCGGCGCCGGCGGTGCCGGTGCTGGCGGCGCGGGCGGCATGGGCGGCGGCCCGGCCGGCGGTCCCGCCGGCGGCCCCGGCGGCGCCGCGGGCTCCGACGAGGAGTTCGTCGACGCCGACTTCGAGGACGTTGACGAAAACGACGACGAGTAACGCGAGGAGTCGTCCTCTTCGGCTCGAGAGACGAGCGAAGCGAGTCTCTCGGTGTCTCAGAAAGTGAGCGCCAGCGGGCTTTCTGAGGTTGACGGAAACGAGGACTGAACGCCTGAATACTCGCCTCGACGGCTGAGGACAGGCGGACCGACTGCCGTTTTCGACCCCGTTCTGCGGCCTTTTTTCGGTAGGTGTGAAACCCCATAACCGCCGGTATCAACGCCGTACGCGCCGGTAGCAAGCGTTATCCGCGTTCAGGCCCTTGCGCGTGTGCGGGCAACCGCACGAAACCACCATGCCCGAAGATACGCAAACTGTCGACACTGCCGAGTACGACCGCTTCGACCGCCTCGACGGGGCCGACTACGACCGCGTCAACGAGTTTCTCAAGGACCGCGTCGACTTCACCGCCCGCGAGTGGGCCGTGGCGCGTCTCTGCGCGGACTTCCGGACCGGAACGGGGGTCGAGATGACCGAGATCGGCGAGAACCTCCCCGACCTCGTCCCGTTCATGGACGACGCGTACACGCGTCAGGCCGTCTACCAGGCGCGAGCGTCGTTCGAGGAGAAGGTGCGCCAGGCGGGCGCGACCTTCCTCTACGGCGCGTACGCCGACTTCCTCACGGCCGACGAGTTCGACGACGTCATGTACGAGGCGACCGAGACGGCCCGCTTCCTGATCGAGGTCGAGGGGACTACGCTCTCCCGCGACGCGGAGGTCGACGCCGAGAACCGTGTCCAGCGGGCGATGGAGGACGTCCACGAGGCGAGCACCGAACTGCGCTACGACCGCTGCCCGCACTGCGGCGAGCGCCTCGGCGACGAGGCGGGCGAGGACCCCGACCTCCGCGAGCGCGTCGAGCGCGAGGTCGACGATGTCGAGGCCGTCATCGAGGACGAGGACGCCTCCGACGAGGAGGTCGAGGCGGCCATCGAGACGCTGAGCGCGGAGCTCCGGGAGATGGCCGGGTAGCGACGCCGAGCGTCGAAAACAGACGGCGGAGATCTCCGTCCGGCGACCGGGGGCTACGATTCGTGAACCCGCTCTCCTTCGTCCAGCCGCTCCGCGATGGTGAACGTCTGCTCCGCCGAGCGCCGTGTGGGGAAGTGCGCGGCCATGTAGCGGGCCGGCGCCATCAGGTAGAGCTTCGCCTCGTCGGGGTCGTCGGCGAGGTCGAACTGCCGGAACCCGGCCTCGACGTGCTGGAGCGTGTGGAACCCGGCGTCCTCGCGGAGCAGCCCCTGAGCGAGCGTCTGCTTGAGCGCCGCGGGGTCGCCGCCGGCGGCGAGGTAGTCGGCGACGAGGCGGCCGGCCGCGTTCACGTTCCCCTCCTCGTCGAACGCGTCGAGAAGCTCTCCGTGGATCGCGTCCGGGTCGGCGTCGGGGTCGCCGTCAGGGATGCGGGCCGGCGGCGTGTTGAGGAACCGGTCGAGGTAGACGCTCAGCGCGCCGTGGAGCGCGGCGCGGTAGAGCGCGGGCGCGTCGACCCGCCGTGCGCCACCGTGGACGCCGTTGCAGTAACTGAACGTGTGATGGACGGTGTTCCAGTCGTTGAACTCGTTGCTGGTCTGGAACTGGACCACGCGCCGCGCGGCCGCGCAGGTGACCCGCGAGGCCAGTTGCTCCGCGGTCGCGCCGTCCCCGACGGCCTCGCGGACGGCGTCGACGACCTCGTGGGGGTCGTCGGAGAGCAGGGTGTCGACGAACCCATCGGGCGCTTCCCAGCCGCCGGCGTCGCGCGAATCGAGCAGGTCGGGGAGGTCGTCGTGGAACTCGAAGACCAGTTCGCCCAGATCGATCGGCTGTCGCCACTCCGACTGCTCCTCGCTCCGGCGGGCCTGCGTGAACCGCGGGACGAGCGTCGGGATCGCCTGCTCGGCGTGCTCCCAGCCGACGTGGTCCAGCGTCTCCAACGCCTTGTTGACGAAGTCGAGCGTGTGGCCGGCGTCGAGGTAGACGTGGTCGGTGCCCGCGGCGTACAGTATCTCCGTGACGTCCTCCGGATCGAGCGTCCGGACGGCGGTCCGCAGGCAGCGCTCGGCCCCGTCGTCGTCGCGCACCTCGACGGTGTCGCGGAACCAGGACTTCAGGCGCTCCTTCGAGAGGTCGGGGTTGGAGAAGGCGGGCTGGTCGAACCGCGGCGGCTCGCCGCTCGTGTCGTCGGCCACTTCGAGCAGGCCGCGGTAGAGCGCCCGGCGGCGGTCTTCGGGACGCACGTCGTCGTAGATGTTCGTCATCGCGCCGAGGACGACGAGGCCGGGTCCCCAGCCGTCGTCGCGGTACTCCGTGCCGAACTCCAGGCCGGTCCGCACCGGTTCGGCGTAGTCGACGCCCTCGCCGAGCAGGCCGATGACCGACTTCGCGACGACGAGCCGGAGGTCGTCGCGTAGGCCCGCTTCGAGGCGGTTCGACCAGTGCTCGACCGGCGGTTCGTCCTGTTCGGGGTGCGGGTCGACGTACACGTCGCCGTCGCGCACCTCGACGGGGTAAGTCTGTACGTCGTCGGCCCACGGGTCGAACGTGTCGCCGCAGGAGAGCTCGAACCGCGCGTGGTGCCAGTGGCAGGTGAGGATGCCGTCCTCGACGGTCCCCTTCGCCAGCGGGAACCCCATGTGCGGGCAGCGGTTGTTCACCGCCCGGATCTCGCCCTCGTGGTGGAACAGGGCGATCGGCTGACCGCCGAGCGTCGTCAGTTTTCGGCCCGCGTCTTCGAGTTCGGCCCGCGTCGTTACGCGCTCGTACCTGTCGTCTTGGGTCGCCATGGATTGTTGCTCGTTGACTTGAACCATATTCGTTCCCTGAAACGGGTTTTTGTAAGGTATCCGTGAGATCCGCTGCGCCGACGACCGCGAAAGCGTACGCTCGGACGGTGCCGGCGTCCGGACGCCGGCGTTGCGTCCGCACCGGGCGGGTTTCGGGCGAAGCCGCCCCGAGCGCCGAGCCAAGCTTTTCAAGTAGTTCAACCGAGTAAACGGACACAACTGATGAGCGAGGATTTCTACGACGTTCTCGGCGTGAGTCCGGACGCGTCGGAGGACGAGATCAAGGACGCCTACCGCAAGAAGGCGAGCGAGTACCATCCGGACGTCAGCGACGACCCGAACGCCGAGGAGAAGTTCAAGAAGGCGAAGAAGGCGAAAGAGGTTCTCACGGACGAGGAGAAGCGCCAGGCGTACGACCGCATGGGCCACGAGCGCTTCGAGCAGGCCGAGAAGCGCGGCGGCTTCGACGGCGGCGCCGGCGGAGCGGGCGGCCCGTTCGGCGGCGGTGGCGGCGGCCCGTTCGGCGGCGGCGGTGGCGGCATGGGCGACATCTTCGAGCAGTTCTTCGGCGGCGCCGGCGGCCGCGGCGGGCGCGGCGACCGCCCCCGGCAGGGGTCCGACCTGCGGACGCGACTCCAGTTAGACCTCGAAGAGGTGTACGAGGGCGCGGAGAAGACCGTCACCGTCCGCCGGCCCGAGCGCTGCGACGAGTGCGGCGGCGACGGTCACCCGCCGGGCACCGACTCGCGCACCTGCCCCGAGTGTAACGGGCGGGGGCAGACGACGCAGGTCCAGCAGACGCCGCTGGGGCGCGTCCAGCAGACCCAGACCTGCCGGCGCTGCTCCGGCGAGGGCGAGCTGTACGAGGAGACCTGCGGCGAGTGCGGCGGCGAGGGGCAGGTCCGCCGCGAGGCGTCGCTGTCGGTCGACATCCCGGCCGGCATCCAGGACGGCCAGACGCTCCGGATGGAGGGCGAGGGCGCCCCCGGCGAGAACAGCGGCCCGAACGGCGACCTGCTCATCGAGGTGTCCGTCGCGGACCACCCCGACTTCGAGCGCGACGGCGACGACCTCCACTACCGGCAGGCGATCTCCTTCCCGCAGGCGACGTTCGGCGACACGGTCACCGTGCCGACGATGGACGGCGAGGTCGAACTGGACGTGCCCGAGGGCACCCAGAGCGGCGAGCGGTTCCGCCTCGACGGCAAGGGGATGCCCCGGCTGCGCCGCCGCGGCCACGGCGACCTCTACGTCACGGTGCAGGTCGTCACCCCCGAGAGCCTCAACGAGGAACAGCGCGAGGCTCTGGAGGCGTTCGCGGAGGCCGGCGGCGAGGAGATCGAGGTCGAACAGGGCTTCTTCGAGAAGATAAAGAGCACCTTCTGACCGGTTTCGGCCGAGCCGATATCCCCGGTTTCGCGGCCGCTGTCTCCCGTTAGGAGGCGTGTAACAAAGGGTAAGTCGATCGAAACGTGGTCACGCCGGGTGTCACAATGCACGGATCTCACGCGTCGTCGACGACGAGCGTCCTCATCGCCGGACCGCGGGAAACCGGGCAGCCGGAACTCGCGTTCGACGCCCTATCGCGGTCCGGGACCGCGGTCGTCGTCGCCCCCGACGGAGCCGCATCGACGGTCGAGTCGTGGTTCGAAGGACGAGCCGCCGGGTTGCGCGTCGTCTCCCCCACCGACGGGGCGGGCGACCTGCGGTCGCTGTCCGAACTGGGGGTAGCGATACACGAGACGCTCGAAGCGGTCCGCTCGGGTGAGGACCGGACCGCGTCCGAAGCGTCGGGTCCCGGGACCGACGCGGTCGACGACGCGGGCGTGTGGATAGCGATCGACGAACTCCCGGAGCTGCTTCCGGACGGCGACCTCCTCCCGCTGTTCCGGTTCTTCCACGTGTTGCACCACAGGGTAGAACGCGCCGACGGACGACTCGTCTGTACGGTCGATACGGACCACATGGGAGCGAGCGGGGTCCGTACGCTCGAGGAAGTGTTCGACCGGCGGCGCATCACGCGGTCGGACGCGCTCGCGGAGCGGCCGATACCGTCCTGATCCCCGCCGACGACCCGGCGCGCTTTTTTCGGGGCCGTCCGAAGCCGGGTGTATGGAGACCCTCGACGACCTCGTGGCCCGCGAGCGCCGCAGCGACGCCACCGCGCTGACCGTCGCGGACGGGCCGACCTACGACTACCACCGCTTCTGTACGACCGCCTGGAAGACCGGGAACTTCCTGCGACACCAGGGCGTCCGCGAGGGCGTCGTCGTCGGCGTCGCCGACGACCGCACCACGCAGCCCCTGCTGACGCTGTTCGGGACGGCGCTACTGGGCGGCGCGACCCGGTTCGGCGAGGTCGACCCGGCCGAGGTGGAGGCGCTGGTACTGCCCGCCGCGGCGGCCGACGCGGCCGACGTTCCGCCCGGTACCAGCCGCGTCGGGTACGGCGCGGAACCGGAGGACCCGGCCGTGGCGCACTTCGGCCGGGACGTCTGGAGCGAGAACCCCTCGTTCCCGTCGGTCGAGCGCGACCCGGCGACGCCGGCGCTCGCGACGGCCGACGCGACCTACTCCCACCGCGAACTGGTCGACGCAGCAGAGCGTGTCGTCGAGGAGTACGACCTGACCGCCGAGGACAGCGTCGCCGTTCGCGCGTCGCTCACGCACCCCGGCACCGTGGTCGCGGGCGTCCTCGCGCCGCTGGTCGCCGGCGGTGCGGTCGCGCTCGACGCGCCGGCCGGGACGAGGGCGGACGCGACGCTCGCGGTCGAGTCGGACGCGGCGGGCGAAACGGCGGGCGTGCGCTCGATCCCCGCCGACGAGGCGCGGCCGCGGTATAGTAGAAATTGAACGCGATGACACACTCGATCCGCACCCAGCGTGCCGGTCGATGTGTGAATAGTTTCAATTTCTACTACAGGCGGCCGATCAGTAGGGCAGGAGGAACAGTACGACCGCGAGGAATGGGATCAGCGCGAGCAGCATCGCGATGGCGTAGCCGAACATCTCGCGGGCCTTGATCCCGGTGATGGCGAGCAGGGGGATCGCCCAGAACGGGTTGAACAGGTTCGTGTGGGCGTCGCCGACCGCGTAGGCCATGGTCGCGTGCCCGATCGGGATGCCGAGGTCCTGGGCCGCCTCGACCACGGACGGCCCGATGACGATCCATTCGCCGCCGCCGGAGGGGACGAACAGGTTCACGACCGCGCCGGTGAGCCAGGCGATCACGGGGAACGTCTCCGTCGTCGACACCGCGAACAGCCCGTCCGCGATGGTCTGGGAGAGGCCCGAGGCGTTCATCATCCCCTGGATGCCGGCGAAGAAGGGAAAGAGGAGGATGATGCCGGCGGCGGCCTCCGCGGCCTCGCCGAAGCGCTCGCGGTACAGCGCGGGGCGCTGGTAGATCAGGAGCCCGGAGAACAGGAACGCGAAGTTGACCACGTTCAGGTTCCACCCGTCCAATCCCTGCGTCGCGAGCGTATAGGCGACCATGGCGACGCCGGTGAGCGCGATGAGGCCGCCGAGGAGGCGGCTGTTGTCGATCCGTTCGGCGGGCACCGGCCCGCCGTCGCCGTCCGCGGGCGCGCGCTCGCTCTCTGTCGCCTCGCCGCCGTCGGTCGCCGTTCCGAACAGTTCGTCCTCGGGGACGTACTCGGTGATCCCGTCGCTGCGCTCCGGCGCGGGCGCGAGGAGATAGAGCACGGCCGCGGCGAACAGAGTCGACAGCGCGGTCAGGGTCAGCGCGTACGCGCTGAAGATCGTCTGGCTCGTGGGGACGACGTCGGTGATTATCTCCTGCTGGATGAACTCGTTGCCCGGCGTGTTGAGCAGCAGCGGCGCGGACCCGGACAGCCCCCAGTGCCACGTCAGCCCGAGGCCCATGTACCCCGCGACACAGAGCAGGGGGTAGTGGACGTCGATCCCGCGCTCGTGGGCGGCCTTGCCCATCTCGCGGGCGAAGATGGCGCCGACGATGAGGCTCAGTCCCCAGTGGACCCACCCCATCACCATCGAGAAGACGCCGACGAGGACGACGGCCTGCTTGCCGTCGTTCGGTATCGACGCCAGCCCCTGCAGCGCGTCGTTCACCCGCGGGTGATAGGCGATCACGAACCCGGTCATCAGGATGAGCACCATCTGCATCGCGAACGTGAGGAACGCCCAGAACCCGTCCACCCAGAACTCCACCATCTCGAACGGGCCGACGTTCTCCACCGCGACGCCGACGCCGAACACCACGTACGTGAGGATGATCGCGAACAGGAACGGGCTCGGCATCCACCGCTCGACGACGTCCGCGAGTCGCCGCCCGGCGCGTTCGATGGCGTTGCCTCCGTTCGCAGTGCCTGTATCACTCGACATACTTGACGATCGTCGACAATACTACCTTTAAACCTTGCCCGATCGATGTTACGCCGGATGGCCGAGAGCGAGGGCGTCTATCGCGGGTGGCGGGTCGTCGTCGGCTGCTTCCTCGGAACGCTGGTCGTCTTCGGCGTCTCGTACTCCTACAGCGTGTTCCTGGGGCCAGTCCAGTCGGACCTCGCCCTCTCCCGCGCCGACGTGTCGCTGGTGTTCTCCGTCCAGACCGCAGTGATCTACGTCGCCGCCGCGGGGATCGGCGTCCTCGCCGACCGGTACGGCGTCCAGCGACTGCTCGCGCTGGGCGCCGGCCTCTTCGTCGCTGGCGCCGCCCTCGCGACGCGCGCTCGGACGCTGCCGGCGCTCCTGCTCTCTTACGGCGTCGTCGCGGGGGTCGGCCTCGGCGCGGTGTACGTGGTCTCGTACGCGACGGTCCCGCGGTGGTTCGGGCGCCGGCGCGGCCTCGCGGCCGGTATCGCTACGGCCGGCCTCGGCGTCGGGATGCTCGCAGTCGCGCCGGCGGCCAGCCGTCTCGTCGGGGCGACGGGGTGGCGGACGACCCTGCTTGCGCTGGCCGGCGGCGCGGCGGTCCTGCTGGCGGCGGCGGTCGCCCTCGTCGCGGACGACCCGCCGAGCCGCGGCGTCGACCCGACGCCCGAGTTCCCCGACGGCTACCCCGAGAGGCCGCCGACCGACTGGGCGACCTACCGCGACGAGGTCGTCGCCGTCGCCGCCTCCCGGACGTTCGGCCTCGTGTTCGCCGGGTGGGTGCTCGTCTACGCGACGCTGTACGTCGTCTTCGTCCACGTCGTCGCCCACGCCGGCGCGGTCGGCATCGGGGAGCGGGCGGGCGCGCTGGCGCTGGCCGCCGTCGGCGCGACGACGAGCGCCGCCCGCGTCGCCGTCGGGTGGGCGGCGGACCGGCTCGGCCGCCACCGCACGTTCGTCGCGTGCTCGGCGGCGATGGGCGCGGCGACGCTCGCCCTGCCACTGGTCGACACCGCAGTCGGGCTGTTCGCGTTCGCAGCCGTCTACGGCGCGGCCTACGGCGGCAACGGCGCGCTGCTCTCGCCGCTGACGACGGACCTGTTCGGGACGGCGAACCCGAACGCCGTGTTCGGCCTCGTCTCACTCTCGTTCGCCGTCTCCGGGCTGGTCGCCCCCTGGGCCGCGGGCGCGACGTTCGATGCGACGGGATCGTACGCGCCGGCCTTCCTCGCCGCGGGGGCGGCGGGACTGGCGGGTTCGGCGCTCATCGCCCTGGCGGGCCGGGAAGGGGCGTGACGCGTCGGACCGGCCGCACGCGGTTTCGGGGGACCGACGGCCGCGGCGCGCGATCTACCGGCAACACTTATGCAAACGATCGATGAAGCCCGGACCGGGTGGAGATATTGTCATCCAGTGGCGCGATGCGGTACTGGCGACGGTACCGCTCGATACCGATAGTGTACCGGATCGGCGCGGCGTTCGTGCTCGGGTCGCTGTTCGGACTCGCAGTGGGGGAACCGGCGACGCGACTCCAGCCGCTCGGCGACCTGTTCGTCCGGCTGCTGAGCATGATAATCATCCCCATCATCGTGTTCACGCTGGTGATGGGCGCGCGGAAGCTGTCGCCGAGCAGCCTCGGAAAGATCGGCGGACAAGTGGTGTTGCTGTACGCCGTCACGTCCGCGTTCGCCGTCTTCATCGGGCTCGCCGTGGGGAACCTGATAAACCCGGGACGGGCCTGGAGCTGACCGACGCGGAGCCGCAGGAGGCCGAGGCGCCGGACCTCCAGGAGGTGTTTCTCGGCATCGTCCCCGAGAACCCGATCGGCGCGATGGCCGCCGGGGACGTGTTGCCGACCATCTTCTTCGCCATCGTGTTCGGCCTGGCGCTGGCGATGATCCAGGAGAGCGCCGAGGACGAGGCGGTCCTGCGCGGGGTGGAGACCATCTTCGACGTCGTCGAGGCCGGGGCCGAGGCGATGTTCAAGATCGTCTGGGGCGTCATGGAGTACGGCATCGTCGGCGTGTTCGCCCTGATGGCGGCGGTGTTCGGCGAGGCCGGCGTCGACGCCATCGTCCCGTTCGCGCTGCTCATCTTCGCGGTGGCGCTGGCCGTGACCCTCCACATCGCCGTCGTCCACCTCGGCGGCATCGTCGTGCTGCTCGTCGGGCAGTCGCCGCGCGGCTTTCTCGCCGGCGGCAAGGAGGCACTGATCACCGCCTTGAGCATCCGTTCGTCGAGCGGCACGCTCCCGGTGACAATGTCGAACGCCGACGAGAACCTGGGGATCGACGAGAGCGTCTACAGCTTCTCGCTCTCGCTCGGCGCGACGATAAACATGGACGGCACGGCGATGTACTAGGGCGTTGTCGCCATCTTCGCCGCCAACATCGCCGGCGTCTCGCTGACGATCGGCGAGCAGCTCACCGTCGTCGCCATCGCGGTGCTCGCGAGCGTCGGCGCGGCCGGCGTCCCCGGCACCGGGCTGATCATGCTGACGCTCGTGCTGACTCAGCTCGGCCTGCCGCTGGAGATCGTCGGCTTCGTCGCGGGGGTCGACCCCATCCTCGACCGGATGCGCACGATGACGAACATCAGCGGCGACCTGGCGGTGACGACGCTCGTCGCCAAGTGGAACGACGCGGTCGACTTCGACGGCGGCACGTGGGTCGAGCGCGGATCGCCCGCGGCGACCGCCACCGACGACTGACGGCGACGGAGGAGGTCCACCGTCCGATGCCGATCGCGGGCGGTAGACGGGGACGACGCCGCCCGGGCGTCGCCCGGCGGTCCGCCGACCGGCGCGGTGCGACCGTTCGTCAATGAGTAACAGTCTCTCGAAATCGATTTAATCCTCCCCTCCGATCCCGGTGACATGTCAACCGAGCTCTCCAGACGCGGCGACCGCGTCGCGCGCTCCGCGACCGAACGTTCGGTCGGGTGCCGAGACGGACTGCGCCCCGTGAGCGGAGGTGACGACTGATGCCGGGACCGATCGTCGAGGCCGGCGACGAAGTCACGCTGCGTACCGTCGAGCGCGAGGACGCCGCCTTCCTCCAGCGGTTCTACGCGGACCCGTGGGCCCGCGTCGGCGTCCACGCCGACGGCCACAAGAACGAGGCCGAGGTCGAGGAGGCCATCGAGGAGGAGTTCGAGGACGACGCGAACGCGGTCTACCTCGCCTGCGTCGACGACCCGGACGCGCCCTACGGCCACCCCGACGAGGACGAGACGACGCCGGTGGCGTTCGTGTTCGTCTCCCACGTCGACCGCGACCGGCCGGGGATCGTCCACTGGGTCGCGCCCGAGTTCCGGGGCGAGGGGTACGGCGAGGCGGCGCTCGAACTCGTCGTCGACACGCTGTTCCGGACGTACGACGCGCACTCGCTGACCGCGGCCGTGCTGGACGGCGACGACGCCCGGGAGCGCTTCGAGGCGCTCGGGTTCGTCCACGAGGGCGCGAACCGGGAGATGCACTTCGTCGAGGGCGAGTACCGCGACGCCCACCAGTACGGGCTGCTCCGACGCGAGTGGGAGGGCGAGTGATGCCCGGACCCGTCATCGAAGAGGGCGAGCGCGTCGTCCTCCGCACGGTCGAGCGCGACGACGCCGCCTTCCTCCAGCGGTCCCGCACCGACCCCCGGATCCGGTGGCCCCTCGGCGCGATCCACCACGGCAACCGCGCCGAGTCGGAGGAGGCCATCGAGGAGTGGCTGGAGAGCGACGGCGCCGCAGCCTACCTCGCCTGCGTCGACGACCCGGACGCGCCCTACGGCCACCCCGACGAGGACGAGACGACGCCGGTCGGTACCGTGACCGCACGGCACCTCGACGGCGACCGGCCGTGGCTGGCGTACTGGCTGCTCCCCGAGCACCAGGGCGAGGGCTACGGCGGCGAGATGGTCGAACTCGCCGTCGACACGCTGTTCCGGACGTACGACGTCCGCGGCGTCAGCGCGGGCGCGTACGACTTCAACGAGGCGTCGCGGGGCCTGCTCGAATCCCTCGGGTTCGTCGAGGAGTCCCGTCGCCGCGAGGCGCGGTTCGTCGACGGCGCATACCGCGACGAGATACAGTACGGCGTCCTGCGCGAGGAATGGGAGGCCGGCGATCGTCCGCGAAGCGACTGATGCCCGGTCCCGTTATCGAGGCGGGCGAGCGCGTCGCGCTTCGTACGATCGAACGCGACGACGCCGCCTTCCTCCAGCGATCGAACACCGACCCGCGCGTGCGGTTCCTGCTCGGCTCCTTCGTCCACGGGAACCACGCGGAGCGCCGCGAGCAGGTGGAGGAGGTCGCGGAGGGCGAGGGCACGCGCGGGTTCGTCGCGTGTCTGGACGACCCGGACGCGCCCGCCGGTCACCCCGGCGACGCGACGACGCCGATCGGGGCGGTGCACGCCTACGGCGTCGACGGCGAGCGGGCGTGGATCTCGTACTGGCTGCTCCCGGAACATCAGGGTCACGGCTACGGTCGGGAGGCGGCCGAACTCCTCGTTGACCTCGTGTTCCGCGAGAGCGGCGTCCACGGCGTCAGCGCCGGGGCGTACGCCCACAACGACGCGTCGCGGGGCGTCCTCGAATCTCTCGGGTTCACCCAGGACGTCCGCGAGCGCAAGGTGGAGTTCGCGGACGGCGCGTACCGCGACGCCTGCACGTACAGCCTCCTCCGCCGCGAGTGGCGGTCGTAGCGCGAGGGCGACCGCTCCGTCGGCCGGGCCGTGCGCCCAGCGACGTCAGAGGCGTCCCCGGCGCGGCCGGGGAGGCGCCGGACCCGCCCGCTGAGGCACCCGCCCGCGTCGGTGATGGGCGCCTCGCTTACCGTTACTCGTAGGTCAGCGTCATCCCGCCGTCGAACAGCAGGTCGCCGCCGTTGAGGTGCTGCGCGTGCTCGGAGAAGCCGAACACGAACAGGTTGGCCACGTCGACGGGGTCCATCATCTCCTTCACGCGGGACTGGCCGAGCATCACGTCGTCTATCACCTCGTCGACGGAGATGCCGCGCTGCTCGGCCGTGTCGGGGATCTGGTCGGTGACCAGCGGCGTCTTCACGTACCCGGTGCTGATGGAGTACGCCCGGAGACCGTCGCCGCCCTCCGCGGCGATGGACTGCGTGAGGCCACGGAGACCGAACTTGGAGACGTTGTAGCCCACCTTGTCGGAGGTGACGAAGTGGCCGTGGACCGACGCCATGTTGCCGACGGCGCCGACGCCGTCCTCCGTCTCGCGGATGTGCGGGATGGTTCGTTTCGCGAGGTACAGCGGCGCGCGGAGCATCACGTCGTGCATCCGGTCGTACTGCTTCATCGGGAAGTCCTCGATCGCGTCGATGTGTTGCATCCCGGCGATGTTAGCGAGATAGCGGAGGGTGCCGTGGCCGGCGGCCGCCCCCACGATGCGCTCGATGTCCTCGTCGTCGGTGAGGTCGCCGACCACCGTCTCGACGCGCCCGTCGGCGCCGATCTCCTCCGCCAGTTCTGCCGTCTCCGCGAGGCCGTCTTCGTCGACGTCGGTGGCGACGGCGGTCACCCCGTTCGCGGCCATCGCGACCGCGGTCGCCCGCCCGATCCCGGACCCCCCACCGGTGACGAGACAGACCGTCTCCTCCGTGAAGTGGTCGTCGTCGACGAACAGCAGCGAGTCGTCGTCGACCGGTCGCGCTTCGAGACGTTCGTGTGTGTCACTATCAGACATACAGTATCGGACGGCCCAGACTACCCAAAACCCGGCGGTTGATATGTACACTGCGAGGCGACGAGAGCGGACGGCGGGCACCGTCGACCGACGGCGTGAACGCCTACCGCGCCGCGGCGATCTCGTCTAGGGCGTCGGGGTTCTCGATGCTGCTCATGTCGCCCAAGTCCTCGCCGGTGTAGGTCGCCTGGATGGCGCGGCGGATGATCTTGCCGGACTGGGTTTTCGGGAACTCGTCGACGAACAGCACCTCGCGGGGCCGGAAGGGTTTGCCGAGTTCCTCGCCGACCTGCTCGCGGAGGTCCTCCCGCAGGTCGTCGGACTCCCCGACGCCGTCCTCGGTGACGACGTAGGCGACCACGGCGGTGCCGGTCGTGTCGTCCGGCGCGCCGATCGCCGCGGCCTGGTTCACGTCGGGGTGCTCGATGAGCGCCCCCTCGACCTCCGCGGGACCGACCTTACGCCCGGCGACGTTGAGCGCGTCGTCGGCCCGGCCGTGGAGGAACCAGAAGCCGTCCGCGTCCTTCTGGGCCCAGTCGCCGTGGTCCCAGAGGTCCTCCCACGTCGACCAGTACTCCTCCAGGTAGCGCTCGTCGCCGCTCCAGAGGCTCTTGGTCATCGACGGGCAGGAGTCGCGGGCGACGAGGAACCCGCGCTCGTTCGTGTCGGCGATCGACTCGCCGTCGTGGTTCACGATGTCGATGTCCATGCCGAGGCCGGGGCCGCCGAGCGTGCAGGGCTTGAGGTCCTGGATGGGCATCGGCATGAGGAAGCAGCCGCAGATCTCCGTGCCCCCGGAGATGTTGACGATCGGCGCTTCCCCCCCGCCGACGTGCTCGTAGAACCACTGCCAGGACTCGGGGTCCCACGGTTCACCGGTCGAGCCGAGAATGCGGAGGCTGGAGAGGTCGTGGCCCTCGACCCACTCGTCGCCCTGCTTGCGCAGCGCCCGGATGGCGGTCGGGGAGATGCCGAACTGGGTGATCCCGTGGCGGTCGATCATCTCCCAGAACCGATCGGGTTGCGGGTAGTCCGGCGCGCCTTCGTACATCACGACGGTCCCGCCGAAGGTGTGCGTCCCGATCAGCGTCCACGGCCCCATCATCCAGCCGATGTCGCTCACCCAGAAGAAGCGGTCCGCGGGCTTCAGGTCGAAGCCGAAATGGAGTTCCTTCGCGCACTGCACCTGCACGCCGGCGTGGGTGTGAACGATCCCCTTCGGCTTGCCGGTCGTCCCCGACGAGTACAGCAGCATCGACTCCTGGTCGGCGGGCAGTTCCTTCGTCTGGAACACGTCGTCCTGCGGCTCGACGGCGTCGCTCCACCACTCGTCGCGGTCGTCCGTCCACGGAATGTCGACCGCTCCGTCGTCCTCGCTCGCGCCCAGCCTGTCGTAGACGACGGTGTGCTCGACGTGGCCGGCCTCCTCGATCGCCTCGTCGGCCGTCTCCTTCAGCGTGACGGGGTCGCCGCGGCGGTAGAACCCGTCGCCGGTGAACAGCACCGAGCACTCGCTGTCCGCGATGCGGGTGGCGGTCGCGTCCACGCCGAACCCCGAGAAGATCGGCACCGCGACCGCGCCGACCTTGAAACAGCCGTAGAGGATGGCGATGACCTCGGGCACCATCGGCATGTACAGGCCCACCGTGTCGCCCGTCCCCACCCCCTGCTCGTCGAGGTAGTTCGCCACCTTGTTCGCCTGCCGCTGGAGCTCGTGGTAGGTGACCTCCCGGATCTCGCCGTCCTCGCCCTCCCAGATACAGGCGACCTTGTTGCGCGTCTCCACGTCGACAGCGGCGTGGCGGTCCAAGACGTTGTGCGAGATGTTGATCGTCCCGCCGGGGTACCAGTCCGTGAACTGCGGCCCCTCGCTGTCGTCTCGCACCTCGTCGTAGTCCTCGTAGAACTCGACGTCGAGGTAGTCGACGACCTCGTCCCAGAACCAGTCGACGCCGGACGCCTCGACGCCCTCCACCTCGCTCGTGGTTCGCCGGATCAGGTCGTCGTAGTCGTCGACGCCGTACGTCTGCATGAACTCGTACACGTTCGTCGACTCCACGAACGCGTCGGACGGTTCGTGCACCACATCGTCTAGCTCCGCCAGTGATTCCGACGCCATGCTTGTCGTGCAAATTTCACCGCATCTGCAAAGTACTTTCCCGCGATCCGACCGCTTTGCCGAGTTCTGCCGGCGGGTCGCCGGCCCCGCCGTCCCCGGAGACGCCACCACTCACAAATACTTTTTGCCCGGCGGCGCGAAGGTTTCGATATGTACGTTCGGGACGCGAAAAACCGGGAGGAGGTCTGGCTGCTGGACCACATCGAGGAGATGGGGCTGGACGAGACAGCGTTCCGTTCGCGCGACTACGTCATCGCCCTCGACGAGGAGACGGGCGAGAAGTCCGGGTTCGGCCGCATCCGGATCCACAAGGTCGACGGCGACGACGTCTGCGAGCTCACGAGTATCGGCGTCCTGCCGGTGTGGCGCGGGCAGGGTGTCGGCGCCCACGTCGTCGAGCGGCTGATCGAGCACGCCCGCGACGAGGGCTTCTCGTTCGTGTACGCGCTCGTGGACGAGCCGAGCTACCTCACGCAGTTCGGCTTCGAGCGCATCGGCGAGAACGAGCTCCCCGAGGCGCTGCAGGGGCGACTGGAGGACAAGCGCGAGAACATCTCCCCGGAGGCCGTCCCGATGGTGCTGTCCGTCTCGGAATTCGTCATGCCCGCGCGCCTCCGCGAGGCGTTCAAGGGCGCCGAGGCCGGCGGCGACGAGGAGCCCGAAGAGTCCCCGGAGGACTTCGGGATCGACCCCGACAGCGCCTCGTACAAGTACGACACCGGCCGCTGACCGTACCGGGGTCGGTCCGAAGCGTTACTCCCCCACGCGGTCGTCGGGCGCGCCGCCGCGGTCGTGCGCGAACCCGCCCTTGAACGCGATCCAGCCGATGACGCTGATAAAGAGGATGGGCGGGAGGATGGCGAACCCCCAGAGCGGGTTGACGCCCCACATGAGGATCAGGAGCAGGTTCCCGACGCCGAGAACGAGAAACGGCGCGATGTACAGCGCCGCCCGCCGGCGGTCAACGTCCTCGTCGTCAGTGGGAATGGGCGTCGACATACCCGTACGTCCGTCCCCCGCCGGCAAAAAGTGCCCGGTGCCGTTCGACCGCGGCCACCCCGGCGGAGTTGCGCGATTCGTCAAGGATTAAGTCCCGGGGAACCCTCGTTTTTAATAATGTTCGACCCGGACGACCTCGAAGCGATACGCGAGACCAAGTCGGAGTGGGAAGCCGAGGACGTCGAACCGACGGTGGAGCGGTTCGGGGAACGGAAAGAGGAGTTCGAGACCGACACGGGCGGCCGGACGGTCGACCGGCTGTACACGCCCGACGACGTCGCCGACATGGACTACGAGGAGGACCTCGGGTTCCCGGGGCGCGAGCCGTACACCCGCGGCGTCTACTCGACGGGCTACCGCGGCCGCCTGTGGACGATGCGCCAGTACGCCGGCTTCGGGACCCCCGAGGAGACCAACGAGCGCTTCAACTACCTGCTGGACGAGGGCCAGACCGGGCTCTCGATGGCGTTCGACCTGCCGACGCAGATGGGGTACGACTCCGAAGACGCGATGGCCGCCGGCGAGGTGGGGAAGTCGGGCGTCGCCATCGACACGTTAGACGACATGGAGACCGTCTTCGACGGTATCCCGCTCGACGAGGTGTCGACGTCGATGACGATCAACGCGCCCGCGTCGGTGCTTCTGGCGATGTACATCGCCGTCGGCGACAAGCAGGGCGCTGACCGCGAGGAACTGCGGGGGACCATCCAGAACGACCTGCTGAAGGAGTACATCGCCCGCAACACCTACATCTACCCCCCCGAGCCGTCGATGCGGATCATCACGGACATCTTCGAGTTCTGCGCCGAGGAGACCCCCAAGTTCAACACCATCTCCATCTCGGGGTACCACATCCGCGAGGCCGGATCCACCGCCGCGCAGGAGCTCGCGTTCACCCTCGGCAACGGGATCGAGTACGTCGAGGCGGCCATCGACGCCGGCCTCGACGTCGACGAGTTCGCCCCCCAGCTCTCCTTTTTCTTCAACGCCCACAACAACATCTTCGAGGAGGTGGCGAAGTTCCGCGCCGCCCGCCGGATGTGGGCCCAGATCATGGACGAGCGCTTCGACGCGGAGAACCCCAAGTCGAAGCAGTTGAAGTTCCACACCCAGACCGCCGGCTCCACCCTGACCGCCCAGCAGATCGAGAACAACGTCGTCCGCGTGTCCTATCAGGCGCTCGCCGCCGTGCTCGGCGGCACCCAGAGCCTCCACACGAACGGCAAGGACGAGGCGCTCGCGCTCCCGACGGAGGAGAGCGTCCGCACCGCGCTCCGCACCCAGCAGATCCTCGCTCACGAGTCCGGCGCGGCCGACACCATCGACCCGCTCGCCGGCAGTTACTACGTCGAGAGCCTCACCGACGAACTCGAAGCGGAGGCGTTCGACCTCCTCGACACCGTCGACGACAAGGGGGGGATGCTCCGCGCCGTCGAGGAGCAGTGGGTGCAGCGACAGATCCAGGACACCGCCTTCGAGCGCCAGCAGGAGATCGAGGAGGGCGACCGGATCATCGTCGGCGTCAACGAGTTCGAGACCGACGACGAACCGGAGATGGACATCCAGGAGGTCACCGAGGAGGACGAGCGCCGACAGATCGACCGCCTGGAGACCGTCAAAGCCGACCGCGACGAGGAGGAAGCGCAGGCCGCGCTCGCCGCGCTCCGCGAGGCCGCCGAGGGCGACGAGAACGTGATGCCGTACATCGTCGACGCCGTGAAGGCGTACGCGACGGTCGGCGAGGTCTGTAACGTCCTCCGGGACGTGTTCGGCGAGTACCACCCCGGGAGCGCGCTGGGCTGACCTTTTTATATCGAGGCGCGGCCAGCAGCCGTCGTGACCTGAGAGGGATCGCGCGACGGCCGAGGCGGGTGCGCGACGCACCGTCGCGCGCGGCGACGCGTCGCCTGTTCATTTTAGTGGCTACTCCCCGTTCGTCCGCGCATGCAGTTCGACCACGCCGGCATCGCGACCGACGACGCCGACCACCTCGCGGACCTGTACGCCGACCTGTTCGACGCGCCGGTCGCCCACGAGGAGGCACTCGACGACCTCCGGGTCGTCTTCCTCGATCTGGGCAACGGCTACTTCGAGTTGCTGGAACCCACCGACGGGGGCACCGTCGCGGACTACCTCGACCGGAACGGGCCCGGGATCCACCACCTCGCGCTCGAAACGGACGACGTCGAGGCGGCGCTCGACGCCGTGCGGGACCACGGCGTCGACCTGATCGACGAGGAGCCGCGGCCGGGCGCGTGGGGCCACGACGTCGCCTTCCTGCACCCGAAGTCGACCGGCGGGATCCTCGTCGAGTTCGTCGAGCACTGATAGGGACTGCTGTAACCGGTTACCGGTGTTCGGCAACACCGGTCGCCGAAATACCGAAATGACGTACAGCAGTTCCTATGACCGGCCCGCTTTCTTTGCGGTGGCTGCCGTACGGCGTTCATGGAGACAGTCACCGCACAGGGCGTCGAGGTCCCGGCGCTCGGCCTCGGCACGGCCCGGATGGAGGGCGAGGAGTGTCGCCGGGCGGTCGAGACGGCGTTGGATCTGGGGTACAGACACGTCGACACCGCGCAGATGTACGAGAACGAGGAAGCGGTCGGCGCGGCGATCCGCGACCACGAGGTCGACCGCGACGACGTGTTTCTCGTCACGAAGGTCCACCCGTCGAACCTCGCGCGCGAGGACGTGTTCGACTCGTTCGAGGGGAGCCTCGACCGCCTCGGCGTGGAGTACGTGGACCTCCTGTTGATCCACGCACCGCGGTCGTACGCAGATACCGCGGAGACGCTCGGCGCGATGAACGAACTGCAGGAGGCCGGAAGCGTCGAGCACGTCGGCGTAAGCAACTTCTCGGCCGAGCAACTGGAAGAGGCGATCGCGGCCTCCGCGACGCCGGTCGTCACGGACCAGATGGAGTACCACCCGTACAACGAACAGACCGACCTGCTCTCGTTCTGCATCGAGGAAGACGTGCTCCTCACGGCCTACAGCCCGCTCGGGAAGGGGAAGATCGTCGACGACGAGACCCTCGCCGAGATCGGTGAGCGGTACGACAAGACCCCGTCGCAGGTCGCGCTCCGGTGGCTGCTCCAGCAGGAGAACGTCGCCGCGATCCCGAAGGCGTCGAGCGAGGAGCACCTCCGGGAGAACGCCGCGGTCTTCGACTTCGAGCTGACGAACGAGGAGATGGAGGCGGTGTTCGAACTGCAGGGCGGCCTGCTCGACCGGCTCCGGTCGGTACTCGGCCTCTGAGGCCGTTTCCTCACCGATCGGTCGGCATCACAATCGCCTCTGGGGCGTGGTCCGGCGTCAACACCGCGCTAGGGACGCTGCGCCCGGTCGTGGTCGGTCGCCCACTCGTGCACTCGCGACTGGACGACCGGATGGACGACGTCGGGCGGCGACTGCCACCACTCCGTCGCCGTCACGTCATCGCCCGCCGGCGTCGGCGTCCCCGCGTCGTAGTCGGCGTCGAAGAAAGCCCAGAGGCTGTGTATCGTCGGGCCGTCGGGATCGTCCGCGGCGACGGTCCGTCGCCGCCGAACCTGATAGAGGTCGCTGACCGTGCACGTCACGCCGGTGGCGTCGCGGACGGCACGCGTCGCCGCGGCTTCGAGCTGTTCGCCCGGGGTCGCGGCGGCACCGGGGACGCCCCACGCGCCGGCCGACTCCCGGGTCCGCACGAGCAGGACCCGATCGCCGTCCAGCACGCACGCGCTCGCGCCGCCGACGCGACCGTCCTCGGCCCGCTCGCGGGCGAGGGCGAACTCCTCGTCCGTCAGTTCGACGGTGTCGCCCGCCACGCGGAACCCGTCGTACCCCGCGCTGAGGTGATCGAGGCGCTCGTTGACCGCCCGGCGGGTACGTTCGAACAATGACATGTAAGATAGCCAATCATGCGCGGTACTTAGTTCCCGCCGTTCTTTTATCCCGCCGCAGTCCGGCGGTTAGCCGAAGTTCTCGACCTTCGCGTCGTCCGGGTCGCCGCCGGCGGCCTCGACGGCGGCCAGCGAGTCGTCGACGAACTCGCGGAACCCGAACACGTACACCTGCCCGCCGCCGGCGACCTCCGCGACCGCCTCGTCGAGGCTGCCGCCGGTGACGATGACGGTCGCGCCGCCCGCCGACAGCGCGGCGAGACGCTCCTCGTGCGCGGGCGAATCGTCCTGATACACGATAGCCACGTCGTGGCCGTCCGCCAGCGCGCGCTCGCCCATCCCGACGGCGGGACCGACGCCCGGTCCGCCGGCGAGCAGGACCACGTCCTCGTCCTCGTAGAACACGGTGCCGAACGGCCCCTCGACCGAGACCTCGTCGCCCGCGTCGAGGTCCGCTAACCAGGGGCTGAGGTCGCCGTCGGGGTCGACGCCGACCGTGATCTCGAAGGTCCCCTCGACGTCCGGGGAGGAGAGGGTGTAGTGTCGCGATACTTCCTCGCCGTCGACCGTCGCGCGCAGGAGCACGAACTGGCCGGGTTTCGCGTCGAACCCGTCGGGCGTCTCCAGTTCGAGCGCGACCGTGTCGGCGCCGACGGACCGGACGTCGCGGACCGTCACCTGAGTTGCGTCCATGGGCGTATCGTACTCGAGGGCGAGTCAAAGGCCTTCCTTTTACGCCGGACGCGTATCTATCACTTACGATTTGTTGGGTTGGTGTTTCAGAAGGCTTTTGATTTGGTGGGGGCTACTCCTACGTCAATATGGCCGAGGACCTGAACTGGGCGATCGGTGGGGAAGCCGGCGACGGCATCGATTCCACCGGAAAGATCTTCGCGCAGGCACTCTCCCGAGCAGGACGGCACGTGTTCACATCCAAGGACTTCGCGTCCAGGATCCGCGGCGGGTACACGGCGTACAAGATCCGTTCGTCGACAGATCGGGTCCAGAGCGTCGTCGACCGCCTCGACATCCTCGTCGCGCTGACCCAGCGCACCATCGACGAGAACGTCGAGGAGCTCCACGACGACAGCGTCGTCATCTACGACGGCGAGCGCTCCTGGGACGCGGAGATCCCCGAGGGCGTCACGGGCGTCGACGTCCCGCTGAAGTCGCTCGCCGAGGACGCCGGCGGGGCGATCATGCGCAACGTCGTCGCGCTCGGCGCCGCCTGTCAGATCGCCGACTTCCCGATCGAGAACCTCGACGAGTCGCTCGAGAAGCGCTTCGCCAGCAAGGGCGAGAAGCTCGTCGAGAACAACAAGCAGGCCGCCCGCCTCGGTCAGGAGTACGTCGAGGAGAACTACGACGACCTGCCCGAGTACAGCATCGACACCACCGACGAGGACCTCGTCCTCCTGAACGGCGACGAGGCGATCGGCATGGGCGCGATCGCCGCCGGCTGTCGGTTCTACTCCGGCTACCCGATCACGCCCGCGACGGACGTGATGGAGTACCTGACCGGTCGCATCGACCAGTACGGCGGCACCGTCGTCCAGGCCGAGGACGAGCTCTCGGCGATCAACATGGCGCTCGGCGCGGCCCGCGCCGGTGCCCGCGCGATGACGGCCACGTCCGGGCCGGGGATCGACCTCATGACCGAGACGTTCGGCCTCGTCGCCACCAGCGAGACCCCGCTGGTCATCTGCGACGTGATGCGCTCGGGCCCCTCGACCGGGATGCCGACCAAGCAGGAGCAGGGCGACCTCAACATGACGCTGTACGGCGGCCACGGCGAGGTGCCGCGGTTCGTCGTCGCGCCGACCACGGTCGCGGAGTGTTTCCAGAAGACCGTCGAGGCGTTCAACCTCGCCGAGAAATATCAGCTCCCGGTCTATCTCGTCTCGGACCTCGCGCTCGCGGTGACGGAACAGACGTTCAAGCCCGAGGAGTTCGACATGGACGCGATCGAGATCGACCGCGGGAAGGTCGTCGACGAGGACGACATCGACCAGTACCTCGACGAGCAGGACCGCTTCCAGCCCCACTACGACGCCCCGGACGGGGTCAGCCCCCGCGCGTTCCCCGGTACGGACGGCGGCGCCCACATGTCCACCGGCCTCGAGCACAACGAACTCGGCCGCCGAACAGAGGACACCGACGAGCGCGTCAAGCAGGTCGACAAGCGCAACCGGAAGGTCGAGACCGCCGAGCAGGAGGAGGACTGGGACTACCGCGAGTTCGGCGACGAGGACGCCGACACCCTCGTCATCTCCTGGGGATCGAACGAGGGCGCGATGGTCGAGGCGCTCGACTTCCTCGAGGACGACGGCATCGACGTGCGCTTCATCTCGGTGCCGTACATCTTCCCGCGTCCGGACCTCACCGAGGAGGTCGAGGCGGCCGAGGAGGTCATCGTCGTCGAGTGTAACGAGCAGGGCCAGTTCGCCGACCTGCTGGAGCACGACACCCTTACCCGCCTGAAGCGCGTGAACAAGTACAACGGCGTTCGGTTCAAGGCCGACGAACTGGCCGACGATATCAAGGCCGAACTCGAAGCGGAGGTTACACCATGAGCTCGGAAATCCGATTCACTGACTTCAAGTCCGACAAGCAGCCCACCTGGTGCCCCGGGTGCGGCGACTTCGGCACGATGAACGGTATGATGAAAGCGCTCGCCGAGACCGGCAACGACCCGGACAACACGTTCATCTGCGCCGGTATCGGCTGCTCCGGCAAGATCGGGACGTACATGCACTCGTACGCCCTCCACGGCGTCCACGGGCGCGCGCTCCCGGTCGGCACCGGCGTCAAGCTCGCCAACCCCGACCTCGAAGTGATGGTCGCGGGTGGCGACGGCGACGGCTACTCCATCGGCGCGGGCCACTTCATCCACGCCGTCCGCCGGAACGTGGACATGACCTACGTCGTCATGGACAACCGCATCTACGGCCTCACCAAGGGCCAGGCCTCGCCCACGTCGCGGGAGGACTTCGAGACGAGCACGACGCCCGAGGGCCCTAAGCAGCCCCCGGTCAACCCGCTCGCGCTCTCGCTCGCCGCCGGCGGCACGTTCATCGCGCAGTCGTTCTCCTCTGACTCCCAGCGCCACACCGAAATCGTCCAGAAGGCCATCGAGCACGACGGCTTCGGCTTCGTCAACGTCTACTCGCCGTGCGTGACGTTCAACGACGTCGACACCTACGACTACTTCCGCGACTCCATCGTCGACCTCGCCGACGAGGACCACGACCCCACGGACCGCGAGGCCGCCAAGAAGAAGATCCTGGAGGGCGACAAGGAGTACCAGGGCGTCATCTATCAGGACGAGAACTCCGTCCCCTACAGCGACCTCCACGGCCTCGACGCGAACATGTCCGAGATCCCGGACGGCGCGCCCGAGGACGCGATGGACCTCGTCCGCGAGTTCTACTAAGACGACCTTTTTTCCGCTCGGATTCGCTCGTTTCGCTCGCGCGGACATTTTCGAGAACTCCGCTCGTCCGTACTCCTCGCTACTGGACTATCCGCACTGACGAGAGGAGAGACCGCGACGCCGACTACTCGTCGCCGTGTTCGACCGACTGCATCAGCGTCTCGATGTTGTACTCCTCTTCGGGCCGCTGGGTCGGGTGCGCGCCCATCATGACGACCCAGTCGCCGTCGTGTTTGACCTTCGTGATGTACACCGCGACCTCGACCTCCTGTCCCTCGAACTCGGTGGTGCCGGTAAAGCGCGTCACGTTCGCCGATTCGCCGAGCACGCCGTTGACCGTCTTCGACTCGTCGACCGTGAAGTCTGTGCCGCGGTACTCCTCGGGCATCTCCGACTGGAACCGGTCGAGCAGTTCCTCGTTGGACATCTCGCTGAGCGGATTGAACGACCGCCCCAGCACTTCTACTTCCGGGATCGACGTGGTGGCGAACATGGCTATCTGCTGTTCCCGGTCGAGGAACTCGTCGGTCTTGGCGTAGACGTTGGCGTGCCCCTCGACAGCCACGTCGCGGTCGACGCGCTCGATAGTGCGGTTCTCGCGCAGGGACTGGGACTCCTCGTGCGTGTAGCCAGTCTCGTCGAGTCCGCTCTCGCTTACGGTCGCGTTCGACGCCTCGAACTCGAGCGGTTCGTCCCCGAGGACGAACCCGATGCATCCGCTGGTCGCGAGCAACAGCGCGACTCCTATCACTGCGGCGACGTGTGCGTTCCGTCTCATGATCGTTGTAAAGTAGTCGGGGATCGTATATGTCTTCCGCCCCCGGACAACGATCCGGCGGTGTGGCGACTGTTTGCACCCGTTTTTTATGAGATGGACTCGAACGAATGTCAATAATGGCAGACACGTACGATATCATCGTCGTCGGTGGTGGGACCGCGGGGTGTTTCGCCGCGGCGACGGCGGCCGGCGAGGGCCTCGACGTCGCACTCCTCGAGCGCAAGTCCGAGGAGGAGGCGGGCCACATCGCGTGCGGGGACGCTATCAAGGGCAAGAGCACGTTCCCGGACGTGATCGACCGCGAGTACCTGAAAGAGGAGTCGTTCCAGAACCAGAAGATCACGCGCGCCGTCTTCGAGAACCCCCACTCGGGCGACGACATCGACATCCCGCTCGGCACTCAGGGCGCGGTTCTCGACCGGAAGCGCTACGGCGAGGTACTCCTCGAAGAGGTCGACCGCCTCGGCGTCGACATCGAGTACAATACGGTCGTCCAGGACGTCGTGCAGGCCGACGACGGCCGGGTGACGGGGGTTCGCGCCAAGCGCCGCGGCGAGGCCCAGACCTACGAGGCCGACGTGGTCGTCGACGGCGCGGGCGCGCTCTCTATCCTGCAGGACAAGGCGGATCTGGCCGATGCTACCTTCGACACCAACGTCGACTACTCGCAGTTCTGCTCGGCGTACCGCGAGATCGTCCACGTCGACGAGCCGGTCGAGTGGGACGACGCCATCGTGTTCAAGCCGACCGAGGAGCTGGGGTATCTCTGGTACTTCCCGCGCTCCTCGACGGAGATCAACGCGGGGCTCGGCTTCCAGATGAACAAGGAGCCGATGGAGCTGGTCGACGTGCTCAAGCGCGACCTGGAGAACCGCGAGGAGTTTCAGGGCGCCGAGGTCGAGGACAAACTCGGCGCGGCGCTCCCGACGCGCCGGCCCTACGACTCGGCGACGGCGCCGGGCTTCGTCGCGGTCGGCGACGCCGCGGGCCACGTCAACCCCACCACCGGCGGCGGCATCCCCGGGGCCGCGAAGGCCGGCCACTGGGCGGCCGAGCGAGCGATCGCGGCCGTCGAGGACGACGACCCGAGCGAGGAGACGCTCTGGGAGTACAACCGGCAGGTGATGCAGGACTTCGGCAAGCGCTTCGCCGCCATGGACCTCTACAACATCTTCGGCGGGGCCCACGACGTGGACGAACTCGTCGCCGTCGTCTCCTCGCTCCCCGGCCAGCAGCTCGTCGACGCGCTCGGCAGCGAGGGCACCTCCTCGATGGGCCCGTGGCTCAAGCTCAAGACCATCGTCAAGACGTTCGGCCACTGGGACACGCTGTACGAACTGTACAAGGTCCACGAGTGCGCCGAGCGCCTGAAGGACGTGTACGACGATTACCCGACCTCCCCCGCCGGCTTCGAGGACTGGCGCCGCCGCCGCGACGCCATCATGGACGACGTCTACGAGATCACGGGCGCGGAGCCGAAGTACTGAGACGACACTACGACCTTTTTCCCGTTGGGGTTCGCTCACTTCGCGAGCGAACCTCTCACGGCAAAAAGCTCGGCCAAAAAGTCCGGCCGCTCCCTCCGGTCACGCCCGAGAACTGCTCACTCCGGTCGCGGACGTTCGTCGCTGACAACCTACCCTTCCCCGTCCGCACGAACGAAGTGAGTGCGGATTCGGAAGACGCTTTGCGTCTTCCGGCGAGTCGCGCGACGCTCGCCGCGGAGGCTCGCACCGCGCGCCCGGCCCCGTCGTTGGTGCGTGGTAACGTCCCAGTCGGCCTATACGTTCTCCGCATCCCGAACCCCTTTCCGCGTGACGGCCCTCGTTTCGACCATGTCTCAGGAGCAGATTTCTTCCGATAGCGTAGCGCGCGTCGACGGCATGCCGATGCTCGGTCTCGGAACGTGGCAGAACACCGACGCCGACCAGTGCGCCGAGAGCGTCCGAACGGCGCTGGAGGCGGGGTACCGGCACATCGACACGGCGCAGGCGTACGACAACGAGCGCTTCGTCGGCGAGGGCATCGCGGCGGCGGACGTCGACCGGGAGGACGTGTTCCTCGCGACGAAGGTGTGGACGGACAACCTCGCCTACGAGGACGTGATCCACACGGCGCGGGAGAGTCTGAACAAGCTCGACGTCGACTACGTCGACCTGCTCTACGTCCACTGGCCGGCCGGCGAGTACGACGCCGCGGACACGCTGCCGGCGTTCGACGAGCTGTACGACGACGGCCTGATCGAGCGCGTCGGCGTGAGCAACTTCGAACCCGAGCAGGTCCGCGAGGCGAAGGAGGTCCTCGACGCGCCGCTTTTCGCCAATCAAGTCGAGATGCACCCGCTCCTGCCCCAGGAAGACCTGCAGGCGTGTGCCGAAGCGGAGGGCGTGAACCTCGTGGCGTACTCCCCGCTGGCCCGCGGCGAGGTGTTCGACGTCCCCGAGATTCAAGAGGTGGCGGAGAAACACGACGCGAGCGAGGCGCAGGTCAGCCTCGCGTGGCTCCGCGAGAAGGGCGCGACGGCCATCCCGAAGGCCACCGGCATGGAGCACATCCGCGACAACCTCGGCAGCGCCGCGCTCGACCTCGACGCGGAGGACGTCGAGACCATCGACGGCATCGACCGTCGGGAGCGCCAGATCGATCCGGACTGGGCCCCGTGGTAAGGAACTGCAGTCCAACGCCGCGGTAGGGCCGGAAAACTGAAACCGGGTTATCGTGTCTATGCCTGTATGGCTACCAGGTCTAGGAGCGGCGGTCTCTTCGGCGCGATAGCGGTCGACCTGCGGCGGTTACACGAGACCTGGATGGAACTGGTCTTCCCGCGACAGCGCGAGTCCGCCCACTCCGTCCTCGGCAAGTGGACGCCGAACACGACGACGGGGTGGATCGGCTACCGACTCTGGGGCGCGATCGGGGCGCTCGTCGTCGCGCTTCTCTACCCGCTCGCGCTGTTCGGCGTCATGACCCGGTTCTACGCGCGCAAGTTCGACGGCACGGCGACGCGGATCGGCATCCTCGGCGTCGTCGCCGTCTCCGTCGTCCTCTGGGGCGCGCTCACGCTGTTCGCGAGACTGCGGTTCTCGTTCGCGGGCTTCCTCGCGGTGGGCGCCGCCGGCGTCGTCGCCACCGTCTCCGCCGCGCTCGCCGTCGTGTTCTCCCGCGTCGGCGGCCGCGCGACGACGGTGCTGCTCGGCTACCCGTTCGGCACGACCGCGATATTCCTGCCGCCGGTCGTCGCGGCGCTGTACTCGCCGACGCTCGCGAACGCCGTCTTCCCCCAGAGCGAGTCGCTGGCCATCTGGATCCTCGACAACGTGCTGTACGTCGGCGGGATCAACGAGTACCTGCGCTCGCAGTACTCGCTGCGGGGGCTGGGCTACGTCGGCATGTGGTTCGGCATCGCCGTGCCGCTGGGGTGGGTCCTCGGGAGCGTGGTGACGCTCGCGGACCTGATCCGCCCCGAGTGAGGGCCCCGCGCGACCGATCGATCTCGGTACTATTACGGTTTCCTCGTCCCTAGACCGACGCGTATGGAACTCGACCTCGCCAAGACGGCGGTCGCGTTCGTCGCACTGATCGCGGTCGGCGTCGGCGGCCTGATCGCCGCGCCGATGATGACGACCGAAACGGTTCTGATGATGGTGATGCCGTCGATGGTCGCGTTCGGGCTGATCTGCCTGGGGATCGGCGTCGCGCACGGTCGGTACCGCGCGGCGCACTGAGAGGGAACGAACCGCTGTGCGGACCCCTGTCCCCGATCGGTACGCTTTTGCCGCTAAGCCCGATACGTGGATGGCGGTATGGACGACCTGAGAACGGGACTCTCGTACGGCGACGTGTTGCTGGTACCCCAGCGGTCGCCGGTGGAGAGCCGCTCCGACGTCGATCTGTCGACCAGTCTCACGGACGACCTCGAACTGGGAACGCCGCTGCTGTCGGCCCCGATGGACACCGTCACCGAGTCGGCGGCGGCAGTCGCGCTTGGCGAGGTGGGCGGCTTCGGCACGATCCACCGCTTCGCGAGCATCGAGGAGCAGGCTGCGGAGGTACGGACCGCCGCCGAGGCCGGCCAGCGCGTCGGCGCGGCGGTCGGCATCAACGAGGACTACCTCGACAGGACCGAGGCCGTCGTCGAGGCGGGCGCCGACTGCGTGATGGTCGACGTGGCCCACGGCCACCTGGAGTCGTGTCTCGACGCCGTCTCCCGCCTCCGCACGGAGTTCGGCGACGTGGACCTCGTCGTCGGCAACGTCGCCACGCCGGACGGCGTCCGCGACCTCTACAGCGCGGGCGCGGACTGCGTGAAGGTCGGCATCGGTCCCGGGTCGCACTGCACGACGCGGAAGGTGGCGGGCGCGGGCGTCCCCCAGCTGACGGCGGTCGACGACTGCGCCGAGGTCGCCGACGACCTCGGGATCACCACTATCGCGGACGGCGGTATCCGCTCCTCCGGCGACGCCGTGAAGGCACTGATGGCGGGCGCGGACGCCGTGATGATGGGCAGCCTCTTCGCCGGCACCGAGGAGGCGCCCGGCGAGACCGTCGAGGTCGACGGCCGCAAGTACAAGCGCTCCCGCGGCATGGCGACGACCGCCGCCAACGAGGACCGCACGGACAAGGAGGTCGACGTCGACGCCGACGAGGGCGTCGAGGGCCTCACCGAGTACAAGGGCCCGCTCGGAGACGTGGCCGAGGAGTTCGCCGCCGGCATCCGGTCGGGCCTGAGCTACTGCGGCGGCCACACCATCGAGGAGGCCCGCGAGGGCGCGGAGTTCATCCGCGTCGCGGCGAGCGCCCGCGAGCGCGAGGGGGCACACTCGGACGACGAGTGGGAGACGGTCACCGTCGACCACGGCGTCGCCCGCGAAACCGAGCAGTAACCGGATTCTTCGAGACCGCACCCCCGCCGAGGGGGGAGTGTGTGGCTCTCGCGGCGGTTTTCACCGCTGGGCTGGCGCGAACGCGCCCGCCGCGTTCGGCGAGCGGGTGAGCGAACGCTATCGGTTCCCGATCAACCGCCGGAAAAAGCGTCCGCGCGAACGAAGTGAGTGCGGTTCGCCGCGGCGATCGTACGGCGGTGAGGCCGCCGTTTCACCGCGGCCGAACGTCGCGAGGCCGCAGAGGGTTTTTGGCCGAACTGTTTCGCGTGAGGGTCCGCTTCGCGGACCCGAACGTCCAAAGTGGTCGTCTTACATGTAACCGAGGTCGCGCAGGCGCTCCATCAGGTCCTCCTTGTCCTGGGCGCGGCCGGCGCGCTCGGTCGTGTTCTCCATGTCCTGCAGCCAGGCGGGCTCCTCGGCGGACTTGTCCGTCGAGACCTCGCTCCCCAGCGAGCGGAACCCGGCGAAGTACTTCGGCGACACCGGCACGTCCTCCTTCTCGACGCCCTCGGGCAGGTCGTCCTGGCCCTGCGGGACGTAGCCGTCGTCCGGGAACTCCTCGACGGTGTCCGGCACGACGAAGTTCCAGAACGCGTCCCAGACGGCGGGCTCGTCGAACTGGAGGATCGGCTGCACGCGGTCGTGCGGGGGGTAGATGTCGGGATCGTGACGCGGTGAGAAGAACGTCTCGTCGGCGCGGGCCTCCTGCTCGTCCCAGCGGACGCCGGAGAGGATGCCGTCGACGTCGTGTTCCTCGATGGCGTCGTTGAGCGCGACGGTCTTCAGCAGGTGATTGCCGACGTAGGTGTCGAGCAGGAACGGGAACGTGTCCTCCTCGTACTCGAGGATGTCGCGGACGTGGTGCTGGTTGTGCTCCGAGAGCTCGTCGATCGGGATCTCGTCGCCGGGTTCGAGGCCGTTCTCGTCGACGTACTCGCCGACGTCCTCGTTGCGCGCCCAGATGACGTCGAGGTCCCACTCGTCGGCCCAGTGGTCGACGTAGTCGATGAGTTCGTCGAAGTGCTGGTAGTGGTCGATGAAGACGACCGGGGGCACTTCGAGGTCGAAGCGGTCCGCGACCTCCTTGACGAAGTAGAGGGTGAGCGTCGAGTCCTTGCCGCCGGTCCACATGACGACCGGGTTGTCGTACTGCTCGAGGCCCTCCTTCGTGACTTCGATGGCCTTCTCGATCTTGTGGTTGATCGAGGGGTAGTCGGCGGGGTCCTCGCCCTCGCCGTCGCTGTAGTCGACGTCCACGTAGTCGGGGAAGTCTGCTGACATCGTGTAATGAGATATAATTAGGAGAGGTAAAAGTCTAATGGACGAACGGGGGGTGAAACCCTTGTGAAAGCGTGCCACAGACCCCGAGGCGGCCGAACGCGGGATCCGGGCCGTTCGAGCCGCGCGGGCCGCCGGACGGCCGCTCCGTCACTTCTCGCGGTCGGACGGCGACCCCTGGTGCTCGTTGTCGGGCGCCGACACCTGGTCCCCGTCGACGGGCGTGTAGTATCGCTCCAGCCAGTCCGCGAGCCCGTCGAGACCGGGGAACAGCATCCGCTCGGTGATGTTTGCGGCGTCGAGCTTGTCGCGGATCTCCATCTTGACGTCGCTCGGGATCACGACCTTCCGGTAGCAGTCGGGGTGGTCGCGGAGCCAGTCGCCGAGGTGGCGCTCCGGTCCCGGGAGGACCGAGAACAGCGCGAACTGGTTCACGATCCGCTCGTCGAGTGACGGCGGCTCGAAGAAGACGGGGGCGGGGTCCGCGTCGGCCGCGTCGAACAGCCGGTCGAACTCCCCCAGCGTGGCCGCACTTTCCGTCAGGTCGTCCGTGGTGAACACGTGCGCCGTGTCGAGCGAGTCGCGCAGCTCCGACGGGAGCTTCGAGGCCGCCTCGTCGACGTCGACCACCCACACCGCGCCGTCCTCGTCGAGCCGGTCCAGGTCCGCCGTCGCGAAGTGGAGCCCCACGAGCGGCGAGAACGTCCAGTCGAGGAGCCGGGTCGGGAGCCCGTGGTGCTGCGCGACCGACAGCCGGCGCCAGACGGACGCGGACGACAGCGACCTGTCGCCGGCGTACTTCGTGAAGTTGCGCAGGACGTCCCCCTCTATCGCCGCGCCGTGGGACGCGTCCGGCCCGAGGCGGGCCAGCGAGGTACGGAGGTAGGCGTCCGCGCTCGCGTGGCCGCGGTAGGCGTACGAGGTCCGGAACCGGTTGATTGCCGGGTTCCACGAGTCCTCGTACAGCAGCTCCTGGGCGTGCGTCCAGGACCTCGCGCGGACCGTTCGCTGGTCGTCCATGTCGGTTCGGTGACGATCGTCGGTTCGGTCGTCTCGGTCGGGGTCCGCACGTCCGATCCGCGTCGACCGATCCTCCCGTTCGGCGGTACCAGATAGTCGGTCGCAGGGCGGTCAGTCGCTGATGAACTTGTTGTCGCGCCAGTTGACGCCGCTCTCGCCCTTGTTGCCGTCGCCGGGCCCCTCGACCACCTCTATCGTCGCCGGCCGGTCCTCGCCGTCGACGATCCGCGTCGCCGCCAGTTCGTCGTCCTCGACGGTGATGGCCGTCAGCGTCCCCTTCTCGGCCTGGCGCGCGATGTCGCAGAGCACCTCGAACATCTCGTACTGGAGCGTCGAGTTCTGGAGGACCGTCTCGCGGTCGCCCTTGAACGCCGCGTACTCGACGAGCTCCGACTCAATCTCCTCTTCCTCCTCGCCCCACTGCGGCCCGGCGGTGCGGCGGTCCTCGGGCTCTTCCTCGTATACCCTGTTCTCGGTCACGCTCGCTTTCAGCTGAGCCGTCGGCGTGTACTTGCTGATGCTTTTGTCCTGGGCGACGGCTTTCAGGATCAGCGTGTTGTTCCGCCGCGTGATGTCGATGTCCTCGATCCCGCCCGGGAGGGTGGCGTCTTCGAAGAAGTCGTGGACTGTTTCGAGTGGCAGTTCGAGCGTCGAGTGGAGTCGATAAACTTTATTTGACATATCTGGTGATGATGTTCGAGGGTACTCCAACAGCTAACTGCTTGGGCTACACTACGACTCCGGCGCTTATATGGACTGCTATTTAATTCGGATGTACCGGGTGTAAAATATGCCGTTCGGGCCGATCCGTGCGGTACGGTATCACGGCCGTGTCGGCGGGCAGCCGGACGCACCCGGCGGGTCACCGTCACTCCTCGTCGGACCCGACGCGGATGACCTGCACCAGCGAGTAGACGGGGACGCCGTCGATCTCCTCGACGCCCTGCTTGTCCGCGAGGACGCCGCAGGCGACGGGTTCACCGCCCTGTTCCCGGATCGCCTCGATGGTCTCGGTCATCGTCGTGCCGCTGGTGATGGTGTCGTCGACGACGTAGCACTCGCGGTCGCGGATCTGCGCGAAGTTCCGCGAGAAGGTGCCGCCGAGGTCTTCGATGTCGCCCTCCTCCCACTGGTGCTTGCGGGGGGCGTACGTCCCGAGGTCCGTGTCGAGTTCGCGGGCCACCGTCGTCGCGAGCGGCGCGCCGGCCTTCTCGATGCCGATCGTGAGATCGACCTCCTCGCCCTGCTTGGCGAGCAGGTCCGCCATCGCCGACCCGACCGCGCCGAGGCGCTTGCTGTCCCGGCCGATGGCGCTCCAGTCGACGTGGATGTCGTGGGGGCCGCCCGCGGGGGGTTCGCTCGGCGTCGCGGTCGCGCTGGGGGACGTGCCGCTCCGCTCGACGAGCCAGCTCGCCGTTTCCCGGGAGACGTTGAGTTCGTCCGCTATCTCGCCTTTCGACAGGCCCCGCTCGGCGAGCTCCGCCGCCGATTCGATGAGGTCGTCAACGTTTTTCATGTGCGGTAAATTCGACCGCCGTTTTTATAGTCGTGTCGTCGTCGTCAAACGCGCGGTCGAGTTCGTCGAGCCCGTGGACGCCAGTGACCAGGTCGTCGAGGAACCAGTCGGGGAGATCGCGGATCGTCTCCACCGCGGCCTCGAAGTGTTTCACGTGGGAGTTGACGCTCCCGACCAGCGCCTTGTTGTGGAGGACGAACTCGTTGTGGAGGTCGCCGCCGTCGACCTCGAACTCCCAGGAGTCGGGGACGCCGAGCAGCGCGCCGACGCCGTTGGGCGCGAGCGCCTCGACCGTCTGGAAGGCGTGTTTCGCGTACCCGGTCGCCTCGTACACCAGGTCCATCCCCTCGTGGGCCTCGGACACCTCGTCGACGGGCGTGCGCCGGGAGTCGACGTACGTCGCGCCGAGCTCCTCGATGAGGTCGATGGTGGGGTCCGGCCGGTCGCGGCGACCGAGGCAGTACGTGCGGTCGAACTCCTCGCCGTGCTCGAACATCGCCAGCGTCAGCAGGCCGAGGCTCCCGTTGCCCAGCACCAGCGCCGACTCCGGGTTCCAGTCGAACGCCGACCGGGCGGCGTAGGCGTGTTCGAGCGCCTTCTCGGTGATGCTCACCGGTTCGACGAGGAACCCGAGCTCCGCCAGGTCGTCGGGGACGGGGACGAGGTACTCCGCCGGACTGACGAAGAACTCGGACATGAACCCGTGCGCGCCGACGATGCCCCGCTCGTGGTACTCGCCGCTCGGGGCCATGTCGGGCTCGCCGCGCTCGAAGTACTCGTTGCCGCCGTTGGGCGCGCGTCGGACCGTCGGGGCGACGACGTCGCCCTCGGACAGGTCGGTGCCGTTCGGGTCGACGACGACGCCGACCGCCTCGTGGCCGAGCACGATGTGGTCCTCCCCCTCCGGGAACCCGCCGTGCGCGCCGCTGATCACCTCGTGGTCGGTGCCGTCGACGCCGACGCGGAGCGTCTTCACGAGCGCTTCTCCGGGGCCCGGTTCGGGTTTCGGCTTCTCGATGACCGCGGGTCTCTCCTCGCCTTTGCGGACTGCGACAGCTTTCATGGGCATGGCAACGCACCCCGGGACGAAAAAGATTTATTCTATTTCGAGTAAAGATTGCCGCAGTACTTTCCGCCCCATCGGCGCTTGACCGCCGTCGCCCCGGTGAACGCGGGCGTTGCGGGTTCGGGCACGTTTATGCCGCTACCGGACCGCGATCACGTATGGAACGGTACGACCTCCTGTATCGGCTGTACGACGACTTCGACGCGGCGACGCTCCGGGACTATCAGGAGTTCGTCGACGTGTTCCCGCCGGTGGACTCCCGCGTGGCGCTCGAGCACTGGCAGAACGCGAGCGACGAGCTCCACGACCGGAAAGAGGAGATCCGCGAGGCGTTCGCCGCGGGCGAGACGTTCGCGGAGATCGCCGCGCACGCCAGCCGAGACCAGGCGTTCACGGCACTCGACCTGCACGCGAAGCACGGCCGATCGGTGAACGTGCTCGTGCTAGACGTCGACGAGACGCTGCGCTCCGCCGGCGGCACCGACAACGAGATCCCCCGCGACACGCTCCACCTGCTCACCGAGTTCCACGAGGACGGCGTCCCGATCGTCATCTGCACCGGCCAGACCTTGGAGAACGTGAAGGGGTTCATGATACAGGGGCTGGGCAGCGAGATCGTCCACTCCGGGAACCTCAGCATCGTGTACGAGGCGGGCACCGGGGTGTTCACGCCGGGCCACGGGGCCGACACGAAGCAGTTACTGTACGAGAACTTGGAGAGCGAGATCGTCTCAGTCTTCGACGAGATCCGCTCCCGGATACTCCCCGAGGCGCCCGAGAACCTCCGGCACGGCTGTCACCTGCAGGGCAACGAGTTCAACGTCACGCTCAAGCCGAACTTCGAGGTCGGGAGCGACCGGGCGAAGGAGGTCATCGACGAGGGCCTCGTGTACGAACTCGACCTGCTCGGCGAAGCGGTCGCCGGCGAGGTCGACGGGGCCGACGCCGACGCGGACGAGGCGGGGGAGTGGGCCCGCGCGTACTACGCCGCGCAGGACCCGGAGATCCGCGGCGTCCTCGAGCAGCGCGGGGAGTTCCCGGAGGCCGGAGCCGACGCTGTCCCCGGGCCCGTCGCGGACGTGTTCGAGCGCGTCGACGTGGCCTACTACGAGGCCGACGCCGCCGAGATCGGTAGCCTCGAACTGAACAAGGTCGTCGGCGTCGAGGCCGCCTTCGACGTGCTCGGCATCGACGACCCCTTCGCACTGGTGATGGGCGACAGCAAGAGCGACCTCCGCGTGATGGAGTGGGTCGCCGAGAACGACGCCGGCATCGCCGCCGCGCCGGACCACGCCTCCCGCGACACGCTCGACCACGTCCTCTCGACGGACGAACTCGTCTTCGACCGCGGCAAGAGCGCGGAGATGCTCCGCGCCGTGTACGCGCTGAACCGCCTCGCCGCGCTCAACGGCGATCGAGAACGGTAGCGTCGGCGGCGCTATCTTTCATTTTCGTTAGTTAACTCCCCCGAACGGTATCTCAAAGCTTTACTGTGGGGTGAGTAAACGGGGTACCATGGGAGTCGATTACTCGGACCTGCACGATCCGAACGCGGAGTATACGATGCGGGAGCTATCGAAAGAGACGATGGGCGTCACGCGCGAGCGCGGCGGCGGTCGCGACGTCGAGATCACCGACGTCCAGACGACGATGATCGACGGGAACTTCCCGTGGACGCTGGTGCGCATCTACACCGACGCCGGCGTCGTCGGCACCGGCGAGGCGTACTGGGGCGCGGGCGTCCCCGAGCTCATCCAGCGGATGAAGCCGTTCGTCATCGGCGAGAACCCGCTCGACATCGACCGGCTCTACGAGCACCTGATCCAGAAGATGTCCGGCGAGGGCTCCGTCGAGGGCGTCACCGTCACCGCCATCGCCGGGATCGAGGTCGCGCTGCACGACCTTGCCGGCAAGATCCTGGAGGTGCCGGCCTACCAGCTGCTCGGCGGTAAGTACCGCGACCAGGTACGCGTCTACTGCGACTGTCACACGGAAGACGAGGCGGACCCCGACGCCTGCGCGGACGAGGCCGAGCGCGTCGTCGAGGAGCTGGGCTACGACGCCCTGAAGTTCGACCTCGACGTCCCGAGCGGCTTCGAGAAGGACCGCGCCAACCGCCACCTCCGTCCCGGCGAGATCCGCCACAAGGCCGAGATCGTCGAGAAGGTCACCGAGCGTGTCAAGGACCGCGCCGACGTCGCGTTCGACTGTCACTGGACGTTCTCGGGCGGGTCCGCGAAGCGGCTGGCCGAGGCGATCGAGGAGTACGACGTCTGGTGGCTCGAAGACCCCGTCCCGCCGGAGAACCTCGACGTGCAGGAGGAAGTGACGAAGTCCACGTCGACCCCGATCACCGTCGGCGAGAACCGCTACCGCGTCACCGAGGAGCGCCGCCTCATCGAGAACCAGGCGGTCGACATCATCGCCCCCGACCTGCCGAAGGTCGGCGGCATGCGCGAGACCCGAAAGATCGCCGACGCCGCCAACCAGTACTACATCCCGGTCGCGATGCACAACGTCTCCTCCCCGATCGCGACGATGGCCTCGGCCCACGTCGGCACGGCCATCCCCAACTCGCTGGCGGTGGAGTACCACAGCTACGAGCTCGGCTGGTGGGAGGACTTAGTCGAGGAGACGGTCATCGAGGACGGCTACATCGAGATCCCCGAGGAGCCCGGCCTCGGCCTGACCCTCGACATGGACGCGGTCGAGGAGCACATGGTCGAGGGCGAGGAGCTGTTCGATCCGGCGTGAGCCGGATCGAGCCCGCGAATCTTCGATTCGACTCGTTTGACGAGGCGTAAGCCGAAGTCAAACTCGCGGAGCTTGGCTCCGCGGCGTTCGATCCGGCTCACGCCGGATCGAGCCGGCATGAGCCGGATCGAGCTGGCGAATCTCCGATTCGACTCGTTCGACGAGGCGTAAGCCGGATCATCCGGCGCTTCGCTGCTGTCATCCCCTTCGACCCGACTTTTCGCGCCCGTCGTCCCCGTCGCCCGCTGTCAGTTCCGGAGGTTTATTGCCCGGATCGTGGACCCCCGAACGGGTGAACACCCGTGATCGGAAAGCAGCAGTGGGCGATCCCCGAGGGGTACATCCCGGCCGAGAGCACCGCGCCGAAACCGGAACTGGTCAGCCACGAGACCGTCTGCGTCCTCAACGCGACGGACGAACCGGCGCATATCGAGATCACCGTCTACTTCTCGGACCGGGACCCGGTCGGACCGTACGAGCGGACCGTCGAGCCGGAACGCACCGAACACATCCAGTTCAACGACCTGGAGGACCCCGAAATACCGCGAGGAGAGGGGTTCGCGAGCGTCGTCGAGGCCGACGTACCGGTCGTCTGTCAGCACACGCGGCTCGACTCCCGGCAGGCGGAGAACGCGCTGCTCTCCACCATGGCGTTTCCGGGCGACGGCTGAGGGGCGTCGGCCGCGGCGAAAAAACGAGCGGTCGGCTGTCAGGCCAGCGGGAGGACCGCCGACAGGACCAGCGTCGTCACGATCCCGGTAACCGAGATGATCGTCGTGAGAACGGTCCAGGTCTTGAGCGTCTCGGCCTGCGTGAGGCCGCCGATCTCCTTGACCAGCCAGAAGCCGCTGTCGTTGTACCACGAGAAGATGTTGCCGCCCGCGCCGATGGCCATCACGAGGTAGGCCGGGTGGACGGCGAGTTCGGGCACTTGCGGGGCCATGATGCCCGCGGTGGTGAGCATCGCGGCCGTCGCCGACCCCTGCGCGATCCGGACGATGGCGGCGATGAGCCACGCGCTGACGAGCAGCGGGATACCGAGATCGCCCAGCGCGCCGGTGATGTAGTCGCCGATGCCCGACGCGGCGAGCAGCGCGCCGAACGCGCCGCCGGCCGCGGTGATCGCGGCGATGTTCCCGCCGCTTTTCAGGGCCTCGGTGAGCTCCTCGGTCCAGGCCTCGCGGTCGAGGGCGCTGTAGCGGAAGTACGTCCACGCCGCCGCCAGCGCCGCGATGGTGAGCGCGACGTTCTTGTCGCCGATGAAGGCGACGTACGGCTGGATCGACTCGAGGACCGGATACACTTCCTGAAAGGTGTTGACGACCGTGAGCGAGGCGACCAGCACCACGGCCAGGATGATGGGCGCTGCGGATTCGAGGACGCCCGGGAGGGTGCTGGTGTCGCGGTCGGCGACCTCCTGTAGCTCCTCGGTCGTCGTCGACATCGCGTCCCGGAGCGGGATGTCCAGACGCTTGTTGATCCAGCGACCGTAGACGAGCCCCGCCATGGTCGCCGCCGGGAGCGCCGTCGCGATGCCGATGAGGATCGTCATCCCGAGGTTCGATCCGACCTGGTCGGCGACCGCGAGCGGCCCGGGCGTCGGCGGGACGAACACGTGCGTCGTCGCGCCGCCGGCCCCGACCACGACGATGAAGAGCGTGTAGTTCTTGCCGACTCTGGCCCGCATCGACCGCGCGAGCGGCGCCAGCAGGTAGAAGACGCTGTCGAAGAAGACGGGGATAGCGAGTACCGAACTGCTACCCCACAGCGCGATGTCGGCGTTCCCTTCGCCGAGAACGTTCTGGAAGCCGCGGACGATCCGCTGTGCCGCGCCGCTTTCCAGCATCGACTTCCCGATGATCGCCGCCATCAGGATCGGGATCCCGATGCCGGCCATCCCCGCGCCGAAGGCTTCCGCCGTCGCCGTCGCGGCTTCGCCCGGGGCGAAGTCGGGCACGAACACCGCGTTGACCACGCCGACGAGGAACGCGGCGATGATCAGACCGACGAACGCCGGTAGGTCCAATACCACTAGCAGCAGTATGACCGCTATCAGCCCCACGACGAACGTCAGCAGGGGACTGTGTGCGAACTCGATTGCCAAGTGTGAATCACCCACTCGTGGTGTGGTTTAGACGGATGGATATAATTGATGGAAAATTTGGAATAACAATGTAGTATACAATACTATATAACAGACTTTTCTGACTCTGTACCGTTATTCGTGTACATAATATATTTTACCAATAATATGAAAAAGATGTTTCACTTGAGCGTGCTATCGGGCACCCGACGCTCACGGGCTAGTTCTCGTCCATCTTCTCGTCGACGTCATCGGGCGGCGACTCCTCGCCTTTCTCCCACTCCTCTCGCTGTTGCTCGTTCGGCATCTCCTGTTGCTCTTCCTGCGCGGCGTCGTCGGTGCGGTCGCCTTCCTCGTCCTCGTCGATCCGCTCCAGTTCCTGCTCGGTCTCTTTCTCGCGCTCTGCCTCCATCTCGCGCTGTCGGTTCTCGTCGTCTTCTGCCATAGCGTTCCCCCGGGCGTGGCTCCGCCGTCCAGCCTTTTACGTTGCGGGCCGGTCCCAGACGGCGGGGTCGACGCGCCGGGCGACGAGGACGAGGGTTCCGAGGAGGAAGACGACGCCCACCGGCACCAGCCAGGCGAAGGCAGTCAGCAGGAGGCCGCTCGCCTGGACGCCGAACAGGAGGAGGACCACGGGACCGCAACACGCCGTCCCGGAGAGCAGGGCGGGCACCGCCGCGGCGATACCGGCGGTGGCGCTCGGGCCGCAGGCCTCGGGCTGCGTCAGCGCCAGGTACGTCAGCGCGAGGTTCGCACCGACCAGCGCGGCGAGCGCGCCGCCGACGAGGACGTTCCCGGGCGAGAACAGGAGGCGGACGTGGTACAGGTCCACAAGCGCCACCGCCTCGAACGCGGCGGGGCCGACGCGGCGGACCGCGGCCGCGAGCGGGTCACGGGCGACGACGAGACCGGTGCCGACCCCGCGCCGGACGACTAGGTCGCCCAGCGCGAACAGATAGGCGGCGAGATAGCCGGTCCCCGACGCGGCGGCGACGAGCGCGCCGTCGCGGCGGCGCAGCCCCCTGCGGAGCACCGACGCCGTGTGCCTGACGGGATCAGTCATAGAGTTCGGTCGAGGGGTAAAAGCCCGCCCAGGCGAACCACATGGCGTCGAACGAGAGCATCCCCGGCAGCGGGAGGTCCGCGGGGTCGCGGCGCTCGCCGTCCGCGTCGACGACGCCGCCCCCGTCGGACCGGAACGTCCGGTTCTCCGGGTTCCGGTACACGCGGGCGACGTCCAGCGCCGGGTCGTGGACGGCGAGGAACCGGGCGTCGCCGGCGGGCGCGTCGACCACGCCGTCGTCGCGGAGCGCAGTTTTCTCCACCGCGACGGCGCCCTCGGCCGCCCGCGCGCCGACGACGACGGTCTTGTCGTTCAGACGGTCGTCCGCCGACAGCGGCGCGAACATGGTGCCGTCGTCCGCGTAGTACCCCCGGCGCGGATCGTACCCGCCGTAGGGATCGGAGCCGTAGTCGCGGACGTGGCCGGTGTCCTCGGTCAGCACCGCCGTCTCCGGGTGGGCCTCGCGCCATCGCTCCCAGGTCGTCCAGTGGAGGGGGAACTCCCGGAGCGTCTCGCCGGCGAGGTCGCCCTCTATCGCGGTCGCGAGCATCTGCGGCCACCTGCTGTCGGTGCCGCGATCGTACATCACGAGGTTGCTGTTGAGCAGGTCGCCGGAAACGCCGAACGTCGTCTCCCCGCGCTCGAACCCCTGCGCGGTGCCGGTGAGCGGACAGTACGTGACGCTGACCGGCGTCCCGCCGACCGCATCGTTGACGATCTCGTGGTAGACGAGCACGTACTGGGGTAGGCCCGCGCCTCGCCGTCGCGGGCGACGCCGAACACGACGTCGCCGCCGTCGAGCCGGTCGTCCGCGGCGTCGGCGCTCTCGAACCGCGGTTCGTCGATAGCGGGGATACCGTCCTTCGAGACGCCGCCGGAGACCACGTTCTCGCACAGGTGGTCCGCGGAGTACTCGATCGGCCGCTCCGTCCCGCCCGTCGGCGGTTCGACGCCGGTCGGCGACTCGGGAGCCGAGGCGGACGGGCCGCCGAGGCTCCCGACGCAACCGGCGATCCCGGAGACGGCGGCTGCGGCAGTCGCGGCGAGAAACCCCCGCCGAGGAGCGTGCTGATCCATACCACGGCTACCGAGCGTGAGGGATTAACGTTGGCCGCGGCGTGTGCGGCCGACGCACGAGCGCGGCGGGTTCCCGGACGAACGGCTCCGTCAGCAGAGCGGCTTGACGTCGACGCCGAGTTCGGTCAGCGCGTCCGCGTAGTCGTCGTACGCCACCTGGATCACGTAGCCCGCCGCGGCGGAGGCGCGCTCCCAGTCGTCGGCGTCGGCACAGAGGTCGTCCAGCAGGGCCAGCCCGTCGTCGACGACGGCCTCGGTCTCGGTCTTGAGGTCGCGAAAGAGGTCCGCCTTGCGCTCGTCGGCCTCGTTGACGAAGAAGGCGACGACCTGCGTGTGCGTCCGCACGCTGACCAGCGGGCGGCCGACCATCCCGGCGGCGACGCGGCCGATCGCGTCGTCGCGCCCCCGCAGGTACGCGTGCATCGCGCCGCCGTCGGCGGGCTCGTACTCGTCGGGCAGGTGCTCCGCGACGCGCTCGTAGTGCTCGGCCTCCTGCTCGGCCACGTCCTCGAACGCGGCGCGCGCGGCGTCGTGGGACTCCTCCGCGGCCCACTCCCGGAACGTTCGCTCCGCGCTGTGTTCGCTGTCGGCGGCGGCTTCGAGCACCGGCCGCTCCTCCAGGTCGGCGCCGGTCAGGGCGATCAGGAGCTTCGACGACCCGAGGCGGTTCAGCTCCGTCTCCTTGTCCGCCTCCACGGCCTCGCGGAGTTCCGCGGCGTTCATGCCCGCAATTATTACCGGAGCCCGCTTCAACGTTTGCGTCCCCGCGCTCGCCGCGTCGATTTATCCCGTCGCTCGCCGTAGGGGGCGTATGAGCGAGGCCGACGCGATCACTCCGAGAGCACTGGCGGAGCGACTGCGGGCCGGCGAGCGCGTCTCGGTCGTCGACGTGCGGGACCGCGACGAGTTCGAAACCTGGCGCGTCGACGGCCCGAACGTGACGGCGACGCAGGTGCCCGAGAACCGCTTCGTTCAGGCAGAGGTGACCGGCGGCGCGGCCGACCTGGTCGACGGGCTGGACGAACCGGTAGTGGCGGTCTGCGGGCGCGGCGAGGCGAGCGACTACGCCGCCGAACTGCTCCGCGGCGAGGGCGTCGACGCGGTGAACCTCGCAGGCGGGATGGAGGCGTGGGCGAACGTCGTCCTCGCCGCGGAGGTCCCGACCGGAGGCCCTGCGACAGTCCTCCAGTACCAGCGCTCCTCCAGCGGCTGTCTGGGCTATCTGGTACACGACGGGGAACGGGCGGCCGTGGTGGACCCGCTCCGCGCGTTCGCGGACCGGTACGTCGAGCACGCGGTCGAGTGCGGCCTCGATCTGGTGTACGCCGTCGACACGCACGTCCACGCGGACCACGTGAGCGGGATCCGGGCCGTCGCCGAGCGGAGCGACGCCGACCCGGTCCTCCCGTCGGGTGCCGAGGACCGAGGGTTGGCGTTCGACGCGACGCTGCTCGACGACGGCGACGACCTCGCCCTCGGCGACGCGACGCTGTCGGCCCTGCATGCCCCCGGTCACACATCGGAGATGACGGCGTTGCGCGTCGACGACGCCGTCCTCGCCGGCGACAGCCTCTTTCTCGACGCGGTAGCCCGGCCGGATCTGGAGGCGACCGCCGACCCGGAAGCGGCCGCGGCCACGCTCTACGACACGATTCACGAGCGGCTGCTGGCGCTCCCGGACGAGACGCTGGTCGCGCCGGGACACTACGAACTCGACGCGCGCCCCCGGACCGGCGGCGCCTACGCCGCGCCGGTCGGCGACCTGCGCGAGTCGGTACCGGCGCTCTCGATGGCCGAGGACGAGTTCGTGGCGCACGTCGCCGAGGACCTGCCGGCCCCGCCGGCGAACCACGAGCGGATCGTCGCGATCAACCTCGGCCGCGAGTCGGCGGACGACGAGACGGCGTTCGAACTCGAACTCGGTCCGAACAACTGCGCGGCCGGCTGACAGAAGACCTATGCCGTCCGCCCCGGTCGGCCGCCGTATGAGCGAAGGCGACATCGTCGAACGCACCGACGCGCCGGTGACGGCGGAGCGACTCGCCGGGGACCTCCGGGACCTCGGGCTCTCGGCCGGCGACGCGGTGCTGGTCCACTCCTCGCTGTCGTCGCTCGGGTGGGTCGCGGGCGGCGCGCCGACCGTCGTCGACGCGCTGCTCTCGGTCGTCACCGACGACGGCACGCTCGCGATGCCGACCCACTCGACGCAGCTCTCGGACCCGAAGTCCTGGGAGGCGCCGCCGGTCCCCGAATCGTGGTACGACGACGTTCGCCACGGGGGCGCGCCGTACCGCCCGGCGGTCACGCCGACGCGCGGGATGGGGGCGGTCGCCGAGTGCTTCCGGACGTATCCCGGCGTTCGGCGGAGCCGCCACCCCTGCGTCTCCTTCGCCGCGCGGGGCGCCGACGCCGAGTTCGTCACCGCCGACCACGCCTACGACTACCCGCTGGGGGAGGAGTCCCCGCTCGCCCGGCTCTACGAACTCGACGCGGCGGTGCTGCTGCTCGGCACCGGCCACGACACGAACACGTCGCTGCATCTCGCCGAGTACCGGGCGTCGTACCCGAAGACCGAGGTGGTCGACGGCGGCCCGATACTGGAGGACGGCGAGCGGCGGTGGATCGAGTACGAGGACGTGGCGGGCGACACGAGCGACTTCCGGGAACTCGGCGCGGCCTTCGAGGCGGCGGCCGACCCGCCGACGGGACCGGTCGGCGAGGGGCGGGCGACGCTGTGCTCGCAGGTAGAACTGGTCGACTTCGCCGTCGAGTGGTTCGAGGAGAACCGCTAGTCGTCGGCCGCGGCGGGGCTGTTCGCCTCGGCCTCGGCGTCGGACTCGATGCTCGGCGGGTACTTCCCGCGGTCGAGTTTCAGGTCGGACTGGGGCCGGGCCATGCAGGTCAGCGCGTACGACTCGGCCTCCTCCTCGGTGAGACCGCGGGCCGCGGGCTGGGTCACGTCGCCCTCGATTATCTTCGCCGAACAGGCGAGACACATCCCGACCCGGCAGGAGTACTCCTGAGCGATCCCTTCCTCGATGCACCGGCTCAGGATCGTCTCCTTGTCGGAGACCGTTATCTCCTCCCCGGTCCCGACGAACTCCACGGTGTAGTCAGCCATGTTCCGGGGCTACGTCGAACTCCGATAAAATTCTTTATCACCTTTCTGTCCCGTCGGTATCGACGGAAATCGCCGGCGAGGACAAATAAAACGTTTTGACAGTGGGGTGTGGACGGGAGTGGTATGACCAGTCACGAGCGGGACGTGGTCGTCGTGGGCGCCGGCACGGCCGGCTGCTACGCCGCCGCGACGATCGCGAGCGAGGGGTACGACGTCGTCGTCGTCGAGCGAAAGCCCGAGGAGGAGGCGGGCCACATCGCCTGCGGCGACGCGCTGAAGGGGGCCGACGCGTTCCCGGAGGCGATCCCGAAGTCGAAGCTCGAACCGGCGTTCACGAACACTGGGGTCGACCACGGTCGGTTCGAGATCCCCCAGGAGGACACCGTTCTGGAGATCCCCATTCCCGGCGAGCTCGCCGTCATCGACCGCTGGGAGTACGGCCGCCGGATCATCGAGGGCGCCGAGGAGGCCGGCGTGGAGTTCCACTACGACACGGTCGTTCAGGACGTCGTGCAGGCCGACGGCGAGCGGGGCGATGCCGACCGCGTGACGGGCGTCCGGGCGAAACGCGAGGGCGAGGTCGTCACCTACGAGGGCGACGTCGTCATCGACGGCGCGGGCGCGCTCTCTATCCTGCAGGACAAGGCGGACCTCGAAGACGCCACGTTCGACACGAACGTGAACTACTCGCAGTTCTGTTCGGCGTACCGCGAGATCGTCCACGTCGACGAGCCCGTCGAGTGGGACGACGCACTGGTGTTCAAGCCCACCGAGCGCGCGGCGGGGTACCTCTGGTACTTCCCGCGGACCGACACCGAGATCAACGCCGGCCTCGGCTTCCAGATGACCGAGGAGCCGATGCAGCTGGTCGACGACCTGAAGAAGGACCTGCGGAACCGCGAGGAGTTCCGGGGTGCCGAGGTCGAGGACAAACTCGGCGCGGCGCTCCCGACGCGCCGACCCTACGACTCCGCGGTCGCGCCCGGGTTCATGGCCGTCGGCGACGCCGCGGGCCACGTCAACCCCACGACGGGCGGCGGCATCGCGGGCGCCGCCTACGCCGGCAAGTACGCCGGCGAGGCCGCCGTCGGCGCGATCGAGGACGGCGACGTGAGCGAGGCCAACCTCTGGGAGTACAACGAGCGCGTGATGGACCACTTCGGCGCGCGCTACGCCGGCCTCGACGTGTACAACGTGCTCTCGACGGCCGTCGACGTGGACGACCTGATGGGTCTGCTCGCGGCGCTCCCCGGCGACAAGCTCGCGGAGGCGCTGTACTCCGGGAGCACGTCGATCGACTGGAAGCTCAAGCTCCGGACGGCGTTCCAGAGCCTGGGCTACTACGACGTCATCTGGACGTTCTACCGGACGAAGCAGCGCGCCGACGACCTCATCGAGCACTACAAGCGCTACCCCTCCAAACCGGGCGCGTTCGAGGCCTGGCAGGACCACCGCGACGACCTGATGGACGCGGTCTACGAGACGACGGGCGCGGAGCCGAAGTACTGACCCGGACCGCAGTCGCAAACGGTTCGCGGCGGTTACGAGTTCTCCCTCGGTGCCGGACGAACTTCGCGTCTACACTCAGTTGCTATTCAGAGTGTAACGCTCTAATACACAGGAACGTGGGGTATTTCAACCGCTTCTGGTAGGATTCCGGCTTTTTGTCTTTGAACGTCTCCTTCGGTTTCGGTTCGACCAGTTCGTCCAGTCGGAATCCGTTTTCGAGAAGTGGGTCGACGACCTCGGAAAACGGCCGGCGATAGAACGGGACATCGACTTCCTCACCGGAGGCCGACCACGTCATCCGTTCCTTTTCGACTTCGAAGTAGTTCTCGGCCTCGAACGCGACGTACTCATCGACCGGATGCTGCGCCGAAAACACGAGGAATCCACCGGGGCGGAGGATGCGAGCGAACTCAGTGAAGGGCTGTCGCCAGTCCTCGACGTAGTGGAGCGAAAGGCTGCAAACGACGCCGTCGAACTCACCGTCGCCGGCGAATTCGAGCGGATCTGTAATATCGGCCCGGCGAACCTCTGTCTCATCGCCGATCCGTCGTCTCGCCTGTTCGAGCATCTCGGCGTTCTGATCAACAGCGAGAACGTCCGCTCCCTTCTCGATCAACCACTCCGCGTACCGACCGAGTCCACAACCCGCGTCGAGGACTCGTTTGCCCTCTACGTCTGGAACGAGTTCCGTCGTCGCGGGAAACTCAAAATCCGCGCAATACGGGTCATCTTCTTGCGTCTCGTACGTGTTCGACAGTTTGTCGTACGCGTCCTCTACGGTGGGACTCTCGTCAGGCGGCATAAATACAACTGGATACCGATATTCGCATTAACCGCTTCGATCAGTATTTCATCCCTCGTTCGTTCGTAACTGGAATCGGAAAGCGGTTCTATCGAATCAGCCGACTGAAAACGGCAACCGCTGTACTCATCGAGGACCGAAAGTGCGAGGGAAAATCACACCGTTCCTGACTGTCGTGCGTGTCCGTCCCCACTGAACCACCAGCGACGAGGTCACGGACTTCGATCTAATTACTGAGAACTTGCTACAGCGGCCCTCCGTTCTGGACGTTGAACGGCACCGTCGACGCGGTGCCCCGTGTCACCGTCGCGATCCGCAGCACGTAGGCGAACAGCACGGTGATGGGGAGGAAGGCGATAGCGGTCAGCAGGAAGATGGCGATCTCGAGAAACGGCGTGTTGAGCATCGGCCCGAGGTTCTCCCCGTAGATCCACACCGAGACGAGCGCCGCGGTGATCGCGGGCACGCCGGTGTACAGGAGCTTCTTCGAGAGGTCGGCGAGTTCCCGTTGCATGTACAGCGTCTTGAAGTACTTCCGGGCGACGCCGACGTCTTCGAGGAGGTCCAGCATCTCGTCTAAGTCCTCGGCGGCGTCGGTCGGGAAGTCGTCGCCGTGGTCGCGCCGGAGCTTTCGGACCGTCCGGATGTCGTCGCTGTAGTCGATCTCCATGATCGTGAGCAGCGTGTCGAAGCTCCCGTACTCCTCGCTTTCGATGGTTTCTGTCGCGATGTCCGCCTGCTGTACGACGGAGTCGACGAACCGGTCGACGTCCGCCCGGACCTCGTCCGAACAGTCGGCGACGGCGTCGCGGAAGGCGATCGCTCGGTCCCGTTTCACGTCGGTCAGGAAATCGAGGAAGTCGCCGGGCGTGGTCGGACTCACCGCGTCGCCGAGCGCGTGCTCCTCGACCTCCTCCTGATAGTCGAGCATCTCGTCGACCCGCTCGCGGACCTCGTCGGGCGTGCCGAACTCCCGCGAGATGATCAACTGGTTGATCGAGATGACGATGGTGATGAGCGTGATGTTGCCGCCGATGAAGTTCGAGAGCGACCGCGTCACCGAGTCGGGGTTCGTCACCGCGACGACGTCCAGCAGACGGAGCGCGGTGATCGACGCGAGGAACGCGACGACGACGACGGCGGCGACCCGATTGCGGCTACCGGACAGCAGGAACCACCGGCGCAGGTCCCTGCGTCGCCAGCGCCGCAGTTCGTCGGGCGTCTCTTCGGGCGTCGACATACCGGTGGTAGAACGCGAAGCGTGAAAAGCGACGGCCGAGGCGACGCCGCTCTCGCCGTTCAGGGCCGAGCGTCCGCGGCGTCGAGGACGGCGTCGGCGAGCACGTCGACGCCGAGGTCGAGGCTCGCCTCGTCGACGTCGAACGTGGCGGTGTGGTGGCCGCCGGGGTGGTCGGTGCCGACAGCGACGTACGTCGCGAGGCCGCCCTGCTCCTGCACGCGCCGCATCAGGTACGTGGCGTCCTCGCTCCCGCCGAGGTCGTCGCGCCGGGTCGCGCGGTCGACGTCGGGGTGTTCCTTCGCGGCGTCCCGAACGAAATCGACGAGGTCCGCGTCGCTCTCCGCGCTCGGCGCTTCGCCGACGGTCGAGAGGCCGACCTCGCAGTCGTGCATCTCGGCCGCGCTCCGGATCACGCGGTCGGCGTGGTCGGCCATGTACTGCTTCAGCGCCGTCGTCTCGCCGCGCACCTCGACCTCCATCTCGGCGTGCTGCGGGATGATGTTCGACGCCGTACCGCCCTCGATCTGGCCGGCGTTGACCCGCGTCGCGCCGTCCTCGTGGCGCGGGATCGCGTAGAGGTTCTGCACGGCGGCGGCGAGCGCCTGGTTTGCGTTGCTCCCCTCGTTCGGCTTGCCGCCGGCGTGGGCAGACTCGCCGGAGAACTCGGCGTGGACGTGCTGGACGGCGAGGAAGCCGTCGACGCCCGCGACGACCTCGCCGGTCGGGTGGTCGAGGCCGACGTGGACGGCGAACAGGTAGTCCACGTCGTCGAGGTGGCCGCTCTCGGCCATCGCCTTCCCGCCGCCGACCAGTTCCTCCGCGGGCTGGAAGAACACCTTGAACGTCCCCTCGAAGTCGCTGTCGGCGATCCGTTCGAGCACGCCGACGCCGAACGCCGCGTGGGCGTCGTGGCCGCAGGCGTGCATCGACCCCTCGTGCTCCGACCGGAACCCCTCGGCCGCGGGGAGGTGCTCCTCGTCGGTCGACTCCGTGATGGGCAGGCCGTCGATGTCGACCCGCAGGGCCACCGTCGGCCCCTCGCCGCGGTGGAGTTCCGCGACGAGGCCGGTGTAGCCGCCCTTCAGTTGTTCCAGTACTTCCTCGTCAGCGCCCGCCTCCCGGGCGCGCTCGAACGCGGCGTCGAGTTCCGCGTCGCCGGGGACGCCCATCCGCTCCTCGGTCGCGATCGCGTCGGGGCCGACGTGGAGCGCGTCGACGCCGATCCGCTCTACCTCTTCGACGATACGCGCCGTCGTGTAGAACTCCCGCCAGGCCCGCTCCGGGCGGCGGTGGAGGTCGCGTCTGAGGTCCACGAGTCGGTCGTCGGAAACCTGCTGTGACATACCTCGACACTGGGCGGCGGTTCACTTAACCCGTCGGGCATCGGCGGCCGGCCCCCCGAACGGCGCGGTCGACGTGCGCACGTTCCGGCGATAGACGAGAGCGTAAATTCAACCCGCTGAATAAAACACGTAAAAACGTTAAAATAGGTTGACGATGGACGGTCGAACATGGCAGTAGGACCACCTGATGATGACGGCGGCGACGACATCGAACAGGAGCTACGGGAAGGAGATGCCGCCCGCGAGGAGAGGGGCATCGAGTTCTACGGCGGCAGGGGGATGAGCGCGTTCCCCATCGGCTTCTTCATCGCGTGGGCCATCGTCCAGAGCGGCCTCCTGCGCATCGGGGACACGTCGGGACTGGTCGCGGGGATGCTGATCGGCCTCATCATCGGCATGCTGTTCGTCAAAGGGTCCTGGAAGACCTACGCGAACACCGTCTTCGAGGGGATGACCCAACGGGTCGCCGCGACGGCCATCGTCGCCTGGCTCTGGGCGGGGATGTTCGCCAACACCATCCAGGCCGGCGGGTTCGTCAGCGGCCTCGTGTGGGCGGCCGACGCCGCGCAGGTCGGCGCGACGCTGTTCCCGGCTATCACCTTCCTCCTCGCGGGACTGCTCGCGACCGGCATCGGCACCGGGTACGGCACGACGGTCGCGTTCACGGGGCTGTTCTTCCCGGCCGGCGTCCTGCTGGGCGCGAACCCCGTCCTGCTGTTCGGCGCGATCCTCTCCGGCGCGGTGTTCGGTGACAACCTCGCGCCGGTGAGCGACACCACTATCGTCTCCGCCGTCACGCAGGACTCGGACATCGGCGGCGTCGTCGCCTCGCGGTTCAAGTACGCCATCATCGCCGCGGTGATCGCGTTCGCGGCCTACGTCGTCGCGGGCGGCGCGATGGAGGGCATTCAGGTCGCGGGCGACGCGCGGGACATCCTCGTCGACCAGAGCAACCCCAACGGGCTGGTTCACCTGATCTCGATGGGCGTCGTCATCGCGACGGCCGTGGCCGGCCGACACATCATCGAGGCCATCTCGTGGGGCATCATCGTCGCGGTGATCTTCAACCTCACGCTCGGGCTCTCCTCGGCGGGCGACATCCTGCTGTTCGAGGCCCCGAGCGACGCACCGCTCGCTGACGTGCTCTCGGGCCTGCCGATCGTCGAGATCGTCGACAGCGGCGAGGCGGCGGTCTCCGGTAGCATCTACTCCGGGGCGCAGGGCTTCTTCCCGCTGATCGTCCTCACCCTGCTCATCGTCGCCGGCGCGCAGATCATGATCCGGGGCGGCGGGTTCGAGGCGATCCAGGACTTCCTGCTGAACAACGTCGCCACGTCGGTCCGCAGCGCGGAGGTGACGATGGTCGGCGGCACGGCGATGGTCAACGGCATGATCACGATCAACACCGCCGCGGAGATCGCCATCGCGCCCTACATCTCCCGCATCGGCGAGAAGTTCAACATCAACGGCTACCGCCGCGCGAACATCCTCGACGCGAACACCTCGGCGCTGGGGTACATCTTCCCGTGGTCCGGCGGCGTCCTCGTCGGCTACGCGCAGATAACCCAACTCCCCGGCGAGTACGACTGGTTCACGCAGGCGATGGTCGTCAACCCGGCCGACGTGTTCCTCTACGTCTTCCACGGCTGGCTGCTCGTCGCCGTGTTCCTGGTCGCCGCTGTGACCGGGTTCGGTAGGGAATACGTTCACGACCGCGAGAGCGAGGAGGTGGCTCGCCTATGATCGAGAAGTACCTGAAAGGCTGGTCGTTCCGCAGCGCGACGCCGTCGTTCGAGCCGGGACAGGAGATAACCGTCGTCCTCACCGGCGTGCGCGGCGACGACGTCGTCGCCCGCGTCGGCGACTCGTTCCTGGCGATAGACGGCACGAGCCCCGAAGACGTCGACAAGAGAGCGAAGGTGAAGGTGACGGAGTTCGACGACAACGACCACGACGGCCGGGCGGAGCTGCTGGAACTCGTCGGCGAGACGACGTTCTAGTCGCGCCCGTTGCCGAGCGGGTTCACCTGTTCGAGTTCGGCCTCGACGTGGACCGAGGGCGGGAACTCCCGGTGCGTGACGCGCCGGGCCAGTTCGTCGTGGCCGTGGATCTCTAGCTTCCGAGCGTAGACGACGTAGTCCCAGTCGTCGAAGCGACCGCCGCCTTCGACGCGCTTGTGCTGGGGGACGCGCAGTTCCGCGGGCGGTTCGGAGTGCGGGCCTTTCAGTTCCGCGCCCTTTCGCTCCGCGGTCGACCTGATGTCCTCGACGACTCGGTCCAGCGCGGCGCGGTCCCCGCTCTGGAGGCGGAGTTTCGTGACGAACGTCATTGTTGGGTAGGGAACGGCGTCCCGCGGGTAAAAACCCACCGCGATGCGCTCGACCCGCGGCACATCCCCGCTCCGGTATCCTCTTAACCGGGCGTCGTTAACGTACGAATAATGACGGTCGAAGCGACGAGCGCCGGCGCGATCCTCTACCGGGATACGCGCGGCCGGCGCGAGTACCTTCTCCTGAAGAGCCGCCCCGGGGACTGGGAGTTCCCCAAAGGCGGCGTGGAGGGAGACGAGGAGCTACAGCAGACGGCGATCAGAGAGGTACAGGAAGAAGCGGGTATCGAGGAGTTCCGACTGCTCGACGGGTTCCGCAAGGACTACGACTACGTCTTCGAGGCGAACGGGAAGACCATCCACAAGACGGTCCACCTGTTCATCGCGAAGTCGTTCGAGGCGAGCGCGGAGCTCTCCCACGAGCACCGCGACCTGCAGTGGCGCGACTACGAGCAGGCGATCAACACGGTCACTCAGGACGGTCCCCGCGAGATCCTCGAGGACGCTCACGAGTTCCTCGACGAGAAACTCGAGGAAGAGGGCGAGGAAGCCGAGGAGTAAGCCCCCGCCGGCAGGCCGCGGTACGGCCGCGCTGCCCGAACCCGGAACGCCTTAGCCCGCCGAGCGTCCAGTGCCCACCGTGCTACCCGGCGGCGACGCGGAGTTCGTCTTCGAACTGCAGGTCTGCGGCTGGGCCGAGCGACGCTGGCCGCCCGGCGACGGGGCCGGCGATGCGGCGGACGACGGCACCGCCCGGATCGTCGCCCGACAGCTCGGCACGAAGCGGCGGCGCTGGGACACCATCGTGATCCAGACCGACGCGGACGCCCTGGAGCGGCGCGCCCGCTTCGGCGAGCGACGGCTCGACTCGGACCTCCTCCACGTCGTCCGCAACGCGCCGGCCGAGTGGGCGTGGTACCGCGACGCCCTGCCGGACCCCGGGTATCCGTGGCGCTACGTCCGCGAGGCGATCCACCGCGCCGACGACCGGGGGATCCTCGACACCCGCCGCGACGGGAACCGGATCGAGATCCGCCGGAAGTGGCCCTACCCGGACTGGGTCGACCGGATCGTCGCGGTCGAGAACAAGCCCGACCTCGACGCGAGCGCGGCCCGGGCGCTGCGCCCGCAACTGGAGCGCGACGTGGCGCTGTCGCTCGCCGACGAGGTGTGGGTCGCCACCCGCGAGACGGGGGAACGCGTCGAACCCGCGCTGCTCGAAGACGTCCCCGTCGAGGCCGGCATCCTGACGGTCGACCCCGCCGCCGACGCGGCGTCGGTCGCCTGGCACCCGCGGTCGCTGCCGGTCGACGAGCCGGGAACGCGCATCCTCGACCGCCCGTCCGGGAGCGAGTACGACCGCTCCCCCGCGACGTTCGAGTACGTCTTGCCCGAGGAGAAGCGAGCGAAGCGCCTGGCGATCGCCGAGCGCGCCTACGAGCGCGGCTGGCGGTCCTACGCCGACACGATGCGCCCCGACTGTCGGCACTTCCGGTTACAGGACGAGAACGGCCAGTTTCTCCCGCGGTGCGGGGCGAAAGGGCGCTGTCAGACCGCGGCGGAGTGTTCCGGGGCCTGTCCCGACTTCGAACCCGAACCGCCGGCGTGGCGCGCGAAGGGGTGGCCCATCGAGGGCGGGCCGGGCAAGCGACTCAAAACGCTGCTCGCTGACCGTCGGCGGCGTCGGCGGCCCGGTCTCTCGGAGTAGCGGGACAGCGGTCGCCCGTGGCCCCTCCCTCTCGAACGGCTCACTCGCCGACCGTGAACTCGACGGGCGGCATGTCGAGAAACGCCGTCTCGTACCCCTCGTGTCGCGACACCTGCGGCGGCGCGTCGACGGCGAGCGTCACCTCGTCGCCGTCCCCGAGGTCGCCGACCGACGCGCCGTAGTGATAGCCCAGGTCGGGCTGGATCGACTTCTGCAGGGGGTCCTCGAAGGCGGTCTCGCCGTCGCGCTCGACCGTCCCCGACAGCGACATGAGCGGGATGGGGACCTGATTGTACGGCGTCCGGGGAGAGGCGGCGAGATAGGTGCCGTTCTCGTCGATGAACGCCGGGTTCTCGACGGCGACGACCTGGAACACGGCGTCGCCGGTCGTCCCCTCGGCGAGGTGCTCGCCGGGGAGGTCCTCGGCCGCCGGCGCGACGGATGTGGGGACCATGTCCATCTCCATCAGGTCGACGGCGCCCGGTTCGCCCTGCTTCTCGTCGAACGTCTCGAACGTCAGGCCGTCGCGCTCGTCCCGGCTGTAGTCGAACTCGAAGCTCACCGATGCCGCGTCGCCGAACCGCCCCTCGAACGCGCCGAGGCGGCGGATGCCCGTCCCGGGCAGGTCGATGGTGACGTCGTACGTCCCGTCGCCGTCGAGCGAGAAGTTGTCGCCGAAGTGAAAGGCCATGTTCTGGGAGATCATCGTCCACGGCGCTTTCGCCGCCACTTCCTCCCCGTCGCGTTCGATCGTCATCCGCGGCCCGGAGCCGATCGGCAGGACCGTCTCGGTCTCGGGGTCCCACACCGACGCCATCAGGTGGACGTCGTCCTGCTCGCGGAGGCTCACTTTCTCCGCGACCGACGCCGTCACCGTCCAGAACCGGTGGGGAAAGGAGTACATCAGGCCGATGGCGTAGTCGCCGTCCGTCGCCGTCCCGATCATCTCCATCCCCTCGACGTGGGTCGGGTGGTAGACGGCGTCCGGTCGGTCCTCGACGACCGGCGGCACGCTCCGCGCGGACTCGGTCTCCAGCAGGTCGGTACAGCCGGCGACGGCGGTGGCGCCGAGCGCCCCCGCTCCCGTCAGAAAGTCGCGTCGCTCCATCGGACCCACGTAGGCACGTCGTCAGGAAACAGGTTCTGGTCCGCGCGTCGAAAGGGCCTCAGTCGGTCGATTCGGGGTCGGGTCGCGGGAGCGCCCGGAGCGACCGCGGCGGTACGAGGTAGTTCCCCCGCCGCCGGACCGACATGTACCGGAGGATGCCGTTGTTCGTGCGCTGGCCGACCGCCGACCCCTCCGAGAGGTCGGTGCCGTTCATCGCTTCCCGCGTCTCGACGAAGTCGCTCAGCGAGCGATGCAGGGAGACGAAGTGGACGCCGGCCTCCCCGCCGTCGGTCGAGTCGAAGTCGCGTCGGAGGATGACCGGGCGGTCGCCCTCGCGCGCCCGGGCGGCCTTCTGAGAGTGACCGACCATCCCCTTGGACCGCGCGTGCTCCTCGACGTTCTCGACGCACTCGCCGTCGATCTGCGTGTCCGTCCCGAGGTTGTCGCCGGTGCCCTCGACCCTGCCCTCCTCGGCGTGGACGGGGCAGAACATCTTGGCGACGCGCTGGTCGCGGGTGTCCTGCTCGTACCACTGCTGGAGGTTCAGCCGGATCCGCGACACCTGCTCGGTCGTCCCGCCGGCGAACGGCCCCGAGTCGATGGTCACGCGGTCCTCGGTCGCCTGGTTCTTCTCGAAGCCGGACTTGAAGCCCATGTACAGCGGCGCGTCCTCGGGCACCGGCTCGGAGTCCGGGATCCCGCGGACGTCCTGGTTCTCGGCCGGCAGGCCGTCGCCGACGAACCCGGTCCGCCGCTCGTCGCGCTCGAACGCGCCGGTCAGGTCGGCCTCCACCTCGACCCCGTTGAGCGTCTCCTGCTCGCCCATCAGGGCCTCCTCGGCGGCCAGCACGACCTGCGCGTGGTCGCTGGCGAGGTGGATCAGCGCGTCCGGTTCGTCGAGTTCCGGGTCCTCCAGCGGCGACAGCGCCCGCGGCTCGGGCAGGTCGACGGACTCGGGGAGCGTGGCGTCGTATCGCTCGAAGTACGCCGGCGAGTAGCCGACGGTGAACAGCAGCCCGTTGGCCTCCCGGCGGTAGGCGCGTTCGAGGCTCCGGAACGCGGTCTCGACCGTCTCGCGCTCCTCGTCCGTCGGCGTCCCGTCCCCGGCGTACGAGAGCAGCAGGAGGACGTTGTGCCGCGGGGCGAGGCGGTTGCCGTGCTCGTCGGCGACCAGTTGCTCGTCCCAGGCGTGCTGGCGTTCCGGCAGGGTCGAGAGGTCCGACGGCCCCTGCGGCACGTCGACGTCCTCGGATTCGTCGCGGTCCATGCACGCGGCCAGCGCCGCCGATCCGCCGATGGCGACGGCCGCCTTCGCGAACTCGCGTCGCGAGATCCCGCGCGAGGTGGGGGGCGTAGGCATCGCCCGCACTAGCGGTCGCAACAGAAAGGGGGTTCTGGTTCGCTCCTCGAAAGGACCGGACGGCCCGTACGCGAGGAGGTTCGCCGGCTATCCGGCGACTTCGACGTCGATCTCCGAGCGCTCGACGGCCAGCCGGAACGTCGGCACGGTGCGGTACTCCACCTCGACGACCTCCTTCCGGCGGAGGCTCTGGAGCGCCGAGCGCACGTCGTCGGTGTCCGGGTCGACGTCGAACCGGTCCCGGAGCTTGTGGAGCACGGAGACGACGCTCTCGGACCGCTCGTCCGGCCCGGCGAGCACCTCGAACACCTGCACCTGCAGCTCCGGCACGCGGATCACCGACGGGACGCTGTCCTCGCCGGCCTCGACGCCGGGTTCGACGTCGACCAGTTCCGCCGCCTCCTCCGTCGCCCGGATGAGGCTGTTGTCGTCGCGGTAGTAGTACTCCTTCAGCTCGTCTTCCAGGTAGGCGTGGACCTCGCTCCCGCCGTCGACGCCCCACCGCTCCTGCAGTTCCGAGTTCTTCGTGGGTTGCAACTCCACCACGTCGGCGAGTCGGTCGCGCGCCTCCTCCGAGAGGGTCATTACCGTCCCGTATGCGAAGGCGCTATTTTTGCTTTCCGTACTCTCCCGTCGCCCTGACCTTTCCGGCGATATTTAGAAGTCCCTCGACATAGTTACGTTCTCTCATGCCACAGCAGATCGACCTCGCCGCCGTCGAGGCTGCCCTGGAGGACCTCTCGTACCCCGTCCTGCGGCCGGACGCGGCGACCGAGTTCGCCCACTGCACGCTCGTCCTCGACGACGGCGAGGCGAACCTCGGCCAGCTCATCTCCGAGACGGACAGCGACGCGTTCGACTCCGCCGCGGCCCTGCGGACCGAACTCGACGAGGCGCTCGCGAAGGACGGTGTCGACGCGACGTGACCGAAACCCCGTCGTTTAAATCACCTGGGTCGCCTATCTGGAGCCAGTAATGGAATTCTGCGACGACTGCGGCTCTATGATGAAAGCCGACGACGGCCTCTGGGTCTGCTCCAGTTGCGGCAACGAACAGATCAAAGACGAGGACGCCGACTTCGTCATCACCGACGCGCAGGAGGAAAGCGAGATCATCGAGTCGAGTCCCGAGGACAGCGGCCTCCCGACGACCGAGACGCACTGTCCCGACTGCGGCAACGACCGCGCGCACTGGTACATGCAGCAGATCCGCGCGGCCGACGAGTCCGAGACGCGCTTTTTCATCTGCACCGAGTGCGAGCACAAGTGGCGCGAGGACGATCATTAAAGACGGCTTTTTCCCGCTCGGGTCGCCTCCGACGACCACTCGCGCAAAAAAGCTCGGCCAAAAAAGCCCGCGAGCGCCGACGGCGCTCGCGGTGAACCGCTCACTTCGTTCGCGGCCAATAGTCCCTGAAGCCCTGCCCTTCCCCGGGTCGTGCGGCGCTCGCCGTACTGGCTCGCGCCGCGCTCCCGGCCGGTGTGCGAGAGTTGTGGTAACGTCGTCTCTCCGCCCCCACACCTCGACTACCTCTGGTTGCGATCCGCCCAGGGCCGCAACACGGCTTCGACCGCCTCGTTCATCGGCGCGTCGACGCCAGCGTCGTCCGCGTGCCGCACCACGGAGCCGTGGAGGCCGTCCAGTTCCATCCGCTTGCCGTGGGTCAGGTCGTAGTGGAGCGACGAGTACATGTCGGGGTCGAGGTCGCGGGCGAAGTCGAGCCAGTCCTCGACGGTGTCTTCTGGGAGGTCGACGCCCTCCGCGCGGGCGACGGCGCAGACCTCTTCCAGCAATCGGCGGAACATCTCCCACGACGCGTCGGCGTCGCGCACCTCGCCGATCGGGAGGCGGGTCGTCGCGGTCATGCCGGCCTGCGCGCAGATGAACGCGAACTTCCGCCAGAGTTCGATGCGGACGTCGTCGGCGAGCACCGCGTCGACCCCGTCGCACGCGGACAGCGCGTCGTCGAGCGCCTCGATGCGGTCGGACCGCTTCCCGTCGAGTTCGCCGTAGACGAACCGCGCCGGGCCGCCGGTGTGCTCGACGACGCCCGGGTCGCCGATGGTCGAGAAGATGTACGCCACGCCGCCGACCACGCGGTCCTCGCCGACCTCCTCTGCGAGCCAGCGCTCGTTGTCGACGCCGTTCTGGAACGAGACGACCGCTCCGTCCTCGCCGAGCAACGGTTCGAGGTCCGCGGCGGCGCTCCGCGTGTCGAACGACTTCACGCAGAACAGGACGTAGTCGCAGAGGCCGACGTCGCTCGGGTCGTCGGTCGCCGGGGTGTCGACCGTCGTGTCGCCGGCGATGCTCTCGACGCGCAAGCCCTCGGCCCGGAGGGCGTCGAGGTGGTCACCGCGGGCGATCAGGTGGACGTCGTGCCCCGCGTCCGCGAGTCGGGCGCCGAGGTAGCCGCCGACGCCACCCGCGCCGAAAACGGCGAACTTCATACCACTCGATCCGGCGGGGAGATGATAGAGGTTCGGGACGTGGACCCGGACAGTCACCGAGAGATTCGAGAGGTCCCTCCCCGCCCGAACTGTGTGACATATATTACCGATACGATCGTCTCTCTAGACGATGTCTCCCGCGTTCGATCCCTCCGCGGCCGAAACCTGGAGTCGGCTCCTGAGCGCGCTCGCCGTCCTGACGACCGCCGCGGCGGCTGGTTACCTCCTGCTTCCGCTGCCGCTCTCGGACGCGTTCTTCGCCGCATGGGTGCTGTTCGCGGTGGGGCTCGCGCTCCTCGGCGCGGTCGGCGCGTGGACGGGGCGGCCGGTCCCGGTCTGGCTGGCTGCGCTCGCGCTGACAGCGCTTTCCGTGGTCGGGATGTGGTCGATCGCCGGCTTCGTCGGGCCCGCCGCGGCGCTCATGCTCGCCTCCGCCCTGCTCTCACGGCGGGCGGATCCGGACGGACCGGAGGGGACCGCCCCCGAGTCGAGAACGCCGGACGAGTCACTCCCGAAAGCGCTGGGCGGCGCGGCCAGCGCGGTCGTCGGCGCCGCCCTCGTGTACGCGGGCGCGTTCACCGGGGAGCTGTTCGGGGCCTGCGCCAGAGAGACGGTGGACTGCGCCCTCGCCCGGACCGACTGGGCCGCGGTCGGGATCACCGTTCTCGGACTGGCCGCGGTCGGTCTCGGCGCGTGGACACTCTGGCGGCAGGTCGGCGCCGCGCGAGCGCCGGCGGCGAACCGGACGCGATAGGGTGTCGGGGCGGCTCGGTCCGCCGAGGCCGGGACGCTCGCGGCCGGCCCTCCGACAGCTATTTGCCGCGATTCCGCCTATCCGGGTAGTCCATGAGCTGGCGCGACGTCCGGCCGGTGGCGCTCGCGGTCGTCCGCAGGGGCGAGGAGCTGCTCCTCGCCGAGCACTACGACCCCGCGGAGGAGTACACGTTCTACCGGCCGCTCGGCGGCGGTATCGAGTTCGGCGAACGCAGCGAGGAGGCGGTTGTCCGGGAGTTCCGCGAGGAACTGGGGGTCGAACTCGTCGACGTCGAGCGTGTCGGCACGTACGAGCGGGTGTTCGAGTTCGACGGGGAGCAGGGCCACGAGATCTGGCGGCTCTACGAGGGGGACATCGTCGAGGACTGGCCCTACGAACGGGACCGCTTCGATGCGGAGGAGCCGGAGCTGGACGAGACGTTCGAGGCCGTCTGGAAGGACCCGACGGCGTTCGAGACCGGCGAAGAAGTGCTCTATCCGCCGGAGCTGCTCGACGACCTCACTCCCGCCGGGCGACGGTGAGGTAGCCGGTGTGGCCGACGCCCGCGGTGGAGGGGCGCGAGCCCCGGTCGTCGAAGTCCATCTCGCGCTCGATCGTTTCGAGCGTGCGGACGTTCGAGAGGCCGACCTCGCGGGCGGTCCGCGCGACCTCCCGCGTGTCCTCGACGAACGGCGAGTACACCGCGACGTAACCGCCGCGAGCGAGCAGGTCGGGCGCGCGCTCGACCACGGCGGGCGCGTCCTCGGTGTCGAGCGTTATCACGTCGAACTCGCCGAGGTCGTCGACGTGCTCGGTCACGTCGCCGGCGCGCACCTCGACGGCGTCGGCGACGTTCGCCGTCTCCATGTTGGCGCGGGCGACCTCGGCGAACTCGGGGTCGCGCTCGAAGGTGAGCACGTCCGCGCCGATCCGGCCCACGTACGCGGCGAGCACGCCGGTCCCGGTGCCAGCGTCGAGCACGCGGTCGTTCGCCTCGACGCCGACCTCGCCGATGATCCGGCCCACGTCGCGGGGGACCATCGGCGCGCCCGTGCGTTCGAGGTGGTGAAAGAGGTCCGGCCCACGCAGCCGGCGGACGACGAACTCCTCGCCGAGGTGGGTCTCCAGGACGTCGCCCGGCTCGACGTCCTCCGGCACGTCGAGGACGCCGAGGTCGGTCTGTAGCTCCTCGCCGGGGTCCCGGAGGTACTCGCGGTCCCCGTGGACCAGAACGACCGTCACTCTAGGCTGTCGACGGCCGCGGCGAGGTCGCCGTCGTTCTCCTCCAGCGCCTCGCGGGCGTCGTCCTCGGGGACGTCGGCGCGCATCGCGACGATCTCGACGTCGTCGTCCGGGATCTCCGCCGCGCCGGCGTCCTCGTCGTCAGCGGCGCCGGCGTCCGCGGCCTCGGCGCCGCCGGCCGATCCGGCCTCGCGAGTTTCGGGCTCGCCGACGACCTGATAGGTCTGCTGGCCCTGCGCGTCCATGCGCGTCACGTCGGCGTCGGTGAACACGAGGTCCTCGTCCGAGGTCCGAATGATCACTTCCTGGGCGTCGAGCTCGTCGAAGTCGATGCCCATCTGTTCCATCATCTGCTTCATCTTGCGAGGGTTCATCCCCCCGCCGCCTCCTCCGAACATACGCGGACGGTCGCGTTACTGCGAGAAAAGACTGACGAAGGTTATTCGCCGGCGCCCTCTCGGACCTTCACAGCCATCCCCGTCTCGAAGTCGAGCATGGCGTCGGCGGACAGCTCCGCGCGGCCGACGCCGAGCAACTCGCCGGACTCGTGGACGACCAGCACCTCGTCGTCCGGGCGCACCCCGGGGTCGACCTCGTCGACGAACTTGGCGAACGCGTTGCGCCCGTCGCGGACGAACGGTTCGCTCTCGTCGCCGACGACGACGCGGGCGGTCGGCGCCGCCAGTCCCGCCGCGAGGCGGCGCCCGCCGGCGAGCGCGAGGGTGAACCGCCCGTCGATGCCGTGAGAGACGAGGCGCCCGTCCTCGGCCAGCACCTGCTGGGGGCGACCGGTGCTGGTGCGTTTGATCTCGAGCGGTTCGTCGGGTGGGAACAGCGCCGAGCCCGCGCCGCCGCCGAACTGGTAATCGGCGACGGTGCGCAGGCGCGCCAGATCGCTTTCGTCGTCGGTCATTGCCGCCGATTTCGACCGCGATACTCGAAAGCCCTTCGACACGCGGGCGTCGGGGTCGCGCTTCGTTCCTTCCGCTGCTGGCCGAACGGGTTCGGGGAAAGGTACAGGCCCTGCCACGTATTATGGTAATAGGTAACACAGGGCCGTCCGGCGATTAGAGAAAAATATAAGCGTGCGGTTCCGATCTACGATCACAATGGATACGAAGAAAGTCGCGCTCGGGGTCGTGCTGCTCGCCGTGAGCAGCGCCATCCTCCTGGCATCCGGAATCATGCGGGGACAGTCGCTGCTCATCCCCGCCGCACTCGCCTCGCTCGGCATGGCCGCCGGGTCGCTGCTCATCGGTACGTCGGGCAGCGACGGTCGTCCGGTCTGATTCTCCGGCCCGCTTACGGCGGGACGGTCGCCGCGCTCAGAGGAGGAAGGTGTCGGGGCGTTCGCTCAGGTCGATGAACGCGTCGACTGCCTCGACCAGTTCGTCGGACGTCGACTCCTGGAACCCCATCGCCTCGACGCGGACGCCCTCGTGACGCAGGTGCGAACAGAGCCGCGAGAAGTCGCCGTCGCCGGTACAGAGGACGATGGTGTCGACGTGGTTCGTCAGCGTCACGGCGTCGAGGCACATCCCCACGTCCCAGTCGGCCTTCTTGGACCCGTCCTTGAACGTCTTGATGTCCTTGATCTTCGTCTCGTAGCCGATGTCGGTGAGCGCGTCGAAGAAGCTCTCCTCCTCGGGTGAGTCCGCCCGGATCACGTACGCGATGGCGCGGACGAGCTCGCGGTCCTGTACCCCCTTCTCCAGCAACGACGAGTAGTCGATGTTTCTGCTGTAGATGCTCTGTGCCGTGTGGTAGAGGTTCTGCGCGTCGGCGAGCATCGCGACGCGCTGGCCCGCATGTATGTCAACCATGGCTCAACAGAGGCGGCCCCCCGCCAAAATGGCTTCGACGGAAGGCCGAGCATCCGGAGGAACCGATCCCGACTGGCCCGGAAAAACGGAAACGCGGCTCAGTAACTGCGGAGTTTCTCGATGCGCTTCTCGACCGGCGGGTGCGTGGCGAGGATCTTCTTCATGAGGCCGCCCTCGCTGTCGAAGATACACAGCGCGCTCACCTCGTCGCTGACGCGGCTCTCCCGGCCCTCGGACCCGCGCTGGATCTTCTCCAGCGCGCGGGCGAGGGGGTCGCCGGAGCCGACGTACTGCGCGGCGTCGCTGTCGGCGACGTACTCGCGGTAGCGCGAGATGGCCAGCACGAACAGCATCACGAACATCTGGGTGAGGATGCCGGCGATGTAGCCGAGCACGAAGTCGGCGATGTCGTTGTCGCCGGACAGCATGACCGCCCACTGGACGGCAATGCCGAAGATGGAGGCGATCGACTGCCCGAGTACCATCGTCACCACGTCACGGTTGTCGATGTGTGCCAGTTCGTGGGCGATGACGCCCTCCAGTTCGTCGCGGTCGAGGAGGCGGATGAGCTCCCGCGAGACGACCACGACGCCCGCGCCGCGTCGCCCGGTCGCGAAGGCGTTGGGGACACCCATGTCCGCGACCATCAGCTTCGGCTTCTCTAGGTCCATCTCCTTGCAGAGGTCCTCGACCATCCAGTGGATCTCCTGGTACTGCTGTTCGTCCATCTCCTCGGCGCCGACGCTCCGGAGCGACGCCCACTTCCCGAACTTGTACTGGAAGCCGGCGAAGAGGACGGTTCCGACGAGCACCAGCGGCCACGCGCTCGTACCGAACAGGAGCAGGGCGAAGCCCGCCCCCGCGGCGTAAAACGCGAAGAGGAGGGTGCCGACGACCGCCATCCGGAGTTTGAGTCCTACGTGTCTCATACGCGGTACTATCGGCGCGCGACGCATAAATCCCTTATTCATCCTGATAGATGGTAGCGTGGACCGCTCCACGTGCGGTGCGGGGGCGCCGTAGCCCGCGGCCCGCAACGCGCCGACGGGGCAGGTTTCGCTCCCGACACAAGTGCTAAGTCCCCGCTGCCCCTGTTTCCCGGTAATGCCGGACGCCGCTCTCAGGGGGGACGCTCGCAGTCGGCCCGCGAGCGGCGCGGCCGCTCTTCTGAAAAAACGCCCGTGAGGAGCGCTCGCGGCGAGGGTGGCGTCCTCGTCCCGGGTGCGCCCGACGGGCACCGCGCGACGAACGACAGCGACACTACCAGAGACACACCATGACACGCGACATCGACTTCAGCGGCGTCTACCCGGCAATGGTCACGCCGTTCGACGCCGACGAGCGCATCGACTTCGAACAGCTCCGCGACGACGCCCGGCGCCTGGAGAGCGCGGGCGTCGACGGCCTCGTCCCCGTCGGCTCCACCGGGGAGTCCGCGACGCTCACCCACGACGAGCACGTGGAGGTCGTCGAGGCCGTCATCGACGCCGTCGACGACGTCCCCGTCATCGCGGGCACCGGGAGCAACAACACCCGCGAGGCGCTGGAGCTCTCCGAGCGCGCGGCCGACGCCGGGGCCGACGCGCTCCTGCTCATCTCGCCGTACTACAACAAGCCCGAGCAGCGCGGCCTCGTCGAGCACTACCGGACCGTCGCCGACGCGGTCGACCTGCCGCAGATCGTCTACAACGTCCCCTCGCGGACGGGGCGGAACATCGACCCCGACACCGCCGTCGAACTGGCGAGCCACGAGAACATCACCGGCTTCAAGGCCGCCAGCGGCGACCTCGGTCAGATAACCGAGATCGTCGAGCGCACGCGCGACGAGCAGTTCGCCGTCCTCTCGGGCGACGACGCGCTCACCCTGCCGACCATCTCGGTCGGGGGCAGCGGCACCATCAGCGTCGCCGCCAACGTCGAGCCCGAGCGCACCTGCGCGATGGTCGGCGCGGCGCTGGCGGGCGACTACGAGCGCGCCCGCCAGATCCACCACGAGCTCGGCGAGCTGTTCCGCGCGCTGTTCGTCGAGACCAATCCCATTCCAGTGAAGGAGGCGATGCAGGTCCGCGGGCACGGCCCCGCGCGGCTGCGCTCGCCGCTCACGCGCCTCTCCGAGGAGCACCGCGACTACGTGCAGGACGTGCTCGACGCTCTCGAAACCGAGGACCTCGAGGACGAGTACGCGGAGGTCGAGCGATGACCGTACGGCTCGCGATCACCGGCGCGACCGGGCGGATGGGCCGCGAACTGATCGCCGAGGCGGCCGACCGCGGCGACGTCGAGGTCGTGCTGGCGGTCAATCGCGACCCCGACGCCGACGAGGTGGACGGCGTCGCGGTCGAGGACGCGGCCGACTTCGAGGCGCTGGTCGCGGACCGCGAACCGAACGCCGTCATCGACTTCACCGGCCCAGAGTCGAGCGTCGAGTACGTCGAGGCGGCCGCCGACGCCGGCGTCCCGGCCGTCGTCGGCACGACCGGCTTCTCCGACGACCAGATCGACGCGCTGCGGGCTGCGAGCGAGGCGGTGCCCGTCCTCAAGGCGGCGAACTTCGCCCGCGGCGTACAGGCCCTGCTCGACGTGGTCGGCGACGCCGTCGCGAACCTGCCGGGCTACGACGTGGAGCTCGTCGAGACCCACCACAACGCGAAGCGCGACGCGCCCAGCGGCACCGCGAAGTCCATCCTTCGGGAGGTGGAGAGCGCACGGGGGATCGACGAAGGCGAGGACCGCCGCGTCCACGGCCGCGAGGGCGAGGCCCCGCGCGAGGACGGCGAGATCGGCGTCCACGCGCTCCGGGCGGGCGACGTGACCGGCGAACACGAGGTGATCGTCGCCGGCAACCACGAGGAGGTGCGGCTCACCCACCGCGCCGAGAGCCGCGGCGTGTTCGCCGCGGGCGCGGTGGACGCGGCCGTCTGGATAACGCAACGGGAATCAGGGTGGTACGACTTCGGTGACGTACTGGAGGATTCAGCATGAGTCAGGCGACGCTTCAGTCAGAGATCGAGGACCTGTGGCAGCGCTATCAGAACGACGAGATCGACGCGGAGAGCGCGGGCGCGGACGCCGCGGACACGCTCGAAGCGTTCCTCGACGCCCTGGAGGCGGGCGAGGTGCGCGCCGCCGAACGATCCGGGGGCGAGTGGGAGGCCAACGAGTGGGTGAAGGAGGGGATCCTCCTCAACTTCGGCCTCCGCGAGACCGAGGCCCGCGAGTACGGCGGCGTCCGGTACCACGACGTGCTCCCCCTGCGCGACACCGCCGACCTCGGCGAACGCGGCACGCGCAACACGCCAGACGGCACGACGATCCGGCGGGGCGCGTACCTCGGCGAGGACTGCATCATGATGAGCCCCTCGTTCGTCAACATCGGCGCGTACGTGGGCGACGGGACGCTCGTCGACTCGGCCGACACGGTCGGTTCGTGCGCCCAGATCGGCGAGAACGTCAAGCTCGGCGCGAACACGCTGATCGGCGGCGTCCTCGAACCGGTCGAGGACGCGCCGGTGATCGTCGAGGACGACGTCTCGCTCGGCGCGGGCTGTCGCGTCACCAGCGGCTTCGTCGTCGGCGAGGGGTCGGTCGTCGGGGAGAACACGCTCCTGACGCCGCGCATCCCCGTCTACGACCTCGTCGAGGAGGAGGTGCTCTACGGCGAACTGCCGCCGGAACGGCGCGCGTTCACCCGCTTCGTCGAGTCGTCGGTCGGCGAGCACGACCTCTTCGACGGCGGCGCGTACAAGCCCGCCGTCGTGGCGACGAGCATCGAGCAGGAGACGCTCGAAGCGGCGGCGAAGGAGGAGACCCTGCGCGAATGAGTTCGGCGACCCCGGCGGTGCGCAGGCTGGACGACTGGGACGCCGAGCGGCTGCGCGACCTCCGCTCGGAGCGCGGGAGCCCGCTGTACGTCCTCGACCTCGACCGCGTCCGCGAGAACTTCCGTCGCCTCGACGCCGCCTTCCCCGACGCGGACGTGCGCTACGCCGCGAAGGCGAACACGCTGGGCCGCGCGATGGCGGCGCTCGGCGACGAGGGCGCGGGGATCGAGTGCGCATCCGCCGGCGAGACCGCCCGCGCGATCGACGCGCTGTCGGGCGTCGTCGACGACCCGGGCGCTCGCGTCCAGTACACCGCAGTCAACCCGCCGGACGCCGACCTCGATACAGCAGTCGAACTGTGGCACGAGTTCCCCGGCCTGACGGTGACCGTCGGCGCGGCGGACACCCTCGACCGCCTCGCCGAGCGCGGCTACGACGGCCGCCTCTGCCTGCGCGTCAACCCCGGCGTCGGCGCGGGCCACCACGAGAAGGTCCGCACCGGCGCGGACGCGAAGTTCGGCGTCCCGTACGACCGCGCGGCCGACCTGCTCGCCGACGCCGCCGACCGCGGGTTCGACGTCGTCGGGGTCCACGCCCACGCGGGCAGCGGCATCTCGGGCGATGACCTCTCGAACCACCGCGACCTCGTCGCGCGGATGGGCGACCTCGCGCGGGACGCCCCCGTCGACCTGGAGTTCGTGGACGTGGGCGGCGGTTTCGGCGTCCCGTACCGCCCGGACGAGGACCCGCTGGACCTGGACGCCGTCGCCGAGGCGACCCGCGACGCGCTGGGCGAGGTCGACGCCGAACTGGCGATCGAACCCGGGCGCTACCTCGTCGCCGACGCGGGCGTCCTGCTGACCGACGTGAACACGGTGAAGGAGACCGCTGAGACGACCGTCGTCGGCGTCGACGCGGGGATGACGACCCTGCTCCGCCCGGCGATGTACGACGCCTACCACCACCTGCGGAACCTCGCGCCGGACGCCGCAGACCGCGAGACGGTCGCCCAGACGGTGACCGGCCCCATCTGCGAAAGCGCGGACGTGCTCTGCACGGACCGCGACCTGCCGGCCCCCGAGCGCGGCGACACGCTCGCCGTCGGCAACGCCGGCGCGTACGGCTACGAGATGACGAGCCAGTACAACTCCCGACCGCGGCCCGCGACGGTGACGCTCTCCGGCGGCGAGGCGACGCTGGCGCGCCGCCGGGAGACGCTCGCCGACCTGACGAGACTGGAGGAACCATGATCAGCTACGACAAGTACCACGGCACCGGCAACGACTTCGTGATCGTCGACGCGGACGAGGACGTCCCCGACTGGGCGGCGTTCGCGCGCGCCCACTGCGACCGGGAGACGGGCGCGGGCGCCGACGACCCCGACCGAACCACGGGCGCGGACGGCGTCCTCGTCCTCGACCTCGACGACGCGCCGACGCCGCCCGAGGTGGAAATGCGCCTCTACCAGCCGGACGGCGGCACCGCGGCGATGTGCGGCAACGGCGCCCGCTGCGTCGCGCGGTGGGTCGCCGACCGCACCGGCGCGGACGAGGTGGTCATCCACACCCCGGCGGGCACCCGCCGGGCGGAAGTCCGCGGCGATGAGGTGGCCGTCGAGATGGGGCTGCCCTCGTTCGACCCGGAGGACGTCCCCCTCGCCGGCGACGAACCGCTGGTCGAGGAGACCGTCGAGGGCGTCGAGGTGACGGCCCTGACCACCGGCGTCCCCCACGCCGTCGCGTTCGTGGAGGACGTGGACGAGGTGAATCTGGACGCGTTCGCCGCGCCGATCCGCCACGCGGACGTCTTCCCCGAGGGGGCGAACGTCAACGTCGCCGCCGAGAGCGGGGACGGCGACGGGTTCGACCAGCGCACCTTCGAGCGCGGCGTGGAGGGCGAGACCGACGCCTGCGGCACGGGCGCGGTCGCCATCGCGGTGGCCGCGCGGCGGACCGGCCGCACCGACGACGAGACCGTCGCGGTCTCGCCGCCCGGCGGCGACCTCTCCGTGCGCGTCCCCCGGCAGGGGCCGGCGATACTGCGCGGTCCGGTCGAGCGCGAGTTCGCCGGTGAACTCCCCGCCGCGCCCCAGCCATGAGCTTCGGCCCGGTCGACTTCCTGGAAGACGCGGTCCCGATAGACTCCACCGAGGACGTGAGCGAGATGCGCGACTTCCTCGTCTCGACGCTCGCCGAGCACGGCGTCGAGGCGACCGTCGACGACGCCGGGAACACTGTCGCCGCCCGCGGGACCGGCGGCCCGCACGTCCTCCTCAACACCCACGTCGACACTGTGCCGCCGCACGTGCCGTACGAGCGGGGGACGGCGCGTAGCGCCGCAGAAGAAACGAGCGGCGAGACGCCGCGAGTCGACGGCGACGTGATCCGCGGCCGCGGCTCCTGCGACGCGAAGGGGCCGCTCGCCGCCCTGCTCTCGGCGTTTCTCGGCGCGGACCTGAGCGACGGGAACGGCCGCCTCACGCTCGCCGTATCGCCGGACGAGGAGACGCTGTCGACGGGCGCTGCGGCGCTCGACCTCGACGACCTCGATCCGGACTGGTGTATCGTCGGCGAGCCGACCGGGCTGGACGTCTGCAACGCCGCGAAGGGGCGCTTCCAGGGGACGATCGCTCTCTCGGGCGAGAACGCCCACGCTGCGGAACCCCAGGAGGGGACGAACGCGGTGGACGCGCTGGAGGAGGTCCTGCGGGCTCTGGAGACGTTCGACGACCGCGACGACGCGCCGCCCGCCCACGACTCGCTCGGCGCGGCGACGCTCACGCCGACCACTGTGGCGGGCGGCAGCGCGACCAACCAGATCCCGGCGGAGTGCGAACTCGTCGTCGACCGGCGGAGCGTCCCGCCGGAGACCAGCGAGGGCTTTCGCTCGTCGCTGGAAGCCCACCTGCGCGAACGCGTGCCCGACGACGTGGGCGTCTCCTTCGACCTGACCGACCGCGAGAGCCCGTTCCTCGAAGCGTTCTCGACGCCGGCCGACGACCCGCTGGTGACGGCGCTCCGTGGGGCGGCCGGCGGCGACGTGCGTCCCTTCACCGCCGCGACGGAGGCATCCTACTTCGCCGCGGTCGCGCCGACGGTCGTGTTCGGTCCGGGCGACCTGGCCGACGAGGCGGGCGCCGTCGCCCACGCCGACCGCGAGTACGTCCGCGTCGACGAGGTGCGGCGGGCCGCGGACGCGCTGGCGGCGGCGCTCGGCGAGCTGCTCGGGTGAGCCATTATTGCAGTCTCGGAAGGGATAGATTCAGGATGGAAGAGCCACGATAGCGACGAATGGGCGCGATCGAGGTCGACGGCCTCACGAAGGACTACGGCGAGGTGCTCGCCAACGACGGCGTCGCGTTCGACGTCGCCGACGGCGAGGTCTTCGGCTACCTGGGTCCGAACGGGGCCGGCAAGACGACGACGATCCGGACGCTGATGGGCTTCCAGTCGCCGACGGCGGGGACCGCGACGGTGCTGGACGCGGACGTGCGCGAGGAATCGGAGCTCATCGCCGCCAAGGAGCGTATCGGGTACCTCCCCGCCAACCCGGCGTTCGACGAGACGGTCACGGGCCGGCAGGTGCTCGACCTGCACGGGTCGATCAAGGGCGAGCGTCGCCGGACGGAACTGCTCGAACTGTTCGACCCCCCGCTCGACCGGAAGATCCGGGACTACTCCACGGGGAACGTCCAGAAGCTGGGGCTGGTGCAGGCGTTCATGCACGACCCGGACCTGGTCGTGATGGACGAGCCGACGGCCGGACTGGACCCGCTGATGCAGCAGCGGTTCAACGATTTCGTCCGCGCCGAGCGCGAGGCCGGCACGACGGTGTTTCTCTCCTCGCACGTGCTGAGCGAGGTGCGTCGGATCTGCGACCGCGTCGGGATCATCCGGGAGGGTCGCATCGTCGCGGTCGAGCGCGTGGTCGACCTGCTCGGCCGCTCGGGGAAGTCGGTACGGGCCCGCGTCGCCGGGTCGGTCGAGGCGAGCGACGTGACCATCGACGGCGTCCACGACCTCGCCGTGCGCGCCGCCGACCTGGGGAGCGAGGAAGTCGCGGTCGGTGGCGACCCGGTCTCCGGGCCCGCGACGGAGCTGACGTTCACCTACACCGGCGACGTGAACGAACTGGTCGACTTCCTCGACGGGTGTGACCTGCTCGAACTCGACGTGGAGGAGGCCCCGCTCGAAGACGTGTTCATGCGGTTCTACGGAGACGACTGATGCTGGAGATCGCACGCTTCGACGGTCGGAAGCGACTGAAGGGCGCACTGGCGATGACGGTCGCCATCGGCGCGCTGACCGCGATGTACGTCGCGCTGTATCCGTCGGTCTCGGCGTCGGCCGACCTGGACCAACTGCTCGAGGCGTATCCGCCGGCGCTGCGCGAGGCGTTCGACGTCCGGACGCTGAACACCATCGAGGGCTTTCTCGCGACCGAACTGTACGCGTTCGCCTGGGTCATCCTGCTCGGCCTCTACTTCGCGTACGCCGCCGCCGGTCTCGTCGCCGCCGACGTCGAGCGAGGCCGGATGGACGTGCTGCTCGCCATGCCCGTCTCGCGTAGCCGGGTCGTTCTGGAGAAGTTCGCCTCGCTCGGCGTCCCCCTGGTCGTCGCCAACACGCTGATCCCGCTCGTGGTGTTCGCGTCGACCTACGCCGTCGGCGAGGAGATCGGCGTGGTCGACGTGCTCGCGGCGCACGCCCTCTCGATACCCTACCTGCTCGCCTGCGCGGGCATCGGCCTCGTCGCGTCGGTCGCCCTCGACCGTGCGTCGCTCGCGCAACGCGTCGCAGCGGGGGCCGTGTTCGGCCTCTTCCTCTTCGAGTCGCTCGTCTCGAACACGGAGTACGAATGGGTCGGCGGTATCTCCCCGACGCGGTACTACTCGCCGGGCGACGTTCTCGTCGACGGCACGTACGACCTCGCCGGATCCGTGATCCTGCTCGCGGGGACGGCGGCGCTAGTGCTTGCGAGCCGCGAGTGGTTCCGCAGGACGGACATCGAGTGAGAAACGGCAGCGAACGCGGGGCTACTCCGCGCCGTCGGCCAGTTCGTTCGCGACGCCGGTGTACGTCTCCGGCGAGAGCGACCGCAGTTCGGCGCGGGTCTCGTCGTCGACGTCGAGGTCGTCGAACAGCTCGCGGAAGTCCTCGATGGAGACCGACCGGCCGCGGGTGAGCGCCTTGACGCGCTCGTAGGCGTCCTCGTGGCCCTCGCGCCGGAGGATGGTCTGGACGGCCTCGCCGATGACCTCGGGCGTGGCGTTCAGCTCGTCGCGCATCACCTGCTCGTTCGGGACGACCTTCGCCAGGCCGTCCTGCGCTTTCGTGTAGCCGATCAGGCAGTGCGCGAGCGCGGCGCCGACGTTTCGCTTCACGGTGGAGTCGGAGAGGTCGCGCTGGAGGCGGGACTTGGTGACGTAGTCGGCGAGGAAGGTCAGGTCGCTGTTGGCCTTCGAGAGGTTCCCCTCGCTGTTCTCGAAGTCGATGGGGTTGACCTTGTGCGGCATCGTCGACGAGCCCGTCTCGCCCTCGGTCGCCTCCTGCCCGAGGTAGCGGTCGCTGACGTAGAGCCAGACGTCGAGGTCGAGGTCGAGCAGGACGTTGTTGGCGGCCCGGAGCGCGTCGAACAGCTCCGCGAGGTCGTCGCAGGGGTTGACCTGCGTCGTCAGCGGCTCGTACTCCATGCCCAGCCCCGTGACGAACTCCTCGGCGAAGCGCTGCCAGTCGACGCCGGGGAAGGCGGCGACGTGAGCCGCGAACGTGCCGCTCGCGCCGCCGAGCTTGCCCGAGAGTCCGTCGAGCGCCCGACGGATGCGGCCCGTGGCGCGGCCGAGGCGCGCGGCGTAGACGGCCATCTCCTTGCCGAACGTCGTCGGCGTCGCGGGCTGGCCGTGGGTGCGCGCGAGCATCGGGAGGTCGCGGTGCTCCCGCGCCATCTCGCCCAGGGCGTCCCGGACGCCGCGGATCTCCGACAGCAGCACCTCCTCGACGGCGGGACCGACGAGCAGGCGGTGCGCGAGGTTGTTCACGTCCTCGCTGGTGAGCCCGAAGTGGATCCACGAGGAGACGTGGTCCATCCCCTCGGGCAGGTGGTGTCGGATGTAGTACTCCACGGCCTTCACGTCGTGGTTGGTCGCCTCGTACTCGCCGTAGCCCTCCGTCTCCAGTTGCTTGACGAGGCGCGCGTCCTCCTCCGCGAAGTCCTTGTACAGCGCCCGCAGCGTCTGGCGCGCCTCGGTGTCGAGCTCCAGCGGCGTCGCGTCGAGGTCAGCGAGCGAGACGAGGTACTCGATCTCGACGCGCACGCGGGCCCGCATCAGCGCGGCCTCGCTGGCGTACGGCGCCAGCGGCGCTGTCCGGGACGCGTACCGACCGTCGAGCGGCGACACGGCGTGCAGGGATTCGGTCATACTCGTGCGTGCCGCGCCGCGAGGCAAAAGCGTGTCGGAACCCGAAGTAGCACGGACGTGTACAGGTGGCGGATCATCGAGCGAAATACTTGCGAATATATCCACGTTTTTGCATACACATGCGTTCCGGACCGCAACTACTTTGCCGTCCGCGCGACCGAACTGAGGTATGCGAATCGCAGGACTCGCCAGCAACCGCGGCCGAAACCTGATGCACATCGCCGACAAGGCCCCGGGCGGCGCCGAGCTCGCCGTCGTCCTGACCAACGACGCCGACGCGCCGGTCCTCGACGAGGCCGAGAAGCGCGGCATTCCGACCGAGACCGTCGAGCGCGACGAGGGCGAGGACCGCCGCGCCCACGAGCGCCGCGTCCTCGACGCCCTCGCGGATCACGACTTCGATCTCGTCTGTCTCGACGGCTACATGCGCATCCTCTCCGACGAGTTCCTCGACGAGGCGCCGACCACGCTCAACGTCCACCCCTCGCTGCTCCCCTCTTTCCCCGGGACGGACGCGTGGGGCGACGCGCTCGACGCCGGCGTGGACGTGACCGGCTGTACCGTCCACGTCGTCACGGACGCCACCGACGAGGACGGCGCAGTCGTCGAGGAAGACGTCGACGCCGGCCCGATCGTGACACAGGAGCCGGTCCCGGTCTACGACGGCGACGACGAGGACGACCTCGCGGACCGCGTCCTCTACGAGGGCGAGTTCAAGGCGTACCCCCGTGCGGTGAAGTGGTTCGCCGAGGACCGCGCGACGGTCGACCGCGAGGCGAACGTCGTCCGCACGCCCGAAAACGGGGACGAACAGCTCCCTCTGCGCTTCCTCGCGAGCGGCGACCGCGTCGCCGACCTCCGGTACGGCGAGAACCCCCATCAGGACGCCGCCGCCTACGCCGACTACTCCTGCGAGGAGGCGTCGGTCCTCGACGCCGACCAGCTGAACGAGGGTGCGAAGGCGCTGTCGTACAACAACTACAACGACGCCGACGCCGCGCTCAACCTCGTCAAGGAGTACGACGGGCCGGCCGCCGCCGTCATCAAGCACACCAACCCCGCCGGCGCCGCTGTCGCCGACACGCTGGCCGACGCCTACCGCGACGCGCTGTCGACCGACGCCAAGAGCGCCTTCGGCGGCATCGTCGCGCTGAACTGCGAGTGCGACGCAGAGACCGCCGCCGAGATAACGGACTCGTTCAAGGAGGTCGTCGTCGCGCCGGGCTACACCGACGACGCGCTGGACGAGCTGTTCGAGAAGGACAACCTCCGGGTCCTCGATGTAGGGCCCGGGGACGGTCGGACGGGCGAGGCCGACCGGTCCGCGCTCGACACCCCCGTCGAACAGCACACCGAGAAGCGCCTCGCCGGCGGTCGCCTCGTGCAGGAGCGCGACCGGCAGGCCCCGACCGCGGACGACCTCGAAGTCGTCACCGAGCGCGAGCCGACCGACGAGCAGGTCGAGTCGATGCTGTTCGCCTGGCAGACGATCAAGCACGTCAAGTCGAACGCCATCCTGTTCGCCGACGGCACGGAGACGGTCGGCGTCGGCGCCGGGCAGGTATCCCGGGTCGACGCCGTGGAGATCGCGAAGATGAAAGCCGAGAGCGACGCCGAGGGCAAGTCCGCGGCGGGCGCGGTGATGGCCTCCGACGCGTTCTTCCCGTTCCCGGACGGCATCGAGGCCGCCGCCGAGGCGGGCATCGAGGCCGTCATCCAGCCCGGCGGGTCGGTCAACGACGACGACGTGATCGAGGCCTGCGACGAGCACGACATCGCGATGGTGTTCACCGGGAGCCGCGCGTTCCGCCACGACTGACACCGCGGAGCGGTCCCGAACCGGCAACTCGTTCGCGGGTGCATCGCGCTTAAGCCGCACCGACCCGTCAGCCGGACGCGTGGCGGGAGCGGAGCGCAAGGGCGTCGACATGACGACGGGCGCTATCGCGCCCAAACTCGGGCGGTTAGCCTGGCCGCTGGTGCTCGGGAACCTGCTCCAGACGGTGTACAACGTCGCGGACATGTTCTGGGTCGGGCGGGTCGGCCCCGAGGCCGTCGCGGCCGTCTCGTTGATGTTCCCGCTCTCGTGGATGTTCGTCTCGACGGCGATGGGCATCACGGCGGCCACCATCGCGTTCGTCTCCCAGCACGTCGGCGCGGGCGAGCGCCGCGAGGCCGACCACGTCGTCGCTCAGACTATCCTGCTGACGCTCGCGGTGTCGGGAGCGCTGGCCGCGCTCGGGTTCGCATTTCGTCGCCCGCTTCTGACGCTCATCGGCGCGCGGGGGCAGGTGTTCGTCGAGGCGCTCGCGTACGTCGAGGTCATCTTCGCCGCGCTGCCGTTCACCTTCCTCTTCTTCGCGTTCCGCGCGGCGCTGCAGGGCGCGGGCGACACGAAGACGGCGATGTGGCTGATGGTGCTGTCGGCGGGCGCGAACGTCGTCCTCGACCCCTTCTTCATCCTCGGCTGGGGGCCGTTCCCCGAGTGGGGGACGTTCGGCGCGGGCGTCGCCACCTTCCTCTCGCGGGGCGCCGTGACGGTGGCGGGCATCGCGGTCCTGCTCCACGGCGGCTTCGGCGTCCGCCTGCGGATCGGGGACCTGCGGCCCGACCCCGACACGCTGACGGACCTCGTCGACGTGGGCTACCCGGCGACGCTGGACGGGTGGGCGCGCAGCTTCGCCGCGGTCGTGATGGCAGGGTTCGTCGCGCGGTTCGGCCCGGCGGCGACCGCCGCGTACGGGATCGGCGTGCGCCTGATGTCGATCTCCTGGAGCGTCGCGGGCGCGGTGGGGCAGGCGACGGCGACCGGCGTCGGCCAGAACCTCGGCGCGGGGACGCCGGACCGCGCCGCCCGCGTCACCTACGTCGCGACGCTCGCCACCATGGGCATCCTGTTCGCGGCGGCCGCGCTGGTCGTCGCCTTCCCCGCCGTCGCGATGCGGGTGTTCATCGACGACCCCGCCGTCGTGGCCGAGGGGATCGTCTTCCTCCGCGTCATCGCGCCGTTCTGGGCCTTCTTCGGCGGCGTGATGGTGATCCAGGGCGCGTTCCGCGGCGCGGGGAAGACGAAGGTGGCGATGGTGCTGTCGCTGCTCTCGCGGTGGGTGCTGCGCGTGCCCTTCGCCGTCGTCTTCGCGTTCGCGTGGAGCGTCGCGGTGCCGGGGCTCGGCGTCACCGTCTCCGCGCTCGACTGGGGCGTCGAGGGGATCTGGTGGGCGTTCTCCGTCGGCGCCTTCGGATCGTTCCTCGTCGCCGTGCTGTGGTTCCGCCGGGGAACATGGACCGAGGGCGTCGTCGAGGGCGAGGGCGGTCCGGAGGGGCCGCCGGCCGGGCCCGTAACGCCCACCGACGAGAGCGACCCCGAGTCCGTGGACGACTGACCCGGCCGCGCCGGTCGCGTGACTCCCTCGCCGACCGCGCAAGGTTCATGTCCGTCGCCCCGGACTGCCGCGTATGGGTTTGCTGGACCGACTGCTGGAGCCGCTCGGAGACGGGACGGCCGACGACGGCGGGGACGACCCCGACGCGCCGCCGCGGCCGTCCACGGGCGACCGCGACGCGAAGCGCGGCAGCCACGGGAGCCACTGGGACGCGCTGGTCGACGGCGACGAGGCCATCGGTCGCGCGGTCCAGCGGACGATCGAGACCGGCGACGCCGTCCGCGCGCCGCCGGTCGACGGGCGAGAGGTAGTCGGCTTCCGGGCGGGGGAGGGCCCCGTCCGGTCGACGGCCGTCACGGCCGACGGCGAGATGCTGACCGCCTACCCGGAGCTGGACGGGATCGCACAGGAGTTCGCGGTGGACGAGGAGATACCCTGGGCGAACGGCGTCGAGGCGCAGTTCCGGGGACGCCTCGGTCCGGCGTCGGCCGCGTTCTTCCCGACGGACTTCTACGCCGAGGGTGGCGAGCGGGACGGCGACCGCCGCGTCGAGCTCGCCGGACTGGCGTACTACTGCGCGCCGCAGTCCGGCGCGAGCGACGACGCGGTCGCCGACGTCGACGGGGCCGTCGGCGGAGAGGGAGCGGACGACGTGGACGGGAACGGCGGCGTCGTCGGCTTCGCGCCCTTCGACCGCGGCGACGTCGACGACTACGTCTTCCGGACGCGGGCGAAGGAAGTGACGGCGACGACGTTCGACGGCCGCGCGGTGTACCGGATCCGCGCGCCGCTGTTCCGGCGCAACGGGGAGGACGTAGACGTCTCGCTCTACGCCGCCGACCGCGTGCTTGACGGGGTCGTCCCCGAAGCCGGCGACCATCTGGAGGGCGTCCTCTGGCTACAGGGGCGGACGGAGTGAGCCGGTACCCGGTTCAGCACGGACTCACGTCGGTGCCTAACCGTCGGCTTGTCTGCGCTTACCGAGTCGGTTCCGAGAAATCTCACCCTTCGACGGACTGCGGCCCCTCCACATCCCCCGAACCTCGCGGCGGCGTCGCTGCTCGCTGCCGGGCGCCTGACGGCGTCAGTGCTCGGGCTCGTCCCACGGTTCGAATACCTGCACCGCATCCCCCGTGACGACCACCTCGTACTCGTGGTAGGGGAACTGGAGCCGGATCGACGCCGTCTCCGACGCCGCGAACAGGCCGTTCAGGGCATCCGGGCTGATCCGATCGGCGATCAGGTCCAGTTCGTCGGGGCGACGGTTCTCCAGGGCGGCGATCACCATGGAGACGCCGTCGACCGGCTCCTCCTCGGGGCCGAGCTCGTAGCGCTGCATACTTTCGAGTCGTCCACCGGTATATAAAATCCGGATGATCGTTGCGAACAGATGATCCTCGAAGGGACGTCTTGTCCTGCGAAAGCCGGGCTTTGGCGAGGGGCCGGGAGCGGGGCGTTCGCCGCGAGCGATCGTCCCGGTTCGACACTCTAAAGCGCGCGGCATCTGTTGTCGCAGGTATGGAGTATCACGAGGCGGCGAACTTCCTCTACGATCTGCGGTCGTTCGGCATCCGTCCGGGGACGGAGTCGACCGCGGATCTGCTCGCCCACCTCGACGTCGCCGACGGCCCGCGGTTCGTTCAGGTCGCGGGGTCGAACGGCAAGGGAAGCACCGCGCGGATGGTCGAGCGGGTCCTCCGCGAGGCCGGGCTGTCGGTCGGACTGTACACCTCGCCGCACTTCGATGACCTGCGCGAGCGCGTCCGGATCGACGGCAGGAAGATCCCCCGGAAGGCGGTGACCGAGTTCGTCGAGGCCGCCCGCTCGTACGTCACCGACCGGGCGGCGGACGGCGCGTCGCCGACGTTCTTCGAGGCGATGACGGCGATGGCGGTGTGGCAGTTCGCCCGCCGCGACGTGGACGTCGCCGTGCTCGAAGTGGGCATCGGCGGGAAGCTCGACGCGACGAGCGCCGTCGACCCGGTCGCGAGCGCCGTGACGAACGTCGCGCTGGAGCACACGAGCGTCCTCGGCGACACCGTCGAGGAGATCGCCCGCGACAAGGCCCACGTCGCGCCCGAGGGCGCTCCGCTGGTGACCGGCGCGACCGGCGACACGCTGGCGGCGGTCCGCGAGGTGGCGGGCGACGTGGTGACCGTCGGCGAGGGCGACGCCGACGTGACCGTCACGTACGAGGGGCGGGTCAACCACACCGAGGCGGGCGTCACCGTCGAGGGGCCGGACTGGCGCGTCGAGACGCGCCTCTCGACGATCGGCGCGCACCAGGCGTCGAACGCCGGCATCGCGAGCGTCCTCGCCCGGCAGGTCGCGGACGTCTCCGAGGAGTCGCTCGAACGCGGCCTCCGGAACGCCCACTGGCCCGGCCGCTTCGAGGTGATGCGGCAGTCGCCGACGGTCGTCCTCGACGGCGCGCACAATCCGGCCGCCTGCGAGCGCCTCGCGGCGACGGTCGAGGAGTTCGACTACGACGACCTCCACCTCGTGTTCGGCGCGATGCACGACAAGGACCACCGCGAGATGGCCGCGGCGCTCCCGACGCCGGACAGCGTGACGACCTGCAAGCCGAACCTCGACCGCGCCGAGAGCGAGGACGTGCTCGCCGAGGTGTTCGAGCGCGCCGGCGCCGGCGAGATCCACTCCCGAAACTCCGTGGCGGGCGCGTTGGAGCGGACGCTCCAGGCCGCCGGCGATGGCGACTTCGTGCTCGTGACGGGGTCGCTGTTCGCCGTCGCCGAGGCGCGGGCGCGCTGGACGAGCGCGCCGATCCCGAAGACGCTCCGCGACATAGAGGACTCCCGCGAGGCGCTGGAGAACGCCGACGTGACCGCGCCGGGCGTCTGGCGGATGCGCGGCAAGGGCGTCCACCGCGCGCTGAAGGTGCGCGTCCAGCGACGGCAGGCCCAGTACCTCAAGGAGGAGATGCTGTCGCTCGGCGGCGAGTGCGCCATCTCGGGGTTGAACGAGCGCGAGGACGTCGTCCTCGACGCCGTGCTGATGGGGACGCTCGCGCAGTTCAAGCGCCTCGCCGAGAAACTCGACGACCAGCCGTACGGGCTCTCCGTGTTCGCCGACGACGTGCGGGACGCGCTCGACATCGGCGCCGGGCCGCCGGAACGGGGCTACCCGTGGCAGGACGGCACGGCGGTGATGGGCATCCTCAACGTCACGCCCGACTCCTTCCACGACGGCGGCGAGTACGACCGCGTGGACGCCGCCGTCCGCCGCGCCGAGGAGATGGTCGAGAACGGCGCGGACGTGATCGACGTGGGCGGGGAGAGCACCCGCCCCGGCGCGGACCCCGTCCCGGCCGAGGAGGAGATAGACCGCATCGTCCCCGTGATCGAGCGGATCAGCGACCTCGACGCGATGGTGTCGGTCGACACGCGCAAGGCCGCGGTCGCCGAGGCCGCTCTGGAGGCGGGCGCCGACCTGCTCAACGACGTGTCCGGGCTCGACGACCCGGAGATGCGCTTCGTCGCCGCCGAGCACGACGCACCGCTGGTCGTGATGCACAGCATCGACGCGCCGGTCGTCCCGGAGCGCGACGTCGAGTACGACGACGTGGTCGAGGACGTGATCGAGCAGCTGCAAGAGCGCGTCCTGCTGGCCGAGAAGGCCGGCCTCGACCGCGAGCAGATCGTCGTCGACCCCGGCCTCGGCTTCGGCAAGTCGCCGGAGGAGGACATGGAACTGCTCGCCCGGGCCGACGAACTCCACGCGCTCGACTGCCCGGTGCTCATCGGCCACTCGCACAAGTCCATGTTCGAGCGCGCCGGCTACGAGCACGGCGAGCGCCTCCACCCGACCGTCGCGGCGACGGCGCTGGCCGCCGAACGCGGCGCGGACCTCGTCCGTGTTCACGACGTGGCCGAGAACGCCGCCGCCGTCCGCGTCCGCGACGCGATGGAGTCGGCGGGTCGAGAGTAGTCGTCGGCTCGCCGCGGCTCTTCTCTCCGGTCGCTGTCCTGTCCACTCGCCCCAGAAAAGTTCTATGAACCACGTTAACGTATCTCTCCCCGGAACAATGACCGTAATCGCACGCCTCGAAGTCACGCCGCTCGCGGACGACAGCATGACCGCGGAGATCGTACAGGCGCTCGAAGCGCTCGACGAGCAGGGGCTCACCTACGAGATGACGCCGACGGGGACGGTCATCGAAGCGGACTCCGCCGACGAGGCGTTCGAGGCGGCGAAGGCCGCCCACGACGCCATCGAGGGCGACCGCGTCATCACGTCGGTCGAAGTCGACGACCAGCGCGAGCGCTCGCAGGACATCGGCGACCGCATCGCCGCGGTCGAGGACGCGCTCGGACGACCGCCCCGGAGCAGCTAGAACAGCCCCGATCCCTCTCGGAGCGTCCGGTAACACTCCAGGTACTCCTCCAGCACGGCATCCCGGTCGTACGACGCGAACGACTCGTCGAGGTCCAATCGGTCCAGTCTCCCCGCGTCGACGATGGCGTCGGCCAGCTCCTGCTCGCTGGTGGTTCGGAACCCGCGCGGGCGGTTCTCGACGAGTTCGTGCGCGCTGGACTCGGCGTGGTACTCGACGATGCCGACGCAGCCCGACGCGAGCCCCCACAGCAGCTCCGTCGCGAACGGGGACCGCCGCGCGGTCTGGACGAACACGTGCGCGCCGCGGTAGATGGCGATCCGTTCGTCGCGCGAACACGACCCGACGAACTCCACCCGGTCGTCGATGCGCAGGTCGCGGGCCTGCTGCTCGTACTCCTCGCGCCGGGGGCCGTCGCCGATCACGGTCGCGGACCAGTCCCGGTCGCGCAGCTCGGCGAGCGCCAGCAGCATGCTCTCCAGGTTCGCCCCCTCGTCGAGTCGGCGGGCGTACACGAGGCTCCCGCGGTCGTCGGGCTCGGTGTCGCGGATGCGCTCGACGTCGATGCTGTCTGGGATCACCCGAACGTCGTCGCCGTCCGCGCCCGCCTCCCGCACCTCCGTCTTGACCAGCCGCGAGGGGGTGACGACGACGTCCGGTCGCCGCACGGCCCACCGCCGCGACCGCGCGCTCCCGGCGGCGGCCTCCTCGTCGCCGTACCACTCGACGATCAGCGGACAGCGGGCGAGCGTCGAGCCGATGCTCGCCGGCGTCACCTGCGCCGGCGGGAGTGCCCCCGCGTGAACGATGTCGGGCCGGACGGAAGCGATCGCGACGGGCAGACGGAGCAGGAACGACTGTCGCGCGTCGGGGCTGACCACGACGCCGTGATAAGTGATGTCGCCCTCCTCGCGCCTGTCTCCGTAACCGTCCCACCACTGCGAGCAGAGCACGTGGACGTCGTGACCGCGGTTCGCCAGGCTCTCCGCGACGCGGCGCAGTCGCCGAAGCGCTTCGGTGTCCCGCTGTTTCCACGTTTCCAACGATGCGACGGCGACGCGCATTTACGCAGGGTCACGCAGTGATCCGTTAAAAATCCCGGACGTTTGAAGGCGTGGACGAGTGGAGTACCTACAGTTGCCTGCGCACGGCAAGTGCGGCTCCGGCGACGAGTGCCAGAAGTCCGCCCAGGTTCGCTGACGGCAGGTCGGCGAACAACGCGTTTTCGTTTTCGATCTCGGCGTCGAACGAGTTCCCGTTCCACTCGTACTTCACCAGTAGCGTCTCTCCACTCGGGCACGGGTTCGACTGCGACACGCCCGAAATCGAAGTTCCTTCACCAAAGGTGAACGATCCTCCATCCCCTCCATTGAACCGCTCAAACTCACCGCCGCCGTAGACAACGACAGAACTGATCGTGACGTTAGTTGCCGACCATTCCGCAGAGATCGGCTCGCTAGTGTCAGTCGTTCCGTCCTCCGTCTTGTAGCCCGTCGCCTGGACCGACGTATCGAAGTCTTCCGGGACCTCGGTGTCCTCGGCGATACATAGCGCGACGAAACTTATCGCCGGCTGTTGGCTATCGGGCGGAGTGGTGGTTTCCGTGGTCGTTTCAGTCGTTGTCGGCGTAGTGGTGGTCGGAGTGGTCGTGGTTGGCGTAGTGGTGGTCGGAGTGGTCGTGGTTGGCGTAGTGGTGGTCGGAGTGGTCGTGGTTGGCGTAGTGGTAGTCGGCGTGGTCGTTTCCGTAGTAGTGCGAGTCGTCGTCTCAGTCGTGGTCGTCTCGGTGGTGGTGTCGGTGGTCGTCGGCGTGGTTGTCTCAGTCGTCGTGGGTGTAGTCGTCTCGGTGGTGGTTTGGGTCTCGGTCGTCGTCTCCTGCTCGGTAGTGGTGTCGGTCGTCTGCGGCGCTATCTCGACCTCGGTCGTCGTTTCTTTCTCCGTGGTCGTCTCGCGTTCGGTGGTCGTGTCTTTCTCGGTAGCGGTCTCTGTCGTCTCCTTTTCCGTCTTCGTCTCGTGTTCGGTGGTCGTCTCCTTCTTCGTCGTCTTCGGTTCCTCCTCCTCGACCGGACACTTCCCGTTCACGAGGTACGCGGCGCCGTTGTTCTCGCCGACGGTGTCGTTGCGCGGCGCGCCGACGGCGACGTCCTCGTTGCCGTCGCCGCTGAGGTCCTCCACGTCGGAGACGGCGACGCCGGCGCGGTCGCCGGCGCCCTCGCCGTGGAGTTTCGCCTCTGCGGTCGCGAGGCTCCGGTTCTCCGGTGCGTCGTCGCTGCCGTAGACGAGGTAGGCGGTCCCGCTGTTGTTGCCGGTCGAATCCGCCATCGGCGCGCCGACGAGCACGTCGTCGATCGCGTCGCAGGTCACGTCGCCGGACCCGGCCGACGAGACGGAGTAGCCGGCGCGGTCGCCGGCGTCCTCGCCGCGCAGGCGCACGTCGGCGTCGGCGAGGTCGATCTCGTCGGGGAGCGAGTCGCTCCCGTGGACGACGTAGGCCGACCCCGCGGCGTTCCCCGTGGTGTCGTTGCGCGGCGCGCCGACGAGGACGTCGTCGACGCTGTCGTTGTTGACGTCGCCCGCGTCGGAGACCGACCACCCGGCCAGGTCGCCGGCCCCTTCGCCGTTCATCTTGGTTGCCGCCGCGAGCGAGGCAGCGCCGCCGTCGGTCACCAGGTAGGCCGCGCCGGCGTTCGGCGCGGTGCTGTTGTTCTGAGGTGCGCCGACGAGCACGTCGTCGACGCCGTCGTCGTTCGCGTCGCCGGCGTTCGCGACGGCCCATCCGGCGCGGTCGCTCGCGCTCTCGCCGTGATACGCGGCGTCGGCGTCGCTCGCCGACAGCATCACGTCGCCGTCGATCTCGAAGACGTAGGCCGCGCCGGCCTCCTCGCCGGCGCCGCTGTTGCGCGGCGCGCCGGCGACGACGGCGTCGGTGCCGTCGCCGTCGACGTCCGCCGCGGCGACCGAGAGGCCGAACTGGTCGCCCGCCCCCTCGCCGAGGAGTTTCGCGTCGGCCTCGGAGAGGTTCACCGACCCTTCGAGGTCGTCGGCGCCGTAGAAGACGTAGGCCGCGCCGGCGTCGGACCCGGCCTCGTCTTCCAGCGGCGCGCCGACGATCAGGTCGCTCAGGCCGTCGCCGTTCACGTCGCCGCTGGCGACGCTGTACCCGGCCCAGTCGCCGCCGCTCTCGCCGCGGAGCGTCAGGTTCGCGTCGGCGGCGTCGTACTCCCCGTCCTCGACGGGGCCGTAGAAGAGGTACGCCGCCCCGCTGCGGTTGGCGGTGGCGTCGGCGAACTGTGCGCCGACGATCACGTCGTCGTTGCCGTCGCCGTTCACGTCTCCGGCGGGCGCGATCGCCGACCCGAACCGGTCGTCGCCTCGGTCGCCGCGTATCGTCGCCTCGGCGTCTGTGAGGTTGATCTCTCCGGAGAGCGTGCCGCCCTCCTGTTGCTGTACGACGTCCGCACCGTCGGAGGCGTCGCCGGAGTCGAACCCGTCGTCTCCCCCCGCTGCCGCGCCGATCGGTCCGAACCCGGCGACGAGAATGCCGAGTACGGTGATCGCCGCGAGAGCGACTGCACGCCTCCGTTCCTTACTCCCTCCCATCGATGGATCAGATCCGCATGAAAACACAGGAGAATGATCCTTTGTTATGAACGAGGGATCGAGCGTTCTCCTCGGATTACTCACCTCGCTTTCTATCGCGGAGCGGAGAAACGAGAAGTATGGTGGATGTTATCAAGTAAGTAGTTAGAGTTCTAACCTGTATCCCATCGTTCGGTAACGTCCGATGACGGGTGTGAAACGGTGCTGTACAGTCAGGAAATCCAACGTTACTCTCCGACGCGAGCACCGAGACGAGCGACCTCTCGCCCTTCCGGCGTTCGCCCTCCGCAGACGTCCGCAGCCAGCGAGAGCGGGGGCGTTCCGCGACCCGAACGGCTTTCCGGCCGGCGGTTGCACCCCGGCGCATGGGCTACGACATCGAACGGTATCTCAACGTCAGGAAGGCGTACGGCGCGTCGTTCGGCCCGGACGGCGAGCGCCTCGCCTTCCTGCTCGACACCACGGGCGTCCCGCAGGTGTGGACGGTCGACGAGGCCGGCGCGTGGCCGGAGCAGCGGACCTACTACGAGGAGCGGATCACCTTCGCCTCGTGGTCGCCCGAACGCGGCGAACTCGCCTTCGGGATGGACGAGGGGGGCAACGAGCGCGCCCAGCTCTTCCGCCTCGACGCCGGCGACGGTTCCATCACGTCGCTGACCGCGATGCCCGAGGCGAAGCACCGCTGGGGCGGGTGGAGCCACGACGGCGAGCGGTTCGCCTTCGCGTCGAACCGCCGCGACGAGGCGGTGTTCGACGTGTACGTGCAGGGTCGCGACGAAACGGGGGAGGAGGCCGAACTCGTCCACGAGGGCGACGGCTGGCTCTCCGTCGGCGGGTGGAGCCCCGACGACGAACGCCTGATCGTCCACGAGGCCCACGCCAGCTTCGACCACGACCTCCACGTGCTCCACCTCGACTCCGGCGAGCTGGAACACCTCACGCCGGACACCGACGACGTGCGCTACCAGAGCACCCAGTGGGGGCCGGACGGCGACGCGCTCTACCTCGTCACCGACGAGGGGAGCGACACGCTGTATCTCGCCCGCCTCGACCTCGACAGTCGCGAGGTCGAGGTCGTCGAGGACGGGGGCGAGTGGAACCTCGACGGCGTCGCGCTGGACGAGGACACGGGACGGCTCGCCTACTCCCGCAACGTCGACGGCTACACGGAACTCACCGTCGGCGAACTCGCCGGCGAAACCGAGATAGACGAGTTCCCCGACCCCGACCTGCCGGGCGGCGTCCGCGGCGGCGTCGACTTCGGGCCGGACGCCGAGCGCTTCGCGATCACCGCCAACGGCGACGCGATCAACCCGAACGTCTACGTGGTGGACGTGGAGACGGGCGAGGCCGAGTGCTGGACCGACGCCCCGACCGCCGGCATCCCGCGGGAGACGTTCCGCGAGTCCGACCTCGTCCACGTCGAGAGCTTCGACGGGCTGGAGGTGCCCGGGTTCTTCACTCTCCCCGAGGACGCCGAGGCCGGCGAGACGCCCGTCATCGTCGACATCCACGGCGGCCCGGAGAGCCAGCGCCGCCCCTCCTTCTACGGCGTCAAGCAGTACTTCCTGAACCGCGGCTACGCCGTTTTCGAGCCGAACGTCCGCGGGTCGTCGGGCTACGGGCGCGAGTACACCCACCTCGACGACGTGCGCAACCGGATGGACTCGGTCGCGGACGTCGAGGCCTGCGTCGAGTGGCTGCGCGACCACGACGCCGTCGACCCCGACCGCATCGCCGCCATGGGCGGGTCCTACGGCGGATTCATGGTGCTCGCCTGCCTCACCGAGTACCCCGACCTCTGGGCCGCCGGCGTCGACATCGTGGGCATCGCCAACTTCGTCACCTTCCTCGAGAACACCGGCGACTGGCGTCGCCACCTCCGCGAGGCCGAGTACGGCAGCCTCGACGAGGACCGCGAGTTCCTGGAGGAGATAAGCCCCATCAACAACGCCGACCGCATCGAGGCCCCGCTGTTCGTCCTCCACGGCGAGAACGACCCGCGCGTCCCCGTCGGCGAGGCCGAACAGATCGCCGAGGAGGCCGAGAAGCGGGGCGTCCCCGTCAGGAAGCTGATCTTCGACGACGAGGGCCACGGCTTCACGAAGCTGGAGAACCGCATCGAGGCGAACGCCGCCATCGCGGAGTTCCTCGACGAGCACGTGTAGCCGCGGCCGTCCGTCGCGTACCGTCGACGGCCCCCGCCGCATCGAGATGCGGATATGTTAAATTTACTCCGAACGGATCCGCAACAACTATTGTTGTTCGATCTACAGATCGGGACGAGAGTCCCCGCTCTCGAGTACCAGCTATGACTGCTATCGAAACCGACTCACTGACGAAGCGGTTCGGCGAGGACGTGCTGGCCGTCGACGACCTGAACCTGACGGTCGAGGACGGCGAGATATTCGGCTTCCTCGGCCCCAACGGCGCCGGGAAGTCGACGACGATCAACATGCTGCTCGACTTCATCCGGCCGACGGAGGGGTCGGCGACGGTGCTCGGCCACGACGCGCAGGCGGAGACCGAGGCGATCCGTCGGAAGGTCGGCGTCCTCCCGGAGGGCGCGGAAGTGTACGACCGGCTGACCGGCCGCGAGCACGTGGAGTGGGCCATCCGGACGAAAGGCGTCGACGACGACCCGGACGCCATCCTCGACCAGGTCGGCCTCGACCCCGAGGACGCCGACCGGAAGGCCGGCGGTTACTCGAAGGGGATGGCCCAGCGCCTCTCGTTCGGGATGGCGCTGGTCGGCGACCCCGACCTGCTCATCCTCGACGAGCCGTCGTCGGGGCTCGACCCGAACGGCATCCAGGAGATGCGCGACCTCATCCGCGAGAAGGCCGCCGACGGCACGACGGTGTTTTTCTCCAGCCACATCCTGCCGGAGGTCGAGGCGGTCTGTGACCGCGTCGCCATCATGAACGAGGGCCGGCTCGCGACGGTCGACACCATCGAGAACCTGCAGGACAACTCCGACGCGCAGGCCCGCATCGACGTGGAACTGGGCGGCATCCCCGACCGCCTCGACGTGTCGAACGTCGACGGCGTGGTCCGCGCCGACGTCGACGACGGCACGGTCTCGGTGATCTGCGAGGACCCGACAGTGAAAGTCGACGTGGTGAAGGCCCTCGACCGGCAGGCCGAGGTCGTCGACATCCTCTCGGAGGACACCTCGCTCGAAGAGCTGTTCAACACCTATACCGGCGGGGGCAGCGTCGAGACGGAGTCGCCCCGGGAGAAGATGGAGGCGACGCCATGAGCGTAGCGAACGTCCTGCGGAAGGACTTCAAGGACGTCCGGCGGGCGAGGCTCATCTGGGCCCCCGCGGTGTTGTACACGCTCTTCATGCTCCTGTTCTTCTGGGGGCAGACGCAGGGGCCCGATCCGCAGTTCTCCCTGCTGATCCAGAGCCTCGCCGGCATGGGCGGGGCACTACTGATCCCGCTGATAGCGCTGGTGGCGGCGTACCTCTCGATCGCTGGAGAGCGCGAGTCCGGCAGCATCAAGTTCCTGCTCGGGCTGCCGAACTCCCGGTCCGACGTGGTCCTCGGCAAGGTGCTGTCTCGCGCGGCGGTCGTCGCGGCAGGGCTCCTGCTGGCGTTCGCGGTCGGCGTCGTCGCGGCGGCGGTGCTGGTGCCGGACATGGCCTTCGAGTACGGCGACTACGCGATCTTCATCGGTCTGACGGTGCTGTACGCGGTGACCTACGTGGCTATCGCCGTCAGCATCTCCGCCGTGACGGCGAGTCGGTCGCGGGCGATGGGCGGCGCCATCGGCTTCTTCTTCGTGTTCAATCTCGTCTGGAACTTCCTGCCGGTGAACCCGAGGAACATGGTGCAGTTCCTCGCGGACCAGGTCGGCACCGACGTCTCCCAGAACGCGCTCGATCTCATCTGGGCGTCGAGCCCGACCGGCGCGTACTTCGGCTCGCTGCAACTCCTCAGCACGGGGCAGTTCAGCAGCGGCGGCGCCGACCCCTTCTATTTGGAAGGCTGGTTCATGGTCCTCATCCTCCTGGCGTGGCTGGTCGTCCCGCTGGCGATCGGCACCTGGCGGTTCCAGCGCGCGGAACTGGGCTGACACCGATCCGACTCACAACCATGACGGAACCCGACACTGACCCACCGACGTATCGGTCCGGCATCGCCGCCGAGAGACGTGTGGACGCGACGACCCCGACGGAGGTGACGCCATGAGCGTCGCGAACGTCCTCCTGAAGGACTTCAAGGACGTCCGACGGGCGAAGCTCGTCTGGGCGCCGGCCCTGCTGTACACACTGTTCATGCTCCTGTTCTTCTGGGGGCAGAGCCAGGGCACGGAACCGGACTTCTATCAGGTGCTGTGGGGACTGGCCGGCATCGGCGGCGCGATGCTCGTGCCGCTGATAGCGCTGGTGGCGGCGTACCTCTCGATCGCCGGGGAGCGCGAGTCCGGCAGCATCAAGTGGCTGCTCGGGCTGCCGAACTCCCGGTCCGACGTCGTCTTCGGGAAACTGCTCTCCCGGTCGGCAGTCGTCACCGCGGGACTGTTGCTGTCGTTCGCGGTCGGCGTGGGCGCGGCGGCGGTGCTGGTGCCGGACATGACCTTCGAGTACGGCGACTACGCGACGTTCGTCGCCGTGACCGTCCTGTACGCGCTGGCGTACGTGGCCGTCGCGGTCGCCATCTCGGCCTCGACGTCGAGCCGGTCCCGGGCGATGGGAAGCGCCATCGGCTTCTTCTTCGTGTTCAACCTCGTCTGGAACTTCCTGCCGGTCGGCCCGGCGCAGATGCTGCAGTTCGTCGCCGACGAGTTCGGCTTCGACGTCTCGCAGAACACGATCAACCTCATCTACAGCCTCAGCCCGACCGGCGCGTACATGAACTCCATGAAGCTCATCATGCCGGACCAGTTCATGCGCGGCGTCGGGGCCATGGTCACCGACCTCCCGTTCTACCTGGAGGGGTGGTTCATGGTCGTCATCATGGCCGCGTGGGTCGTGGTGCCGGTCGCGCTCGGCGCGTGGCGGTTCCAGCGCGCGGAACTCGGCTGACCACCAGTCGAGTCGGCGGGCCGTCAACGCGCCGCCTCGTGGGGAGTATTGTGACCGTCTCCGGTATACGCCGATCCCGCGACGGCGAAATACGGAGACGAACTACGACAGCCCCTCTCAGATGACGCCGGTCTTTCTCGCGGCCTCGCGGGCCGCGTGCTCCTCGACGCCGTTGCCGAGGATGGTGTACCGGTCGCGGATCTGGTGGGCGGTCGTCAGCGCCTCGATCACGGTCTCGTCGTCGATGCCGAGCTCGTCGGCGGTGGTCGGCGCGTCGATGCTGGCGAGCGCCGCCCGGATCTCGCGCCAGATGCCGCGGTCGCCGCCGTGGAGGTAGGCCGTGACGATGGAGCCGACGCCGACCTGATGCCCGTGCAGCGCCTCGTTCGGCGCGATGCGGTCGAGCTGGTGCGAGAAGAGGTGCTCCGCGCCGCTCGCCGGTCGGGAGGAGCCGGCGATCGACATGGCGACGCCGCTGGAGACGAGCGCCTTCACGACGACCCACGCCGACTCCTCCAGGCCGGGCCGCACCGTGTCGGCGTTGTCGACGAGCATCTCGGCGGTCATCTCTGCGAGCGAGGCGGCGTACTCCGAGTACTCGACGTTTTTCAGCCGGTTGGCGAGCCGCCAGTCCATCACCGCGGTGTAGTTGCTGATGATGTCGGCGCAGCCGGCGGTGGTGAGCTCCCACGGCGCGTCCGCGAGGATCTCGGTGTCGGCGACGACCGCGAGCGGCGGGTCGGCGGCGACGCTGTGGCGCGTATCGCCCTCGGGAACGGAGCCGCGGCCGGAGACGATCCCGTCGTGGCTCGCAGCCGTGGGGACGGAGACGAACCCGCGGCCGATGTCGTCGCTGGCCATCTTCGCGATGTCGATCGGTTTCCCGCCGCCGACGCCGACGAGGAAGCCGGGGTCGACCTCGCGGGCCTTGTCGATCACCGTCTGGATGGCGTCGAAGCTCGCCTCCTCGACGAGCACCATCTCCGGCTCGTTGCCGGCCTCGGTGAACGCCTCGGCGATCCGCTCGCCGGCGATCTCCCAGGGAGAGGGGCTGGAGACGATGAGCGGCGTGCCGTGCAGATGAAGCTCGTCGACGGCGTCGACCGTCTGGTCGAGGACGCCGTGGCCCACGACGACGTTGCGGGGCAGGCGGATCCACGTCGACTTGTCGAACATACCTGTGCCGTCTCGTCGGGGGGTAAAGGGGTTTACCCCTCCGAGCGACCGTGTTCGACCGGTCGCGGGGTGACAGAGTGGGATCCCCTCCTCACTGCCGATCTCCTCCCGCGGCGCCCGAGTCGTCGATTATACCGTTGAGACTGTTCTGGTTCTCAAAACCATTAGATGACATCAGATGGTTTTTGTATCCATACCGTGGACTCAATTTATACCATCGTGGCCCTTCCTTACGCACACAGCAGAACGAGGCGACGCGGTTCGCCTCGGCACCAGATAACCATGACAAACGCAACGACGCCCATCGAAGCGGCATTCGAACTGCAGCGCCGAACCGTCGAACACAGCCAGCAGCTGGTCGAGCAGAGCCTCGACTTCCAGCAGAACGCCGCCGAAGCGTTCTTCCAGAGCGGTCTCTCCGCACAGCGCAGCGCCCAGCGCCAGGCGACCGAACTATCGCGGGAAGTCTTCGACGCCCATCTCGACGCGGTCAGGTCGGCCGTCGACGACGACGAGTTCCGCGCGACGATCGACCAGCAGTTCGAGGACAACGCAGAGCAGACCCAGACGCTGCTGAACCAGCAGTACGAGCAGGGCGCCGACCTGTTCCAGCGTCTGCTGCACGTCCAGCTCGACGCGCTCGAGTCGGCAGTCGACGACGTCGACGTCCAGTCGGCGGTCGACCGGCAGTTCGACGAGTTCGAACGGAGCCAGGACGAGGCCTGGGACGAGTTCGAAGCGGAGTTCCGCGAAACGGTCGAGGACCTGTCCGAGCGGCAGAAGCGGCTGCTCGCGGAGTCGACCCAGTCGTTCCTCGACGCCCAAGAGGAGGCCGAACAACAGACCGTCGAGGGCGTTCAGCGCGCCGAAGAGACCGCCGAGTCGGTCCAGCAGCAGACCGAAGAGACCGTGCGGACCGCCCAGCAACAGACCGCCGCGGTCACCGAAACGACTCAGGAAGCCACCAGAGGAACGGCCGGTGACGCCGCCGAAGCGACCGAAGACGTCGTCGTCGAGACCACCGATGCGCTCGAGGACGTCGCCGGGCAGGAGGCCGAACAGGAACTGGAAGCCATCGACGGCATCGGCTCGACGTTCGCCGAACGACTCGCCGACGTCGGCATCGAGAACGTCAACGACCTCGCGTACGCGCAGGCGGAGACTGTCGCCGAGGCCGCTGATATCTCGGAGACTCAGGCCGAGGACTGGATCGAGGCGGCGGAGTCCCAGGAGTAGTCCCCGGTCCCGGTTTCACGACGCGGTCGTCGAGATTTTTTGCGATCCGCGACGCGCAGACGCGTCTTCTTCGACGACGCCGAGAAACACCGGCGGGTCCGTCTGGTCTCTCAAACGCACCGCGGCGCGTTGACGGTCGACCGCGGGTCAGCGCACTCGTCCCGTCGGCGCTGCTCTCGGTGAGTCCTTCGGAGGGACGGGCCGTCGCGTTCTCGCGGGACGACGGCCGCGCAGTGGATGGGAGGAGCGTGTTCCTCGAAGCGAACGCGCGACCCTCCTACCTCGCCCGGTCTAGAGCGTGTCCAGCACGCCCAGCACGCGCTCCTCGGCCTCGCGGCCGGGGTCGTGCTCGCTCCCGTCGCGGTCGCTCTCCATGTGGTCCTCGACGCTGCGGGCCATCGCCTCGTCGAGCGGCGTCGACTCCCACCCCAGGCTCGCCAGTTTGTCCGTGGCGAGGATGTGCGGGTAGTCCCGATAGAGGATGAAGTCGTCGAGCGCCAGCCCCGCCGCGGCGAGTTCCCGCTCGCCGGCGTGGACCGTCTCGATCTCGGTACCGAGGCTATCGGCGATCAGTTCGACCATCTCCCCGAGCGTGACCATCCGTCGGTCGCCGACGTTGTACGCCTCGCCCGGGTCGCCCTCCTCGGCGACGACGCGGATGGCGCTCGCAACGTCCTCGACGTACGCGCGGTGCCAGACGTTCGTCCCGTCGCCGGGAACGACGATCCGGTCGAACCGGTTCACGCGGTCGATCCAGTAGTCCAGGCGCTCGGTGTAGTCGTGCGGCCCGTACACGATGCAGGGCCGGACGCTCATCGCGTTCACGCCGTCCGCCGCCGCCGCGAACACGGCGCGGTCGCCCTCGGCTTTCCGCGGGCCGTACGAGGACTGGGAGTCGTCGGTCGCCTGCTCCTCGGTGCACTCGCACAGCGGCGTCTCGCCCTCGCGCTTCGGCAGTTCCTCCCGGCCGTAGGCGGACCCGCTGGAGACGAAGACGTAGGCGCCGACGTCGTCGAAGATCCGCGTCGCCGTCCGCACCTCGCGGGGCTTGTACGCGACGCAGTCCACGACGGCGTCGGGGTCGGCCTCGCGCGCGGCCGCCGCGAGGTCGCCGTCGTCAGTCCGGTCGCCCTCGATGTGGGCGACGTCGTCCGCATCGGCGAACGGGTTCTCGTGGTTCCCGCGGTTGAAGACGGTGACCTCGTAGCCGTGCTCGCGGAACTCGTCGACGACGTGGCGGCCGATGAAGCGCGTACCGCCGATGACGAACAGGTGGTCCATACGTGCGGGTGCGGACAGCGTCAGCAAAACGGTGGCGATCGCAGAGACGGGCCGTGTCAGCCGGAAGCAGGCGTAGCGGATCGGGCCTTTCAACTGCGACCGTCGCCCACTCTCGCCCGTGCCCGGAACGTACGTCCTCGTCGTCGATCTGGCCGAACCGGCGACCGTCGAGGTCGGCGCGCTCGGCGACCGCGAGTTCGACGCCGGCACCTACGCCTACGTCGGGAGCGCGTTCGGCCCCGGCGGGTTCTCGCGGGTCGACAGGCACCGCGAACTCGCGGCCGGGGAGCGCGACGCCCGCCACTGGCACGTCGACTACCTGCTCGGCCACCCGTCGGCGTCGCTCGCGGAGGCGATCACGTACCCCGACGCCGACATAGAGTGTCACCTCGCAGGCGCGCTTCCCGGCGAGCGGGTGTCCGGCGTGGGGGCCTCGGACTGCGACTGCGACGCGCACCTGCTCGCCGCGCCCAACCGGGAGGCCCTGCTGGCGGAAGCCCGAACGATCCGGAAAAACGAAACCGAATAGGACGGCGGCGCGTCAGTCGTCGGACGACGCCGCGAAGCCGGTCGACTCGGCAGACGCACCGACCGTCGCGGGTTCGGGCGGGGACTCGCGGACGTCCTCGGCCCCCTCCTCGGTGATGACGCGGTGGTACGCGTCCGGCATCACCTTCACGAACCGGGGGAGGTACTCCTCCCAGTTCTCCAGCACCTCCTTGCCCTTCTCGCTGTCCGTGTAGGCGACGTGGTTCTCGACGAGGCGCTTCAGCATGCGGCGGTCCTTCTCCTCCAGGGAGTCGGAGAGCGTCACCATGCCGGTGTTCGCCTTCGACTCGAAGTCGCCGGACTCGTCGAGGACGTACGCGACGCCCCCGGACATGCCGGCCGCGAAGTTCTTCCCGGTGTCACCGAGTACGGCGACGGCGCCGCCGGTCATGTACTCGCAGCCGTGGTCGCCGACGCCCTCGACGACGGCTTTCACGCCGGAGTTGCGGACGGCGAAGCGCTCGCCGGCGACGCCGTTGACGTACGCCTCGCCCTCGGTCGCGCCGTACAGCGCGACGTTGCCGATGCAGATGTTCTCGTCGGCCTCGTAGTTCGCGGTCTCGGGCGTCGTCACCGAGAGCTTGCCGCCGGAGAGGCCCTTGCCGACGTAGTCGTTGGCGCTCCCGGTCAGGTGCAGCGAGACGCCGCCGGCGAGGAACGCGCCGAAGCTCTGGCCGGCGGTGCCCCGGAGGTCGACGTTGACGGTGTCCTCGGGGAGGCCGGCGACGCCGTGGCGCGACGACACCTCGTTCGACAGCATCGCGCCGACCGCGCGGTCGGCGTTCGTCACGTCGGTCACGACGTCGACCGGCTCCTCGCGCTCCAGCGCGGCCTCGGCGGCCTCGATCAGGTCGTGGTCGAGCTGCTCGTCGATCTCGTGGGTCTGCTCGCGGATCTTCCGGCGCTGGTCGCCGTTCGGCACGGCGAGCACTTCCGAGAGGTCGACGTTGCGGGCCTTCGGGTGGTCGACGTCGTCGCGCTGGGCGAGCAGGTCGACGCGGCCGACCATCTCGTCGACCGTCTCGAAGCCGAGTTCGGCCATGATCTCCCGCAGCTCCTGCGCGATGAACGTCATGTAGTTGATGACGTGCTCGGGCTCGCCGGGGAACCGGTTGCGAAGCTCCTCGCGCTGGGTGGCGACGCCGACGGGGCAGGTGTTCTTGTGGCACTGGCGGGCCATCACGCAGCCGCTGGTGACGAGCGACGCCGTGCCGAACACGTACTCCTCCGCGCCGAGCAGCGCGCCGACCGCCACGTCGCGGCCGGTCTTCATGCCGCCGTCGACGGAGACGCGGATGCGGTCGCGAAGGTCCGTCTCGGCGAGCATCTGGTTCGCCTCCGCGAGGCCGAGCTCCCACGGGAGGCCGGCGTTCTTGATGGAGGTGCGGGGACTCGCACCGGTGCCGCCGGAGTGGCCCGAGATGTGGACCACGTCGGCGTTGGCCTTCGCGACGCCGGCCGCGATGGTGCCGATGCCCGCCTCGGAGACGAGCTTGACGTTGATGTCGGCCTCGGGGTTGGCCGCCTTCAGATCGTGGATGAGCTGCTTGAGGTCCTCGATGGAGTAGATGTCGTGCAGCGGCGGCGGCGAGATGAGGCCGACGCCGGGCGTCGCGTGGCGGACGTGGGCGATCATCTCGTTGACCTTCATTCCGGGCAGGTGGCCGCCCTCGCCGGGCTTCGACCCCTGCGCCATCTTGATCTGGAGCTCGTCGGCGCTCGACAGGTATGCCGAGGTGACGCCGAAGCGGCCGGAGGCGACCTGCTTGACGTTGCACTCCTTCTCGGTGCCGAAGCGCTCGGGCGGCTCGCCGCCCTCGCCCGTGTTCGACTTGCCGCCGATGCGGTTCATCGCGATGGAGTTGTTCTCGTGGGCCTCCGGCGAGATGCTCCCGAGGCTCATCGCGGCCGTCGAGAAGCGCTCGACGACGTCGGCGATCGGCTCGACGTCCTCGACGGGGATCGACTCGCGCTCGTCCGCGGCGAACTCGAGCAGCCCGCGGAGCGTCTGGAGGTTCTCCCCCTGGTCGTTGATCTTCTCCGCGAAGTCGAGGTAGGTGTCGTAGTCGCCCTGACGGACGGCCTGCTGGAGCGTGCCGACCGTGTCGGGGTTCCACTGGTGGTGGATGCCGTCCGAGCGGTGCTCGTACTCGCCCACGCGCTCGATGTCCGCGCCCTCGAAGGCCGCCTCGTGGCGCGCTTCGAGGTCCTCCTCGATCTCCTCGATACCGATGCCGCCCGTGCGGGACTCCGTGCCCTCGAAGTACTCGGCGACGAAGTCGTCGTCGAGGCCGACCGCCTCGAAGATCTGCGCGCCCTGGTAGCTCTCGACCGTCGAGATGCCCATCTTCGCCATCGTCTTCAGAAGGCCGTCCTCCAGCGCGCCGACGTAGGCCTCGACGGCGTCCTCCACGTCCGCGCCGTCCTCGCCGGCGACGACGTCGGCGATGGTCTGGTAGGCCAGGTAGGGGTTGACGGCGTCGGCGCCGTAGCCGACGAGCGTCGCGAGGTGGTGGACCGCGCGCGGGTCGCCGCTCTCGACGACGATGCCGGCGTGGTTGCGCAGGCCGTTCCGGACGAGGTGGTGGTGGACCGCGCCCATCGCCAGCAGGCTGGGGATCGGGACGCGGTCGGGACCCGCTGCGCGGTCCGAGAGGACGATCACGTCGTTGCCGGCCTCGATGGCCTCGCGGGCGGCGTCGCGGACGTCCTCGACGGCCTCGCGGAGGTCTTTCTCGGGACGGTAGGTGACGTCGACCGTCTTCGAGGAGATGCCGTTCGCGGAGACGTTGCGGATCGCCGCCGTCTGGGCGTCGGTGAGCACCGGCGAGTCGAGCACCAGCTGTCGCGCGTGGTCCTGCGACTCGGCGAGCAGGTTGCGCTGGAAGCCGAGCCGCGATTCGAGGCTGGTGACGAGCTCCTCGCGGATGTAGTCCAGCGGCGGGTTCGTCACCTGCGCGAACAGCTGCTTGAAGTAGGTGAACAGCGGGCGGTTGTAGTCCGACAGCACCGACAGCGGCGTGTCGTCGCCCATGGACCCGACGGGGTCTTTCCCCCGCTTCATCATCGGCTCGATGAGGTTCTCCAGCTCGTCGCGGCTGTAGCCGTACGTTGCCTGGTGGGCGCGCAGGTCCTCGACGCTCGTCCGCGGTTCGCGGTCGTCGGCGACGTCGTCGAGGTGGACCTGCTCCTGGTCGACCCACTCGCCGTACCGCTCGTCGACGAGGTCGTCGAACACCTCGTCGTCGGGGATGACGCGGCCCTCCTTCGGGTCGGCCAGGAAGATCTGACCGGGCTTGAGCCGGCCGCGCTCCTCGATGTCCTCGGGGTCGGTCTCCAGCGCGCCGGCCTCGCTGGCCATGACGAGCGTGTTGTCCGTCGTCACGTCGTAGCGACAGGGACGCAGGCCGTTGCGGTCGAGCACGGCGCCGATGCGCTCGCCGTCGGTCGCCGCGACGAGGGCGGGACCGTCCCACGGCTCGACGAGCGAGGCGTGGAAGTCGTACCAGTCCCGCCGGTCCTCGTCCATCGCGTCGTCGCCCCGCCACGCCTCCGGGATGAGCATCCGCAGGGCGTGCGGGAGGTCGCGGCCGTCCTCCATCAGGAGTTCGAGCGCGTTGTCGACGGAGGCGGTGTCGGACTGCTCGGGGTCGTTGATGACGGGCTTGATCGTCTCCACGTCGTCGCCGAGGGTCTCGCTCACGAGGTCAGTCTCGCGAGCGCGCATCCAGTTGATGTTGCCCTGGATGGTGTTGAACTCGCCGTTGTGGATGATGTTGCGGTACGGGTGCGCGAGGTGCCACGCGCCGAGCGTGTTCGTCGAGAAGCGCGCGTGGACCATCGCGAACGTCGACTTCACGCGCTCGTCGGTGAGGTCGGGGTAGTAGTCGGCGACCTGGTCGCCCTTGAGGAGGCCCTTGTAGACGACCGTCTCGCGGTCCAGCGAGCAGACGTAGAAGCGCTCGGCGCCGTCGGGCGACTCCGCCTCGACGCGGTTCTCCAGCGCGCGGCGGGCGACGTACAGCGCGCGGTCGAACCCGTCGACGTCGAGCCCGTCCGGGCGGACGAAACACTGCCGCACGTCGGGTTCGGACTCGACGGCGGTCGCGCCCAGGTCCGCGTTGTCGGTCGGTACGTCGCGCCAGGCGAAGACGTCGAGGTCGTACTCGACGAGGGTCTCCTCGACGAGGTCGGTCAGGACCGCTGCGGCGGCGTCGTCCCGCGGGAAGAACATCGATCCGACGGCGTAGGTGTCGGGCAGCGAGGCATCGAGAACTCCTTCGAAGAACTCGTGGGGCGTCTGCAGCAGGACGCCGGCCCCGTCGCCGGTCGACTCCTCCGCGCCGGTCGTGCCGCGGTGTTCGAGGTTCTCGAGCAGTTCGAGACCGTCGGCGACTACCTCGTGGCCGGTGCCGTCGTCGAGGTCCATGACGACCCCGACGCCGCAGTTGGACCGCTCGTCCGTCGGGTCGGCGAGACCCTCGGTGCGGTCCGGTCGCGTGTGTGGCTCTTTCATACCCCGTACGAACGACTGCCCCAATAAGAGGTTACTCCTAAATGGCTAAGTGTAATACACACCCATACTAGGGCATTAATATTATTGAACTACGCGAACGTGCACCGGCGATCGGTCGTCGTACGGTCGGAAAGGACGGGATCGAGCACGAAAGTAGACGATCGAGAGGGATAATCACCGGACGCGAGACTTTGGGTTTGGATGTGTGCGACAATCTGTCCAGAACGGACAAACAGTTATTTGGCCTAATTCTTGACAAACATCAGTCCATGCGAGTGAATGCCACGGCCTATTCGATAGCCCCGTTGCGGGGAATGTCGTGGGGGATCTGTCAGACCGGCGAACGGCCCCGGCGCGGTCGACGGTCGAAAGGAGGGAGGAACCGTCGGACCGCGATCGCACCGGCCTTGACTCGGCTCAGTAGGACTTCGCGAAGTAGGCCGTCTCCGTCGCCTCGTCGCCGCAGACGCCGCACTCGTCGTCGAGGGGCTCCTCGTCCCGGTCCAGCGGGGTCATGACGATCTCGGCGGCGATCTCCTCCTTGATGGCGGTCTCGCAGGCCTCGTCGCCGCACCACGGCGTCTTCACGTAGCCGCCGTAGCGGCCGATGGTGCCGAGGATGTCCTCGGGGCTGTGGGCCTCGCGGATGTTCTCCTCCAGATTCTCCTCCGCAGCGGCGTACAGCTTGTCGTACACCGCGTCGAAGTGGTCCTCGACGGCGTCGACGATGCCGCTGCGCTCCTCCTCGATCGTCTCGCCGTCGGGCCGGTGGACGACCGTCACGCGCTCGTCCTCGACCTCGTTGGGGCCGATCTCGAAGCGCACCGGGACGCCGTTCAGCTCGTGCTCGTTGAACTTGAAGCCGGGGTTGCGCTCGTCGCGGTCGTCGAGTTCGACGCTGACGCCCGCGTCTTCGAGCTCGGCGGCGATCTCGGCGGAGTACTGGAGCACCTCGTCTTTGGTGTCCTCCTGCCAGATGGGGACGATGGCGACCTGCGTGGGGGCGACCGTCGGCGGGAGGACGAGCCCCTGGTCGTCGCTGTGGGTCATGATCAGTGCGCCGAGCGCGCGCCAGGAGAGCCCCCACGAGGTGGTGTGGGCGACCTTCTCCTCCTCGTTCTCGTCGAGGAAGGTGATGTCGAACGCCTCGGCGAACGACTGGCCGAGGTAGTGGCTGGTGCCGCCCTGCACGGACTTACCGTCGGGCATCAGCGCCTCGACGGTGGTCGTCGTGTCGGCGCCGGGGAACTTGTCGTGGGGCGGCTTGCGACCGCGCAGCACCGGGATGGCGAGCACGTCCTCGTAGAGGCGCTCGTACTGGTCGAGGCGGGTCATCGTCTCGTCCCAGGCCTCGTCCTCGGTCTCGTGGGCGGTGTGGCCCTCCTGCCAGAGGAACTCCTTGGTGCGGAAGAACGGCTTCGTCTCGGTGGCCTCCCACCGGACGACGCTACACCACTGGTTCAGACGCAGGGGCAAGTCGCGGTGGCTCCGCGTCCACTGGGCCATGAACGGCGCGATGATGCTCTCGCTCGTCGGGCGGACGGCGAGTCGTTCCTCCAGTTCCTCGTGGCCGCCCTTGGTGACCCACGCCACCTCGGGGTCGAACCCCTCGACGATGTCCTTCTCCCGTTCGAGGAAGCTCTCGGGGATGAACATCGGGAAGTAGGCGTTGTCGACGCCCGTCTCCTTGAACCAGCCGTCGAGGTGGTCCTGGATCGACTCCCAGAGGGCGTACCCGCGGGGACGGGTGATGATGAACCCGCCCATCGGCGCGTAGTCCGCGAGACCCGCCTTCTGGACGACCTCGGCGTACCACTCGCCGGGGCTGTGCTCCTTGCTCTCGGTTATCCCGAGCTCCTGCTCGCCACTCATGTTCCTTCGTCGTGCCACCGTGGTAATAAACGCGCCGTGTTCGTGCCCCGCGCCGCTCGTCGCGGCGGACCGGCTCCAGTGACCGCCCCGCTCCGGCGCGGCGAGACGTGACAACGCGTGACAAAAGCCTTCTTGCGCGTCGCTGTCGTACGAAACGACGTGCCGCCGGAACGCCGATCCGTCCTTCCGAATCATGGCATCCGATCACATCGACGACGTGCTGGTTACGCTCAGCGACCCACGGCGACGGCACGTGCTGTACTACCTGCAGCAGCACGGCTCAGCCTCGATCGAGGAATTAGCGGACGTGCTCACCGGCTGGCTGACCGTCGCGGACGACATCGTCGTCACGCCGAAGCGCCGACAGGACGTCAGGCTGGGACTCTACCACTCGCACCTGCCCGCGCTCGCCGACGTGGACCTGGTCTCGTACGACCAGTCGAGCGGCGACGTCTCGCTCGAATCGCTCCCCGACTACGTCGACGCGCTGCTGGGGGAAACGCTCACCGTCGAACGGCGCGAGTCCCCCCGGGCCGCGACGGTGTCGGACGGCCCGTCCCGCGAGGAGTGACAGCGATGGCGCTCGCGGACTTCATCGAGGCGACCGAGGCGGAGGAGCAGACCGTCGTCGAGTACTCGCCCTCGCCGTCGTCGGAGCTGGAGGAGCTGTTCGCGACGCGCAACGTCCAGGTGGTTCACCGGACGCTCCCGGACGACGGGAGCCGCGGGTTCGTCGTCGTCAGGCGCGGCGGCGACTTCTACGGCGCGCTCTCGCTCGCGGCGATCGAGCGCGCGCTCGCACCGTCCGTGGGAGCCCCTGGCGCGCGCGCCGAGGCGGCGTTTCGCGACTTCCTCGATCTCTTCGACGAGACGGTGTTCACCGCCTACGACCGCCGGAAGATGCTCGCGACGTCCAGGGAGATAGAGGACCGCGCCTGGCGGGTCGGCCGGGGCGCGCTGTACGCCGGGTTCCAGTCGGCGGACGCGCTGCAGCGCCAGGCGCGACTGTACGGGCAGTTCGGCGAGAAAGAGGACCTCGACGTCCACGTCTACCTCGCCGACGACTGGGAGTCGCCCGCGCTCGACGCCGTCACGATCCACGCCGAGTCCGCCGCCGAGATCGGCGACGTGTGGTTCGTCGTCTTCGAGTCCCCCGACGAGATGTACACCTGCGCCCTGATCGCGGAGGAGCGCTCCGCCGGGGAGTTCTACGGTTTCTGGACCTACGACCCCGACACGGTCGGCGACGTCGTCGCCTACCTCCGCGGGACGTACTAAACCCGGAACGGGCTCGGCCCCTCGGTCCAGTCCCAGCCCGGCAGCCGCGTCTGGAACCCCGCCGCGAGCGCGGCGTCGAGGTCGTCGCTCCCCGCGGTGGCGTCGTCGGGGTGGTGGGTGACGTCGGCGTAGTGAAAGGCGGCCTCGCCGAGCAGGTTCAGCGGCTGCCCGCCGGCGATCATGCCCGCCAGTTCCCGCCCGAGCAGCTCGTCGACCACGAACCCCGGATAGTCGCCTTCGACGTCCAGATCCCGGAGGAGACGCACCAGCGCGGCGACGTTAACCGCCAGGTCGCCGTCGGCGAACACAGCGTCGACTTCCTCGCGGTAGCGCGCTTCGGAGACGCGGTCGACGTCTGTCTCGAAGATCTCCGTGAAGTCCGCCCGGATGTCGTTGATCAGCGGCACGACGACGTCCGCGCGCTCGCGGACCCAGTCTCGTTCCGCCCTGACGGCGTCGGGAGAGAGTCGCATCGACCGGCGATAGGGCGCCCACCGGCATCACTCCGGCGGGCGTCGACCGTTCCCCCGGCTGTCCTCCTCTCGGGGATCGACCGTTCCACCCCGTCCCTCTCGACGGCCGACCGCGCCGGCGCGGTCCGGTATTGCGAAGGCTTTTATAACAAGGAAGTAATATGCCCGAGTAAGCGGGTTCTCCCAGTCCTTCCCGCAACGAGTGGGACCGATCCCCGCGCGTGACGCCGAATCACGCCGCCCACAGGACAACCCGGACGATATCCCTATGTGTACCGTATTGCGACGAAGTGACGAATCGCCGGACAGCGCGTCGACCGCAGGGGCGGTCGCGAGCGTCCGGCGGCGCGACGACGCGTCCGGCGCACCCGCGGACGACAGGGAGGACCCCGACGGAACAATGCTATCCAGTTCTCATTATGAGTTCAGTTGACCAACAACTCGACGACCTGCGCACAGAGATCACGAGCGAACTCCCGAACGACATCACGGTGTCCGACGTCAAGTACGAGGGCCCCGAACTCGTCGTGTACACGCGCGATCCGAAGAAGTTCGCGCAGAAGGGCGACCTCATCCGAAAGCTCGCCAGCAAGCTCCGCAAGCGCATCACCGTTCGCCCCGACCCCGACGTCCTCTCGAAGCCCCGCGACGCTCGCGAACAGATCATGGCCGTCATCCCCGACGAGGCGGGCGTGACGGATCTGGACTTCCACGCTGACACCGGCGAAGTGGTCATCGAGGCCGAGAAGCCCGGCATGGTGATCGGTCGCCACGGGAGCACCCTCCGCGAGATAACGCAGGAGGTCGGCTGGACGCCCGAGGTCGTCCGCACGCCGCCGATCGAGTCCTCCACCGTCTCGAACGTCCGCAACTTCCTGAAGCAGGAGCGCGACGAGCGCCGCGACATCTTGGAGCGCGTCGGCCGCCAGATCCACCGCGAGGAGATGTCCGACGACGAGTTCGTCCGTATCACCACGCTCGGCTGCTGCCGCGAGGTCGGCCGCGCCGCCTTCATCCTCTCGACGCCCGAGACGCGCATCCTCATCGACTGCGGCGACAAGCCCGGCGCCGAGGGCGAGGTGCCGTACCTGCAGGTGCCCGAGGCGCTCGGTGCGGGTGCGCAGAACATCGACGCCGTCGTCCTGACCCACGCCCATCTCGACCACTCCGCGCTCATCCCCCTCCTGTTCAAGTACGGCTACGACGGCCCCATCTACACCACCGAACCGACGCGCGACCTGATGGGCCTCCTCCAGCTGGACTACCTGGACGTCGCCGCGAAGGAGGGCCGCGCGCCCCCGTACGACTCCGAGATGGTCCGCGAGGCGATCAAACACACCATCCCGCTGGAGTACGGCGACGTCACCGACATCGCGCCGGACGTGAAGCTCACGCTGCACAACGCCGGCCACATCCTCGGGAGCGCCGTCTCCCACTTCCACATCGGCGACGGCCTCTACAACGTCGCGTTCTCCGGCGACATCCACTACGACGACACCCGCCTGTTCAACGGCGCGGTCAACGACTTCCCCCGTGTCGAGACGCTCGTTCTGGAGTCCACTTACGGCGGCCGCAACGACTACCAGACCGATCAGGAGGACTCCGAGCGCAAGCTCAAGCGGGTGATTAACGAGACGCACGACCGCGGCGGGAAGGTGCTCATCCCCGCGTTCGCGGTGGGGCGCTCCCAGGAGATGATGCTCGTCCTCGAGGAGGCGATGCGCGAGGGCGACATCCCCGAGATGCCCGTCCACCTCGACGGGATGATCTGGGAGGCGACGGCCATCCACACCACCTACCCCGAGTACCTGCGCGACGACCTCCGCGACCGCATCTTCCACGAGGACGAGAACCCCTTCCTCGCCGACCAGTTCAACCACATCGACGGCGGCGAGGAGGAGCGCCGCGAGGTCGCCGACGGCGGCCCCTGCATCGTCCTCTCGACCTCCGGGATGGTCACCGGCGGCCCCATCATGTCGTGGCTCCGCCACCTCGGCGGCGAGGAGGAGAGCACGCTCACCTTCGTCGGCTACCAGGCCCAGGGGACGCTCGGCCGCCGCATCCAGAACGGCTGGGACGAGATCCCGATCAACGACCGCGACAGCAGCGGCCGCCGGGGCGGCAACACGCTCACGCTGAACATGGACGTCGAGACCGTCGACGGCTTCTCCGGCCACGCCGACCGCCAGGGCCTGGAGAACTTCGTGAAGACGATGAACCCGCGCCCCGAGAAGGTGCTGTGCGTCCACGGCGACGAGTCCTCGACGCAGGACCTCTCCTCGGCGCTGTACCACGACTACAACATGCGGACGTTCGCGCCGAAGAACCTGGAGACGTTCCGCTTCGTCTGAAAGCCCTCGGCGCTCCTTGGCAGTCGCGCCTCGCCCTTTCAATGTCCTCCAACGAGTGCCTTCGGCACTCGTTCCAGGCCCGCCAGTCTGCGCGAGCTACCGTGAGGCCTTCGGCCTCACGAGCCTTCACTCGCTTCGCTCGTGAAGACGCCGGCGGTCGCCGGCGTACGCTTCGAGCGCCTGCCCTCCCCCGTCCGCTCGGCATGAACGCCGAGCGCGGCCGCTTTATGATGGGTGGTTCTGCAGACGCCCGCGCTCGCTTCCGAAGCCGTTACCTCGGCCCCCGACCTCCCCTCGCACATGACGAACGCGGCGATACTGTTCGCGCTGGCGGCGATGGTCTCGTGGGGCGTGTGGGCGGTGCTCGCCGACGTGGCGACGCGGTACATCGACCCCGTCTCCGCGATGATCTTCTCCTACGCGACGAGCGTCGGCATCGCGCTGGCGTACGTCTACGCGCGGGACCAGCCCGTGGCGACGGCGAGGACCGGCGTGGCGGTCGCGCTCGGCGCGGGCGTGTTCGCGGGCATCGCGGCCGTCGCCTTCTACGCGGGGCTGGAGCGAGGGCAGACGAGCGTCGTCACTACCGTCAGCGCGCTGTACTTCGTCGTCGCGGCGGTGATCGGCGTCGCCGTCTTCGGCGAGACCGTCGAGGCGACCGACGTCGCCGGCGTCGGCTTCGCCGTGCTGGCCGTCGCGCTGCTGGCGCGCTAATCGCTCTCCGCGGCGGCGTCCGCGGGGTCCTCGACCTCGCCGGTCGCCGGGTAGACGCCCACCTGGTCGCAGAGGTCCTCCATCGGGCACGCCTCGGGCCCCTCCAGGCAGGCCGGCTTGCGCGCCGTGCAGTACTCGCGGCCGAACTGGATCATCGCCGTGTGACCGAAGCCGCACTTCTCCGCCGGTACCGTCCGCTCCAGTTCCGCGCGCACTCCCTCGTGGTCGGCGTCCGGCGGCGCGAGGCCGAGGCGGCGCGCGATTCGGTGGACGTGCGTGTCGACCGGGAAGACGCCGCCGCGGCCGCCCGAGAACAGCAGCACGCAGTCGGCCGTCTTCGGCCCGACGCCGTTGACCGAGAGGAGCCGCTCGCGGACCGCGGACGGCTCCCCCGACCGCACGAACTCGTCGAACGCCGCCTCGGAGCCGAACTCCTCCAAGACCCACTCGGCCGCACGGATCAGCACCTTCGACTTCTGGTTGTACAGGCCCGCGCCGGAGATGGTCTCGGCGAGTTCCGATCGCTCGGCCTCGGCGAGCGACTCGGCGAGGTCCCTGTCGCCAGCTCGCGCCTCGCCACCCCCGTACCGCTCCATCAGCGCATCGTGAGCGGGTTGGCTCGCCTTGTCGCTTGTGTTCTGGCTCAGGATCGTGCGGACCAGACACTCGAAGGCGTCACGGCCGCCGTAGGCCTTCTGCCAGTACATGCCGCCGAGGCGGTCGACGACGGCCTCCGATCGGGTCGTCGGGTCGTCCGCGGCGTCGAACTCCGCGGCGCGGCCGCCGCCGCTCTCGCCGCCGCTGATGTTCTCCGTCGGCTCGTCGGACATGCGCGCCACTTGGGGCGCTCGAAGGAAAGGCGTCCCGCTATTCGACGCGGACGGTCACGGTCAGGTCAGCGCCGTCCGCCAGCGCCTCGACCAGGTCGCGGTCGAACCCGGCGGCGGCGAACTCCGCGCCGAGCAGGAACGTCCGCTCGTCGACGTAGTCGCTGGTGCGGCCCACCATGCTGCGCTCGCTGGAGAGTTCGAGGTCGGGGTCGCCCCGGCCCCGCACGGTCTCCGCGTACCCGCCCACCTCGAAGGTGGCGGTGATGGTGGCGTCCGCGTCCCGGCAGGCCTCGACGAAGTCGGGGTCGAAGTCGGCGGGGGCGCGGTCGGCCTCGACCGCGAGGATGCAGTCGCCGGCGGGCGTGAGGTAGTCGTCCGTCGTCACCTCGAAGGTGCTCCCGTGCTCGGCGGTCACGTTCTCGTGGCCGCGAGCGCGGATGGTCTCTTCCATGGCCGCCGGTTGCCGACGCCGGCACTTAGCGGGAGCGCTTGACGACGGTCACCGTGACCGCGCCGCAGTCGCACTCGTAGGCGCGACGGACGCCGCCGTCGCGCTCCATCTCCAGCATCAGGTTCTCCTCGGTGAGCGGCCGCTCGCAGGCGTCGTCCTCGCAGGTCGCGGTGAGCCGTTCGAGCATGTTCGGCGCTTCGCCGCCACCTATTGTTAAAGCGACCCGTCCGCGGAGTGAAAGTGAAAGTGAAGCGACGACGTAACAATTATTTCACGTGGGTACAGTGTCGCGAGTAGTGATGACGGGCACGTGGACAGCGGCGGCGGTCGATCCGAACGACGACGGAACGCCTCCGGACGCCGAGGAGTGGGTCGACGTGACAGTGCCCGGACGCCCCGAGCGGTTCGCGGGCGAGGACGCGGTGGCGTACCGCCTGCGGTTCGACGACCCCCGCGCCGGCGACGCCCAGCGGACGGTGCTGGAACTCCGCGGCCTGTACGCCCACGCCCGGGTCTGGATGAACGGCGAACTGCTCGGCGACCACGACGCCTACTTCGCGCCGGCGAGATACGAGTTCGACCCCGAAGAACGCAACGAGCTCGTCGTCGAGTGCCGCGCGCCCGAGGACGCCTTCGGCGGGGTGCAGGCGACCGAGACGCTCCCCGACGAGGCCGCGGTCCCCGGTATCTGGTGGGACGCGCAGGTCCGCGTCCGCCCCGCGACGTTCCTCGACGACCTCTCGGTCGCGCCGCGGTTCGACGGCGACGACGCCGCGATCGAGGCGGCGGTCACCGTCGACGCCGAGGAGCCGATCGACGACTACGTCACGCTCTCGCTCCGCCCCGAGGGCTTTCGCGGCGGCGGCGCGATGGAGCGGGTCCGGGTCGCCGCCGACGCGGGCGAGCGAACGACCGTCACGCGCGAGATGGCGGTGCGGGACCCCTCGCCGTGGTGGCCGCAGGACCACGGCCCCCAGCACCGCTACACTGTCCGGGCGAAACTCGGCGACACGTCCGTCAGCGAGACGACCGGCTTCCGAACGGTCTCGTACGACGAGGACGACGGGCTGCTGGTCAACGGCCGGCGGGTGCGAGCCCGCGGCGTGAACGTCCTCCCCGCCGCCGACCCAGCGGCCGACGTGGAACGAGCGGCCGAGGCGAATGCGAATCTGGTACGCGCGCACGCGCACGTCCCGCCGCGCGAGTTCCACGAGGCGTGTGACGAGACCGGGCTACTGGTCTGGCAGGACCTCCCGCTCACTGGCCCCCGGGAGTACGACGTCGACCGCGGGCGCGAACTCGCGGCGGCGCTCGTCGACGAGTACGGCCACCACCCCAGTATCGGCGCGTACGGCGTCCACGACGACCCGCGCGACCCGTTCGCGGAGCCGCTCGGGGCCGGACGGACGAGCAGGTACCGCTTCCGCTGGCGCGCCTGGCGGACCGAGTACGACCACGGCGCCGACGAGTCGGTCGCCGAGGCGTTCCCCGACGAGGTGCCGACGTTTCCGGTGGCCGGGCCGCCCGGGACCGCGCCAGACGCCGCGCACCTCTACCCGGGGTGGAAGTACGGCGCGGCGACCGACGCCGAGTGGCTCCTCGACCGCTACCCCGACCTGGGCCGGGTCGTCTCCGAGTACGGAGCCGGCGCGCTCGCGGCCGACGTCGACGGCCCCGTGCCGGGGTTCGACGCCGAGGCCCACGCCGCGAAGGTCGACGCGGACGGCATCGACGCCTCGCAGGCGTACCAGACGGCGACGCTGAAAACCGTCACCGACGCGCTCCGCCGGCGCGGAACGGACGTGGCGGCGGCGTTCGCGCTCCGGGACCCCGCGCCGGGCGCGGGCATGGGCGTCCTCGCGCACGACGGGACGGAGAAGACGAGCTACGAGGCGCTCGCCCGCTCGTTCGAACCCGTCCAGACAGTCCTCGACGGACCGCCGTCGCCCGGAGCCGTCGGCGTGACCGTCGTCAACGACGGGCCGGACCCGGTCGAGCCCACGCTCTCGTGGGCGGCGGGCGACGCGGAGGGGACGGAGACGGTGACCGTCGATCCGGGCGAGCGGGTAGACGCGGGTGCGGCGTCGATACCGCCGGACGCGGAGTCGCTCGAACTCCTCCTGACGCTGTCCGACCGCACCGTCTTCAACGAGTACCGTTTATAACCGCCGCGCGAGGGTGTGTCAACCGTTTCCACGGCCTCGCTGGGCCGCTTGCTAACGGTTTTCAGTGGTTCTACCACCGATACATTTATAACCGAACCTGCCCAACTAACTGGTACCAGAACGTCACCGGCGTTCCGGCAGCATCGCTCGCACGGCCAGAATGACAGGGAATCCTTATCCACGGTCAGTAACACACGGTCAGCAGCGATTGCTCCGGGTCGGTGCGGTATGGCACAGAGGTTTGACTAACACATGGTAGACCAATCGAAAAACGTCGAACTCACAGAGGACGATCTCGACAACGAATCCAAAGGACAGCTCATCAAGAAGGCGGGACAGCTCCGCGACCGACGAAACGAGCTGAACCAGATGGCGTCGGAGCGCGCGTCCAAGCGCGACGACCTCAACGCGAAGACCCGCGAGAAGGTCGACGAGGCCCAGGAACACCGCGAGAAGCGCGACGAGCTCAACGAGCTGGTTCAGGAACACAAGGAGCAGCGCAACGAGCTGAACGCGAAGGCCAACGAGCTCTTCGACAAGGTCGAGGAGATGAAGTCCGACCTCGAACTCGACGAGGGTAAGGACCTGGAGGAGCTCGAAGACGAGATCGAGGAACTGGAGTTCAAGCAGCAGACCGAGGTGCTCAGCACCGAGGACGAGCGCGAGCTCATCGAGAAGATCGAGGCCAAGCGCGAGGAGTACCAGCAGCGCAAGGAGAAGCTCGACCAGAACGAGGACCTCGAGGAGTACGTCGAGAAGGCCGAGTCCGTCCGTTCCGAGGCCTCCAAGCACCACCAGAAGGTGACCGAGCTCGCCGACAAGGCCCAGGAGCACCACAACCAGATGATCGAGGCCTACCGCGAGGCCGACGACATCCGGGACGAGGCCGACGAGATGCACGAGAAGTTCGTCGAGGCCCAGGAGGCGGCCGACCGCCACCACGAGGACTTCGTCCGCGTCCAGAAGCGCCTGCGCGAGCTGGACAAGCAGGAGGAGGAAGAGCGCAAGTCCGAGCGCGAGCAGAAGGAAGAGGAGGCCAAGGAAGAGGCCGAGGAGATCTACCAGAAGTTCAAGGAAGGCGAAACCCTCGACACCGAGGACCTGATGAAGCTCCAGAAGACGGGGCTGCTGTAAGCGGTTTTCTCTCTACTCTGCGTTCTCCACCGGCGTAGCGACGCGTCCGCCGACACGACCCGGCGCGTCGCCGTTCTCCATCGCCGGCGACGCCTCGCGCGACGCCGCACTCCTCCACCCTTATCCGTTCGGACCCGTAACACGACTCCAGAGACGCCTATGCGAGACACGCTACAGTCGCTCGGACAGGTAGGGATCGTCGCGGTCGGCGCCCTGATCGCCGCCGCTGTCGGCGTGGGGCTGTTCGTGCTGGTGCCGGCCAGAACCTCCGCCGGCGTCCTCGGCGTTTTGCTCGTCGTGGCCACGGCGCTCGCGGGGCTGAAAGTCGCCGGCAACGTCGCGGGGTCGGTGTTCGCCGACTACAACGTCGGCGAGGTGGAGGTGTCGGGACCGATCACCGCCGACGGCGGCGGGATGCCGTTCCGTCCCGGGGGCGCGTCCGCGGACGACCTCGTCGAGCAGATCGAACGGGCCGACGCGGACGGGAACGTCGAGGCGCTGCTGGTGAAGCTGAACACCCCCGGTGGCCAGCCGGTCGCGAGCGACGACGTCCGGCGGGCTGTCGAGTCGTTCGACGGGCCGACGATCGCCCACGCGAAGGACCTGTGCGCGAGCGGCGGCTACATGATAGCCTGCGGCTGCGACGAGTTCGTCGCCCACGAGGACAGCCTCGTCGGGAGCATCGGCGTCATCGCGAACCAGCGGAAGTTCGCGGAGTTCGCCGACCGCTACGGCGTCGACCTCGAACGGTTCGTCGGCGGCGAGTACAAGGACACGCTCGACCCGATGAAACCGATCTCGGACGACGAGCGGGCGTACTTCCAGGGCGTCATCGACGAGAGCTACGAGAGCTTCGTCGACCTCGTCGCGGAGTCGCGCGACCTCGACCGCGAGTTCGTCGCCGACACCGAGGCCCGGATCTACCACGGCCGGCAGGCGAACGCGAACGGGCTGGTCGACGGGCTGGGCGCTCGCGACGACGTCGAGGAGCGACTCGCGGAGCGGGCGGACCTCGACGAGGCGACGGTCGAGCGGTTCGAGCCGGAGCGGGGGATCGGCGAGAAGCTGAGCATCGGCGCGCAGGCGGTCGCCCACGCGTTCGGGCGGGGGATCGCCGGCGTTCTCGCCGACCGCGACGGCTCGGTCGTCGAGTTCGAACTGAAGTAAGTCGGGGGTTTTTATTCTCCCACCGCGATGACGCATCCACAGTGACCACGCTCGTCGTGTGTGTCGACCGTACCGACGACATCGGCCGGAAGACCGGGCTGTCGACGCCCGTCTCCGGGTGGGAAGCGGTCCACTCCCTCGTGACGGACGTCGGCCTCGCCGACCCGGAAGACTCCAGCGTCAACTGCCTGCTGGAGGCGCTCCGCGTCGCCCGCGACCTGCGGGACGAGAACGAGGAGGCGGTCGTCGCGGTCGTCTCCGGCGGGAGCGATAACGTCGTCGGCGCGGACCGATCGGTCGCGCGACAGCTCGACGACCTCGTCGCCGAGCACGACCCGGACTCGGCCGTCGTCGTCATCGACAGCGCGCAGGACGAGCGGCTGGTCCCCATCGTCGAGAGCCGCGTCCGCGTCGACTCCGTCGACCGGGTGGTCGTCCGGCAGGCCCGGGACATCGAGTCCACGTACTACCTCCTGAAGCAGTTCCTCGCGGACGAGGAGCTCCGCCAGACGGTCCTCGTCCCCATCGGCCTCGCCCTGCTCGTCTCCCCCGTGCTCGCGTACTTCGCCGGGCCGGCGGTCGCGGTGTCGGCGATAACCGCGGTCATCGGCGTCTTCCTGCTGTACAAGGGGCTGGGCATCGACGAGTACCTCACCGGCCTCGCGGTCAGGGTCAGGGAGTCGCTGTACTCCGGGCGGGTCTCCATCGTCACCTACGTCGTCGCGGCGGGCCTGTCGCTCGTCGGCGTGTTCGTCGGCGCGCTGGGGGTCTCCAGCCTCGGCGGCGAGAACGGCGTGATCATCCCCGCGATGCAGTTCGCCTACGACAGCGTCCCGTGGCTGGCGATGGCGGCGCTCGCGGCCAGCACGGGCCGCCTGCTGGACGTCGCCATCCAGGAGGACAGCGTCCGCAGCTCCTACCTGAACATCCCCTTCGGCGTGGTCGCGGTCGGCCTCGTCGTCCGCGGCTTCTCGTCGTACTTCCTCGAACGGGCGGGCATCTTGCCGGCCTTCGAAGTCCCCGCGCTCAGGCTCGGTGTCGTCTCCGTCACGCCGTTCTCGCTGTCGGCGGGGCAGCGCCTCGCGACGTTCGTCGTGGCGGGCGTGCTCGTCAGCCTGATCGGCGTCCGCATCGCCTCCCACCTCGGCGGCACGAGCATCGACGAGGAGGAGGTCCCCCGCGGCGGTCCGTAGCTGGTTTATCCACGCCGCCACTCGTCGCAAGCATGGCAGACACTGCGGAGGGCGCGTGGGTCTCTCTCTTCTCGGGCGGCAAGGACTCGTCGTGGGCGCTGTACCGGGCGCTCGAACGCGGGCTCTCCGTCGACCGACTCGTCACCGTCCACCCCGAGGAGGACTCGTACATGTACCACGTCCCGGCGACGGATCTCGCCGAACTCGCCGCCGAGAGCGTCGGCGTCCCGCTGGTGGACGTCCGCCCGGGCGACATGGGCGCGGCGGACGCCGCCGAGTCGGGCGCGCAGGGCGACGCCGAACTCGAACCGCTGGAGGCGGCGGTCGCCGCGCTGGACGACGAGCTGGCGGGCGGCGTCGCGGGCGTCACCGCGGGAGCCGTCGAGAGCGAGTACCAGACCAGCCGCATCGAGGGGATGTGCGAGCGTCTCGGGATCGAGCTGTTCGCGCCCCTCTGGCAGCGCGACCCCGAGGCGCTCGCCGAGGAGATGCTCGACGCCGGCTTCGAGATAACGGTCGTGCAGGTGGCGGCGTACGGCCTCGACGAGTCGTGGCTCGGCCGGACGATAGACCGCGAGGCGCTCGACGACCTCCGGGAGCTCAACGACGAGTACGGCGTCCACGTCCTCGGCGAGGGCGGCGAGTTCGAGACGCTGGTGACCGACGGGCCGCACATGGATCGACCCATCGAACTCGAGTACGAGACGGAGTGGGACGGCTCGCGCGGCACGCTGAGGATCACGGACGCGCGGCTCGGGTGAGCGTCAGTCGGCGGCCGGACGCCCGCCGCCGCTCCTAGTCGCCGTTACGCCCCGTTCCTAATCGCCGTTTCTGATCTCCGTGTGCGCGCCGATGAGCGCCCCGGCCAGATCGAGGTTTTCCAAGTCCGTCTCGCGGTCGATGATGGAGTTGCGGATGTCGCTCCCGATGAGGGTCGTGTTCGGGAAGATGATCGAGGAGTCGACGTTCGAGTTGACGAGTTCGGCGCCGCTCATGACGTGGACGTTCTCGCCGACGGTCGTGTTCTCGACCGTCGCGTCGTCGGCGATGCGGTTGTCGCCGTTCAGGTGCCAGGCGACGGCTTCGAGGTAGCTCTCGGGCGTACCGATGTCGAACCACGCCTCGTCGAAGGTGAACGCGTACACCGGCTGGCGGGACTGCAGCCACTGGATGAACCAGCCCGGCTCGTCGGGGTTGTTGTCCCCGGCGAGGTACTCGTCCAGCGCGCCGAGGGTGTCCGCGGTGAAGGCGTAGCAGGCGATGGAGACGAGCGTGCTCTTGGGGTCGTCGGGCTTCTCCTGGAAGTCGACGATCCGCTCGCCCTCCAGTTCGACGAGCCCGTAGGACTTGGCGAGTTCCTTCGATCCGACGTCGTAGGCCGCGAGGGTCGGCTCCCCCTTGCGCTGGAAGAAGTCGACGAAGTCGGAGATGTCGAAGCTGATCAGGTTGTCCCCGGCGATGACGAGCATGTCGTCGTCGACGCCCTCGCGCTCGACGAGCTGGGCGAGCGCGCCGACGACGCCGAACTTCTCGTCCTCCTCGGAGGTGTCCTCGATGGAGAGCGTCGGCTTCTCGTACTCGCTCTCGGCGAGGTGGCGCTCGAAGTCCTCCGCGAAGCGCTCGTTCGTGCTGACGTAGACATCGTCGATCCGGTCGTCGGCTTCGAGTTCCTCGAAGATCTGGTCGACGACCGTCGAGTCGCCGATCGGCAGAAACATCTTCGGCCGATTCTTCGTGATCGGCCAGAGGCGAGTTGCATATCCTCCAGCGAGTACGACAGCGTCCATACCCTACCAGTCGACGCCCCGTAGTAAGTCATTTATCCTTCGATAGATGTGACCGCCCGACACGGTGCGGGGTCAGAGCGTCTCGTCGACGAACTCCGAGACGATGAGGTCCTCGGCGGTCCGGAGGCGGTACTGGACGGTCGAGCGCGGCACGCCGAGGTCGTCGGCCAGATCCGCGACGGTGACCGCGCGCGGCCGGTCGTAGTACCCCTGCTCGACCGCGGTCTCTAACACGTCCCAGTGCTTCGGCGACAGCTTCGCGAAGGCGCGCGAGTGGGCGTCCCAGTTGCCCGCCCGGGAGATGTGCGAGACGTCGAGCGCGAGGCCGTCGCGCAGGTTCTCCTCGATGGCGTCGTACAGCTCCCCGATCGGCTGGTCGCCGGAGTAGAGGATCCGCCAGCGGTACTCGTCGCCGTTGCGCCGGGACTCGAACACGACGCCCTCCCCGACGTGCTGGAGCACGTAGTACGGGATGGAGCGACAGCGGTGGACCTCCTCGCGGAAGGTGTAGACGGTGCGGGAGTTCGCCTTCCGGTCGAGGGTGTGGTACGTCCGCGGGGTCTCGCAGTCCTGCACGTCCAGACACTCGTTGCACCGCCCCTCGTCGAGGAACACGTCGTCGAACGCCTCCAGCGCGTCCGCTTCCCCCTTCACGTGGTCAATGCGCCACATCGTCTCTTCGGTGGTGAAACACACGGACGACCGGGCGACCAGGCTGGAGTGGTTCCGGAACACGTCCATCAACTCGTCCGCGCCGGGATCGAACCGGACGACGAACTCGAACTCGCGCATCTGCTCGTTGCGCTGCTGACCAGTAGACATTTAGCTTGTGCTAATCGCTCCGCTCGCAATACCATAAAACAGTCGGAATGTCCCCGATGAGTGTTCGCATCAGTAGAGCTAGCAATAGCTGAACCGACTCGCTTTGACGGACGCGGGAGCGGCGTCCGCGGTCCGCGAGGCGGACGCGGACTTCTTTAACGGCCGCCGGCCCGCGCTGTCGGTCGTCGGCGTCGACGCCCTGCCCGGCAACGCCGACGTCCAGATCGACGTCCGCGGCGTCAAGCGATAGGCGACCGACTTCCGCGACGGCGGGACGGCGGCTGACTGCCGCCGCTATCGCTTCTGCCCTCTGACCGCCGGCAAGCACCACCTTCTATTAGCCTCGGCTTCCTTTCCCGAACCATTCAATGAGATCGGAAGACGAGATCCGGGCCCGGATCGAGGCGCTGGAGGAGAAATACGACGCGAACGACCCGCCGACGACGCCCGTCGAGGACGAGATGGAAGTCGAACTCCTGCGGGCCATCGCGGAGCTGGAGTGGGCGCTCGACGAACGCGACGAGCCGCCGTTCTTTACCAAATAAGGCATCTTTTTCCCCTCTGGACGCCTTCGGCGGCCGTCGGCCAACAAACGCCGACCAGAAAAAGTCGCGAGCGCAGCGAACGAGGGCTCCGAAGGATCGAAGCTCCTACCGTCGGGTTGCGCGGCCCCTGGCCCCTCGTCCGGTTCGCCCTGAAAGCCTTTATCCGCGGAGCGTCGAGAGGGCGTATGCGCGAGGCCGACGCCACCACCCGCGAGCGGATGGCCGACCGGTTGCGCGAGGAGACGCTGTCGCTCTCCGCGCTCGCCACCGAGTTCGACACGACCGCCGAAGTCGCCCTGAGTCACGTCCAGCACGTCGCGCGCTCGCTCGACGGGACGGGCGAGCAGTTGCTCGCCGCGCCGCCGGAGTGTCGCGATTGCGGCTTCACCGACTTCGACGACCTGGCGAACCGCCCCTCGCGGTGTCCCGAGTGCAAGAGCGAGTCGATCGAGGAACCGTCGTTCAAGGTCGAGTAGCCGGCGCCGTGCCCGTTCGTGAACTTTCCTCCCTCTAGGAGTCGGTAGAGAATTTAACGTCTCCTAGGTGTCTCAGGGAACCAGTTACTTTGTCACACACCAATATGGAGAATATGCGCCCGGAAATCACGACCGAGGGGATCGAAGCGTACGAATGTTTAACGTGCGGGGCCAGAACGACGGGGGTGGACTCCCGCGAGTGCTCCGACTGCGGCGGGACGCTCCGACATCTGGGAAAGGCCCGGGACCTGTAGCTACGTCCCGTCGAAGTCGATCCGGCTACCGGTCGAGAGGTCGACGTCCGCCGACGGCCCGACCGCCTTGAACTCGAAGCGGTCGTCCGAGAGGTAGACGCCGCCGTCCTCGACCGACACGTCGACCTCGTCCAGCGTCGCGCCCTCGCAGGGGCCGTGCGTGCACTCGCCGTCCGACGCGCGGAACGTCGCGCCGTGTTTCTCACAGAGTATCTCGCCGTCGCGCATCGCCGCGCCGGACCCCTTGTCGAGGCGCACGTCGGTCCAGTGCTGGCAGTAGTTCTTCCAGGCGACGACGCCGTCGCCACCGCTTTCGCCGTTCAGCCGCGTCAGCACGACCTCCGTCTCGTCGAAGCCGTCGCGGACCGTAAAGAGGAGCGTCCCGTCGTCGGGCACGTCGTCCGCGTCGGCGATCCGGTCGTCCTCGTCCATGGAGGTCCTGAGAGGCCGGGCGGTTTGAATGGTGCGAAAGCGCCCCGGCGCGGGGCGGCCGTCAGTAGTGCCGGCGCTCGACCAGCGCGTCGAACAGGCGCGCCAGCAGGTTCGTCACCGGGCCGTCGCCGATCTCCACGCCGTCGACCGCGGCGACCGGGCGGACCTCCCAGGACGTGTTGGTGAGAAACGCTTCCTCGGCCTCGCGGACGTCCTCCGACGCGTAGCGACCGGTCCGGAGGGGCACGTCGGTCTCCGACTCGACCAGGTCCGCGACGACCGAGCGCGTGACCCCCGGCAGGATGGGCAGGTCCTCGCTCGGGGTGTGAAGCCCGGCGTCGTCGACGAAAAAGAGGTTGCTCGTCGCGCCCTCGGCGACGTCCCCCTCCGGGCCGCGCAGGAGCGCCTCGTCGGCGTCGACGAGCTCGTTGCGCGCGAGGATGCCGTTCAGGTAGTTGTGCGTCTTCGCGTCGGCCGGGAGCGCGGCGTCGGCCGGCTTCCGCGTCTCGACCGTCTGGACGGTCGCGGGGTCGTCCCACACTGGCGACCCCTCGACGCCACCTCGGGGGAGTTCCTTCGCGATCACCACCACCGTCGGGTCCACGTCGGGACTCGGCGTCAGCTTCCCGGGCTGGACGCCGCGGGTGATCGAGAGGCGGACGTAGGCGTCGTCGAGGTCGTTCGCGTCGAGCACCTCCTGCACGCGGACGCGCAGGTCGGCGTCGGAGACGCCGTGGTCGATGCCGAGCGACTCGCAGGTCCGTTCGAGGCGCTCGACGTGGGCGCGCCACTCGAACACGTCGCCGCCGTAGGCCCGCAGCGTCTCGAAGGCGGCGTCGCCGTACATGAACCCGCGGTCGCGGACGCTCACCGTCGCCTCTTCGGCCGGGACGAGGTCGCCGTCTACGTGGTACTGCATACGAAGTTGCGTATCAATCGCTTGCCCGCGTCGAGCGACCGGGCCGTCGATTCGTCACCGGCCTCGCGCTCCGCGGTGCCGGTGAGGATGCTCTCCGGGTGGAACTGGACCCCGACGTGGGGCTTCGACTCGTGGCGCACGCCCATCAGGACGGCGCGCTCGTCGTCGGTCCGCGCCGTCTCGACGAGGGGGTCCGGGAGGTCCGCGCGCTCGACCGCCAGCGAGTGGTAGCGTCCGACCTCGAAGGGGTCCGGCAGGTCCTCGAAGACTCCCTCGCCGTCGTGGGTGACCAGCGAGGGCTTGCCGTGGACGACCTCCGGCGCGCGCCCCACCGGCGCGCCGTGAGCGGCACAGAGCGCCTGGTGACCCAGACAGACCCCTAGCGCCGGGTAGTCGGTCTCGGCGAAGACCGGTATCGAGACGCCCGCCTCCGCCGGCGTTCCCGGGCCGGGCGAGACGACGATGCCGTCCGGGTCCAGCTCGCGGATCCCCGCGACGTCTATCCCGTCGTTGCGCCGGACGACGACGCCGTCGGCGTCGCGGTCGAGGACGGTGGCGGCCCCGCCGCCGTTCCCCGACTCCGTCGCGGGGCACGGTGAGGCGACGGCCTCGCCGACGTACTGGACGAGGTTGTAGGCGAACGAGTCGTAGTTGTCGATCACGAGGATCACGGCGCACCACCGTCGGAGTCCGCGTCGGCGGGCGCCTCGGCCGCGGCGGTCGCCGCGTCGCTCGACTCGTCGCCCTCTACCGCCAGTCCCGCCCGCTCGCCGAGCGCCTCGTCGACGGCAGTCACCAGCGCGCGGGCCTTGTCGAGCGTCTCGTCGTACTCGCGGTCGGGGTCGGAGTCGTCCACGACGCCCGCGCCGACGCGCAGGTGGTACCGGTCGCCGCTGCGCACGAGCGTCCGGATGACGATGTTCAGCGTCGCGCGCCCGTCGTAGCCGAAGATACCGACGCTGCCGGTGTAGGGGCCGCGCCGGGTCGCCTCCACCTCGTCGATGATCTCCATCGTCCGGGGCTTGGGCGCGCCGGTGATGGTGCCGCCGGGGAACGTCGCGGCTATCGCGTCGGCGAGGCTCGCGTCGTCGCGGAGTTCGCCTGTCACGGAGGAGACGAGATGCATCACCTCCGAGTACCGGTCGACGCGGCGGTACTCCTCGACCGCGACGCTGCCGTACTCGCTGACCTTCCCGAGGTCGTTGCGTTCGAGGTCGACCAGCATCGCGTGCTCCGCGCGCTCCTTCTCGTCCGTCGTAAGGTCCGCCTCCAGCTCCTCGTCCTCGGTGGGCGTCGCGCCGCGCGGGCGCGTGCCGGCGATCGGTTCCGTCCGGAGGCGGTCGCCCTCGCGTTCGAGGAGGAGTTCGGGGCTCGCGCTCACCAGGTCGACGCCGGGGAACTCCAGCAGCGCGGAGTAGGGCGCGGGGTTGACGCGCCGGACGGCGTCGAACGCCTCGACGGGGTGGACTGCGGCGGGCGCGGTCAGGCGCTGGGAGACGTTCGCCTGAAACGTGTCGCCCGCCCGGACGTACTCCTTGACGGTCCGCACGCGGTCCGCGAAGGCGTCGCGGCCGCAGTCGCTCTCGAAGGTGGCGGCGTCCGTCTCGGCGGGCGGGTCGCCGACTGTCGCGTCGCCGTCGACGGCCGCCCGCGCCAGTTCCAGCGCGCGCTCCCGGCCGCGCTCGTACGCGGCGACGATATCGTCCTCGGTCGGGGCGTCTGGCCCGCCGACGCGCGGGCAGGCGGTCACGCGGAGGACGACGCCCACCTCGTCGGCGTCCGACCCTTCGCCACCGCCGTCGGCCGCGTCGCGGGGCTCCTCCCACGCGGCGAAGCGGTCGTAGGCGGCGACCTGCAGTCGGGGGAGGCCGCGGTCGTCCTCGGCCGACGCCGGCAGGTCCTCCAGTTCGCGGGCCACGTCGTAGGAGATCCACCCGATCGCGCCGCAGGGGTAGGGAACGTCGCAGTCTCCCCGGTGGAGGGTTTCGCCGGCCAGCAACCCCTCCAGCGCGGCGAGCGAGGGGTGTCCCTTCCGGCCCGCGGCGTCGGCGCTGACGGTCAGTCGGTCGACCGGGTCGACGCCGAAGTAGCCCCAGCCGGACTGCCCGCCGGTCGTTTCGAGGTAGGCGTCGCCGCCGTCGCCGCGGCGCGCCCGGCGGTACGCATCGAAGGGATCCGGGACGCGGACGCGGACCTCGACGGGGACACGGGCGCCCGCCGGGGCGGACGCGGCCGTCCGGCGGAACGACTCGCGGTCGGTCGTCGCGACGGGGTCAGTCATGTCCGAGGAGAAGTCACCGCTCACCAACGCTCTTCCGGTTATCGGACCTTCGCCCGTTCGATCCACTCGCTGACGCGCTTCTCGGAGAGGTCGGTCTGGGCCGCGATCTCCTCGGCGTCGGCGTCGGCCAGCTGCGCGACGCTGTCGATGCCGACGTTCGCCAGGCGCTCGCCGTAGGCCGGGCCAATCCCCTTGATCTCGGTGACGTCCTCGCCGTCAGCCCCGTCGGACGGTTCGGCGGCCGTCTCCTCGCCGGCCGCCTCCGCGGTCTCGTCTTCCTCGGCCTCCTCCGCGGTCTCGTCCTCGACGGCTTCCTCGATGAGTTCGTCCTCGCTGGCGGCCTCGTCGGCCGGCTCGGCGGGTTCGCTCTCTCCGGCAGCCGGCTCGTCGTCCGCCTCGACGACCGGTTCGTCGGGTTCCTCGACGCTCGCCGCGTCGGTCGGTTCGGATGGCGCGTCGGTCGGTTCGGACGGCTCGGCCGCGCCGCTTCCCGCGGCCGTCTCGCCCGCCCCCGGGGAGGTGTCGGTCCCCTTCACCGCGTCCTCCGACCCGGTGTCGGGCTCCTCCGCGGGTTCCCGCTCGACCGTCACGCCGACGTCGCGTTGTCGCTCGGCGTCGGACTCGTCGTCGTCGAATCCGAGCAACGACTTCAGCTTTTTCAGCACCATTGGCTGACAATAGATTTTCGCCCTACTTAAACTCGTCCGCCATCGGTTCGAGACGATCCCTGAGCGCCTCGTTCATCGCGTCGACGGGGGCGTCGCGGCCGGTCCAGCGCTCGAACGCTTCCGCCCCCTGATACAGCAGCATCCACGCGCCGTCGACCGTCGTCGCGCCGGCGGCGTCCGCGTCCCGGAGCAGGCGCGTCTCCAGCGGGGTGTACACCGCGTCCATCACCGTCAGGTTCCCGTGGAGCGCGTCCGCGGGCACCGGTGAGGCGTCCTCCTCCATCCCGACGCTCGTCGCGTTGACGAGCACGTCGGCGTCCGCGAGGAGTTCGGGAACGGCGTCGAGCCCGTGGCCGCTCGCGCCGGGCACCTCGTCGGCGAGGTCGTGCGCCGTCGACTCGGTGCGGTTGGCGATCCGGACGGTCGACCCGGCGTCGGACAGCGCGAACGCGATCGCGCGGCCCGCCCCGCCCGCGCCGACGACGACCGCCGAAGCGCCGTCGAGGTCCGCGCCGTGGTCTTCGAGCGATCGGCGCGCGCCCGCGGCGTCGGTGTTGTGCCCGGTCGGGCGGTCGCCCGAGAAGTCGACGGTGTTGACCGCGCCGATGCGGGTCGCGAGATCGTCGGCCTCGACGACCTCCAGCACGTCGCGCTTGAACGGGATGGTGACGTTCAGCCCGGCGACGCCGAGCGCGTCCGCGCCCTCGACCGCGGCCGCGATGTCGCCTTTCTCCGGTTCGAACGTGACGTAGCGCGCGTCGATGTCCAACGCGTCGTACGCCGCCTCGTGCATCGGCGGCGACAGCGAGTGGCCGACGGGGTTGCCGACCAGTCCGTAGACGTCCATGTGCGACACGCCGTTCCGTGTCACAATAACAGACACGCTCTCCGGACAACGCAAGAACTACCTTCGGCGTGGCTGTCCACCCTGATGATGAAGAATCGGCTGCAACACCCTCTCGTCGCCGTCGCGGTCGTGACGCTGGTGACAATCCCGTGGGTCGTCGTCGACCTCACGGGGATGGCGGAGTCGCTCGGTCACGTGGGCACCGTCGCCGTGAGCGGACTATCGGTCCTCGGCGCGTCGTTCCTGCTCGCTTGGGGCGCCGAGACCGCGGAGAAGGACGTGCCGCGCGCGTTCGCCATCGCCGTGCTCGCCATCCTGGCGGTGGCGCCCGAGTACGCCGTCGACGCCCTGTACGCGTGGCAGGCGGGTCAGGGACGGCCCGGCGCTGGCGACCTCGCCGTCGCCAACATGACCGGCGCGAACCGGATCCTCATCGGGCTCGGCTGGTCCGGCATCGCCCTGTTCTCCATCTACCGCGCGAAGACAAGCGGGGACGTGGCGGTCGAACACAACGACGGCTTCCTCAAGGACGCCGTCCTGCTCGACCGGAGCATCGCCACCGAAGTGTTCTTCCTCGCGCTCGCGACCCTGTGGGCCTTCTTCGTCCCGCTCAACGGCGGGATCGGCGCGCTCGACCTGATCATCCTCGTCGGCATCTACGTCGTCTACATCGGGATCATCGTCCGCGGCGAACCCGAGGACGACGAGGTGCACGTTGGCGTGCCGGCGTACCTCCAGAAGACGCCGAAGACCACGCGGATACCTGCCGTCCTCGTGCTCTTCGCCTACTCCGGCTACCTCATCTTCACCGCGGTCGAGCCGTTCGCACACGGGCTGGAGGAGATCGGTATCCAGTACGGCATCCCCGAGTTCTTCATGATCCAGTGGGTCGCGCCGCTGGCGAGCGAGAGCCCGGAGCTGATCGTCACCGCCTACCTCGTGAACAAGGCGCGGACGACCGCGGCCTTCAACGCGCTCATCTCCTCGAAGCTCAACCAGTGGACGCTGCTCATCGGGACGCTCGGCGTCGTCTACAGCATCTCGCTGGGGAGCTACGGCGTGCTGGAGTTCAACTCCAAGCAGGCGGCCGAGATCTGGATCACGGCGGCGCAGAGCTTCTTCGCGCTCGCCGTGCTGATCAACTTCCGCATCACGATGCGCGAGGCGGTGACGCTGCTCGTGCTGTTCGTCTCGCAGGTGCTCATCGAGTACCTCCACATCCGGGGCGTGGTCGAGTTCATCAGCACCTTCGACCTGCTCATCGTCTACACCGTCGTCTACATGATCATCGGCGGCGTCATGTTCCTCACGCAGATGGACCACGTGCGGACCGTCGGCCGACTGGCGAAGGCGAACGCCACCGGCGGCCAGCCCGTGGTCGAGTCTGACTGACCACCGGACCGGCGGCCTCGTTCCGCGTACGCCGACGCGTCGCTGTCGACACGCTTTTTCCCGCCCGCGAACAACCGCCGCGAGTGATAGCGATCGTCGTCAGCCGCGCGGACGAGGCCTCCGAGCACGTCGGCGAGCACCTGCTGGAACTGGGCGACTGGGAGCGCCGCCGGGACGAGGAGCGGCCGGACGCCGACGGCGGCGGCGTCTACTACCGAACCGACGGCTTCGAACTCCGGACGTTCGACGACCTCCACCTGCACGTCGACGACCCGGCGGCCGCGTTCGACGACCCCGACTGGCTCGCGTTCGCGTCGCGGCACTCCGGCGACACGGGGGCGCTTCTGACGGCGCACTTCACGGGGAACTTCGGTCCCGCGGAGTACGGCGGCCAGGACCAGGCCCTCGCGGAGGCGTGTCCGAACGCCCACGCCCGCGTCGTCGCGGCGTTCGCCGAGCGCGCGCCCGAGGAGTACGACGTCGGGATGGAGTGTACGCACCACGGCCCGAGCGAGGTGAGCGTCCCGTCCATGTTCGTCGAGCTCGGCAGCGGCGAGGCCGAGTGGGAGGACCCGGCCGGCGCGCGCGCCGTCGCGGGGGCCATCCTCGACCTCCGCGGCGTCGACCCGCACCGCGACCGGACGCTCGTCGGCTTCGGCGGCGGCCACTACGCCCCGCGGTTCACCCGGATCGTACGCGAGACGGGGTGGGCAGTGGGCCACATCGCCGCCGACTGGTGTCTGGACGCGATGGGCGCGCCGGAGGAAAACCGCGACGTGGTCCGGCGGGCGTTCGAGCAAAGCGGCGCGACCCACGCCGTGGTCGACGGCGACCGCCCCGAGCTGGAGGGCGTGATCGAGGGCCTCGGCTACCGCGCCGTGAGCGAGACGTGGGCGCGGGAGGTCGACGACGTTCCCCTCTCGCTCGCCGAGGCGCTCGAAGCGGCGCTGGTCCCGGTCGACGACGGACTGCGGTTCGGCGACCGCGCGCGACGCCGCGACCCCGACTCCGACGGCGGCGGCGAGCGCGTCCCGGCCGACTTCGACGTCGTCCCCCTGCCCGACGACCTGCTCGCGGAGGCGCAGGCGATCGACCCCGACGCGACGCGCGAGGCGGTCGCGTCGGCGACGGTCGCGTTCGAGACGCGCGAGGGCGGCACGCGCGCCAGGGGCCGCGCGGCCGTCCCGGCCGGCGACGACCTCGACGACCTCGTCGAGGCGCTCGCGGCGATCCTCCGCGAGAAGTTCGACGACGTGGCCGTCGAGGACGACGCCGTCGTCGCCACCGAGACCGCGTTCGACCCGGAACTGGCCGCGAAGCTCGGCGTCCCGCAGGGGCCCGAGTTCGGCGCGCTGGCCGACGGCGAGGCGGTCACCGTCGACGGCGAGACGATCCCCCCCGAAGTGGTTCACTCGGAGCGAACGCACCGGTTCGAGACCTAATTTCGCCCTAAACTATCAGGGATCTGTCCGCGGTCGGGGGGAAAGGTAATTAACCTGCATCAAATAATGGGGCCTAAGAATGGATTCGATCGTAGACGAAGCAATCGACGAGGCCGAAGACGAGGGAGCTGATCCCACGGACCCGGGGGCGCACCGGGACGTGAACCCGTCGGGGAAGATGACTGACGACGAACTGAAAGACGTTCTCGAAGACCTCCAGACCAACATCACGGTGGTCGGCTGCGGCGGCGCGGGCGGCAACACCGTCGACCGCATGGCCGAGGAGGGGATCCACGGCGCGAAGCTGGTCGCCGCGAACACCGACGTTCAGCACCTCGTCGGCATCGAGGCCGACACCAAGATCCTGATGGGCGAGCAGAAGACGGAGGGCCGCGGCGCGGGCTCGCTCCCGCAGGTCGGTGAGGAGGCCGCCATCGAATCGCAGGACGAGATCGTCGACGCCATCGACGGCTCCGACATGGTGTTCGTCACCGCCGGCCTCGGCGGCGGCACCGGGACCGGCTCCGCGCCGGTCGTCGCGAAGGCCGCGCGCGAGTCCGGGGCGCTCACCATCTCGATCGTCACGACGCCGTTCACCGCGGAGGGCGAGGTACGGCGGACCAACGCCGAGGCGGGCCTCGAACGGCTCCGCGACGTGAGCGACACGGTCATCGTCGTCCCGAACGACCGCCTGCTCGACTCGGTCGGCAAGCTCCCCGTCCGGCAGGCGTTCAAGGTCGCCGACGAGGTGCTGATGCGCTCCGTGAAGGGCATCACCGAGCTCATCACCAAGCCCGGGTTGGTCAACCTGGACTTCGCCGACGTCCGCACCGTGATGGAGCGGGGCGGCGTCGCCATGATCGGCCTCGGCGAGTCCGACTCCGACGCGAAGGCGCAGGACTCGGTGAAGACGGCGCTTCGCTCGCCGCTGCTCGACGTCGACATCTCCGGCGCGAACTCCGCGCTGGTCAACGTCACCGGCGGGCAGGACATGTCCATCGAGGAGGCCGAGGGCGTCGTCGAGGAGATCTACGACCGGATCGACCCCGACGCCCGCATCATCTGGGGGACCTCCATCGACGAGACCCTCGAAGGCAGCATGCGCACGATGATCGTCGTCACCGGCGTCGAGTCGCCGCAGATCTACGGCCGCAACGAGGCCGCGCAGGAAGAGGCCGCCCAGCGCGCGGAAGACATCGACTACGTCGAGTAACCTCCGCGCTCTTCTCTCGGCGACGTGAGGCAGAGCAATAGATAGAAAAAGGCTCGTCCGCAATCTCCAAATATGAAAGTTCCATACGACCTTACCTCGTACGTTCGGGTGCTGAAGATGGCAAGCACCCCCTCCTGGGAGGAGTTCTCCCAGATCGCAAAGATAGCCGGTGCCGGCATCCTGTTAGTCGGGATGCTCGGCTTCGCGATTTACCTCCTGATGACGTTCGTCCCGGGGGCCTGACCGATGCCGATCTACGCCGTCAAGACAACCGCGAGTCAGGAGCGCACCGTCGCGGACATGATCATGAACCGCGAGGAGGACGCGATCCACGCCGCGCTCGCCCCCGACTCGCTGACCAGCTACGTGATGGTCGAGGCCGACGACGACGCCATCATCTCGCGCGTCCTCGAGGAGATCCCCCACGCCCGCAGCATCGTCCCGGGCGAGAGCGACATCTCCGAGGTCGAGCACTTCCTCTCGCCCAAGCCGGACGTCGAGGGGATCGCCGAGGGCGACATCGTCGAGCTCATCGCCGGCCCGTTCAAGGGCGAGAAGGCGCAGGTCCAGCGCATCGACGAGGGCAAGGACCAGGTCACCGTCGAACTGTACGAGGCGACCGTCCCGATTCCGGTCACCGTGCGCGGCGACCAGATCCGCGTGCTCGACTCCGAGGAACGCTGACGCGTTCCACTGCCCCCTGACTCGCTTCGCTCGTCGGGGCGGCGAGGTGCGCTGAGGACGCTCGTTTTCGTCAGCACTGGCGTAGTAACGGTAGCAACGCGGCCGGCCGTCGCGCAGTAAGGTCGGCCGTGCGGCGGCGGAACCGCCGTTTCGCCGTCGGAGCGAGGAACCGCCCCGCGGCGGCTACTTCCCTTAGAAAAAGCCCCTCGCGCTACGCCGTTCCTTCCTCGTTCAACTGGGCGACCACGCGCTGGAGGTCCGCCTCGCGCTCGATGGACTCCTTGACCTGCTCGCGCTGGCGGACCGCCTCGGAGTCGGCACCGTAGGCGCGGACGTACTCGGCGCGGGTGTGTTCGTCGAACGCGTGTCGGATCGCGAGGTAGCCGTCGGGCACGACGACGCCGCACACCTTGCACTCGCGGCGCTCGTGTTCGTTCGTCTGGTGGACGATCGCGCTCTCGGCGTCGCCGAACTGCTCTCCGCACCCGTCGATGCCGCATTGCCAGGCCATCGTGTCCACTCTTGCTGTCGCGCCGTAAGACTGTTTCGACGGCGGAGGGATCGAACCAGAATCCCTTTGAGTCGGCTCGGAAAAGAGGGGGCCGTGACTGCGAGCGACGAGGTCCGGGTCGACATGCACGTGAAGGTACTGGACGAGCGAGTGGTCCGGAGAGCGAAAGACCGCGGCCTGGACGCGCTGGTGTACGCCCCCCACTTCACGCGGTTGCCGGACGTCGAGGCCGCCGCGGAGCGGCACTCCGACGACGATCTGACCGTGATCCCCGCCCGCGAGGTGTTCACGGGGTCGTGGCGGAACCGCCAGCACGTCCTCGCGATCGGACTGACTGATCCGGTTCCCGACTTCGTCACGCTCGACGGGGCGATGGACGCGTTCGACCGGCAGGACGCCGCGGTGCTCGTCCCCCACCCCGAGTTTCTGAACGTGAGCCTCGACGAGGCGGCGGTCCAGCGCTACCGGGAGGCGATAGACGGCGTCGAGGCGTACAACCCGAAGGTGACGGACCGGGGGAACCGCCGGGCGGCGGCGGTCGCCGCGCGGCAGAACCTGCCGACGTTCGCCTCGTCCTACGCCCACCTCCGGAACACCGTCGGCGAGGCGTGGACGGCGTTCGACCGCGCCGACCTCGACGTCCCCGTCACGGCTGAGTCGCTCGCCGCGGCGCTGAAAGCGGGAGTCGAGCGACGGATCGGACACCGCGGCGGCCTCTCGCACGCCGCCCGGCGCTTCGCCGAGCGGGCCCACCTCGGCTGGGAGAACACGTGGGAGAAGGTCGACCGACTGTTCCTCTCGGGGACGGAACCGACTCACCCCGACCACATCGCGTACGACGGGCGGTTCGACGACGTCGCCGTGTACTGACGGCCCGGTCGCCGCGACAGCAGGATTCTTTGACGCCCGGTCCGTACCGGGGGCCGTGGCACTCGACTGGCTGTGGGGGTTCCCCAGGTGGTTGCTGGTCGGCCTCGCGCTCGGCGCCGCGTTCTCCGTGGTCGTCGCGGGCGTGTTCGTCGCCGGCGCTCGCCTGTTTCCCGACTCCGCGACGGCGAGGCGGGCGGACGCCGGTGGCGACCGCGAGCGCCCCGGCGAGGCGAAGCGCCGTGCGGAGATCCGTAGGTACCTGCAGCGCATCGACGAGCCGTACGCGGAGGACCACCTCGTCTGCGGACAGCGCGTCGCCTTCTACCTCCCGAAACGCGACGTGGCGGTGACGTTCGACGCGCACGCCTACTTCCGCATCGACGGGAGCCGGACCCGGGCGGTGCTGATAGAGCACGAGATGCCGGGCGCGCACCTCGGCGGCCGCCTGCCGTTCGAGACGCCGGAGATAGAGCGAGAGACGGACGAGCGCGACGCGGTCGGCGCGGCCTTCGCGGCGCTCGGCCTCCCGCGCGGGGCGAGCGCCGACAGGGTGAAGTCCGCGTACCGCACGCGGGTGAAGGAGGTCCATCCGGACCACGGCGGCGACGAGGAGGCGTTCAGACGGGTCCGCGAGGCGTACTCCCTCGCGAAGGAACACTCCGAGCGGGTGGAGCGGGCCTGACCGGGGGCTCGCTACTCGGCTTCGGTCACTTCGTAGGCCACGTCAGCGTCGCGGAGCGCGTCGGTCACCCGGCCGACGCTGTCGGCCGTCGCCACGACGACCACGTCGAGGCCGCGGCTCGCGGCGTCGGCGGCGACTTCGCCGGCCGCGAACGTCGTCGCGGGGTCGACGCCGGCGCGCCGGAGGGCGGCGACGGCTTCCACGCCCGCGGCGGCGACCGTGTCGGCGTCCGCGCAGGTCGCGGCCATGGCGTCCGCGTCGACGGCCCGGCTCCCGCCCGAGCGGACCGGCGGCACCTGCAACACGCTGACGTTACCGGGGTCTAGGTCGACGATACCCTCGAACCCGGTGACGCCGACGTCCTCGCCCGCCGCGGCGCTCGTCGTGGCGACGCCGGTCGCCGGCCCCGATTCGCCGGGCGTCGCGTGGAAGAGGCCGTCGCGCATCGACAGCGTCACCGTCTCGCCCTCCTCGACGTCGGCGGCGGCGATGGCGGCGTCCTCCTGGACGCTCCCCAGGATGTCCTCGGTGACGTGTTCGGCGAAGCGCTGCACGTCGGTCGCCTCCGAGAGGAGCCAGTCGACGCCCTCCTTCGTGACGCGGTAGCGCGACCGCCCCTCCTTCTCCACGAGCGCGTCGTCGACGAGTTCGCGGATGTACTCGCTGACCGCCTGGCTCGTGACGCCGACGGCGTCTGCGATCTCGCCTTGGCTCACGGCGGGCTGGCGGTCCGCGATCTCGACGAGGATGCGAAACCGCGTCGCGGTCCGCTTGTTCTCTAGGACGTCGGCCATGTCCGCACAGTTGTCGGGGGCGATTAAAAAACCCTGACGACCGTCACCCGTCCTCGAGCGGTCACTCCGCGCGCGGAAACCGCCGCCGGGTTCGGGCCCGCCCCGAGCGCTGTGATAGTGCGCGCGCCGCGCGATGCCGTCAACTCTTTAATCCGACGCCCCTACACGTTCTGACGTGAAAGTCCTCGCCCTCGCCGACGCGTTCGCCCCCCTCGCGTCCGCCTCCGACGCGCTGGCCTGGGTCGTCGTCCTCGGGTTCGTCCTCGCCTCCGCGCTCACGTGGGCCGGCCGCCGAACGGTCGCGCGCTACCTCGCGAGCGGGACGTGGGCGCTGTTCGGCGTCTTCTGGCTGTCGGTGTTCCCGACGTTCTGGTTCGAGATGAAAAGCGCCATCGAGGGGTCGCTCTCGCTGGTCGCCGTGCCGGCGTGTCTCTACACGGCGTACCTGCTGTACGACGGCCGCGAGTCGCTGCTGACGCTGTCGCACGCCGTCGGCGTGATGGGTCTGATCTACCTCCCCGCGGAGACGGTCCCGCTTTTCCGCCGTTTCCTCGTCGAGACCGTCGCGAGCCAGACCTACGCCGTCATGACGGCGCTCGGCTACTCGCCGGAGTTCGTCCCGATCGACAAGGAGGGCCCCGTTTACGGCTACCTGGCGATGTTCGTCTTCGAGGACGCCACCGGTCACACCTACACGACCCACATCGTCACCGCCTGCACGGGCATCGGGAGCATGGCCATCTTCGGCGGCCTCATCGCCGCGGTCCGGGCCCCGCTCCGCCGGAAGGCGAAGGCGCTCGCCACCGCCGTCGCGATCATCTGGGTGCTGAACATCGCCCGGAACGTGTTCATCGCGGTCGCGTTCGGCCGGCAGTGGTTCCAGCAGGACGCCTTCGTCCACGTCGCCACAGAGTACGCCGGCTATCAGGACCCGCACCTCGCCTCCTTCTTCATCGCGGACCGAGTCATCGCCCAGAGCCTCTCGGTCGTCGCGCTCGTCGGCATCACGTGGCTCGTCGTCCGGCAGCTACCGGAACTGCTCGACGTTATCGAGGAGGCGCTGTTCGTGCTGACCGGTACCGAGTACGACCTCGCGGCGGCCATCGGCCAGCCGGTGCGGGCCGACGGCGGCCCCGAGGAATGATAGGGACGGTCGTAACCGTGTATCGGGCCGACCGCACGTCTCCGTGCGGTCGATCCCGAACTGACGTACGACCGACCCGATGAGGCTCCGCGACCGCGCCTGCTTCCTGCCGGCCGCCGACGCGCTCGTCCTGTCGGACCTCCACGTCGGCAAGGCCGCCGCGTCGAACGTCGAGTTCCCGCTGGGCGAGCGGACGGACCTGTCCGAGCGCCTCGCCGTCCTGATCGACGAGTTCGACCCGGCCGAGGTGGTCCTCGCCGGCGACCTGCTGGAGGCGTTCGACTACGTGCCCCACGGGGTCGAGGAGACCGTCGACCGACTCGCAGCGACCGTCCGGGACGCCGGCGCGGACCTCGTCGTCACGCCCGGCAATCACGACGGTCTCCTCGACGCCGTGTACGACGGCTCCGCGCCAGCCGAGCACCGCCTCGCGGACGGCGAGACGGTCGTCTGCCACGGGCACGAAGCGCCCGAAACGGACGCCGACCGGTACGTCGTCGGTCACGACCACCCGGCGATAGAGATAGAGGGGAAAAAGCGGCCCTGCTACCTCGTCGGCCCGGGCGTCTACTGCGGCGCCGACGTGGTGATGCTCCCTGCGTTCACCCGTCTCGCGGCCGGCGTGACGGTCAACGGCATGCGGGCGAGCGACTTCGCCTCGCCGCTGGTGACCGACCCGGACGCGTTCCGCCCGGTGGTGTGGGACGAGGACGCCGGCGAGCCGTTGGAGTTCCCGCCGCTCGGCGAGCTACGCTCGTTCCTCTAGGTCCGCGAGCGCCGCCTCGGCGGCGCGGCGGCCGCTCTCCAGCGCGGCGTTGATCGACGACCACCCGGTGTAGTCGCCGGCGAGGTAGACCGGGCCGTCCGGCGCGCGGACGCCTGGCAGGGTCTCGCGGAAGCCCGGCGGCTGGTCGAACTGCGCGAAGGGGACGCGCTCGGTGCGGACCAGTTCGAGGTCGGCGAAGGAGTGCTCGGGGTACCACCCGGCGAGCGCCTCGCGGGTCAGGTCTTCCAGTTCGGCGTCGCTCTCCTCGCGCTCGCCGAGGAACGTGGCCGACAGGAGCGTGGTGTCGTCGGGCGCGTACTCCGGCGCGACGGCCGAGATGTCGACGACGTGGTTCGGGTCCGCGCCGCCGGCGTTCAGGATGAGGCGCTTGCCCGCGTCGAGGCGCTTGAGGGCGGGGTACGCGTAGTACTGCGTGACGCAGCTCCGGGCCTCCGTGGGGATCGCCCCGACGCCCGCCAGGTCGCGGGCCGACTGCGGGTCCGTCGCGACGACGGCGGCGTCGGCGTCGACCGTCTCGCCGCCGACGGAGACGGTCACCGGTCCGCCGCCGGTCGCCGCGCCGTCGCCGCTTCCGCCGGCGTCGACCGCGTCCACCGCGGCGTCCGTCTCGACCGCCGCGCCGGCCGCCTCGGCCCGGGACGCGATCTGCTCCGGGATCGCCGCCATCCCCCTCGCGGGGACCGCGATGGAGCCGTTCGAGAGCGCCCGGAAGGTGTACTCGAAGACGCGCTTGGAGGTCGACAGCGAGCGGTCGAGCGTGATGCCGCCGTAGAACGGCGCGGCGAAGTTCTCGACGAACGCCTCCGAGAAGCCGTAGTCGCGGAGGTACTCCCGGATGGAGCGGTCGGGCCCCTCGAAGATCGCCTCGCGGGACTTCTTCGACAGCTCCCGGCGGAGCTGCAGGGTCAGCCACTTGTCCCGGAGCCGCACCTCGCGGTTGAACACCGAGTCGGTGAGCGCGCCGATGTCCCGGAGCGGGTCCGAGAGGATGGAGCGCTCGCCCGGGCGCGCGATGCACGCGCCGGGCGTGAACGCTCGGAGGTCGAGCGCGTCGAAGTCCAGTTCGCGCTCCGCGGCGGGGTAGTCGGTGAAAAGCACCTGGAACCCCCGGTCGAACGTGAACCCGTCCTCACGGTCGGTGCGGACCCGACCGCCGACCTCGTCCTCGCGCTCGAACAGTCGCACGTCGACCCCGGCCGCGGCGAGGTGGCGCGCGGCGACCAGCCCCGCCAGTCCGCCGCCGGCCACCACGACAGTCGCGTCCTCTTGCATGCCCGATACGTGGGGCGGACGTTACAAAACGGCTGTGAGACGCGCGCCCGGCTCTCGCCGCTGACGGCGACCCGCGACCGCCGGCACGCCGAGAGAGACAGGACTTTGGGGCGGGCGCACCGACCGTCGGTCATGGACACGACGGAGGCGTTCGTCGGACTGGAGTGCGTGGACTGCGGCGAGACGTTCGACGCCGAGACGGCGACGCATCGCTGCCCGGACTGCGGCGGCATCCTCGACCCGGCGTACGACTACGACGCGGTCGACCTGGACCGCGAGACGCTCGCGGACCGGCCGTTCGAGTCGATGTGGCGCTACGAGGAGCTGCTCCCCTTCGCCCGCGACGCGGCCGTGAGCATGGACGAGGGCGCGACGCAGCTGGTCGAGTGCCCCGACCTGGCCGACGAGATGGGCGTTGGCCGCGTGCTCCTGAAAGACGAGGGCCGGAACCCGACGGGGACGTTCAAGGACCGCGGGCAGACCGTCGCCGTCACGGCGGCCGTCCAGCACGGGGCCGAGGACGTCGCGCTCGCGTCGGCGGGCAACGCCGGACAGGCCGCCTCGGCGTACGCCGCCCGCGCGGGGCTCGACTCGCACGTCTTCCTCCCCTCCCGGGCCGGGTTCACGAACAAGGCCATGGTGAACGTCCACGGCGGCGACATGACGGTCGTGGGCGGGCGCATCGGCGACGCCGGCGCGGCCTTCGAGGACGCGATGGCCGAGAACGACGACTGGTACCCGCTCCAGACCTTCCAGACGCCGTACCGCCACGAGGGCAAGAAGACGATGCTGTACGAGATCGTCGAGCAGGAGGACTGGGAGGTGCCCGACGCGGTCGTCTACCCGACCGGCGGCGGCGTCGGCCTCGTCGGCATGCACAAGGGCGCGAAGGAGCTTCGCGACCTCGGCCTCATCGACGAGGTGCCGTCGATGTACGCGGCGCAGGCGTCCGGCTGCGCGCCGGTCGTCGACGCGTTCGAGCGCGGCCTCGACCGCCACGAGCCGGTCGAACACCCCGACACCATCTGCGGCGGCATCGAGATCCCCGACCCCGGCGCGTCGCCGCTCATCCTCGACGCGCTCCGGGAGAGCGACGGCGGGGCCGTCGCCACGGACGACGACGAGATCCTCGACAGCGCCATCGCCGTCGCCCAGAACGAGGGCCTGGAGATGGGCGCGACCTGCGCCGCGGCCGCAAGCGGCGCGTGGGCGCTGGCCGACGACGGCGAGTTCGACGAGGACGACACGGTCGTCCTCCTGAACACCGGCGCCGGCAACAAGGACGACGACATCCTCCGCAGTCACCTGATGGGCCAGGGCGTATAAACCTCGGAGTCATTCGTTAGGACCGCCTTCTCTGCACGCTCGTCCCGCCTGGTTCGACTTGAGACGAGGTGTTTTGGACGAGCGCTCACTTCTGAATTAGCCACCCTAGCTATAAGGATTAGACTAGTCTAATCCCAGTCGATGCTAAGTGACGTGATGGAGGACTACCTGAAAGCTATCTACTATCTCGAGCAGGAGGACGGCGCGCCCGTCGGGACGTCCCGGATCGCGGAGTATCTGGACGTGACCTCGCCGACGGTCACCAGCATGATCGAGAGCCTGGCGGACCGCGGCCTCGTCGAGCGCGAGAAGTACAAGGGCGTCGAGCTGACCGACGAGGGGGAGACGGTCGCTGTCGAGGTCGTCCGGCACCACCGCCTGCTGGAGGCGTACCTCACCGAACACCTCGACTACGACTGGAGCGAGGTCCACGACGAGGCGGACGCGCTGGAGCACCACATCAGCGAGGAGTTCGAGCGCCGGGTCGCGGAGGCGCTGGGCGACCCCGAGGTCGACCCCCACGGCGACCCGATCCCGAGCGCCGACCTGACGCCGCCGGACGAGGGCGCGGGGACGCGCCTGAGCGAGCACACGGCGGGCGACCGCGTCCGCGTCGAGCGCGTGAGCGACCGAGACGCAGACGAACTCGCCTACCTTCAGGACGCCGGCATCGCGCCGGGCACCGTCATCGAGGTGACCGACGTCGCCCCCTTCGGCATGGTCACCGTCGCCGTCGGTGGCGACGAGCAGAGCCTGCCGGAGACGGTGGCGCGGTCGATCCGGGTGACGGTCGCCGCGGACGGCGACGACCGGTTAGTCGAAGAAGCATGACGGGCTGGATCGAAGTTCTCACGATCGCGTTCACGGCGCAACTGCTCGCGCTGCCCGGCGAGAAGGGGCAGTTCGTCATCGCCGGCCTCGCGACGAAGTACCGGCCGGCGGTCGTCGTCGCGGGCGCCGCCTGCGCGTTCGCGGGGTGGACGATGCTCGAGATCGCGCTGGGGAGCGCGCTGCAAGGCGCGCTGCCGGGTGTGTACTTAGACGTCGCGACGGCGGTGCTGTTCGTCGTCTTCGCGGGGATGCTGCTGTACTCGCTGCCGGAGAAGGACGCCCCGATGGTCGCCGACGGCGGCCTGCTGGCCGACGTCGAGGTGGCGGGCGACGGCCGCGCGGCCGGCTTCGTCCCCTCCTTCTCCGTGATGGCGGTCGGCGAGTTCGGCGACAAGACCCAGCTCATCACCATCGGGCTGGCCGCCCAGTACGCCGCCGGCTCCGCGATCTGGGTCGGCGAGATGCTCGCGATCGTCCCGGTGAGCCTGGTGAACGCGTACTGCTTCCACCGCTTCGCCCACGTGCTGGAGGAGTACGACGTGAAGCGGTACCTCTACCTGCTCTCCGCGGCGGTGTTCCTGCTGTTCGCCGCCGACGTGGTCGCCGAACTGACGCTCGGAACCTCCATCCTCCCGCTCTAGGGGTCGCACCGCCGCTCCGCTACCGCGGCGTTCGTCCCCTGTCGGACGATTTTTCACGGATCGGCCGCGAGGGTTGACCATGTCGACGCTGACGTCGGCGGTCGCGGGAGTCGCGTTCGGGTTCGCGCTCGCCGCGCCGCCGGGACCGATGAACGCCATCATCGCCGAGGAGAGCGTGATCCGGGGCTGGCGCTCGGGCTTTTTCGCGGGGCTCGGCGCGATGACCGCCGACGCCGTCTTCTTCGTGCTCGCGCTGTTCGGCGTGGTCGCGGTCGTCCAGCGGCTGCCGACGCTCCAGGCGGCGATGGTCGGCGTCGGGGGCCTGCTGATGCTGTACTTCGCGTACGGCGCGTACGAGGACGCTTCGAGCGGCTTCACCGGAGAGGGCGAGGTCGCCGACGACCGCGGGTTCCGGAAGGCGTTCGTCCTCGCGCTGACGAACCCCTACCAGATCGTCTTCTGGCTCACCCTCGGCGTCGGGCTGCTGGAACCGGGGACGCTGGACGTGTTCGCCTCCGTCCCGTACGTCGGCCACGCGCTCGCGGGGGCGTTCGTGGTCGAGACGGGGAGCCCGGCGCTTCTCGTCGGCTTCTTCGGCGGCATCGCGCTGTGGATCGTCGGGTTCCCGGCGGCGCTCGTCGGCGCCGGGCGCCGGATCGACGCGTTCGCGCCGGCCGTGGCGTACGCCAGCGCGGCGGTGTTGGCTGCGTTCGGCGTCCTGTTCCTGTCGGACGCCGCCGGGACCCTGCTCTAGAAGTCGGGGTCCGCTATCGCCGACACCTCGTCGGCGATCCACTCGCGGAACCACTTCACGCGCTTGAGGCGCCGGTGGGCGATGCTCTCGGCGGTGTCGCTCCGGACGCGGTCGGCGGCGTCGCGGCCGCGTTCGAGGACGCGCTCGACCATCTCGGCCGAGTCCATGTGCGTGCGGGCCTCGTACCCCATCCGGAGGAGCATCAGCGCCGTCCCGTTCGCGCCGACCTTGTCGAGCAGGTCCGCCTCGACGAGACACTGCGTCTCGAGGGGGAGGTCCGTCAGGTCGCCCTGGTAGGAGTGCTCGGCGACCGACTTGCAGACGGCGTCGACGAACGACTGCGGGTAGTCCCGGGCCTCGAGGTATTCGCGGGCGATGCGCGCGCCCTCCTCCGCGTGGACCTCCTGGTCGGCGTCCAGCTTGGCGATGTCGTGAAACAGTGCGGCGACGCGGGTGACGTCGACGTCGGCGCCCTCCTTCTCCGCGATCTCCTCGGCGAGCTCGACGACGTTGAGGATGTGGTTGTGCCGGTACTCGGCGGAGTGCCAGGGGTACCACCGCATCCGACCCCCTTCGTCCTCGTTCTCGACGCTGGCAGCCAGATACTCGAAGACGAACGCCGCCATCTCGTCGAACTCGTCGTCGGTAACGCGGGATTCCTTTATTTCAACCCCCACGGTACCACCCCGACAGCGCGAATCCGTTGTTCATTGGTGTGTATACAATGGCCTGTTCGACTCTTTAGCGTTACGACACTCCGAATTAAGTATGTAGAAGTCTTTCAGCCGGCCGTGACCGAACCGCTCTATCTCGATCTATCGGACGACTGTCAGTTCGAGGCGACGGTCGAGCGCGTCGTCGACGACCGGGTCGTTCTCGACCGGACGCTGTTCTACCCCGAGGGCGGCGGCCAGCCGGCCGACGCGGGGGCGCTGTCGGCCGAGGGAGCGACCTGGCGCGTGACCGACGTGCAGAAGCGGGACACGATCTATCACGCCGTCGACGGCGACCCGCCCGCCGAGGGCACCGTCGTCACCGGCGAACTCGACTGGGAGCGGCGGTACGCGCACATGCGCTACCACACCGCCCAGCACCTCCTGTCGGCGCTCCTCCTGGAGGAGTACGACGCCGAGACGACCGGCAACCAGCTGTACGCCGACCGGGCGCGCATCGACTGCGGCTACGACCGGTTCACCGAGACCGACCTCGCCGACGTCACCGCCCGGATGAACGAGCTGATCGACCGGTCGCTCCCCGTCGAGTGGTACGAACTCGACCGCGACGAGGCCGAGGCGACGCTGGACCCCGAGCGCACCCGCATCCACCTGCTCCCGGACAGTATCACCGAGGTCCGCATCGTCGAGGTCAGCGACTACGACCGAACGGCCTGCGCGGGCACCCACGTCTCGAACACCGACGAGATCGGCGAGTTCCGGGCGACCGGCCGGGAGACGAAGGGGCCGGAGGAGGAGCGGCTCTCGTTCGAACTCGTATCGTAGGGATCGAAACTATTCACACGCCGAACTGCGCCCGGGGTGCAGTTCGAGCGTATCATTCCGCTCGACTCCTGCTATAGCGTTTTACGCCGCGACCGCCTCTGCCCCAGTATGAACGTCAGACAGGTCATCCCCCGCGACGCCATCCCGAGCGTCGACGACCCGGAGTTCGTCGACGAGTACGATGGGGACCCGGACGACGAGGTGATCGCGCTCGCCGAAGCATCTCCGCCGCGGGCCTACCCCGTTCGCTACCTCCACTACCACGAGATCGTCAACGACCGGGGCCCGACGGACGACGGCGATCGGCCGGTCGCCGTCACGTGGTGCCCGCTCTGCGGGAGCGCCGTGGTCTACGACCGCCGGGTCGACGGGCCGGCCGGTAACGGGAGCGATGTGGCCGGCGACTCGGCGGTTCTGACGTTCGGCGTCTCGGGGAAACTCGCCGACGACGACCTCGTGATGTACGACCGCGAGACGGAGAGCGAGTGGAAGCAGTCCGCGGGCGAAGCCATCGCGGGCGATTTCGAGGGGACGACGCTTTCGGTCCTCCCCGCGGCGATGACGACGTGGGCGGCGTTCCGCGAGGCCCATCCCGCCGGCGTCGTTCTCGCGCCGCCCGGCGGCGAGAGCGAAGCGAGCGGCGACGGCGACGACCCCGAACCGATCGACTACGACGCCGCGCCCTACGAGGCGTACTTCGAGTCGGCGGGGTTCGGACTGGCGGCTCACCGCGGCGAGGGCGAGTCCCGCGAGTGGGACCACGCCCGCCTCGACCCCAAAGACGTCGTCCTCGGTCTGGAGTACGACGGCGACACCCTCGGGGTCCCGCTCCGCGACGTGAGAGACGCCGGCGGGGTCGTCCACGTGTCCGTCGGCGGCCACGACGTGGCCGTCTTCGCGACGCCCGACGGCCTCCACGGGTTCGAGACGGGACTGCGGTTCGAACCGGACGGGGACGGGTGGTTCCGGGCCGACGGCGCCCGCTGGAACGGGGCGACCGGCGAGAGCGACGACGGCCGAGCGCTCGACCGTGCCCCGGCCCGCAGGCTGTTCGCGTTCGCCTGGCGAGACGACCACGGTGACGCCTTTTTCGCGCCGTAGGCACCGCATTCCGGGGCCGAATAGGGCGTATAACTAATCCCGTACCGCCCGTCGAACGGAGTGTGCCGTGGCTGGGCACGAGCGCGAGCCCACCGGCTTCGGCCGGCCCCGGAGACGGGTTGTAGGTTCGACTCCTACCCGCGGCGTCGCCTTCTCGCCGTTGTCATTCTCGTGACAACCGCACGCTTCTGATTCTTAGAATGACAGGTATTTTAAACCGAACAACCCCGTGGGGGCGGTACGATGACTGACACGTCGAAGGGATCCGATCGAGAGATCGACAGGCTCTTCGAGGCGCTGGCTCGCCGACGACGACGCCGGGTGGTACGCGTGCTCGACAGCGCCGACGGGCCCGTCGCGTTCTCGGATCTCGTCGGAAAGGTCGCTGGAGCGGACGACGCCGACCGGCCGGCGGTGGACGCGGCGGCGACCCGAGAGCGGGTCCGGACCTCGCTCCGCCGAGTCCATCTGCCGGTGCTGGCCGAGGCGGGCGTCGCGGAGCGAGGGCCTGAGGGGACCGTCGTTCGGCCGGGGACGGCGTTCGACGCGGCGCTCGCGTTACTGACGGTCGGCCCGGAACCGGCCGATCGGAACCGGGCGTCCGACGGGGCCGCTAACGCGCCATGAGCGGCGACGAGGAGGCGGTCGCCGCGCTCGAATCGATCGGTCTGACCGAGTACGAGGCCCGCTGTTTCGTCGCGCTCTCGAAGATCCGGTCGGGGACCGCGAAGGAGGTCAGCCAGATCTCCGAGGTGCCGCGATCGCGCGTGTACGACGCCCTCGACCGCCTCTCGGAACGCGGTCTCGTCGACGTGCAGCGCTCGGACCCCCGTCGGTACAGGGCGGTCGATGAGCACGAGGTGCTGTCCGTGTTCGAACGCGACTTCCGCTCGGCGCTCGACGAGGTCGACGAGACGCTCGACGCGCTCGACGACCACCGCCGGTCGGAGCGGGGCGTCTGGGAGATCTCCAGCCGCGACCACGTCGTCAGCAGGACGCTGACGCTGCTCGACGACGCGGAATCGGAGGTGTACCTCCTCGTCGCCGCCGAGGGAGCGCTCGGCGACGACGTACTGGGCCGGGTCGCGACGCTCGCGGAGCGGGGGATCCGGGTTCTCGCGGAGGTGCCGTCGGAACCCGTCGGCGCGGCTATCAGGGAGGCGGTTCCCCGGGCCGACGTCTCGGTGTACGGCGGGTTCGAGGCGGCGGCGACGCGGGGGCACTGCCCGTCCCACGCCGTGATGGTCGACCGCGACGCGGTCCTGCTCAGCGCCGCCAGAGAGGGGGACCTCCCGGGAGTGACGGAGGCGACGGCCGTCTGGTGTCGCGGCGTCGACCACGGCCTGCTCGTCTGGCTCCGGGGGCTTCTCTCGTCGCGCATCGACGCCGTGTCTGCGTTCGACGCGGGCGAGTCGGACGACCCAGTCGCCGCCGCGGCCGACGCCGGCGGCGACCAGTCGGACGGCGGAGGCGCCCCGTAGCGTCAGAACGAGACGGTCGACAGGTCGGATTCGAGTTCCTCGACGTGCTCGTTGAACGCCGCGACGAACTCGCGGACGCCGTCGACGTGCGTCCGCAGGTCCCGCGCGGACGGGGGTCCGTACTGCGAGAGGAGGTAGACACCGCCCTCGCCGCCGACGCGGAGGTAAGAGACCTGCGCGCCGTCGCGCTTGAGCGTCCAGCGCTTGCCCGCCGCCCGCGCCGAGAACTCGCCGTAGTCCGTCCCCTCGTAGCGGTGCAGTTCGCCGGCCATCGCGTCCGCCACGTCGCGGATCCGGTCGACGATCCGGTCCCGCTCGGCGACGACGGTTTCCGTCGACGCAGCCTCCGGGAAGTCGGCGTCGACGCCGTCCAGCACGCCCGACAGCGACTCGACGTACTCGTTAAACGCCGCGACGAAGGCGTCGTAGTCCGCCATCGCGGTGGCGAGGTCCTCCGGGTCCGGCGGCTGGTGCTCCGAGATCACGTATATCTCGCCCCCCGACTTCCCGTCGTACCGGAGATATCGGAGCGCGCCCGCCTCGTACTTGACCGTCCACTCGGCGGCGTCGGTGCTGAACGACTCCTGCCCGTAATCGCCCCCTTTGAGCAGCGCCAGCTCGCGCGCGATCCGGCCGGCGTGGTCGGCCACCGCCGCCACGACCTCGTCGCGCCGTTCCGCGGCGTCGTCGGCCGACGCGACGTCGGCGTCTGTGCCCTCTATCATCGTTCGGAGCAGGGAACCGAGGGGGATAACCCTCCCGAAACCGACGCCCAACCCTAGAACGATGCCGTCGCGGGACGTACGGGAGACGAAATGACCGACGACGACGACGACCGCGACCCGGTCGAGAGCGAGGGGTCGATCGCGGTCGTTCCCGCGACGGACGACGAATCGCCCGCCTACTGGCTGCGCTCCGACGAGGGAGACGCGCTCCCCCTCCGGGAGGACGACATCGGCGACCTCTACGCCGTCGCCTCGCGCCTGCACAACAGGCAGGCCGACGCCGATACGCTGCCGGACCCGGTCGAGGTGACCTGCCACGAGTGCGGCAAGACGTGGCAGCACACCGGGTCGGCGGACCGGGCGACGTGCCCGAACTGCGAGACGACCACGCCTGTCGAGGGGATCGGGCCGTAGCGTCCGCTCGCGCCGTCGCGACAGCTTGATACGACCGGCGGCTGAACCCCTCTGCCGTGTCGCACGGAGAGCGATCGGAGACGGCGGTCGGTCCGGTAGCGACGAGCGAACGGGCTCGCTGGGGGCTCGTCGCCGGCGCCAGCCTCATGTCGGCGGCGCTCGGCGCGTACGAACTCGTCCCGGCGAGCGTCACGCCGCTCATCCGCGCGTCGCTGGGTGTCGGTCCCTCGGCCGCCGGCCTGCTCGTCAGCGTGATGTTCGGGACGGCCGTGGTCGCCTCCCTCCCGGTCGGCGTCGCGCTCGACCGGACGAACTCGCGGTGGGCGGTCGCGGCGGCCGTCGGCCTGTTCGCGGTCGTCGGCGTCTGGGGCTGGGCGGCGGCGACGGCCGGCGCGTACCGGTCGCTTCTGGCCTCCCGCGCGCTGGGCGGCCTCGCCTACGTCGTCGTCTGGAACGCCGGTATCGACATCGTCGGCCGGTCGTTCGACGCCGACCGCCAGGCGACCGCCGTGGCGACGTTCACCGCCAGCGGCCCGGTCGGGTTCGCCGCCGGGCAGGGCGCCGGCCCGGTGGTCGCCGACGCGTTCGGGTGGCCGGCCGTGTTCCCCGCGTTCGTCGCCGTCGCGGTCGTCGGCCTCGCGCTGTTCTGGCCGACCAGCCGCGGTCAGGGCCGCGCGTCGGACACCCCGGCCCCGACGGCGGCCGAGCTCAGGTCCGTCGTCACGAACCGGCGCGTCTGGACCGTCGGCGTGCTTGGATTTCTGGCGTACTCGCTGTACCTGTTCGTCAACACCTGGTCGCCGTCGTATCTCACCGAGGAACTCGGGCTGGCGCTCGGGCTCAGCGGCCTCCTCACAGCGCTTTTCCCCGCCGTCGGTATCCTCGCGCGGGTAACGGGCGGCGTCCTCTCGGACCGCCTGTTCGGCGGGCGCCGACGGCCGATCATCCTGATCGCCTTCCTCGTGTCCACCCCGATCGTCGGGGGATTCACCGGCCTCCGGTCCGTCCCGGTGGTCGTCGGGGCGCTGCTCGTCACCGGGTTCGCCATCCAGCTCTGTCTGGGGCTCGTGTTCGCCTACGTCCGCGAACTGGTCGATCCGGCCGTCGCCGCCACCGCCGTGGCTGTCCTGACGAGCGTCGGCCTCGCCGGCGCGTTCGCTGCGCCCATCGCGGCCGGCTCCCTCATCGGCGCGACGGGCTACGGGACGGCGTTCGCGGTCGCCGGTGTACTTGGCCTCTTCGGCGTCGTTCTGGCGTGGTACGCGCCCGAGCCGTAGCCGGCCGTACCGGAGTTAGGTCGACGGTAGCGCGTTTAAGCCGCCGCTCCTCGCACCGACCGCTCCCTTTCGCGGTGAACAGTCCGGATAACGCCTTCCTTCGACGGAGTCTCGCGGCGACGAACCTTCATGACGCGATCGTTGATCAATCTCGCAATAACGGCGCTCATGACCCCGCTACCCGCGAGAATCGGGGTTTTCAGGACGGCGTTTCGGAGCGACCGTTTCGTTTAATTCGGATACGTTGCTCACTACTCGAACCGGATACTTCCCGTCGTGATGATTAACGCTGGAACGGTGTTCCGCGTTTATGCACGGAGGACCGCACACTCGAGACAGTGTCCGAAACACCAGCCGACGACGAACGACAGATTTCGACGGACAGGGAAACGATCCGAACGTGGGCCGACCGATACGACGCGGCGCCGGTGCGAACGACCGGCGGCGCGGGCGACCACCTCCGTCTCGCCCCCGAGGAGGACGTGACGGGCGACTACGAGCGGGCCGACTGGGACGAGTTCTTCGACGAGCTCGAGGCGCGCGACCGCGTCGTCATCCTCCACGAGGACGCGGCCGCGGACCCCCTCGAAGTGACCGGCCGCGAGGACCTGATCGGCCGGAGCGGGATGGACGAGGCCGAGTTCGAGGAGCGCCTCATGGAGGGCGAGGTCGTCACCACCGAGATAACCGAGACGACCGTCGTCGAGTCCGTGGTCGTCGAGGAGACGACCGTCGAGAGCGAACTGGTCGACAGCGAGATCGTCGACAAGCGCGTCGTCGACGTCGACCTCGTCGGCCGCGAGTGCACGAACTGCGAGTTCGTCGAGGACGAGGGCGTCGACCACCGGAGCGCGTTCGACGACGACCGGTACTTCTCGTCGCTCGGCGACCCGACGACCGACCGCATCAGCGAGGCGGACAGCCCGATCAACCAGAGCACCGAAACCAAGTCGACGGGAACCGCCGACACTGCCGACACTACGAGTACCGACGAGACCGTCGACGCCGGGACCCGGGACACCGACACCACCCGATCCGGCTTCGCCGACGTCGGCGACGACTTCCCGTACCACGCGGAACTCGACGTCGACGAGACGTGGTCGGTCACCGCCGAGATCCGCGAGCGGTTCACCGTCGAGAGCCACATCGAGGGGACCGAAGTCACCGAGTCCGACAGCATCGAGGACCACGACATCGACGTCGAGGGGCTCCACCGGTCCATCGTCGAGGGCGGCATCGTCGACTTCGACCACTCGCCGGACCACGTGATGACGGAGTACGACATCGAGAGCACGTTCGACGACGAGGACCGGATCCTCACTCACTTCGACCGCGAGCGACTGGTCGAGGACGAGGTCGTCGACCGGAAGCGGCTCCGGGCTGACGTCACCGCGAGCGAGGTCTCCGAGATGGAGACGATCAGCACGCGGGACGTTCCCGCGGACGAGCGCGAGGGCGTCATCGGCGAGACGGGAACCACGACCGCCGAGGCGGACACGACCGCGGCCGGAGAGGCCGAGGCGGGTTCGATGCACACGACGCTCACCGACGACGACGTCGGCAAGAAGGTCGTGGACGACAGGGGCGACAACGTCGGCAAAGTCACCGCCGTCGAGGAGGGCGGCGAACTGATCTACGTCGACCCCCACCAGAGCATCACCGAGCGCATCCAGTCCGCGCTCGGGTGGGACGACGAGGACGAGTACCCCCTCCGCGCCGACCACATCGACCGCGTCACGGACGACGAGGTCGTACTGAAGGGCCACGACCAGCTTCCCGACCAGTAGCGCGTCTTTCGGTCGCTTTCGACGAACTCGCTGCGGTAACCGACTCGAACGGCGTCTCGCAGTGCGCCGTTTCTCCCGACAGCGCCCCGTTCGTTACTGCAGCGGCTCGGGTGCGATTAAGTGTAAGGGATACGACAATAGTCCCGGGCGGATTCGAACCGCCGTCAGCGGCTCCAAAGGCCGCTATGATTGGCCACTACACCACGGGACTGCAGCCGAACGTACCGGAGGGAACTATGTGTCGCTTTCGGTCTCTCCCGGTGTCGGGGTCGGTACTTCATCGATCTCCGCCAATCGGTGGCAACTCCGGCAGAGACAGACGACGTTCTCTAGACGGTGCGCGTCCTGAGAATCCTCGAAATCCCGCACTGGAGTTATGTGATGTACGTCTGGTTCGCGTCCCATCTCCGCTTTCGTTTTTCCACAACGCAGACATTCATGATCGTCCCGGTCTAGAGCTCGACGTTTAACCTCTCTCCAGCGGCCGTTGTATACTCGTTCGCCGTCCCCCCACTGATCCGAAAGCCAGGAACTGAGGCAGTCTCGACCACAAAACTTCCCGTACCCCTGGGCGTCTGTCGACGGTAAGATCGTCATCGAACTCCCGCAATGTTTACAATCCCGTTCGATCAACTCAAGATCTCGCAGTTCGTGCGACGACGTTCCAAGGAACTCGTCGGCCTCTTGGACGCAATCGGTGCAGAATTCACCTTCCTTGTTCGAGGGATAATATTCGAAACTGGTTCCGCAGATTTCGCACTCCGCTGATTCCTTTGCGTCTTTCCAGTTCCCGTTGTGCGCGCCGGCGTTCGGATTGCAGTCGTCGCAGTAGGACCGCCTCGATTTCGGGTCGTAGAAGTCGGTATCGCACCCTTTGCACGTCCGGTTGGGGAGCGGTTCGCCGTGAACCTTCGTGTGGTGCTGACACATCCCTCGCTCGGTGGAGAGCGTTCTATCGCAGGTGGGACAGTCCATCGGTCCGCGGTACTTCGCTGCGTACTAAAAACCTCAGCAGCGAACGGGAGCAGCCAGGCCTCTCAGTCGGCGTCGACGATCGGTTCGAGGTACTCGCACTTGTCGGCCTCGGCGTCGAAGCAGTCGGGACACTCGTCGCGGCGGTCGATGATCGTGTCGAGGCGCTCGGCGACGGTGTCGTCGATGACGCTCTCCAGGGCGCGGGCCTCGCCGCGGAAGTCCTCGACCTCGAGGACGTTCGCGAGGAACCGCTCGATGATGCAGTACGTCTGGAGCGCGTCCTCGGCCATGGCGATGCCCTCGTCCGTGAGGGTGACCCCCTTGTACTTCTCGTGGTCGGCCAGGCCGCGCTCCTCCAGCTTGCCGATCATCTCGTTGACGCTGGCGGGGCTGACGTCGAGCATGTCCGCGAGCGTCCCCGTCGCCGCGGGGCCGTCCTCGATGCGCTGTGCGAGGTAGATCGCCTTCAGGTACTGTTCGCCGGTGTTCATGCGTTACCTCCCTGCCGACCGTGCGTGTCCCAGTTCATTCTCGACGCTCCATGATCTCCGTTACTTCTTCGACGCCCTCCGCCTCCTCCTCGCGGATCGACCGCAGCGTGTCGAGGAGGCGGTCGCGGTCGAGGGCGTAGTCGGCGTCGCTCGCCTCGACCGCCTCGATGAGGTCATCGTAGAACTTGTAGGCGGTCTCCTCGTTACAGAGCGCGTCGTACAGTACCCCGTCGAAGTCGTCGGGGCTCGTCTGTCCGTACCGGGCCTCGACGAGCGTCTCTATCTCCTCGTAGGCGACGGTGTCGGCGTCGAGTTCCTCTACGAGTCCCGCAAGCCGCTCGCGGTGCTCCTCCGACTCCTCGGCGGCGTGTTCGAGGAGCTCGACGATCTCGTCGTCGAGGTCCGCCCGCTCCGACGCCGAGAGGGAATCCAGGTGGCGGTAGGCGCGCGCCTCGACGACCTCCTCCAGCACGACCCCGATCTGGAGGAGCCGGGCGAGCTGGTGGTCGCTCGAGACGCGTTGACCCAGGCTCATACCTCCCGTTCGGTGCCGGGGTCACTTAAGAATCCCTACTCTCGGCGAGAAACGCGGTCGAACGGCGAAAAGACGGACGTCGTCGCGTTACTCGCGCAGGCGCGCGGCGATCAGCTCTCGCAGGTCCTCGCGGAGTTCGTCGACGGCGACCTCGTCGAGGACGGGTACGAAGAAGCCCTCGACGAGCATGTTCTCGGCGCTCTGGGGGTCCGTACCGCGGGTCTCCATGTAGAACAGGTCCTCCTCGCTGACCTGTCCGACCGTGGCGCTGTGGGAGGCCTCGGTGTCGTGGTTGTTGATGATCAGCTTCGGGGACGCGTCGGCCTCGCTCTCGTCGGAGAGCATCAGCGTGTTCTCGCGCTGGTAGGAGTTGGTGTCCCACGCGCCGGAGCCGACGTCCTGAACCCCCTCGTAGACGGAGCGGGCTCGGTCGTCGAGGACGCCCCGGGTCACGAGGTCGGCCGTCGTGTGCTCGGCCTCGTGCCAGACGCGGGCGTTCACGTCGAAGTGCTGGTCCTCGTGGCCGAAGAACGCGCCGACGATCTGGCTCTCCGAGGAGTCGCCCTTGAGGTAGGTCTCGACGGAGCTCTTCGTGAGGCGGGAGCCGATGTTGCCCTCGATCCAGTCGATCGTGGCGTACGTGTCGGCGTGGCCGCGCTTGAGCGTGTAGTTGTACGTCTCCTCATCGAGGTTCTGCAGGGAGCCGTACTGCACGTTGCTGTTCTCGCCGGCGACGACCTCGACGAGGCCGCTGTAGTAGCGCTCGCCCTCGACGTCCTCGCCCGTGCTCTGGCGTTCGAGGATCGTGACCGAGGACGACTCCTCGGTGACGACCAGCGTGTAGTTGAACAGCGACCGGCTGTTCATCCGGGTGCGGACCTTCACGTCCTCGGCGTCGACGCCCTCGGGGACGTAGACGACCGTGCCGGTGTTGAACAGCGCCGTCGACAGCGCCGTCAGGTAGTTGTCCTGCGGGTCGACGACGGAGCCGAAGTGCTCCTTGACGAGTTCCTCGTGCTCGTCGACGGCCTCGGCGAACGGGAGGACCTCGACCTCGTCGGGGCCGACCTGGTCCTTGTCCTCCGCGGCGTTCAGCGGGTCGACGAACCCCTCGAAGTCGAGGTCGTGGAGGTTCGTCCACTCGCGGCCGGGCGTGCGGATGACCGACGGCATGTCGAGGCCGTCGAGCGCTTCGAGCGCCTCCAGCCGCGTTTCGAGGAGCCACTCCGGCTCGTCGAGCGATTCCGAGATCTCTCGTACCGTGCCCTCGTCGAGGGCGGCGTGTACCTGCGTGCTCATGTTATCCGAGGCTACCTTCCATTTCGAGCTCGATGAGGCGGTTGAGCTCGACCGCGTACTCGATGGGCAGTTCCTCCGTGATGGGCTCGATGAAGCCGGCGACGATCATCTGCTTTGCGTCGTCGTCGTCAAGTCCGCGGGACTGGAGGTAGAAGACGTCCTCGTCGCCGATCTTGCCGACGGTCGCCTCGTGGGCGACGTCGACTTTCGACTCCTGGATCTCCATGTACGGCATGGTGTCCGACGTCGACTCGTTGTCGAACATCAGCGCGTCGCACTCGACGGACGTGGAGGAGCCCTCCGCGCCGTCGGCGATGTGGACGAGGCCGCGGTAGTTCGTGCGGCCGCCGTCCTTCGCGATGGACTTGGACTCGATGGTGGATTTCGTGTTCGGCGCGTTGTGGTAGACCTTCGCGCCGGTGTCGATGTCCTGGCCCTCGCCCGCGAAGGCGATGGTGATGTGGTTGTCCGTCGCGCCGCGGCCCTTGAGGATGGTCGACGGGTAGAGCATGGTGGCCTTCGAGCCCATGCTGCCGGAGACCCACTCCATCGTGCCGCCCTTCTCGCAGATGGCGCGCTTGGTGTTGAGGTTGTACGTGTTCTTCGACCAGTTCTGCACGGTCGAGTACTGGACGTGGGCGTCCTCGCCGACGAACACCTCGACGCCGCCGGAGTGGAGGTTGTGGGTGCCGTACTTCGGGGCGGAACAGCCCTCGATGTAGTGGACCTCGGAGCCTTCCTCGGCGATGATGAGGGTGTGCTCGAACTGGCCCATCCCCTCGCTGTTCATGCGGAAGTACGCCTGCACCGGCATCTCGACCGTGACGTCCTCGGGGACGTACACGAACGAGCCGCCGGACCAGACGGCGCCGTGGAGCGCGGCGAACTTGTTGTCGCTCGGGGGGACGCACTTCGTCATGAAGTACTCCTTCACGAGCTCCTCGTGCTCCTGCACGGCCTCGTCCATGTTGCAGAAGACGACGCCTTTCTCCTCCCACTGCTCCTGCATGTTCTGGTAGACGACCTCGGACTCGTACTGGGCGCCGACGCCCGAGAGCGCCTTGCGCTCGGCCTCGGGGATGCCCAGCTTCTCGAAGGTGTCCTGGATCTCTTCCGGCAGGTCGTCCCAGCTGTCAGCGCCCTCGCGCTTGTCGACGTCCGGGCGGATGTAGGGGATGATCTCTTCGATGTCCATCCCCGACAGGTCCGGCTGGCCGGGCCAGTCGGTGGGCATGGGCATCTCCTGGTACTGTTTCAGCGAGCGGAGGCGGCGCTCCAGCATCCACTCGGGCTCGTCCTTGTCGTCGCTTATCATGCGGACGACTTCTTCCGTCAGCCCCTTGTCGGAGGTCACCGCCGCGCTCTCTTCTTTCTTGAACTCGAAGCGCTTCTCGGTGTCCGTCTCCTTGAGGTGATCTTGATCTGAACTCATTGTTGTTATCGTTGTTTAACGTCCTGGGCTTATAGCGTTGGTTCTAGCCGGGTTCGGTTACGCGGTCTCGTAGACCTGCTCGCGGACCCAGTCGTAGCCCTTGTCCTCGAGCTTCTCGGCGAGCTCCGCACCGCCGCTCATGGCGACCTCGCCGTCGATCATGACGTGGACGTGGTCGGGCTCGACGTAGTCGAGGATGCGCTGGTAGTGGGTGATCTGGAGGATGCCGGTGCCCTGCTCGTCGCGGAGGGCGTTGATGCCGTTCGAGACGTCCTGCAGGCGGTCGATGTCGAGGCCGGAGTCGATCTCGTCGAGGACGGCGATCGACGGCTCGAGGATGGCGGCCTGGAGGACCTCGTTCTGCTTCTTCTCGCCGCCGGAGAAGCCGGCGTTGAGGTAGCGCTGGGCGAACTTCTCGTCCATGTCCAGCTGCTCCATCTTCTCGGAGAGGATCTGCTGGAACTCGGCGACGCCGACCTCGCCCTCGTCGGCGGGGCCTTCCATCGGGGAGGACTCGTAGCCGGCTTCCTCTTCCTCCGCTTCCTCGTCGTCCTCGTCCTCGAAGAGCTCCTCGCGCTCCTCGATCTTGGCGTTGAGCGCCGTGCGGAGGAAGTTCGTCATCGTGACGCCCTCGATCTCGGCGGGGTACTGGAAGCCGAGGAAGACGCCGAGCGCGGCGCGCTCGTTCGGCTCGAGGTCGAGCAGGTCCCAGGTGCGCTTGTCCTCCGGGATCTCGAAGTCCTCGCCGAAGTCACCCTCTTCGAGGTGCAGCAGCACCTCGCCGTCGGTGACCTCGTACGCGGGGTGGCCCGCGATGACCTTCGCCGTCGTGGACTTCCCGCTGCCGTTCGGTCCCATCAGGGCGTGGATCTCGCCCGATTCGATGACGAGGTCGACGCCCTCGAGAATCTGCTCGTCTACGCCCTCTTCGGCGACTTCCGCGTGGAGATTGCTGAGTTCTAGTTGTGCCATGCTGAATGCTCCTCTGGTACCAGAAGGAAGGTGAGTGCGCCCCATAATGCTTTCGCAATTCGGCGTACTCGATTTCGCTCTCAGGCAAATAGATTTTGAGAAACGGAAACACAGCGGCAGTGAGCCATTCGGGACGACTCTCCGCTTGACTCCCGTCAACGGCCGTCAGGGGGCGACAGGCGGTCGTTCCCCGGAAGTACTTACATGAAGCTACTGAGCCCGGTCTGTTCCTGCCCGGACTTGACCTCGTCCCAGGAGATGTCCAGCGCTTCGAGGATGCGGGCGATCGGCCCCTTGAGCGTCTTGTCGAGCATCTTGTCCCAGTCGACCTCGAACTCCTCGGGCACCTGGTCGGCGTACTCGAAGCAGATCACGTCGGGGTCGCTCTTGAACTCGCCGTACAGCAGGTCGTGCTGGGGGTCGAACCCCTCCTCCGCCTCCATCCGGCGGAAGAAGGAGGGGTGGACCTTCTTCAGGTAGAGGCGCTTCGGCTTGCTCCCGCGCTGGAAGTTCGTCCCGAGGAAGGCGTTCGCGTACTTCGCGCCGCGGACCTGCGCGGTGTCGGTGTCGTAGTTGTCGAGGCGCTTGCCGATGCCGCCGGGGATGCCGACGTCGTCGAGGTCGACGTTGCCGCTCTGGTAGTCCTCGATGACCTCGTGCACGTAGTCCTTGACGTCCTCGAAGTCCTCGCCGTGGACGATCATGTCGATGACGTCCTTCTGGACGCGCTTGGTGATCGGCGCGATGTCCGAGCGCTGGTACTCGAAGCCGGTGATGTCGACGTCGTCGACCTCCTTGCCCTCCTTCCAGACGATGTGGCCGGCGTAGCGTTTCTTCTTGCCGGCCTGGAAGAACCGCCGGTACAGCTTCTCGAACTCGATCTGGAAGCGGTGATCCTCGGCGTTCAGTTCCTCGCGCGCGAACTCGTCGTACGACCCGTTGATGTGGTCCTCTATCTCGAAGGACTGCTCGATGGCTTCATCGACGGAGACGTCGCCGCCGAGTTCGAGCATGACGCTGTCGGTGTCGCCGTACGCGACGTCGTAGCCGATCTCGTTCGCGGCCGTCTCGGTGAAGTTGATCACCTCGCGGCCCGTCGCCGTCACGGCCGCGCCCATCTCCTTGTCGTAGAGGCGGAAGCGGTCCCAGCCCAGCACGCCGTACAGCGAGTTCATGATGACCTTCACCGCGGCCTGCTGGCGGTCGAACCGCTCGTAGTCCTCGCTGTCGGGGTCGTGCTCGTTCCGGTTCGCCTTCTTCTGCTCGCGTTCCTCCAGCAGCTCGTCGACCATCTCCCGGATGATGCCGTCCGGCTCCTTCCGGAAGTGGGTGCCGTTGGGCGCGACGTACGTGTCGCCGTCGTACGTCTCCGGGTCGACCTTCGTCTCCGGCGACGCGTTGGTCGTCACCATGCACATCGGGTACAGGCTCTTCAGGTCGAGCACGGTGACGTTCTCGCGGACCCCCGTGATGGGGTCGAAGACGGCCCCGCCCTCGTAGTCCTCGCTCTCCTGTTGCCCTTTCGACGGCAGCGCGAAGTCGCCGTGGACCTTGTGCAGGACGTACAGGTCGACCGCGTCGCCGGGCGTCGTCGCGTCCTCCAGCTTGCAGCCGACGAACGTCCGCACCTCGTCCCAGAAGGCGACGATGTCCTGCTTCCGGTCGAGTTCGACGCACAGTTCCACGTCCTTCACGTTGTACTCCAGCAGGCGTTCGGGGTCGTTCTCCCAGAGGTCGCCGATGTCGCCGGTGTAGCGCTCCTTGCCGACGCCGAGTTCGGTCTCGCCGACGGCGTCCAGCCGGTACGACTCCAGTTCCGTGAACTGCGTGCGCTTGTACGCGTACAGCAGGTCGAACACGACGCGGCCCTTCACGTCCGGGCCGCCCCAGTCGCTGCGCCACACCTCGTCGACGCGGGAGAGCCGCTCGATGGAGAGGTCGTAGTCGTGGTCGTAGCTCTGGAGCACCTCCAGGCGGTCGAGGAAGTACGGCGCGTCGAAGTCCTCGAAGTTCCACCCCGTCAGCACGTCGGGGTCTGTCTCCTCGATGTAGGTGACGAAGGCGTCCAGCATCGCCTCCTCCTCGTCGAACGTCCGGACTTCGATGTCGGCGTCCTCGCGCATGGGGTCGTAGTCGTCGAGCGCCTCGGGCGCGTCGACGCCGCCGACCGGCGCGTCGTACAGCCAGGCGACGTACTGCTCGTCGTAGGTGTCGTAGCTCGTGAGACAGATGATCGGCTCCTCGCCCTCCTCGGGGAAGCCGGAGCGGTCGTCGACCTCGATGTCGAAGACGTTCACCCGCGGCGTCGCCTCGCCCTCGACGGGTTCGACCTCCTGGTGGGGGACGTGGATGCTGCCGTCGTCGGCGCGGCGCTCGGGCACGCGGATCCCGTTCCCGACGTCCTTGTCGATGAGGAAACGGTTCGGGAAGAGGATGTCCGCCTCGTAGTGCTCGAACCGGTCGCGGATGTTCCCGACGTCCCGCGGCGTCCGGCCGTATATCTTCGTCAGTTCCTCGCCGCGGATGCTCTCGTGGCCCTCCTCCCAGCCGGTGATCCGGTCGTCGTCCAGTTTCTCGTCGTCCAGGTTCGCCGTCGGCGCGTAGAAGTACGGGCGGAACCCGAGGACGCGGACGTGTTCCAGTTCCTCGTCGGCGGTGCGGCCGAACACGTGGATGATCGGCCGCTCGTCGTCCCCGCTCCCGACGATCGTGTAGTCGACCTGCATCACGGTGAGATCGAGCGTTCCCTCGGCGTCCGGGACCGCCTCCTCCAGCGGGTCGACGACCTCCGAGGACGCCCGTCCGCCGTTGCCGGCGACGGCCCGCGCCTCCTCGACGGGGCGGTCCTCGTCCCCGAAGTCGCCGAGCCCTGTCTGGCCCGAATCAGTCATGTACTCCGGGTTGGCACCGCCTGATAAAAACCTCTGGGTTACCGCCCGCGTTCCGTCCGCGACCCGTCCGCGGGCGCGTTCCGGCGTCCGGAGCGTCCTCCGCCGGGCGGAATTTGGGACGGCAACAAGATATATAACACGGTAACATATACCAAAGGAGTGTACGATGTCCGACCACGCAAGCGCTCCCGGCGAGCACAGTGCTGATCTGCCCGAACCGGCCGGTGTCGACTCCGTCGAGGCCTACGAGACCGAGGAGGGCGTCGTGTTCTACGACGCGGAGAACCCCCTTGCGTGGCTCGAGACGAGCCAGACCCTCTCCCTTCGCGAGCAGGCCTGAGAGGGACGGTCGGACCGCTTCGGGATCGACCGGACGCGGACGTGCGGTCGTCCCGGCGGACGGCTCCGACCGACCCTGTGAACGGAACGCCTAACCGCGAACCCCTCCTACCGACGCCCATGCGAACCGTTCGCGACGACGAGGGCAACCGCTACCTCCTGCTGAAACGGTCCGCCGAGAGCAGTCGCGTCCGCGACCCCGAGACCGGCGAGGAGCGTCACGTCGAGAACGACGCGCTCTCCCCCGTCGAGGGCGAGTCGCCGCTGGAGACCGCGGCGCGCGGCGTTCCCCCGAACGTCCGTCGCGTCGTCACCGTCGCCCACGACGACCGCTCGCTCGGCCTGCTCGCCGAGATCGCGGACCGGGGTCCGGTCGGCGTCCGGACGCTGCTCGACGCCTACGACCTCTGCGAGAGCGACCTCCACGGCCTCCTCGCGGAGTTCCGCGCCGCGGCGCTCATCGAGGAAGCGCGCGTCGCGGGCGAGCGCGGCTACGCGGCGACGGAAGAGACGGTCGCGGCGCTTTCCGTCCTGCGAGACTGAGAAGCGCGCCGCGTCGCCCCCGAGGCGGCCTATTCGAGCGCCGCTATCTGGGGGCGCTCGCGGACCACCGAGGACCGGTTGCTCGTCGCGTCCTTCTCCACGCGCACCACGTCGTCCGCCGCACCAACGAGCTCGTCGTCGTGGCTGACGACCACGATCTGCTCGACGCCGAGGTCGCGCATCGACTCGACGAGGTCGACCAACCGCGAGACGTGCCCGGCGTCGAGAAACACCGTCGGCTCGTCGAGGATGAGCGGCGGCATCGGCGCGGTGCCCTCGATCCCCTCCGACAGCAGGCGGTAGATCGCACAGCGCAGGCTGAGGTTGAACAGGGCGCGCTCCCCGCCCGACAGCTGCTCGGGGTCGAGCGCCTCGCCGTCCTTCTGGTAGACCGTGAGCTCGTACTCGCCGTCGAGCTCGATCTTCGCGTAGGAGTCGTTCTGGTAGACGAGGTCGAACGTCTCGTTGACCATCCGCTCCAGGGTCTCGACGTTGCGCTGGCGCAGTTCCGCCCGCAGATCACCGTACATCTCCTGCAGGCGCTCGGTCTCGTCGTACAGCCCGGCGAGACGCTCGCGGCGTTCCTCCAGCGACTCGCGCTTCTCCCGGAGCTCGTCGAGGTTGTTCAGCTCCGTCTTCACGCCGCCGATGGCGTCCTGCAGGTCGTCGCGCTCCTCCCGGAGTTCGGTGAGTCGCTCCTCGACGTTCTCGATGTAGTCCGTCGCCCGCTCCTTCTCCTCGCGGGCCTCCTCGACGCGGTCCTCGTCGACCGCCTCCTCCAGTTCCGCCTTGCGCTTGCGCTTCTCGGCCAGCCGCTCGCGGCGCTCGTCGTTGAGCTCCGTCTTGCTCTCGCGTTTCTCGCGGAGGTCCTCGACATCGTCGGAGGCGTCCTCGATCGTCTCGGTCAGTTCGCGAATCGACTCCAGGCGGTCCCGGCGCTCGCGGATCTCGCCGCGCTGCTTGTTTATCTCGGCGATCTCTTGGCGCTTCTCGTCCGCGGCGTCAGCTCGTTCCTCTGCTCGCTCGCGCTTCTCTTCGGCCTCTGCCTCCAGTTCCTCGGCGCGTTCCAGTAGGTCGTCGCGGCGCTCGCGTTTCTCCTCGACGGCCGCCTCCTTCTCCGAGAGCAGTTGTTCGAGGTTCGACCGGTTCTCGCGGAGGCGCTCGACCGCCTGCTCCGCCTCGACGAGCGCCTCCGCGGCCTCGACCTCGTCGGCGAGCGCGTCGAGGTCGTCGCGGAGGTCGTCGCGGTCGTCTTCCAAGTCCGCGACCTCGTCGCGCAGGTCGTCGATCGACTCGACGTGGGGGGAGTCCTCTACGGGCTGGCCGCATTCGGGGCACTTCCCCTCGGCGAGCAGGGCTTCGGCCTCCTCTAGCTGCTCGCGCTTCGCGTCGAGCGTCGCAGTGACCTCCTGTCTCTCGGCGCGCAGGTCGTCGCGCTCCGCCTGCAGGTCCACGAGGTGGGCGTCCGCCTCGCCGAAGTCGACCGGCGCGTCCTCGAAGGCGGCCCGATTCTCGGCGATCTCGTCGTCGAGGTCGTCGACCTTCTCGCGCCGCTCGCCGACTTTGTCTTCGGCCTCGTCGATCTCGTCGCCGAGGTCGGAGGCCGTCTCGCGTTTCTCCGCGGCCTCCGATTCGAGTTCATCGGCGCGCTCGCGGAGGGTCTCGGCCTCGCTCTCGCGCTCGTTGATCGCCACGCGGATCGATTCGAGCTCGTCGCGCAGCGATTCGTCGTCCTCGTCCAGTTCGTCGAGCATCGCCTCGATCTCGTCGGGGTCGGCCTCGTCGAGGTCGCTCTCGGCCAGGAGTTCCTCGCGCTCCTCGCGGGCCTCCTCGCGGCGTTCGCGGCGCTCCTTGAGGCGCTCCTTGAGGCGCTCGCGCTCGCGTTCGGTCTCGGCGACGGTCTCGCGCAGGTCCTTGACGTCGCTCTCTACCTCGGCCAGTTCCTCGCGCTTCTGCTCGTGTTCCGCCAGTATCTCGACGGCCTCGTCGAGCGAGTCCTCCGCCTGCGCCTTCTGGTCCTCGAAGCGCTCGATGTCGCCGACGAGGTCCTTGCGCTGGGTTTCGAGCTCGTTCAGGCGCGCCGGGAGGTCCTTCGCCTCCTTGGACTCGATCCGCTCCTCGACGCCTGAGAGCTCCCCCCGGAGCTCCGAGAGCACGTCGTCGATGCCGAGGCGGGCCTCGTTCGCGCGCTCGCGGTACTCCTCCAGTTTCCCGAGTTGGAGGAGGTCGTCGATCATGTCTTGACGGTCGCTCGGCGAGGCGTGGATGAGCTTGTTCACCTCCCCCTGCCGGACGTACGCGCAGTTGACGAAGGCGTCCGCGTCCATCCGCAGGAGGGAGGCGACCTCGCGCCGGACGGCGCGGGCCCCCTCGACGGTCTCGGTGGGGGTTTCGAGGACGCACTTCGCGGTCTGAGCGCGGTCGCCGCTGATCCGGACTCGACGCTCGATGCTGTACGTCCCGCCGTCGTGGGTGAAGTCGAGTTCGACCTCGGCGTCCTCCTCGCCGTTGGTGATCACGTCCGCCAGATTGCGGTCGTCGAGCGCCTTCGAGCCGTACAGCGCGAAGAAGCAGGCCTCGAGCAGCGACGACTTGCCGCTCCCGTTGACGCCGTGGATGACGGTGACGCCGCTGTCGAGGGTGACGTCGGCGTCGGCGTAGCACTTGAAGTTCCGCAGGCGGACCCGTTCGAACTTCACAGGTACTCCTCCATGGACGCCTGACCGTCGCCGTCGGACTCGGCGCTCGGTTCGTCACCGTCGTCCTCGGCAGTCGTTTCGTCGCCGGCGGATTCGGCGGCCGTTTGGCCGTCCTGAGCGTCCGGTCCGCCGTCTGTCTCGGCGGCGTCGGTACCGGCGGTCTCGGCCACGTTCGCGGGGCCGTCGTCGGTCGCATCGTCAACCGTCTCGTCCGGTCCGCCGTCGTCCGGCGCCGGTTCGGTGTCGTCCGGGGCGGCGTCGAACGCGCCCGGGTCGTCGCCGATCAGGTCCCGGACGCGCCGGGAGACCTCCTCGCGGACGTTCGAATCGGCGACCTTGCTGGCCCGGACCGTCTCGTCGACGTCTCTGCCTGCCTCGCTGAGGCCCATCTCGCGGACGCGCTCGCGGACGGCGTCGTCAGGGTCGGCGAACGAGACGGAGCTTTCGACCTCCTCGGCCTCGCGCTCGCGCCGGTCGTTCACGCGGGCGACGAGCGCGCCGTGCTCGGTGGCGAACTCCTCGACCGCGGCGGGGGTGACCGGTTCGCCGTCGCCGTCGATGGTGACGAGGACGACGGCGTCCTCCAGGTCGTGCTGGCGGACCTGCTCGCGGACGCGCTCGACGCCCTCGTTCTCGGCGAGTTCGATGTCGACGAACGCGAACGTCCGCGTGGCGTCGAGGCCGCGGCGCGTGATGGCGGCGTCGCCGTCCTCGAACCGCACGATGTTGTAGCCGCGGTCCTCGCGCTCGTCGGCGCTGGCGCGCTCGGTCGACCCGCAGTAGGTCACCCAGGCGTCGGCGACCTGTGCCCTGTCAGGATGGTGGTTGTCACCGAGCAGCATCGCGTCGAAGTCGACGGTCGCCTCGGTGAGTACCCGCTCCGTGTCCCAGTCGGCGTAGGCGAACGGTTCGAACAGGCCGTGCGCGACGAGGGCGGCGTGGTCCGCGTCGTGCGGTTCGAAGTCGTAGTCGAGGTCGTCGCGCCGGGACTCGGGGACGTAGTCGAGGCCGTAGAAGGCGGTGTCGCCGACCACCTGAGGCTCGTCGTCCAGTCGCGTCGCCAGCCCGAGGTCCTCGAAGAGGTCGAGCCACTGGCCGTCGCGCTTGCCCTCGTGGTTGCCGACGACGGCGAGAAAGGGGACGCCGGCGTCCCGGAGCGAGCGCAGCGCCGCCACGGTGCCCTGCAGGTCGCGGAGGTCGGGGCGGCGGTCGTGAAAGAGGTCGCCGGCGTGGACGACGGCGTCGACGTCGTCCTCGCGGGCGTCTGCCACCACCTGCTCGAACGCTCGCAGGAAGTCCCGGCGGCGCTCGGGCGAGTGGTACTGCTGGTACCCGATGTGGGTGTCGCCCGTGTGTATCACCCGTGTCATGTACTCCCCCTTTCGCGATCGCGTCTTAAATCGGTTCCGCGACCGCGGTGAAACTGGTCCCCTCCGGCGACGCGGCGGTAGCGCTCGAACGCCGCGAGCGCCCGTCGACCCCGTCGGCGTGTCTCGGGATCGCGGGCTTCGTCTGCCGCGCGGCGGAGTCGGTCGAGGCCGACCTCGTCCGCGAACGCCGCCGCCCGCTCGACGTCGTCGACGGCAGCGTCGGCCCGGTCTATCACCTCCCGATGGCGGGCGCTGTCGCCGTGAGCGAGCGCCGCGAGGGCGCGCTTCGCAGTCGGAACGTCGACCACGCCGGGCGTGGCCGCGGCATCGGAGAAAAACCCTCGGACGCGCTCAGTCGAGATTCAGGGTGTAGAGGCGCTTCCGGGCGTCGGAGAAGGAGAAACGAGAGTCGACGACGTCCTGCTCTTCGAGACGGGTGAGCGCGTAGCGGACCGTCCGCGGCGGCAGCAGCGTCTCCTCGGCGAGTTGGCTCTGCGTGAGCGTGTCGTTGTACTCCAGTACCTTCGCGACGAGCTTCGCGCTTGGCGGGAGGTCGCGGACGTCGTCCCAGGAACCTCCGGATTCTGACGCTTCGGCCCGTGCTGACTCTGATGCACTCATCGTAGAGACTCATAGTGAATACAGGCTAATAATATTTCTCCTTCGTTTTGATTACTGTTGGGAATAAAAACCCGTTGCGACGACGACCGCGCATCGGCGGCGAATCGGTCGCATACCGCGGTGCAACGGCGGGATCGGTTCGCCCACCCGCAGGCTTTTATGAGTCAACCCCTTATGCCGTGGTGATGACCGATACTGTGGAAGACGTCGATCTCCCCTACGACGAGGAGGAGGCGTCGCAACAGGAGAAAATTGAGGCGTTACGCGAGCGGCTGGAAGTTCTCGAAGCACAGAACGAGGAGATGCGGGACAAGCTCCTCGACGCGAACGCGGAGAACAACAAGTACCAGCAGAAGTTAGAGCGGCTCACCCACGAGAACAAGAAGCTCAAGCAGTCCCCCCTGTTCGTCGCCACCGTCCAGGAGCTCACGGACGAGGGCGTCATCATCAAGCAGCACGGCAACAACCAGGAGGCCGTCACCGAGGTCACCGAGGAGATGCGGGAGGAGATCGAGCCCGACAGCCGGGTCGCGGTCAACAACTCTCTCTCTATCGTGAAGACCCTCGACGACGAGACCGACGTCCGCGCCCGCGTGATGGAGGTCAGCGAGAGCCCCGACGTCACCTACGCCGACATCGGCGGCCTCGAAGAGCAGATGCAGGAGGTCCGCGAGACCGTCGAGATGCCGCTCAACAAGCCCGGCGCGTTCGACGAGGTCGGCATCGAGCCGCCCAGCGGCGTCCTGCTGTACGGCCCGCCCGGCACGGGGAAGACGATGCTGGCGAAGGCAGTCGCCAACGAGACCGACGCCACCTTCATCAAGATGGCCGGCTCCGAGCTCGTCCACAAGTTCATCGGCGAGGGCGCGAAGCTGGTCCGCGACCTGTTCCAGGTCGCTCGCGACCACGAGCCCGCCGTCATCTTCATCGACGAGATCGACGCGATCGCGGCCAAGCGGACGGAGTCGAAGACCTCGGGCGACGCCGAGGTCCAGCGTACCATGATGCAGTTGCTCTCGGAGATGGACGGCTTCGAGGACCGCGGCGAGATCCGCATCATCGCGGCGACGAACCGCTTCGACATGCTCGACCGCGCCATCCTCCGCCCCGGCCGCTTCGACCGCCTCATCGAAGTGCCGAAGCCCGACCACGAGGGCCGGGAGATCATCTTCCAGATCCACACCCGAGACATGAACACCGCCGACGACGTCGACTTCGCGGCGCTCGCCGCCATGGCCGAGGACGCAAGCGGCGCCGACGTCAAGGCCATCTGCACGGAGGCCGGGATGTTCGCCATCCGCGACGACCGGACCGAGATCCGCCAGTCCGACTTCGAGAACGCCTACGACAAGATCCAGTCGGAGACCGAGGAAGAGACGGTCTCGAAGACGTTCGCGTAACGCGACCGCTCTCGCTTCGAGCTCGCTCGTTTTCTTCACGCTTCGTTTTCGTTCGCGGCCGAAGGACGTTCGAACGTTCCCCGGAGCGCCGTTCGCGTCCACCGACCGCTCGCCCGGCGTCTACCTCTCGGACACCCGGCAATAGCGGCTTCCTGCCAAACCGTTTTCATACAGAAACCCTCCTACATACTAGATGACGCTATCCGACATCGTCCATCAGACCGGAACCGACCAGAAGGTTCTGCGGATCTGCAACTTCACCGGCGAGCGATCGGACCTGACCGCGCTCCGCGAGTACTTCTCCTCGCAGGAGGTGTCCCTGACGACCGACCGCACGGAGAGCGGCCGACCGCGCGACGTCGCTGTCCTCGAATCCGACGGGCGGTTCCTCGCCGCGGACTCGCTGGCGGCGCTCCGGCGCTACGTCGACGGGTGGCGGGAGGGCGAGACGCCGGACGTCCGGACGGCCCCGCCGTCGGTCGTCGACGCGATGGCGGAGACGCGGTTCGAGTCCTACGACAAGCGCCGGATGATCCACGCCTCGCGTATCGTGGAGTTCCGCGGGTGGAACGTCGGCGAGGGCGAACTCCACGCCGGCTTTCAGGATCTCTCGAAGATCGACTTCCAGACGAACGTCTACCGGAACCTCGACCGGAAGGGCCTCGACGTCCACGTCTACGGCGAGGGGGACCCCGAGAGCGTCGGGGCGGCCAAGGACATGGGACTCCGCGTCCACGAGAGCGACGACGAGGAGGTCCTCCGCCACTGGTGGGTGGCGTACGACGGCGACGGCGACGACGCGCAGAAGAGCCTCCTGCTGGCGCAGGAGCGCGATCCGAACGAGTTCTACGGCTTCTGGACCGACGACCCGTCCGTCGTGGACGAGACGATCGACCGGCTTCGAACGCTCCAGACAGCGGCGGCGTCTGTCTGACCCGGGTCAGCCGAGCGCGAGAAACAGCGCGTACGGCAGTCCGAAGAGGACGGCCGTCATCGCCACCAGGATGATCCCGTAGCCGACGCCGGTGCCGATCGCTGTGTGCCACGCCGGGTGGTCGAACTCGTCGAGTGCGTCTACCATGCGACGACCGACGCGCGGCCGCGGCATAAATCCCACCGGGTACCGAGGGTCGGAAACGGGCGAGCGGTGGTTCGACGCGCTCGAACGACTCCGGACGCCTTTTATTCGCCGGTCGGCTATAGCGCCGTAATGACGAAGATCGTCGTGGTTGACAACCACGGGCAGTTCACGCACCTGGAACAGCGCGCGCTCCGCGACATGGGGGTCGACACCGACCTCATCGACAACGACACGCCGCCGGAGGAGATCGACGCCGACGGCATCGTCCTCTCGGGCGGCCCGGACATGGCCGACATCGGCCGGAGCGGGGAGTACCTGGACCTCGACGTCCCCGTGCTCGGCATCTGTCTCGGGATGCAGATCATGGCGGACGAACTCGGCGGGCGCGTCGGCGGCGGCGAGTACGGCGGCTACGCCGACGTCACCGTCGACGTGCTCGACGAGGACGACCCGCTCACCGGCTCGCTGGCGCCCGAGACGCGCGTCTGGGCGAGCCACGCCGACGAGGTGAAGGAACTGCCCGACGGGTTCGATCTCACCGGGAAAAGCGACGTCTGCGACGTCGAGGCGATGAGCGACACCGACCGCGACCTCTACGGCGTGCAGTGGCACCCGGAGGTCGCTCACACGGCGGAGGGCGAGGAGCTCTTCGAGAACTTCCGGCGCATCTGCGAGGCGTAGGCTCTCCCACGTCTCCCGAACCGGACCCCGAAGCGTAGCTTTACTTTCCCTGCGGCTCTCTCGTCTACGTAATGACCGCGACGCAGGGCGATCTGGCGAGCCTCTCCCGGTACGTCTTTCGGGCCCCGCGCTGGCACGCGAGCGTAGCGTTCGCGCTCGTCGTCGCGGCGGTCGCCGGCGTCGGCGTCTTCGACACGCGCTACCTGCTGGAGGACGTCTGGCAGGGGATCTTCTTCGTCGGGGTTCCGACGATCGCCGCGAGCATCCTGACCAGCGGCGTCGACGGCTACTTCGGCGGACAGCTGACGCCCAACCGGTCGTCGCTGCTGGCGCTGATCTGCGAGGTGTTCGTCGTCGCGGTGCTGGTCTGTGCCGGCGCTGTCGCCGCGCTGACCGCGTTCGGGCAGAACTTCGTGTTCGACGCCTTCCTCGCCGCGCTCGCCGCCATCTTCGCCTTTCGTCTGCTCGTGGTGATGGCGGTGTCGCGCCACTCCGCGCCGGTCGCCGCCATCCCGGCGAGCGTCCAGACCGTCGCCGCGGCCGTCCTGCTGTTCGTCTACAGCGGCGCGATGCGTTACTTCGCCGTCGACGGCCCGCTCATCGACGCCTTCCTCTCCCGGCAGGAGGAGGCGCCGGCCGCGCTGAACGTCGTCGTTCCCGGCGACTTCCTCGTGCTCGCCGCCGTCTGTCTGGTGTACGGCGCGGCCGCGTACGCCTTCGTCCGGATCATCGACCGGCCGTGGCAGCGCAGCCTCGGCGTGAGCGTGCTCGACTTCCTCGGCGGGTTCATCGGCCACATCGCGGAGGGTACCCGCGAACTGGAGGACTTCTTCGAGGAGATCGGCGAGGAGGCGGTCGTCCCCGTCACGGTCTGTTCGATCCGCTGCCCCGGCGGCGAGGAGAAGGCGCGGTTCGTCCTGCCGATGATCCACCCAGGGCCGATGGGCGAGATCGGCGGCGGCAACCTGCCGGTCCGGGTCGCCCGCGACGCCGACGGCCTCGCGTTCCCGCCGCACGCCACCGCCGGCCACGACTTCAACCTCGTGACGGAGCGCGAGGTCGACTCGGTCCTCGACGCCGCCGACCGCGCGATGGACGCTGTCGAGTACACCGACCGCGCCACCGAGAGCGTCCGCGTCGACGAGGGCGAGGCCTCCCTGCTCGCGCAGGCGGTCGGCGACGACCTCCTCTCGTCCGTCACCTACTCGCCGTCGTTCGCCGACGACGTCTCGTACGCGGTCGGCCTCGCGGCCGCCGCCGAGGCCCGCTCCGGCGGCTTCGACGACGTCCTGCTCGCCGACGCGCACAACTGCAACAACGGCCTGCAGGGCGAGGACCTGGGCCACGTCACGCCGGGCGGCGAGCGAGCCTTCGACACGCAGGCGGCGGCGGCCCGCGCCGGCGACCTGCTCGCCGACGCCGACCGCCACCCGCTCCGCGTCGGCATCGCCTGGGACCCGACGGAGTGGGAACCGGAAGACGGCATCGGCCCCCTCGGCGTCCGCGTCGCCGTCTTCGAGGTCGACGGCCAGCGCACCGCGTACGTCCTGATCGACGGCAACAACATGGAGCCGGGGCTCCGCGAGCGCCTCGTCGCCGGCGTCGAGGGCGTCGACCGCATCGAGGTGCTGACGACCGACACCCACGTCGTCAACCAGGTCGAGGCGACGAACCAGGTCGGCGAGGCGATCGCCGAGGGGAAACTGCTCGACCTGATCGACGACCTCGTCGAGGACGCCGTGGCCGACCTCGAGCCCGTCGAGGTCGGGATGGCGAGCGAGCGCGCCGCCGTCACGGTCTTCGGCAACGACCGCACGGAGACGCTCGCGAGCACCGCCAACGCGATGGTCTCGATGGGCGGCGGCCTCGCCGCGGCGACGACGCTCGTCGCGATGAGCGTCAGCGTGCTGATCTTCCTGTTCGCCTAACGCGACCTTTTTCCTCCTCGGGTCGCGCTTCGCCGACCACTCGGAGCAAAACGCTCGGCGAAAAAGCCCGCTCACACGCGCTTCTTCGTTCGCGGCGAACCGCGCTCGCTTACGCTGCGCGGACACTCGACTTCAGTGAAGATCCCAGTGAAACGGCGGCGAAGCCACCGCATGCTCGGCGCTACCGTTTTGCGATCCCAGTGAAAAAACCGCCCGTCAGGCCTCGTCGAAGAGGTCGTCGACCGCGGCGCGCGCGGCGAGCGCGGCGTCGTCGGCGACGCGGTCCTCGTCCGCGGACCCGTCGGGGGCGTGCACGTAGACGTCCACTTCGAGGATGCCGTCCTCGAACGTCACCGTCACGTCGAGATCGTCGACCGCCGAGTTGTCGAATCGCGAGAAGACGACGTTCTCGGCAGCTTCGGCGGCGGTCTGTACGACCTCGTCGTCGGTCGGCATCTATGCGCCGCCGGCGCCGCCGGGGCCGCCCATCGGGCCGCCGCCGCCCGCACCGCCGAGCATCTGCTGCAGTTCCTGCTGGAGCTCCTCGAACTGGTTCTGGACGCGCTCCTCCTGCTTCTCGAGCGTCTCGACGCGGATCTCGAGGCTCTCGACCTTCTCCTCGAGGTCGTCCTGGGCCTCGTCGTACTCGGTGGCGACGAGCAGCTCGCCGACCTCGCGGTACATCTGCGTGGACTCGTCGATGTCGTCGAGTTCGTCCAGGGCGTTCTGGGCCTCGGTCAGCTGCGTCTCGGCCTCGTTCTTCTGGACGGCCACCTGCTGGGCCGTCTCCTGAAGGTCCTGTAGCTCCTCGAGTTTCTCCTGTGCTTCCGGCGGCAGATTACCCTGCATACGCGGAAGGTCGTTCCCCGCATTGAAAAACCCCCGCTTTATCGTCTTCGGGTGCGGAGTCGCGGACCGCACGCCGGCGCGTCCGCCGCCGTGTCGTTACTGTTAAGTCGCTTTTGTTTAATTATCAGATAGATGAGCACAGAAGACCGTCTCGTCGGGGACGACGGCCGGCCGCTGCGCCGGGGACCGGACGACCGACCGCCCGTCGCGCTCTCTCGCGACGTCGTTTTCGAGCTCCTGTCGTGCCGCCGCCGACGGCTCGCGCTCTATCACCTCGTCGACGCCGAGTCCCCCGTCGACTTCGACGACCTCGTCTCGCGGATCGTGGACTGGGAGACGGGATCGCTCGCGCCGCCGCGCGACCACGAGCGGACGGTGTCGACGGCGCTCCACCACCGCCACCTGCCGCGACTGGCGGAGGCGGGCGTCGTCAGATACGACGCCGACGCCGGCGAGATCCACTACCGGCCGTCGCCGCGATTAGAAGAGAGCCTCGCCGACCAGCGGGACGACGACCTACCCTGAATCCGCCGTGCGCTCCGCTTGCGCTGCCGTTTGCTCGGCCACGTCGACCAGCGAGAGCCACGTGTTCAGCGCCGCACGGAGCGCGACGAGGTCAGCCGCCTCGACGGCGACCGTCACCGTCGCGCCGTCGCGCGAGACGGTCGTCGCCGACCGGTCGCCCTGGATCTCGTCGACTTCCTGGCTGACGCTCCGCTCGACGGTGCGGGCGCGGTCGAGATCGGAGTAGGAGAAAGCGAGCGTCGTCTCGTGGACGAACGTCGGCACGCTACCGGACGTCGACTTCCTTGACGTCTCGACTCCGCTCTTTCAGCAGCACGCGGTGTCCGCAGTACGGGCACCGGACCCCGCCGTACTCGTCGAGTTCGACGTCGCGCTTACAGCGGGAGCACTTGTAGCTCATTCGTCGTCTTCGGCGAGCGCGGCGCGGATGGATCGCGTGACGGTGCGACCGCCCGGAGTCTGGGGGCGGAAGGTGCCGCCGGCGAACTTGTACCCGCACTTGCCGCACTGCCAGATACCGGTCCCCTGCCGGTCGACGGCGTTGGAGCCGCAGTCCGGGCAGGCGTGGTCGTCGTTCATGTCCGACTCGATCTCGGCGACGCGGCGTCGGGCGACGCGACCGTAGCGCGCTCCGAACCGTCCGGCGCTGCCGGTTCGTCGTTTTCCTTCTTCGGCCATAGTAACGGCACGTAACCCGAGCGCGCAAATAAACCCTACGAGTTCCCCTCGACCGGCAGCGTCAGGATCTCGTGGGCGATGAGACAGAGCGCCGCCAGAAAGCCCGCGACCCACAGCGGCAGCTCCGCGATCGATCCCCCCATCCCCGTCGCCGCGTCCGCCGCTCGCGCGGCCGCTTCGAGCAGCACGCCACCGAACGCGACCATCGGGATCGCGGCGAGCACGGCGTCGTAGCGGGTGACCATCGTCTAATTAGATGTAATTATCGGCAAAAGGCGTTCGGGTACTTGCCGAATTTCGATCAGGTTCGTCGCGGTCGCGCCGGCCCGGCTGTCTACTGCAGGTCCTCGTCGTCGAGCGCGTCGTTGAGGTCCGCCCGGACCCGCTCGCCGGTGTCGCGGTCCCTCGCCGTCGTCACGACGCGGTTCTCCTGCACGCTCGACCCGTTTCTGATCAGCAGGCGGACGTTGCCGTTGTTGTCCGCGCGCGTCGCCTTCGCCCTGACGCCCGACTGCGAGCCCTTCCCGCCGGCGTCGATGGGGCCGGGGACGATCTTCTTGACGTGCGGGTGGCCGGCGACGGTCTGCACCGCGCGCCGCCCGTCGCGGCCGCCGATGAGCGTCGAGTGGGTGCCGCCGATCTTCTCGCGCGGTGCCGCGTCGACGACCTCTAGCGCGGCGTCGCCGCGCCGGTCCAGCACAGCCTCCACGGGCTCGCCCTCCTCGACCCGGTAGAACTCGTGGTGCAGTTGCTCGCGCGTCGCCCGCAGCACCTCGCGGTCGCCGGCGGCGAACACCTCCTCCGGCCGCTTGCGTCGCACCTCGTCGGCGATCCGGCCGGCGAAGTTCCGCAGTTCGATCACGCCCGTCTCCTCGCCGTCCTCGGGGTTCGTCGTGATGGTCGTCGCGGCGACGACGCGCTCATCGTCGAGCATCGTCACCGTCGCCCGGTCGCGGTCGATGTCGAGGACGACGGCGTCCGCGTTCGCCGTCCGGCAGACCAGGCAGTAATCGCCCGGTCGCTCCAGCGGGGACGCGCACTGCCGGCACTCCATGTTCGGCGGCTAACCGCCGACCGGATAAAACGTCCGCGCTTCTCGTACTGTCGGACGGAAGTCAGTGAAGAGTTTCGCGGGGACGTCACCGCGAAATATCTGAAACAGTTAGTCCGACAGTATCACGCGGCGACCTCGCTCCCACAGTTGCGGCAGTAGCGGGCGTCCTCGGAGAGGCTGACGCCACACTCCGGACAGGCTCGTGGGCCGTCTGGGTCCTCAGGGAGCGCCTCGCCGCAGCGCCGACAGAACTCGGCGTCCTCGGCGGCGGGTTCACCGCACTCGGGGCACGCCCGACGGGACTCCCACACCACCCGGCGCTGGGAGTCGTTCAGGTACTTGAACGCCGCGTAGACCCCGTTTATCACGCCGAACGACCACCACGCGGTCAGCAGCGCGATGATGACGTGTATCCCGAGGTCGCCGAAGTTCCGCTTGACGAGCACTACCCGGTCCGACGCTTCGTCCTCTATCTTCCATCCCGCCCGGAGGGCGTCGTCTATCTCGCGCCGGAGTCGTTCGCTTCGCATACCTACCGTACGACGGGCGGCGGCATAACCGTACGTCTTCTCGCCTCTACTCCCGATTCGGGTCCTCGACGCTCGCCCGGAACGCGTCGCCGCCGTACCGTATCGGCGGCGCGTCGTCGTGCACGCCGAACGCGGGGACCGTCCCCGTCGTCGACTCGACGCGAACCGTCCGGACGCCCGCCTCGACGTGCGCCAGGGCGTCGCAGAGGGGCCAGCGCCGGATCGCCTGTTCGGTGATCAGTTCGCGGGGCTCCTCCGCCGGGTCCTCGACGCGTTCGAGGACGTACGTCGCCTCCCGCGCGTCCTCGTGGTCGCTCCCGTCCGCCTGCACCGTCACGACATCCCCGTCGCGGGCGGCCTCGCGGACGGCGGCCGACGGCGTCAGCGCTACGGGGTCGCCTGCCAGTTCGAACCGCGCGGCGAACACCACCTGCTGCTCGTGATCCCCGTCCTCGAACCAGCCGTCGACGGCGAAGGCGTACGTTCCCGCGCCGAGGCCCCGCACCGAGACGTCTCCCTCGTCTGCGACGGAGTCCGTCTTCGGGTCCGGACGTTCGCTCGACGCCGCGAGGGTCCACCGGTGGTCCTCGCCGGGTGCCAGCGACATCAGCGGTTCCGGCACCATCCGGGGCGCCACGCGGAACCACTCGCCGTCGACGCGCTTCGAGAGCGACCAGTCGTAGAAGTTCGTACTGAAGGTCTGGTCGGTGTCGTTGCGGAGCGCGAACGCGAACTCGGCGACCGGGAGGTCGCCCTCCGCGGCGGAGGGTTCGAGCGCGATGGGCGCGTCTCGGTTCTCGCGGTACCAGACGACGGTGTCGACGTGGTCGCTCCCGCGGGGCGGGAAGCCGTCGGGGTCGCGGCCCTCGATATTCTCCGTCCAGTCGTCGACCGTCGTCTCGGTGGCGTCGGTGCCGTTCGTGCCGTTTTCGGCGTCGTCCGGCGAGTCGCGCGCGAGGCAGCCGGCGGCGAGGGCGGCGGTCGCGGGGAGCGCTCGGAGGAAGCGTCGTCGTCGCATACGCCGGGGTTGTCGCCTGCCCGGTAAGTACTTCGTGAAGGGTACAGTCGCCCTTTGAGCTATCCGAGGTCCAGCGGGTCGCCCTTCAGGAACTCCCGCAGGACGACCGTCGCGTACGACCCCTTCGGCAGGGTGAAGGAGAACGAGAGCGGGTCCCGCGTCACGTCCAGATCCGTGTGGACCAGGATCGCCCGCCGGTCGCCGGTCGATCCGAACTCGCCCGGGAGATCGAAGTCCCCGGGCGCGAGGTCCATCTCGTCGAGCACCTCGCGCTCTATCTCGCCGGGCTCGCCGTCCGCCAGTTCGGTCTCGGTGCCGACCAGCGGCGCGGTGACGAACGCCCGCTCGCGCTCGCAGTGGCGGGCGACCGTGTCGACGCGAGACTCGGTGACGCGCTGGCTGCGGTCGGTGTCTGGCAGGGCGACCCCGTCGGGGGCGTCGGTATCGGCGAAGCAGGCGACGTCGCCGGCGACGGGGCGGTCGAACGGGAGGCCGCGCTCCAGTCGCTCGCTCAGGATCCGGTTGAACGCGTACGACTGGGCGGCGTGGACGAACAGGCGCTGGAGGTTCGAGGGGAGCGTCTCCAGCGCGGCCCGGAAGTCCGCCGGGTCCTCGCCGCCGTTCTCGACCAGTTCGTGGAGCATCGACCGCTCGTAGCCGAGGCGGCGCGGGAAGCGGTCGAGCGCTTCCCCCCAGTCGTCGGATCCCTCGACGAATCGCCGGGCCTCGCGCGTCCCTTCGGGCTCGCTCTCGCGCGGGTTCCCGAGGTACGCCATCACCGCGTCTTCCCACTCCTCGCGGACGACGCGCAGGCCGACCTCGTGGGTGACCGGGCGCTTGCTGCCGAAGCGCTGCTGGCCGAAGAAGTTGGGCACGGCGACGGACCCGCCGCCGAACTCGCGGAGGTCGTCGGCGATGGCGTCGGCGTTCTCCGGCGCGTCGGGGTCGGCGACGCGGATCTCGAAGGCGTTACCAGCCAGATCGCCGAATAGGATCGACCGACCCGCGCGACCGACGGCCTCGATCTCGGCGTCGCGGATCTCGGGCAGGTCACCGGGGGCGACGCCCTTGACGCTGAACAGCTGGGTCGTGACGGCGTACTTGTCCTTCGTCCCGGCCCAGGAGACGCGCTCGCGGCTGATCCCCAGCGCGTCCGAGAGGCGCTTGGCGAAGTCGTTCGTGTCCCAGCCCGTGAGCGTCGCGCGGAGGACGAGGTGCTCGTAGGTGTCGGGGTCGGCGTCGACCGGTTCGAGGTCGAACCGTTCGAGTTCGCGCACGCGGAAGTCGGCGTCCTCGTCGCGGAGGCGGCCGCCGGTGCCGTCCGCGTCGCTGACGTAGTACGCCATCCCCACGGCGCGTTCGAGGTCGTGTGCCGGGCGCATCAGCGCCACCCCCTGGTCGGCGGAACGGCGGCAGTCGCGGTCATACGTGACACTGGCGGGGCGGGGCATAAGGCACGTGCGGTCGGCGGCGGCGATCTACCGGGAGGAAGGGAGGGCGCGGGCGGAGACGTCGCCGGTGGCCGAGACTGTGATGCGGCAGCCGTTCGACTCGAACGAAACCTCGCCGCCGCGGCGGGCCGCGGTGTCGGTGTTCTCGAACAGGGCCTCGAGCGCATCCGGGTCGACGGCGTCGTGGAGCGGGTCGATCGCGAGCGGGTCCGCGTCGAGTTCGTCGGCGATCGCCGCGACGACTGCCTCGGTCACGCTCTCGGTCGCTCGTCGGATCGTTTTGGTCCGCTGTTTCGTACTCATATTACCGTCCAGTGGCGGGACGGGGATAGGGGTTCCATCTCATCGTCTAGCCTCCGGCGCGAGCCGAGGGTATACATATTCGGCGCCGGGCGGCGACGACCGCGCTCCGATCCGGGCGGGACCCGAACGAGAGCGCGCGTCGGGCGGTCGCGCGCCGGTTCAGAACAGCGAGAGGTCGCCCGTCACCTTGTCGACGACCGCGTCCTCGCCCGGACCGACCGCGAGCGCGGTGACCGTTCCGGGATCTAACTGGGTGTGGCCGGCGTCGCGGACGATAGCGTGGGGGAGCCGCTCGCGCTCGGCGGCGTCGGCGAGCTCGAACAGCTGGGACTCGCCGCTGCCCTTCAGGACGACCTTCTTCTGTCCCTCGCCCTTCCACTGCTTGCGGGTCCGACTGTCGGCGTCCTCGTATGCCGACAGCGCCGCGTGCGCGACCTGCGCGGCGAGCTTGCCCTGTCCCATGCCGATGTCCGTCCGAGCGACGATGGCCTGTTTCATGGCCACACCGAGGACGGGAGCGCCTTTATCCCTGACTATCGCGCCCGCGAGAAACCGCCGGGAGCGGTCGTCCGAGCGCGGCCGAGGCCGTTTCGGTCGTCGACCGTCACCGCTCGTCCGACTCGGCCGCGGGGAGGGCGAAGGAGAACGTCGCGCCCTCGCCCGGCTCGGACTCGACCCAGATGTCGCCGCCGTGGCGTTCCACGATCCGCTCGCACAGCGCCAGCCCGATCCCGGTGCCGGAGTGCTCCTCGCGCCCGTGGAGGCGCTGAAACACTTCGAACACCCGCTCCTGGTCCTCGGGGTCGATCCCGACGCCCGAGTCGTGGACCGAGACGACCACCTCGTCGCCCTCCCGCTCCGCCGCGACGCGTATCTCCGGCGGCTCGTCCCCGCTGTAGGTGATGGCGTTGCTCAGCAGGTTCTGCAGCACCTGTCGCAGTTGGCTGGCGTCCCCCTCGACAGGGGGGAGCTGCTCGGCCCGTACGTCGGCGTCGGCCTCCTCGATCCGGATCTGGAGGTCCTCCAGCACGTCTTCGAGGAGGGCGTCGAGGTCGACCGGCACGAGCGGCTCCCCGCGCGTCTCCACGCGGGAGTACTCGAGCAGGCCCTCGATCATGTTCCGCATCCGGTCCGCGCCGTCGACCGCGAACTCGATGAACTCGCGCCCCTCCTCGTCGAGTTCGTCGGCGTAGCGCCGCTCGACGAGCTGCAGGTAGCTCGACACCATCCGCAGGGGCTCCTGCAGGTCGTGGGAGGCGGCGTAGGCGAACTGTTCGAGGCGCTCGTTCGACTCCTCGAGCTGGGCGATCGTCTCCTCGAGCCTGCGCTGGGACTCCTTGCGCTCGGTGATGTCGAGGGCCATCGTCACCCCGGCGAACACGTCGCCCCGAGCGTCGGTGATCGGGACCGCGTGGAGTACCCACTCCCGGCCGGCGTACGAGAGCTCGATCGTCCGCTCCTCGCCGTCGAGCACGGCCTCCATGGCGGGTTCGAGCGCGGCGACGGTCTCCTCGTCCCAGGCCTCTCGAAAGTACTTCCCCTCAATGTCGTCCGGGTCCTGGGAGATCCTGTCGAAGCCCTGCCCCGCCGCCAGCGTGTACTCGAGGTCGTGGTCGAACAGCGTGACGACACCGTTCGGGAAGTGCTCGGTGAGCGTCCGGTAGCGCTGCTCGGACTCCTCCAGAGCCTGCTCGCGCTCCTTGCGCTCGGTGACGTCGCGGAAGTAGACGGAGATGCCGGTCTCGGAGGGGTAGAGGTTCGCCTCGACCCAGAACCCGAGCGTGTCGTAGTAGAGCTCGTAGCTCGTCGACTCCTGGGTTTCGAGCGCCGTGTGGAAGGCGTCCCAGACCTCGTCGACCTCGCCGGCGGAGGGGAACACGTCCCAGAGGCTCTCGCCGATCAGGTCCTCCTCGGAGCGCTGCAGGAGCTCCTCGGCGCGCTCGTTGACGTGCGTGAACCGAAACTCCTCGTCGACCGCGTAAAACGCGTCGGAGATCCGGCTGAACACCCGCTGGAGCTCGCTCTTGAGCTCCTCCTCGCGCTGCCGCCGGTCGGTCATGTCGCGGGTCACCTTCAGGAAGCCGCGGTGGTTGCCTCCGGCGTCGCGGACGGGCGTGATCGTCACGTTCGCCCAGAACCGCGTGCCGTCGTTCCTGAGGCGCCACCCCTCGTCCTCTACCGAACCGGTCTCCAGCGCGACCCGGAGGTTCCGCTCGGGGACGCCCGCCGCACGGTCCTCCTCGGTGTAGAACGCCGAGAAGTGCTCGCCGACGATCTCCTCGCGGTCGTACCCCTTGATACGCCGCGCGCCCTCGTTCCAGCTCATGACGCGCCCGTCCGGGTCCAGACGGAAGATCGCGTACTCCTCGACGGCGTCCACGAGGGAGCGAAACTCCTCCCTGCTCTCCCGCAGTGCGCCCTCGGACCGCTTCCTGTCGCTGATGTCGTAGTAGAGTTCGACCCGCCCGCCGGCGTACTCGCCGGACTCGATCGGCTTGCTCTGGTACTCGAGCCATCGCTCTTCGAGGTCGTCGGCCGCGATCCGGCACTCGAGCCGGTCGACGTAACTGCCGTCTTCGTACGACGTCAGGACGGTCCGGGCGAAGGACTCGGGGGCGGCGAACTTCTCCTTGAGGGTCTCGTCGATCACCGCTCGCTTGTCTCGGCCGACGACGGCGTCGTACTCCAGCCCGAGGTACTCCTCGATCGTCTCGTCGATCCACCTGATCTCGTGCGCGTCGTCGAGCACCACGACGCCGATGTTGGCCTCGTCGAGCACGTTCGTGACCGACTTGTACGACGTCCGCGCCGAGCCGAGCGTCTTCAGTTGCTGGTCCGTATCGACGAGCTCGCGGGCGACGCCGATCGATCCCTCGAACTCGCCGCCGTCGACGAGGGGGTTGATCCGGAGCTCGCAGGGCATCGGCTCCCCCTCTGCGGTTCGGATCGCGAGTTCGAAGGTGGCGAGCTCGACGCCCTCGGCGACGTGCTCGGCGATGTCGCGCTCTATCTGGTCGACGTCGGCGTCGGCGAGCAGGAGCGAGACGTGCTCGCCGAGGAGTTCGTCGCGCTCGTAGCCGGTCATCTCGACGACCGCGTCGTTGACCGCGACGAAGTGTCCGTCCGCGTCGAGCTGGTAGACCCCGTCGTCTATCGTATCCACGAGCGCTCGGTACCGTCCGAGCGCCACGTCGTCGTCGGGGTCGTCCCAGAAGTCCCCGGCCGTTGACCCCGATCCGGTGTTCATGCGCTCCAAGAAGCCATTGAGGGTGATAAACCCCGTGGCACGGATCGCGGGCGAACGAGAGCCCCGGTGAACGTGGCGAGCCCGTTGCCGTTCTCGTCGTCGACTACGATCCCGCGGCGAACGTCGTCGAACCGACCGCAACGAGCGAACTGACCCGGTTTGCTGGATCGATCGCCGACGGTTCGTAACCCTGCATTGGAGTCCGAAAGAGGGGTCCGCCCGGCGGCCGGACCGAGGAATTTAGGCCCCTCCGCTCGCTCCTTCCCGGTATGATCCTCTCGGACGCGGACATCCTCCGCCGGCTCGAGGAGGGCGACCTCGTCGTCGAGCCGCTGGAGGACCTCGACCTGCAGATACAGCCCGCCAGCATCGACCTCCGACTCGGCCGCGAGTTCCTGGAGTTCCAGCGCACGAACATCCCCTGCATCCACCCCGACGCGGAGTGGGAGGTCGACGAGTACGTGTCGGAGACCGTCGTCGACGAGGGCGAGGAGTTCATCCTCCACCCCGGCGACTTCGTCCTCGGGACGACGAAGGAGCGCGTCGACATCCCGGCTGACCTGCTGGCGCACGTACAGGGGCGGTCGTCGCTCGGTCGCCTCGCCATCGTCGTGCACGCGACGGCGGGCGTCGTCGACCCCGGCTACCGCGGGCAGATCACGCTCGAACTCTCGAACCTCGGCACCGCACCGGTCGCGCTCACCCCCGGAATGCGCATCTCGCAGCTCATCTTCACGGAGCTGAAGTCGGCCGCGGAGCGCCCGTACGGCAGCGGCCGCGGATCGAAGTACCAGGACCAGGACGGGCCGCAGGCGTCCCGGATCGGCGGCGACCGGGAGTTCGGAGGCGACCAATGAAGTTCGTCGAGGAGATCGTCGTCGAGGAGTTCCTCCCGACGTTCCGGTCGATGCTGGCCGAGGACCTGCGCGACCGCGGCCTCACCCAGAGCGAGGTCGCGTCGGCGCTCGGCATCAGCCAGTCCGCCGTCTCGAAGTACGCCCACGGCGACGTCGCCCGCCGCGAGGAATTCATGCGGGACGAGCGCGTCCGGGAGCTCGTCGAGCGCGTCGGCGAGGGGCTGACCGAGGGCGGGATGCGCCCGGTACAGGCCCTCGTCGAGGCCGAGGTGCTGATCCGGCGACTGGAGGACGGCGACGTGCTCGCCCAGATGCACGAGGAGGCCGTCCCGGAGCTCGCAGAGTACGGCGGCGACTTCAGCATCCACGACCCCGAGAGCGAGCTCCGGACGACCGAGCGCGTCCTCGCCTCGCTCCGCCGGGGCCTCCGCCGTCTGGAGAACACGAGCGGGTTCGCCGCGCTCATCCCGAACGTCGGGTCGAACCTCGTCGTCTGCACGCCCGACGCAGACGACCTCGACGACGTGGCCGGCGTCCCCGGTCGCATCTTCGACGTGAAGGGGCGCACGACCGTGCCGAGCGAGCCGGAGTTCGGCGTCAGCGAGCACGTCGCGACGGTGCTGCTCTCCGCGCGCGAGGCCGGGCGCGACGTGAACGCCGCGCTGAACGTCCGCTACGACCCGGATCTGGTCGAGCGTCTGGAGGCCCACGGCCTCGTCACCGCGGAGTTCGAGGGCGAGGAACACGTCCGGAAGGCGGTGACGGACGCGCTCGCCGAGACGCCTGACGCCGACGTGCTCTACCAGACCGGCGGGTACGGCGTGGAACCGATCGTCTACATGCTCGGTCCCGACGCGGAGACGGTCGCCGAGCGCGTGCAGGGCCTGGTCTGAGATGGCGTCGGCCCAGTCGTTCTACGGCCGGTGGGCCGGGCTGTACGACCGCATCGCCCTGCATACGCCGGGCGTCGCGAGCCTGCGCGAGCGCGCGGCCGCGGCGCTGCGCCTCTCGCCCGGCGACACCGTCGTCGACATGGGTTGCGGTACCGGCGCGAACCTCCCGTACCTCCGCGAGCGGGTCGGCCCGGAGGGAACCGTCGTCGGCGTCGACTTCACCGGCCCCATCCTCGACCGCGCGCGGCGGCTGGTCGATCGCCGCGGCTGGGAGAACGTCCACGTCGTCCGCGGCGACGCCACGCGGCCGCCGGTCGCGGGCGGCGTCGACGGCGTCCTCTCAACGTTCGTCGTGGGGATGTTCGCGGACCCGGCCGGGACTGTCGACGACTGGTGCGACCTCGTTCGGCCGGGCGGGCACGTCGTCCTCCTCAACGCGGCGCGGAGCGACCGGTCGTACGCGGCCCCGATCAACGCCGCCTTCCGCGCCGTGACGGTGCTGTCGACGCCGCCGACCCTGACGCTCCGCTACGACGACCCGCCGGACGTGCACCTCACCGACCGCGTGCGTGCAGCGCGGGATGCGCTCCGGGCGCGGTCGGACGCCGTCGCCCACGAGGAGCACTGGTTCGGGATCATCCGCCTCTCCGGCGGACGGATCGCCTGACCGCCGTGCAACCGCGGGCTCCGCCCGGCGAGACCCCCGTCTGACGGTATCCTTTTGGTCGCGCTGTCGTACACTGTGGTATGGTGACTCGTCGGGCCCTCGCCACCCTCGCCGTCGCTCTCGCCCTCGTCTTCGCCGGATGCGCCGCCGACGGCGCCGCCTTCCGGACGACGCAACCTGGGAACGCGACGAACGAGACCGCGACGACGGAGCGGCCCACGACGACCGCGGTCGAGGCGGCCGACGAGTACTCGGTGCCCGTCAGGGGCGGGGAGCTCCCGGTCGACCCCAACCGGACGTTCGCCCGCGTGCAGGCCCTCGTCGGCACGGACGTCCGGCCGCGGACGGTGACGGTGATAGACGGATCGTCGCGGAGTTCCGGCGCGGGCTACTACGCCGAGCGCGAGTTCTTCGACATCATGGGTCTGGAGGAGACGGACTACGCGACGGACGGGGCCAGCGGCGTCACCTACGCCGACGGGCAGGTACAGATCACCACCCGCAACGCGTCCGACGCCGAGGTGGAGCGGGTGCTCGCCCACGAGTTCACCCACACCGTCCAGATGCGGTCGGGCATGACCGCCGACCTCGACTCGGTGGCGTACACCCGGCGGACGACGGACTACGCGATGACCCGGCAGGCGCTCGTCGAGGGCGGCGCAGTGTACGTCACCGACGCCTACGCCGAGCGGTTCCAGGACGGGACGGCCCGGCAGTCGAGCAGGGTCGCCGCGGAGTACGAGCGCGGCCCGGCCGGGAACCGCTACCTCTGGGCCCCCTACTACTTCGGCTACGAGTACGTCTCCGACAGCGTCGACTCGCCCGACGAGCTGTCGTCCGTGTACGAGGACCACCCCGAGACGACGGAGCAACTGCTCCACGGGCGGACGCCGGCTGCGGAACCGCCGGCAGAGCTCGAACTCGGAGCCGCGGACACGGGGGACTGGTACCGGACCGGAGCGGACACGAAAGGCGAACTCGTCACCCGCATCGTCCTCCGGAGCGAGCTCTCGAAGGGGGTGTCCACCGCCGCGGCGGCCGGGTGGGGGAACGATCGGGTGTTCGTCTACGAGCACGCCTCCGGCGACGAGGCGGCGCTCGCGTGGGCGCTCCGCTGGGACTCCCCCGACGAGGCCGACGAGGCGCAGGCGGCGTTCGAGTCCTACGCCGACCGACGGGCGGACGACGCCGACATCTCGTTCCGCGTCGAGCGGGTCACGCCGGAGACGGTCGTGGTCTTCGCCGGCGCCGAGGCGTTCGTCGAGAACGCGAGCGCCGCCGGGAAGGCGGGCGAGGTGGCGGTCGCCGTCGGCGACGCCGCGGCCGCCGAATCAGCGGCACTCCCCGCGCCGTCGTCGCTCGCTGCGCCCGTCGGTTCGGCGACCGCGTCGCCGCGTTCCCGGCCGCCGGTCGCGTGATACTCTGCATCGAGCGACATCGTTTTATTTACGGGTTCCTGAGGCGCAGAATACAATGAGGACCGCAGCCGCCCTCCTCGCGCTGCTGATCGTGACCGCGGGGTGTTCGGCCCCGTTCGTGGACGACGGCGCGACGACTGACGCCCCGGAGACGGCGAACGAAACGTCGACCGCGACCGACGGGAGCGACGGAAACGGGACGGACGCCGGCGGATACGACGTGCCGGTGCAGAACGGATCGCTGGACGTCGACGCGGACGCGGCGTACGCGCGCGCGTGCAGTCCCTCCTCGGCACCGACGTCGAACCGCGCCCGGTCGAGGTCCGGAACCTGACGGAGCGGCGCGGCTACGACCCCTCGCGGTACGAGTTCTTCCGCCTGCTGGGCGTCGGCAACGCGTCGTTCGACGCGGACCGGCCGGGCGGGACCACGACCACCGGCGGCGCCGTCTTCGTCCACCCCGCGAACGGCACGCCCGCGCGGGTCGAGCAGGTGCTGGTCCACGAGTTCGTCCACGCGACGCAGTTCAACGCGAACATGCTGCCGTGGCTCGACGCCCTCGACCGGCCGCGGCTCACGAACGACCTGCTCCAGACCCGCCTCGCGCTCGTCGAGGGCGGCGCGGTGTACGTCACCGACGCCTACACCGAACGATATCTCGACGCGCCCGCGCAGTCGGAGCGCGTCGCCGAGCGATACGCCGACGGCGACCCGGCCGAGCGGCTGTTCTACGCCCGGTACTACTTCGGCAGCCGGTACGTCGCCGCGCAGGTCGACGACCCGTCGGAACTGGAGCGCGCGTACGATGACTACCCGCGGACGACGGAACAGTTGCTTCACAACCTGACGCCCGGAGAAGAGCCCGCGCGGAACCTCTCCGTCGCGGCCGAGACGGGCGACGAGTGGCGCGAGGGCGAGAACGACACCCTCGGCGAACTCACCGCGCGAATCGTCCTCCAGAGCGAACTGAACGACACCGTCGCACGCGAGGCCGCGGCGGGGTGGGGCGCCGACGAGGTGGTCGGCATGGCGGGCGACGAGCAGGCCTACGCCTGGGTGCTTCGCATGGACGACGCGGCCGAGGCCGACGAACTGGAACCGGCGCTGACGGCGTTCGCGGACGAACGGGGGGACGAGGTCGACGCGGCGTTCGCCGTCGAGCGCGTCGCCGACGAGACGGTCGCGCTGACGGTCGGTCCCGAGTCGCTCGACGCGACGGTGACCGGCGACGACGGGAACGTCACCGTGACCGTCGAGTAAGGCGTCCGCCGTTTCTCAACTCTCCGCTCGGTCCGGATCGTACAACTCGGCGTGTCTCGTGCAGAACACGCGAAACACCGTTTCTCAGCTCTGCACTCGACCCGCCTCGTACAACTCGGCGTGTCTCGTGCAGAACTCGGGCTCCCGCAACTGCGCCTTCACCACGCCCTCCTGTCGGTGCGGGTTCGACAGCCGACAGCGCTCGTCGTCGCAGAAGCCCTCGCCGGTCGCCGCGAGGTGGACCGCCTGCAGGACGTACCCCTTCAGCGCCGCCGTGGTCCTGGGGTCGTTCTCGACGAGGAACTCCCCCTCTACCTGGTTCTCCAGCACCTCGCGCGGCGGGGCGTCGCCGGCGAACATCGCGTGCTTCTGCTTCTCCTTGTAGTACCGCTCGGGCTTGGCCGGCGCTTCGTACAGCCCGGGCACCGACACGAGCGCTGGCTGGCCGAGGACGTTCACCCGCTTGTGCCAGCGCGCGTCGTGGTCGCCCCACGTGCCGAGCGCTCGGTCCAGCAGGGCGACGTGGACGTGGTCGAGCGAGCGCTCCGCCTGCGGGAGCGCCGCGTTGAGGGCTCGCTGGACCGCGAGGCCGTCGTAGAGCACGCCGCCCTCGCGCTCCGGGTGGTCGAGCGCGCGCTCCTCGTAGCGGACGATGCCGAGCATCGTGTTCCCGGTGTCGGGGTCGTGCGGGTCGAGGACGCGCGCCTCGGCGAAGGCCTCGGGGAGGTCGTCCGTTCGGTGCTCGTCGAGGAAGCGGTCGCGCACCGCCACGTCGGCGTCGACGCGCTCGCGGAGCCAGTCGGCGACCTCGTCGGCGTCGACCGGCGGCGCGCCGTCGTACGTCGGCGGGCGGTAGAGCGAGATCCGCTCGACCGCGTCGTCGGTGGTCATACACCAAAGTTGTACTACCGGGTAGTTAAACGAACCGCGTCGACGGACGGGTCCCGCGAAAGAGAACGGCGGGCGCGAACGACGCGATCGCCGTTCCCGACCCACGCCCTCGTCAGTTCGGCGTGTACACGTACATGCAGTCGTTCGGGTAGGAGCGGCCGTACTGGCTGGCGTCCTCGCAGCAGAGGACGCGGCCGTCGTCCATCACGAACACGTTGTCGACGTTCAGCAGCGCGTCGTCGGCCACGTCGGCCGGGTCGGTCCCGTCCGGCCCGACGATGACGGGTTCGAGCGTGGAGATGTTGTAGTCCTCCTCGATCTCCGCGCGATAGACGAGGCCGCCGTCGACGCGGTCGACCCGTACGTCGCCCTGGTCGTCGCTCATGCCGTCGTTGACCTCGGAGATGCCGAGATAGACGTAGTCGCCCGGGCCGGCCCCTTCGACGCTGTCGATCCCCTCGCTCTTGCGGAACTCGACGGTCGCGCCGACCTCCTTGGCCGCGGCGCGGGTCTCGATGAACGGGACCCGCCGGAGCTCTTCGTCGACGCCGTCCGGCCCGTTGTTCTGGTACTGCTCGGCCCAGTCGAGGACCTCCTGATCGGTGACGTAGTTCTGGTTACCGTTCTCCGCGACCTCCTGATCGGCTTCCGCGATGGCCGCTTCGAGGTCCTCGTCCCAGCTCGTCTCGGCGTGGGTCTCGAGGTAGGTCTGCTGGTTCACGTCGTCGTACTCGGCGATCCACGACTCCACCTCGGCGTTGCTCGCGCTGCCGAGTTCCATCCACTCGATCTGGAGGTCGACCTCGGCCGGCGGTTTGTTCGCGGCGGCGTCCTGATTGGTCACCTTCGCGGCGTGGAGCGTCCCGCTGATCGCCATCGGGTCGTCGTAGCTCGGGATCGGCTCGTCGGTGACGAGCTTGTAGAACCCCTTGTTGACGCCGTCGGAACTGAGATAGACCGTCCGTTCGTCCTCCTGGAAGTCCGGCGCTTCCCAGGCGGCGCGGCCGCCGACGTAGTACTTCACCGGCGTCGGCTCCTCCGCCGTCGGGTCCCGGAATTCGGTGATGTATCCGGTCCGGTAGGGGTTCGGGTAGCCCTCCCCGATCGGGTCCGTGTTGTTGTCCGGATCGAACCCGCTCACCTGGTCGTTCTTCTCGGTTCCGAGGTAGTACGCGTGCAGTTCGACCCCGCCGAGGGCCCAGAACCCCTGCGGCATCCAGGAATCGTCGCCGTAGTACTCCTCCAGCGCACCCGGGATCTCGCTCGGGTTCGGCCGGTTCCAGAACTCCCTCGCTCCGCGGAGGCCGACCCCGGTCCCCTGGTCGACGATGTCGCTGACGGTTGCCGGCCCCGTCACGCGCGGGTGAGCGTACTCCTCCTCGGCCGTCACCGGCGTGTTCCACGGTGTGAGATCGCCGTAACAGTTGATGCGCGTACCGCCGATCTCGCGGAGCGCGTCCGTGTTGGCGAGGTTGATCGCGTTGTCGAGGTCGGCGTCTAACGTGCCGTCGTCGTTCCGGATGATCGGCGTCCGCACGACGTTGCCGGGGCTGTTCTCGAAGTTCGTGAACAGGTAGCCCGCGTAGCCGTCGCCCCCGTTGTTCCCGGAGTTTCCGTTGTTGCCGTCGTTGCCGCTATTGCCGTCGTTGCCGCTGTTGTCGCCGTTCCCCTTGTTCCCGCTATTGCCGTCGTTCCCGCCGTCGTCGCCCGTGGCGACGAACTGGTTCATGTCCGGGTTGTACCCCAGGTCGCCGTACCGCGAGCCCGCCAACTGGTCGATGGCCAGCCCTCCGGGCGTTTCCGGCATCCCCAGGTCCTCGTCGTTGGCGATGTTGTCGCCCTCCTCGGCGAGCAGTTCGTACTCGCCACCGGCGACGCGGACTCTGCCCTGTTCCTCTTTCGACGTGGGGATAGACAGTTCGTCGAACCCGTCGTCCTCGCCGAACTGATAGCCGCGTACGTAGCCGATACCGCCCCTGTCGAACGGCGCCGGATTGCGCCGGGCCGGATGCTGCAGGCTGAAGATGAGCGTCCCCTCCGTGACGAAAGGGCCCGTCACCTCCGCGCCGAGTGCGGTGTGTGCGAACCGCTCGATCTCCCCCTGCACGTAGGGGGCGTTCTCCGTGTCTCCGTCCTCGTCTTCCTGCGCGCTGGCGACCCCCGAAACGCTCGCCCCCAGCGACGCCGCGACCGATGTCGCCATCAGCTTCCGCCTGGTGAATTCTACCATACGAAGAGATCCCTTCTACGTCATCACAAGTAAATTTATAATAGGTATACTTTAGTGAACCATTATATAAAAGGCATAATGAAGATATATATTGGCACTTTTTAGCATGATCGGGAGCGACCGAACGGATCTCGTCTCAGAGGCCGGCGGGGAGAACTGACGGCGACTACGGGGAGCGCTACGCGATCCCTCGCTCCTCGGCTCCTCGACGGATCTCTTCGCTCCGGTTCTCGACCCAGGCGACGTACTGCTGGACCTTCTCTACGGTCACGCCGAAAAACGACGCCACCCAGTTCTCGTCCGTCCCGGGCTGGGTGAGGAAGTAGGCGGCGAGCGTATCTCGGCCCGCCTGGATGATCTCCGGCGGGACGCCGCGCTCGCCCGTCCCCGCCTCCTCGAACCCGTTGACGTCGAAGTACACGTCGGCGTACAGTTCCGCGCGCTCGGGGTCCTCGAACGCCTCCCCCCGGTGCTGCGGCGCTTCGAATCGGTACGTGGGGTCGCCGCCGTCGTGCGGGTCGCACTCGACGATGCGGACGTCGAGCACGTACTCGCGGTGGATCGACTCGTCCGCGGTCGCCGTGTCGTCGGATCGTGACATGGGTTGTGGCTCCGTCGCGCGTCCGCGAGAGGGTCCCGTCGGAGCGCGATGCGTCGGACGACTACGGATCCGACCTTAAATCTATTATATTTTCCCTATATAACGATGTGAATATGTCTGCTTTCCCGAGGATCGTTCGGAGTACCCGTCGAGACTGACCCGCGGGCAGTTTTTTCATCAGACCGAGCGTATACTCGGTATGGTCGACGCCCGCGAGTACCACGAGCGGACGAAGCACAGTCCGCGAAGCGTCCGGGAGGACGACTTCTCCCTCGACCACGACAACCGCCCGCGCCCGTACAAAGCGTACGAGAACCTGCCGCGCGAACCGCTGCGGTCGGTTCGACCGCCGCAGCCACCGACGCTCTCCGTGATCGCGGAGGCGATGGCGGACCCGCTCTCCGGAGCCGAGCAGTCCCCGCGGGCGACGCCGGACCGCGAGACGCTGGCGACGCTGTGCTACGCGGCGAACGGCGTCGTCGAGTCGATCGAACGGCAGGGCCGGACGCTGCGCTTCCGAGCCGCCTCCTGTACGGGAAAGCTGTACCACGTCGACCTCTATCTCGTCTGCGGCGACTGCGACGGCCTGTCGGCGGGCGTCTACCACTTCGACCCGGCGACGTTCGCGCTCGACGTCGTCCGCGAGGGTGACTACCGAGGTGCGCTCGCGGACGCGACGGGCGACTACGCGCCGGTGGCGGACGCCCCCGTCACCGTCGCGGTCACGTCGACGTGGTGGCGCAACGCCTGGAAGTACCGCGACCGGACCTACCGCCACGCGTTCTGGGACTCCGGCACCGTGCTCGCGAACCTGCTCGGGGCCGCCCACGCGCTGGACTACCGCGCGGAAGTCGTCGCCGGTTTCGACGACGCCGCGGTCGCAGACCTCCTCGGCGTCGACTCCGAGAACGAGGCGCCGCTGGAACTGGTGCCGCTCGGCCGGGACGCCCCCGCGCCGAACGCTCCCCCGCTCGACCCGATAGCCCCCGACGAGACGCCGCTTTCGTCGGACCCGGTCGACTACCCGCTGATCCACGACGCCTGGGAACAGAGCGCCCTGCCGGACGGCGACGCCGCTCGCGAGTGGCGGGGGCGCTGTTACGACGCGCGGGGGGCCGGCACGCGCGACGCCGGGGGCGGCGAGCGCGTCGCCCTCGACCCGGTCGACCACGAGACGGCCTCGGCGCGACCGTTCCACGCCACCGTCCGCCGCCGCGGCTCCTGCCGCGAGTTCGACGCGGACGAGGGGCCGACTCGCCGGCAGGTCGGTACCGTCCTCGACCGGGCGACTCGCGGGGTCCCCGGCGACTGGAACGGCGGCGCGGCTGCCGGCCTCGCGTTCAACGACGCCTACGTCCTCGCGGCGGGCGTCGACGGCGTCCCCGACGGGACGTACCAGTTCCTGCCGGAGACCGTGGAAATCGAACGTCTCGGCGGCGTGGACCGCCGGACGAAGCGCCACCTCGCGCTGGACCAGTCGTGGGCCGGCGACGCGCACGTCAACGTCTACCTGCTCGCCGACGTGGACGAGCTGGTCGGCCGCCTCGGAAATCGCGGCTACCGCCTCGCGCAGTTGGAGGCCGGCGTGACGCTCGGGCGGCTCTACCTCGCGACGTACGCCCATCGCGACCTCGGCGGGACGGGACTGACGTTTTACGACGACGCGGTCACCGACCACCTCTCGCCGCGGGCGGCCGGGCAGACGCCGACGTGCCTGTTCGCGTTCGGGCGGCGGGACGACTGACCCCGGACAGTCGGCCGGCGGGCTACAGTCGCCGCTCCCGGCCCACCGTCTCCAGCGCCGTCTCGACGTCCACGTACCGCGTCTCGCCGTCGCGGGACTCCAGTTCGACCTCGCCGGTCTCCAGGAAGCGGTTCCCCAGCACGACCTTCGTGGGGATCCCGAGCAGGTCGCTCTCGGCGAAGCGCTCGCCGATGGTCCGGTCGCCGTCGTACAGGAGGACGTCGTCGCGGGCCTCGTGGATCCGGTCCGCGGCCGCCCGGACCTCGCCCTCGTAGCGCAGGGGGATCACCGACGCGGCGAAGGGCGCGACGCTCCCCTGGTCCGTGACGGGCCACCAACAGCCGTCCGCGTCGGCGTGCTGTTCGATCAGCGTCTGGACCACCCGCGTGACGCCGATCCCGTAACTCCCCATCTCGACGTGTACCCGCGTCCCGTCGGCCAGATCGACCGTCAGGTCCATCGCCTCGGAGTACCGCGTCCCGAGCCGGAAGACGTGGCCGACCTCGATGCCCTCGCTCGCCTTGAGCGCGCCGCCGCAGTCGGGGCAGTCGTCGCCCGCCGCGGCGTCGTGGAACGCGGGGTGCTCGTCGGTGAGACCGTACCGGCAGCCCGCGGCCCCGCAGTGCAACAGTTCGCAGGTCCCCTCGTCGACGGGCGCGACGAACTCCTCGGAGCCGGTGCCGCCCATGACGCCGTCGTCGGCCTCGCTCACGACGAACTCGACGCCGAGCGCCTCGAAGATCCGGCGGTAGGCGTCGCGGACGCGCTCGTACCACTCGGCCAGGGAGTCGCGGTCCGCGTGGAGGCTGTAAGCATCCTTCATCGTGAACTCCTTCGTCCGGAGCAGGCCGTTCCTGGCGTGGTCGTCGCGGTGCTTCGCGCCCACCTGATAGAGCAGGAGGGGGAGGTCGTCGTACGACCGCACACGGCCGTCGACGAGGTCCACGACGCCCTCCTCGTGGGAGGGCGCGAGACACATGTCCGCCCCGTCGCGGTTCTCGAAGGTGAACATCTCGTCCTCGAAGTTCTCCCACCGGCCGCTTCGCTCCCAGGCGGACCGGTACTGCAACTGGGGCAGGCTGATCCGCTGGCCGCCGATGGCCTCCATCTCGCGCTCGAGCGTCCGGATCACCTTCCGCCGGACGCGCTCGCCAGCAGGGGCAAACGCGTACACGCCGCTTCCCAGTCGTTCGACCAGTCCGGCGCGGTGCGCGATCTCGACCGCCTCCCGATCGTGGTCGCCGGCCTCGCGGCTGGTGGGGAGGTACGCCTCGCTACGCCGCACGGGACTCACCCCCGTTCGCGGCGGTCGTCGTGCTACGTCTACTCGTGACGATACGACAGAACCAGTGCGCTCGCTCCTCGATACGGCTATCGCGGAACCCAGCCGCGGGCCACACCGGACCCGCGGTTGCTGCGGCGTGCGTGCGTCGTTCGAAGCATGCGGTAGTCGCTTCTCGGCTATCCGGCAAAGGCGTTCGGGTAGTGTGGTAGGTCCTGACACCCAGACTCGGGTGCCCGACCGACGTCGATTACCCGCGTAACCGCGACCGCGCCAGCGCGAGCGCCGTCGTCGCGATGACGCCGCCGCCGAACCCGATCCCGGTGGTCGCCGCCTCCTCGGCGCTCAGAAACGTGACGACCGTGACGAGTCCGAGTACGAACGCCGCGGTCCGGACGGATGCGGGGACGCTCTCGAACGCCGACCGCAGACGGTGATTCGCCTCGATAGCCGTCAGCGCCGCGCCGGCCGCGGCACCGGCGGCGGCGAACGCGACTGGAAGGGACGCTACTTGCTGCGCGCTCGCGTAGAGGTAGCCGCCCGACGCGAGGGTCGAACCGAGCGCGACGAGCAGAGCGATGCGGGGCCAGGAACCGCGGATCGAGTCGGCGGTTCGTCGTGAGGTCGTGGTCATCGGATATCGAAAATGTGGGGGAGGCGTGTTTATTATTAGGGATCGATCCGCCCTCGAATTATCCTCATCGAGTGGGATGCGTCGGCGCGGTGGATACGGTGGTCAGCGCGCTCCTCGAACGTCGCCAGCCCGCGGCGACGTTCGCGCTGTACATCGTCTGGTTCCACCCGAACTTGCTGACGTCGTACTCCTGCGCCCCGAACGTGATGGTGTCGGTGTCGCTGACGATCGCCGCGATGCCGCCGACGAGCGCGATCCCGCCGCTCAGGAGCGCGGACTCGACGAGGGCGATCAGCGCGGCGGCGATCGCCGTCCAGCTGTAGTCGTTCAGCCGCTGGTCGAACTCCGCGCTGATCGCCTGATAGCGATGATCGTGGCCGCTGTACGCCGCACACTGACCGAGGTCCTCTCCCCACGTCGTCGACCGCTCGACGATGTCGGTGTCGTCGTCGCCCGTGAGCGACGCCTCCTGCTTGGCGCTCTCGACGCTCATGGTGCTCGGGGAGTCCGTCAGGCTCTCGTACCGCGTCGCTTCGACCCGGGCGTAGGACGCGGAGCCGCCCTCCGGGTCCACCTCGAAGACGTAGTTCTCGGTCGCCGCGTCGTTCGTCGAATACGTCCGCGCCCCGTCCCGCTGAGCGACGCTGACAGCGACGATCTCGCTGCTCCCGGAACTCGTAACGACGGTTCTGTCGACGATTTCGATCTCCCTCTCGTCGCCCGACAGCCCCGGACCGCCGCTTGCCGCTGCCGCGCCGGGGATCGTGAGGGCGCCTGCTGCGACGCCGCTCGCCTTCAGGAGCTTCCTTCGGGATTCATCTGACATGCAATTTACCGTAGAATATATTGATAAATAAAGTTTTATGCAAGCATTGAAAAATTAACTGTTAATATGATTTTAGCTATGGAAGCCGAGTGTACAACATATCAACGTGACACCCTGTTCACCCCTCACTTCGTGCCAGTGGAACGGGAGACGACTTCGGAGGAGGCGCTCTCGCGCGGTTTCCGGGCGAGCCGTTCAGTAGCGGACCGACCATTTTCTGATAGGAGGATGTCACTACTGCCGTCGCTCATCGTGCCTGATCCCCCAACCCGGTTAAATGAACGGTGAATTAAAACACGAGCGGGGTCCGATCGTGCTGTTCGTTTCGCGCTCCGAAGCGTAGTGCAATCGTGAGGGTGTCCGGAGACAGTACCGCTCGGAGGGGGCTGATCGCGGACGGGTCGACCGAGTCGGCGCGTCAGTCGTCGGCGGGGGTGGCGCGGGTGGTCATGTCGACGTCCTCGACGTCGACGCCGAGTTCGTCGATGGCGACCTGGGCGGCGCGCTTGCCGGAGACGAGCATGGCGCCGAAGGTGGGGCCCATGCGGGGCAGGCCGTAGGTCGTCGCCGTGGCCATCCCGGTGGCGATGAGGCCGTCGTGGACGAGGCCGGTGTGCTCGACGACGGCGTCCTCGCTCTTGCCGACCCACATCGAGTCGTGGCCGGGCGAGTCGTGGCCGGGCGCGCCGTAGGAGTCCTCGCCGGTGTTGTCCATGCCCGTGTTGTGCTCCTTGGCGTGCTGGATGCCCGGCGCGTCGAGCACGCCGCGCTCGTCGAGCTTGTTGACGGCGACGGCGTCGTGGCCCGTCGCGTCGATCACCAGGTCGGCCTCGACCGCGATCGGGTCGACGCAGGTGATCTCGCGGGGCAGCGCGTGGACCGGCGTCCAGTTCATCACGATGCCGCCCACGCGGTGGTCCTCGCGGATGACGATGTCGGTGAACTCCGTCATGTTCTGAATCTTCGCGCCGGCGTCGCAGGCCGCCTTGATCAGCGCCGAACAGGCGTGGGGGCCGTTCGCGACGAACAGCCCCTCGCTGTCCTGGGACTCCTTGTAGTCGACGTCTAAGTCCTCGAGCACCTGTTCGGCCGGCTCCCGCACCGTCACCTTGTTCATCAGGAACCCGCCGAGCCAGAAGCCGCCGCCGAGGTAGTTGTTCTTCTCGACGACCATCGTCTGGACGCCCCGCTCCGCGAGTTCCTTCGCGGCCATCAGCCCCGATGGGCCGCCGCCGACGATGATCACGTCGCTGTCCGAGAAGTCCATGAACTCCTCGGTCCACTCCTGACCGATCGCGCGGGTTACCTCCGCTTCGCCGACGTCGCTGAACTGGTCGAACTCGTTCTGGTCGCTCATACCACCTAGTGTTACCACAGGATAGTTGAAAGGTGTTGCGTTGTTCCGCGCGACGGCGGTGCCCGGACCTCTACTGTGCCGGAGACGTTGCTCTATCTAAACGATATCTTATGTTTGAGCCGTCTTACCAAATCATCCGCTGATGGACTATGCGGCCTGTAATATGTATTACCCGTGGACAACCGTGATATAAGTGTCATTTAGACAAGACTCTTTAGTGGCAAGCCATTAGGGGAGGTATGCACTGGAAGCACCCCCGAAACGAGAGCAACGCGGAGCACAAGAAATACGAAACCGAGTCCGGAACCGACTGGTCGTTCATCGCCGCGATGATGGCCGCCGCGTAATCGGCTTCTCCCTTTCTGCGAGAACAGTAACGCCACGACAGCGATAGCTGCGAACGGCGAGGTCCCAGCCGATCCGGCTCAGGCGGGCATCTCCACGAGGTCGCGCTCCTCGACCGCCGTGTCCCGGCCGAGCGCGGCGTTCGCGGGGCAGTACTGCGTGGCGGCCGTGTACAGCAGTTCAGCACCGCCGACGAGGACGGCCAGTCTGGTCGCTTTCCCCCGGCCGCTACCGAGCGCGACGAACACGAGGGCAGCGCCGATCAGTCCTCGCGCGATCCGTTCCGTTCCGCCGACGTTTTTCGCCATGCTCCGCCGTTCCACGAGAACTCACAAAACCGTTGGCCCACCCGGCAGCGCGCGGAGGGTCCGCCGCCGGGTCAGTCCCAGTCGCCGCTGCGGATCCGTCGTTCAGCCGCCGCCAGCGCGGCGTCGGCGTCGAACTCGTCGACGATCCGGCGCAGTTCCGCCTCGTCGGCGTCCGCCAGATCGCGGGCGTGGGCGGCGATGTTCGGCACGGCCCGAAGCAGGTCGTCGACGATCGGGATCGCGGCGACCCGCGGGGAGCGCGAGAGCGGGTTCAGGTCGATCACGATCTCGGTCTTGCCCATCTCGCCCAGGGCCTCCGCGCGGTCGCCGTCCTCGAGCGGGACCAGCACCACGTCGGCGGCGTAGATGCCGTCCTCGTCGACCTTCCCGCGCTCGTGGTCCAGTCCCGGGATCCGCGCGTCGGCGGTCAGTCCCTTCACCTCCTCGGCGCCGTGCTCGCGCAGGTGGTCGGCGATGGCCGCGACGCGCTCCTCGGTGCGGTTGAACAGGTTCACTTCGAGGTCCGCGTCGACGGCCTCGGCGAGGTCGACCATCTCCGACGGGGCCAGCGCCGCGACGTTGCCGTTGACCGAGAGCACCGGGTGATCCGCGAGCAGCAACTGCGCCGCGGCGGCGCGCTCGGCCTCGTCGGCGCTCGGGATCGTCTCCTCGCCGAGCAGGTAGTCGAAGGCGCTGCCGCGGCCCTCCGCGTGCATCCCCTGGAGGTGCGTGATCCCCTTCTCGACGCCCTCCTCGATGCGGTGCCTGCTCACGAGGTCCTGGTAGCGCGGGTGGTCCTCGGGGATCTCCGTCTCGTCGTGGACCTCCGCGGGGACGGATTCCTCGCCGGTCGCACCGTCGCCGTTCGGGCCGTCCGCGGCGTCTCGGTCGCCGGCGGGACCCGCGACGCTCTCGTCGCTCGCGCGCTGGGGATCGTTGTCGCTCACGGGCGAGAGTGTGCGACGGGCTACAAAAAATGCCGCGGTCGATCGCCGGGGTTACTGCGCGACGGTGACGTGGCCCTCGGGGGCCTGCTCCTTCAGCGTCTGCATGGCCTCGCGGGCCTCGCCGCGCGTCGGGTACACCTCGATGCTCTGGGCCAGCGAGTCGCCGTCGGAGTCGACGAGCCGCCAGATCCAGCCGTCGTCCTGGTAGTGGAGCTCGAACGCCGGATCGTCGATCTCCAGGACGCTCGCGCCGGCGACGAGGTCGCGGACCGTCTCGACGCGGTCGCGGGCCGCCTCGCGCGTGTCGTACGGCGTCGCGCCGGTCGCGACGGCGCGCTCCTCCTCGTCGAGGAGCCGCCAGCGCCAGCCGTCGCCGTCGTCGAACAGTTCGAAGCCGGCGTCGTCGAAGTTGACCGCGCCGGCGTCGGGCGCGATCTCCCGTAAGTCCTCGATCGCGTCCATGACCGAGGCCCGGGTCTCGTAGCGGCGGCCGCTCCGGGCGTAGGTCTCGCGCTCGTCGTCGATGAGCACCCAGCCGTACCCCTCGTCGCCGTGGACGAGGCGGACGGCCGCGGTCTCGATCTCGAAGATCGGCGCGGTGTCGGCGTGACGCCGGAGCAGGTCCACGTCGGACGCGGCGGACTCGCGGCGCTCGTACTCGCGGGTGCCGGTCGCCACCTCGTCGCGGGCCGTGTCGAAGACCCGCCACGACCACGCGCCGTCCTCGGCCAGTTCGATCCCGTAGGACTCGACCACGTCGACCGGCGCGCCGGCCGCCGCGGCCCGCACGTCCGCGACGTGGTCCGTCGCGTCGTCGCGCGTGCTCTGGGGGGCGGTCCCGTCCGCGATCGTCTCGTTGTCGACCGTGACGAACCGCCAGTTCCAGTCGCCCTCGTCGTCGTACACCTGGAAGACCGGGTCGGCCATCTCCCGGACGTTCGCGTCCGGCGAGAGGTCGACGAGGAGGTCCATCGCCTCGCGGGCGGCCTGCCGGCTCGGGTGCGCGGTCGCTCCCTCGGCGACGAGGTAGCCGCCCTCGTCGATGAGCCGCCAGCGCCACTCGCCGCCGTCGGTGCTTATCAGCTCGAACGCGGCGGTCTCTATCTCCAGGATCTCCGCGTCGGGCGCGGTGTCTTTCAGCGTCTGCATCGCCTCGCCCGCGCCGGCCTTCGAGTCGTACGCCTGCCCGCTGTCGGCGAGCACGTCGCCGCCCTCGTCGATGAGCCGCCAGCGCCAGGAGTCGTCGTCGGTCTGGTACTGCTGGAACGCGGCGGTCTCGAACTCGATGAGGTCGGCCTCGGAGGCCTGCTCCCGAACCGTCTCGATGACCTCGCGGGCCTCCTCGGGCGACTCGTAGCCGCCCTCGCGGTCGGCGACGATGGTGCGGTCCTCCGTGACGAACCGCCAGTGCCAGCCGCCCTCGCCGGGGTAGATCTCGTAGTCGGCCCCCTCGACGCTGACGACCGTCGCAGCGTCCGCGGTCCGCGCCATCGTCTCGGCGCGGTCGCGGGGTTCGTCCGCGGTGTCCGCGGGCTCGTGGTCCCGCGCGACGACCTCGTCACCGTCGTCGAGGAGCCGCCAGTGCCAGTCGTTGCCCTCGGGGTACACCTCGTAGCCCGCGCTCCCGCGCTCGACGACGGTCGCGTCGGCGACGTCGTCGAGCAGGTTGTCAACGGACGATTCTGCGAGGCGGCGGGCGTCGAACGCGGCCGCGCTGGTCGCGAGCGACTCGTCGTCGGCGTCGATGAGCCGCCAGCGCCACTCGTCGCCGTCCTCGTACAGCTCGGCGCCGACGCCCTCAAGCGCCAGCACGCGGGCATCGGGGAGCAGCGACTGCATCTCGCCGACCGACGCCTCGGCGGCGTCGCGGTCGGCGTGCGCGCCCACGTCCGTCGCCAGCGCGCGGCGGTCCTCGTCGAGGAGCCGCCAGTGCCAGTCGTCGCCCTCGCGGTAGTAGTCGACCGCCGCGCCGTCGATCTCGATGAGCGGCGCGGACGGCGCGTGGTCCTTGGTGAAGCTCACCGATCCCTCGACCTCGTCGCGGACGTCGTAGGTCGCCCCGCTCTCGGCGACGACGCCGCCGTCCTCCTGCATCAGCACCCAGCGCCACTCGTCGTCGTTCTCGTACAGTCGGAACGCGGCGGTGGTGATCTCAAGCAATCCGGCGCGGCCGACGAGTTCGCGGACCTCCTCCACGGACTCGCGGGCGGCGGTCCGACTGCTGGCCGCGCGCGTGCTGTCGGCGACGGCGTCCTGCTGGATGGCGCGCCACGTCCAGTCCTTCTCGGGCGTGCGGAAGACGCTGAACAGCGTCCCCGCGGTCGCGTCGCCGATCAGCACGGGCGGCTGGTCGGCCAGGTTGAGCAGTTCGTCCTCGACGAACATGCCCTGCTTGCCGGTGACCACCGGCACCAGCACGGCCACGCCCGCCATGACCGCGATCCCCACCGTGTAGACCGCCACGATCTCGCTCGTGTAGTTGGCTCCGCTCCGCCAGTGTTGCGGGTAGGCGTAGATGAAGCCGAGCACCCCGGCCCCGCTCACCGCCGCGCCGACCAGCGTCACCTGGACGCCGCGCCAGCGGACCGGCAACAACAGGACGATGCCGAGCATCGCCAGCGGCATCCCGACCGCCGCCAGCGTGACCGACAGTCGCCAGTAGAACACGTTGACCCCGTCGACCCCCGAGTTCGGCAACCCGCTCAGAAACAGTCCGATCCCTGCGAAGCTTACCAGGTAGCCGACGATGAACAGCCAGTAGCCGTACACGTCCTTTTTCGAATCCGGTTCCCCCACGTACCGCTCGTATAGCCGGAACAGTCGTCCCGGACGAACTTCAGCCTGTGCCACGATAACTCACAACCGATGACACTCATACGGGTGTTATAATTCCCCTTGATAATTGAAATTACACGTTTCCGTAAGTAAGATCGATGACAGTACCCGGACCGCCCGGTCAGCGCAGCGTCGCGCCGGCGGCGTGGGTCCGACAGACGTCGGGATCGAACCCGGCGTCGGAGAGGCCGGTGCCGAGCGCGAACACCGTCTCGCCGAGCATCGCCATCGACGCCTGGCCGTCGGCGTCGCTCACGTCCTGGATCGCGTCGCGCACGCGCTCCGTGAGCAGGCCCGCCTCGCGCGCGAACCGGCGGGAGGCGTAGATGAAGCTGGCGAGCGTCGGCTCGCGGACCACCCGCGAGAGCGCCTTTTCGCCGGCCTGTTCGAGCGGTCCGGTGTTCCCGCCGATGACGTCCTCCGTCGGGAGCTCGCCGAAGGTAACGTACTCGACACGCGCGCGCCTCGGGATGCCGTCGAGCAGGTTGTCCTGCGGCCCGCCGGGTTCGAGGCGGATCGGGATGCCGCCGCGGGCCTGCGCGACCACGTCGCCCAGACCGGTCCCCGACTGGACCTCCGCGCCGTGGGCGATGGTGACGAGCTCGTTCTCCGAGAGCTGGCGCGAGAAGGCCCGGTTGGCCGCAAGCGCCGTACCCAGCGCCATCGCGCCGGAGACGCCGAAGCCGGCGCCGATCGGCACCTCGGACTCGGCGGTCACCTGCGCGGTCACTTCGAGGGCGTCGAGCACCCGCTCGACCGGCTCCATCTCGATGCTCGTGTCGTCCAGGTACACCTCTGTCCGGTCGGCCGGGCGGACGCTGACCGTCACGCCGTCAGAGAGGGTCAGCCCCGCGCCCTGCGACCCCGCCTTCGTCGGGTCCTCGTGCTCGTGCGGGGTGAAAAACCCCGTGACGTGTCCCGGGACGAAGGCGCTCGCGGCGTCGTCGCTCATTACCCTCCCGTGAGAAGCGCGGTCGTTAACCGTTTTCCATCTCGTCCGCGGCGCGCTCGTCCAGCGGCTCCACCACGGGCGTCGCCGTCATCCACGGGACGACGACGGAGACGGCCACCGCGAGGCCGACGACCGCACGAAAGGTCGGTCAGGGTCCGGAGTCGACGTATCAGACGGACGCGAACGGTCTTTTTCCACGTCGTCGTGGTAGCCCGAAAGCGATCGCCCGTCGAGTAGCCGGACACCACCCGCTCGCGGCGGCGTCATCAGCAACCGACGGGACAGCGATACACATGGCCCTATCAGGAAAACAGACCCCTTACGAAGACATCCTCGAACAGGAGATAGAGACCGGACTGGAGGAACTGAACCGCGGGGCGCTCGGGCTCGGCCTCTCCGCGCTGTCGGCCGGGCTGGACATCGGCTTCGGACCGCTGCTGATGGCCGTGATGGTGACGCTGGCCGGCGGCACGTTCAGCGTCGCGACGACGGAGATACTCGTCGCCAACATGTACGCCGTCGGGTTCATCCTCGTCGTCCTTGGCCGGTCCGAGCTGTTCACCGAACACACGACGCTGGCGGTGCTCCCGGTGCTCGGCGGGCAGGCGTCGGTCGGCCAGCTGGGTCGCCTCTGGGCCATCGTCTACTCGGCGAACGTGGTCGGCGGCGCGGCGTTCGCCGTGCTGATGGTCACCATCATGCCGTCGGTCGGCACCGTCGACCCCCACGCGTTCGAGGAGATCGCGCTGACGTACACGACGCAGGACGTCGTGACACTGCTCGCCGGCGGCGTTCTCGCCGGCTGGCTGATGGGCCTCGTCTCGTGGCTCGTCAGCGCCGCCCAGGAGTCGATCAGCCGGGCGTTTTTCGTGTGGCTGGTGACGACGGCTATCGGGCTGGCTCATCTCCCCCACTGCATCGCCGGGAACGTCGAGATCGTCGCCGGCCTGCTCGCCTCCTCGGAGGTCGCCCTCGTCGACTACGTCGAGTTCCTCGTCGCCGCGAGCGTCGGCAACGCCGTCGGCGGGACCATCTTCGTCGCGCTGCTGAAGTACGGCCACGTGGTCGGCGGCGGAGAGTGAGTCGGCGGAAAAGTCGATCGGGCCGAGCGAACGGGGACGGTCGTTCCCGTCCGTCCGGCGTTTACGGGCTCAGACGCTGGCGATCCCGCGGGAAGAGGACGGCTTCCCGGATGTTGTCGAGGCCGAGCATCGTCATGACGAGGCGCTCACCGCCGAGGCCCCACCCGGCGTGGGGTGGCATGCCGTACTTGAACATCTTGGTGTAATACTCGAAGGCGTCGGGGTCGAGGCCCTGCTGCTCGAAGCCCTCGATGAGGCGCTCGTGGCGGTGCTCACGCTGGCCGCCGGAGACGAGCTCCATCGTCGGGTGCATCAGGTCGAAGCCGGTCGACAGCTCCTCGTCGTCGTCGTGGTCCTTGATGTAGAACGGCTTGATCTCGCTGGGCCAGTCCGTGATGAAGTAGTGTTCGCCGACCTCCTCGCCGAGCGCGTGCTCGCCCTCGGTCGGCAGGTCGTCGCCCCAGACGAGCTGCTCGTCGAGCTGGCCGGTCGCGTTGATGCGCTCGATGGCCTCCTCGTAGGTGAGCCGCGGGAACTCGCCCGACGGCGCTTCGAAGTCCTCGTACCCGAGCGTCTCGAGTTGCTCCTGGCAGTTCTCGGCGACGCCCTCGTAGGCGGCCTTCACGACCGCCTCGCAGGCGTCCATCGCGTCCTCGTGGTCGAAGAAGGCGCTCTCGAAGTCGATGGAGGTCGCCTCGTTGAGGTGCCGCGGCGTGTTGTGCTCCTCGGCGCGGAAGATCGGGCCGATCTCGAAGACGCGTTCGAGACCGGAGCCGACCATCAGCTGCTTGAACAGCTGGGGGCTCTGGTTCATGAACGCCTCGCGGCCGAAGTACGTGATCGGGAACAGCTCCGTCCCGCCCTCCGTGCCGGTGGCGACGATCTTCGGCGTGTTGATCTCGGTACCGCCGAGTTCGCGGAACTGCTCGCGGACCGAGCGCAGCACCTCCGCGCGGATCTCGAAGATGGCCTTCGACTCCTCCATGCGGAGGTCGAGGGTGCGGTTGTCGAGCCGCGTCGAGAGGTCGGCGTCGACCTTGCCCGACGGGTCGAGCGGGAGTTCGGGGTCGGCTTCCGCGATCACTTCGACCTCGTCGGGGACGACCTCGACGCCGGTCGGCGCGCGCTCCTCCTCCTCGACGTCGCCGCTGACGCGGACGACGCTCTCGCGGTTGACGTTGACGCCCGTCTCGACGAGGTCGTCGTCCATCTCGTCTTTCTCGAACTTGACCTGGATCTTGCCGGTCGTGTCGCGGACGATGAGGAAGGCGATGCCGCCGAGGTCGCGGATCTCGTGTGCCCACCCGGCGACGGTGACGGTGTCGCCCGGTTCGGCGTCCGCGGTGTAGGTCCTGTTCTCCATACCCGCCCGTTCAGGCGGCCGAGTCTTAAAAACCGTCTTTTCGAGCCACAGGGATGGGACGCGGTCGCACAGTACGGGCGGCGCTCCCGCGGGAAAAGTTACTTTTCGTGGGGCGATTACTCCCGCGTATGAGCGAGGAGCCGCTCGACGACCTCGACAGGCGGATCGTACACAGCCTCCAGCAGGACGCGCGCAAGACCTCGGCGAGCGAGATAGCCGACCGCGCGGGCGTCTCCGCGAGCACGGTGCGCAACCGTATCCGAAACCTGGAGAAAGCGGGCATCGTCACCGGGTACCGACCCGAGGTCAACTACGAGGAGGCGGGCTACCAGCTCCGGACGCTCATCGTCTGCACCGCGCCGATCCCCCAGCGGGAGTCCCTCGCCCGCGAGGCGCTGGAAGTGCCGGGGGTCGTCGCCGTCCGCGAGGTCATGACCGGCACCGAGAACGTCCACGTCGAGGCCGTCGGGGCGGACAGCGACGACCTCAGCAGGATCGGGCAGGACCTCGACGAACTCGGCCTCGAGGTCGTCGACGAGGACCTGATACGCAACGAGTACGAACACGCCTTCCACGGGTTCGACGTCGAGGTGTAGCGACACCTCACCTCTTCTCCCCCACCCCCGTCCTCAGAGACGGGTGCGCCGACGGATCCGCCCCGTTCCCGAACTGCCCCGATCGATCGTCTAGGACGGTTCAGGAATATATAGAGAATATAATCGGGATTCACGAATCACACCAGCGAGTTTATGCGGATGCAGCAATCATTCACTCCTACGGAGCCAACCATGAGCCACAGATCGACCTCCATTATCCGCCTCGTCCCGGTCAGTACCGCACGGGCCCCGCGCCTCGCACCGAACCGCGTCGTCGGCAGGGCCCATGGCTAGGACTCAGCCTCGCGGGGCCTCCGACGACCGGTCCGGAAACGGGGCGTTCCGTGCCTACGTGATCGGCGACGACGGCGTCGGGATCGGCATCGCGCAGAACCTGGCGGACGCCGTCGAGTCGACGTTCGTCGCCGGGGACGACGAGACCGTCGCCGCCGCGGAGAGCGCCGGTCTCGACGCCCGCCCCGCGGACCTGACGGACCCCCTGTCGCTCCGGCGCGCCGGCGTCGGCGACGCGGATCTGGCCGTCGTCGCCAGCGGGCGCGACGGGCGAAACGTCCTCGTCGCGCAGCTCCTCCGGACGGAACTGGACGTCGACGACGTCGTCGTCCGCCTCGCCGACCCGCGGAACGCGGACGCGTTCGACGGCGTCGACGTGGACACAGTCTGCGTCTCCTCGATGTTCGCCGAAGAGATAGCCGACCGACTGACGACCTGACTCATGCCGAAGGAACTAGAACGAGACCTCGGACTGTTCGCGGTGATAGCGATAAGCATCGGCGCGATGGTCGGGAGCGGGATCTTCATCCTCCCCGGCCTGGCACTGAAGACGGCGGGCCCGGCCGTCATCCTCGCGTACCTGCTCGCGGGGGTACTCGTCCTGCCGGCCGCCCTGAGCAAGGCGGAGATGGCGACCGCAATGCCGGAGGCCGGCGGCACCTACATCTACATCGAGCGCGGCATGGGCCCGCTGCTCGGCACCATCGCGGGCGTCGGCACCTGGTTCTCCCTCTCGTTTAAGGGCGCGCTGGCGCTGGTCGGCGGCGTCCCCTACCTGCTGTACCTGTTCGACCTGCCGGTGAAACCGGTCGCGCTCGCGCTGGCGGCCGTCCTCGTCCTCGTCAACCTCTTCGGCGCGAAACAGACCGGGCGCCTCCAGATCGCCATCGTCGCCGTCATGCTCGCGGCCATGGTCTGGTTCGTCGTCGGCGGGCTGCCGTCGACGTCGAACGCCTACTACGGCGGCTTCTTCGACAAGGGATCCGGCGGGTTGCTCGCGGCGACCGGCCTCGTGTTCGTCTCCTACGCGGGGGTGACGAAGATCGCGAGCGTCGCCGAGGAGGTCGAGAACCCCGACCGGAACATCCCGCTCGGGATCCTCGGCTCGCTCGCGTTCACGACCCTGCTGTACGTCCTCATCGTCGTCGTGATGGTGGGCGTGACGCCGCCCGACCTGCTCAGCGACTCGGGCGTGCCGATGATCCACGCCGCCGAGGCGACGCTCGCGATGCCGGGCGTCATCGCCATCATCGTCGCGGCCGTTCTCGCCCTCGTCAGCACGGCGAACGCCGGCATCCTCTCCTCGTCTCGCTACCCGTTCGCGATGGCCCGTGACCAGCTCGCGCCCGAGTCCCTGACCGAGATCCACGAGGAGTGGGGCACGCCGGCCCGGGCGATCACGCTCACCGGCGCCGTGATGCTCCTGCTCATCGCGTTCGTCCCGATCCTCCAGATCGCGAAGCTCGCCAGCGCCTTCCAGATCATCGTGTTCGCGCTGGTCAACGGCGCCGTCATCGCCTTCCGCGAGGGGAACGTCGGCGACTACGACCCGAGCTTCGAGTCGCCGCTGTACCCCTGGACCCAGATCGCGGGGATCGCCGGCGGCTTCCTCCTCATCGGCTACATGGGGACGATCCCGCTCGTCGGTGCGGTCGTCATCACCGTCGGGTCCGGGCTGTGGTACTTCTACTACGCCCGGGGTCAGGTCGACCGCGAGGGAGCGGCGACGGACGTCATGCGCCGGACGGTCGGCCGCAAGGCCGTCGAGCGGACGAAGTCCACCTTCGAGGAAGTCGACGGCTACGAGGTGCTGGTCGCGATCACCGAGGACACGAGCGAGCGGCGCGAGCGGACGCTGTTGCGGATCGCCGCCGACATCGCGCGGGAGAACGACGGGAGCGTCACCGTCGTCCAGTTCGACGAGGTGCCCGACCAGGCGCCGCTCGAACACGTGTCGGAGACGCAGTCACCCGCCGACGTGGAGTTCGAGGAGTGGACGGCCGAACTCACCGACGAGTTCGACGTGCCGGTCCACTACGGCGAGATCGTCAGCCACGACACGAAGCGGGCTATCGTCAACTTCGCCGGGCACGAGGACGCGGACTTCCTCCTGCTGGAGCGCGCGGACGACCCGCTGTACGCGTCGGTGTTCGGCACCAGCATCGAGTGGATCACCCGGAACGCGCCCTGCGACGTGTTGCTCATCGAGGACCGCGACCTGGACCGGATCCACTCCATCACGGTCGTCACCGACCGCGGGCCGTTCGACCCGCGGAAGATCGCCGTCGCGAACGCGCTGGCGAGCGAGGCCGGCGCCCGGATCGACCTGCTCTACCCGCTCGACGGCGCGGCCACCGAGACGCGCCGCGAGACGATAGACGAGTACCTCGCGGAACTGGAGTCGCTGTGTTCGGTTCCGGTGAACCGCTCGATCGTCCGGACCGACGACCCCGAGCGGGATTTCGTCTCCGTCACCGACCCCAGTGACGTGCTGGTCATCGGCACGGACGGTGGACGGATCCGGGGGAACCTGTTCGGGCGGCCGGCGGACAGGATCGTCGACAGCGTCGACTGCACGGCGATCCAGATAGACTCGAAGGAGGGGCGGTCCGGGCCGCTCCGCCGCATCGTCGAGCGCGTCGTGTTCTGACGCCGACGGCTCAGGCGTCCTTCGCGCCCTCGACGGTCTCGCGGACCGCGTCGACGCCCTCGTCGTGGACCAGATCGCCCACGACGACCACGTCCGCGTGCTCGCCCATCGTGTGCGCGGAGTCGTAGTCGTGGATGCCGCCGCCGTAGAAGAGCGTCGCCTCGTCGAGCGCGTCGGCCGCGGCGCGGACCTTCTCGGGGTCGCCGAGGGTGCCGGAGTACTCGACGTAGACGATCTCCTGACCGAACATCTGCTCGGCGACCTCGGCGTAGGCCGCGACGTCCTCCGCGCTCTGGTCGCAGTCGGCCTGCGTGAGCTGGGCCGCGCTCGCCTCTGAGTTGAGGATGATGTACGCCTCCGTGGTCGTGCGCCCCCAGTCCACGTCGTCCGCCTTCACCCACTCCTTGTGCGCGCCGGTGATCCACGCCACGTCGCCCGCGTTCAACACGACGGGGACGAGGAAACCGTCGACCGCGTCGTCGTGGACGACGACCGCCGGGTTGCTCGGCTCCTGATAGAGCGGCACGTCGTACTTCGCGCAGGCGTCGATGACGCGCTCCATCTTCTCGCTGGTCACGTCCAGCGTGCCGCCGATCTCGAGCGCGTCCGTGCCCGTCTCGCAGACGTCCTCGAACGTCTCGCCCTCGACCAGCGTCTTGTCGGGGTCGATCTTCACGATGTGGTCCCAATCGGCCCACGCTTCAGTCATACGAGCGCATTTAAAATAGTCCGTCAAAACCCCTTCGAAACCGCCGGTCGGCGTCGGACGCGGACGCGTCCGTCGGTCCCGCCCGCCGCGTCCGTCGCCGGAACCGTTTTCACGCGACCCGTCGAGACGCGCCGCATGGACCGGAAGACGGTGGAGAGCGACACCGCGTGGGAGACCGCGGTCGGCTACGCCAGGGCCGTGCGCGCCGGGGACGAGATACACGTCTCGGGGACCACCGCGACCGACGAGAACGGGGAGCTAGTCGGCGAAGGCGACCCGTACGCGCAGGCGAAGCAGGCGCTCGCGAACGTCGAGGACGCGCTTGAGGCCGCCGGCGCGAGCGCCGACGACGTGGTCCGAACGCGCGTGTACGTCACGGACATCGAGCAGTGGGAGGCGATCGGCCGCGCCCACCGCGAGACGTTCGGCGACGTCCGGCCCGCGACGAGCATGGTGCAGGTCGAGCGGCTGATCGACCCCGAGATGCTCGTCGAGATCGAAGCCGTGGCGAAAGCAGCGTGACCGCGACCGACGGGGACCCGGCCGAATCGCGCACCGAGTCCGCGCGCGGCCGTCGCCGCCTCAGTCTTCGAGGCGCTCGCCGTCGAGCCCTCGGTCGCCGTGCTGGACGATGACGTACCGGGCGTCGTCGGGAACCTCGACGGTGATCGAGTCGCCCTCCTCGACCGTTTCACCGGACTCGCCCCAGGCGACCGTGTCCTCGCTGGGCCCGTCGCCGTGGAACGTGACCGTCAGATCCCCGGCGTCGACGGGTTCGCCGCCGTCGTGGGTGATCTCGACCCGCCCGTCGTCGAGCGTATCGAACGCAAACGAGACGTCGGGGGTGACGACCTGCGACGTCACCTCCATCCGCTCGTCGGCGCCGACCCACTCGACCGTCACCTCGGCGCCGAGGTCGGCGTCGAGGTCGATCGCGTCGCCCTCGGAGAGCTCGTCGTACCGGTCCGCGAACTGGGTCGCCGCCGGTTCGCCGTCGACCAGCACCCTGTACTCGTCGACCGAGGCGTCGATAGCGGCGTGGCCGGCGTCTCCGGCGTACACGAGGCTCGTCTCGCCGTTCTCGCGCTCCACGGCGAAGTAGCCGGACGGCCGGGCGGCGACCGACACGACGCTCGTCCCGTACGCGCCGTTGCCCACCTCGACGGTACAGGAGATGCTCACTCGGTCGCCGGGGGTCACGCCCTCGACGACGATCTCGTCCCCGGCCGTCAGGGTCTCATGGTACTCGGAGACGGGCGTCTCCTCCGGCCGCTCGTACGCGTCGTCGTCTCGGACGTCCCGCCGGTGGTCGACTTCGAGCCGGTCCGTATCGGCCGGCTGGTCACCGGTGTAGGTGATCGTCACCCGCTCGGCGTCGACGGCGTAGGCCGTCTCGAAGGACGAGCGGTCGTACGCGATGCGGTCGGCGAGGTGGTCGAACGTCTCCTCGTCCTCCGGGTCCTCCCAGCGCACCCGGACGTGCGAGAACGGGTCCGCGGCGACGGTGATCGCGTCGCCCGCTTCGACCGTGTCGTACTCGTCCGCGAACTGGGCGTCCGTCGGCTCGCCGTCGACCTTCACCGTCAGCTCCTCGGCGCCGACCGACTCGCCGCTCCGGTGCGTGACCGTCGCCTCGGCGGCCCCGTCATCGTACTCAATGTCGAAGTGGGCGTCCGGCGACGCATCGCGGTCGGGCTGGGGCGGCTGCTCGTAGGTGATCGTCACGACGCCGCGGCGGCCGTCCGTCTCCACGGACCGCTCCTGGATACCCTCGCCCCAGTTGTTCTCGACCGCCGTGCGGAGCGTCTCGGCGTCGACCGACGACTCGTCCGAGAACAGCGCGACGAACGTCTGTCGACTGGTCCGCTCGCCGAGTTCCGTCGACGCGACGGCGACCGCGTCGACCGCGTCGGCGTCGAGCGACTCCCAGCGGCGGTAGCTCCGCTCCCCGTCGAACCGGGTGATCACCCTGACGAGCTGCTCGTCGACGACGGGTTCGACCACCGTCGCGATCCGGTCGCTGTCCGCGAGCGACGCGGTCGAGCCCTCGGCCGCGCTCCGGGCGGCGTCGATGCCACCGGTCCACTGTTCACCGTCGTCGTACCCCATCGCGGCCACCAACTGCCCGTCGACCGTCCCCGTCGCCAGGTCGTCCTCGACGGACGCGTCGGCGGGGTCGTAGGACCCGGAGAACGCGACGATCGACGCGGACTGTTCGTCGTACGTCGCCGAGACGCCGTAGTCCACGGACGACGGGTCGAGCCCGAACTGGTCGGCGACGCTCTCGCCGTACTGCTCGTCGGGATCGGGGGAGATGACGACGACGCGAGAGGGGCGCTCGCCGTCTACCTCCGCGGGAAGCACCCCGAGGGCCTCGACGAGCGCGTCGGGAAGTCCGGAGTCCTCGTCGGTGGTCGTCTCGTTATCGGTCGTCGGATCGTCGGTGCCGTTGGATCGCTCGTCGGGAGCGGTCGACAGACACCCGGCTGCGGCCGTGATACCGCCGGCTACGAGGAGCCGGCGCCTGCTGATGGGGACCATTCCTCGAAAACTTCGCCGCCTTCATTCATAAAACTAATTGAATTTCACCGGAAGTTGCAGGTCGCCCGTCACCGGACGCTACGCCTCGGCCTGCCAGTCCTCGATCCGGTCGGCGCTCACGCCGTCGACGTCCTCGGCCACCGCTTCTGGGTCGGCGTCGGTCAGGTCGTCGAGGCTCTCGATGCCCGCCTCGACGAGCTTCTCGGCGGTCTTCGCGCCGAGGCCGTCGAGCGCTTCGAGGTCGGTCCCGGAGTCGCTCTCGCGGGCCTGGTACTCCTGGTAGTTGCAGATGGGACAGCCCAGTTCCCACGGGTCGTCGCCGTTGTGGACGACGAGTTCGGGCAGGTCGTGCTCCTCGCAGCGGCCGTCGGTGACCTCTATCTCGCCGCGGCGGGGGAGCGGCAGCGAGTAGTCGCAGTCGGGGTAGCGGTCGCAGCCGACCAGCCGCGAGCCGTTGCGGAGCTGCTTGATGACGAGTTCGCCGTCGTGGTCGTCGCCGCAGTTCGGACAGTCGCCGATGACCGGCCCCTCGCCGGCCTCGTCGGCCTTGCACTGCGGGCAGCCGTGGACGAACGTCTGGCGCCCGGCGAGCATCTTCACCTCGTGGAGGTCGTGCTCGTCGCAGGTCTCGTCGAGGATGAGCGGCTTGCCCGTGTTCGGGAGCGGGAGGGTGTACTCGCAGTCGGGGTAGCCGTCGCAGCCGACGAACGCGGACCCGCGGTTGCTCCGGCGGACGAGCAGGTCGTCGCCGCACTCGGGGCAGGGGCCGAGGCGCTTGTCGGCCTTCAGCGACTTCCGGAGGTGGTCGCCTATCTCCTCGCGGGAGTCGGTCAGCGAGTCGAACACCGTCTCCAGCATCTCGCGGGACTCGTCCGTGACGTCGTCGAGCGTCGCCTCGCCCTCGGCGATCGCGGTCATGTCCCGCTCAAGCTGGCTCGTCATCTCCTCGCTCGTGACCCGGTCCGCGAACTCCTCGGCCGCCTCGACGACGGCCATCGCGAGCTGCGTGGGGCGGGGCGGGTCGCCCTCGACGTAGCCGCGGTCGTAGAGCTTCTCGATGGTGTTGTGGCGCGTCGACTTCGTCCCGATCCCCATGTCCTCCATCGTCTCGATGAGCCGCGACTGCCCGTAGCGCCGCGGCGGCTGGGTCTGTTTCTCCTCCAGCCGAACGTCGCCGACGGCGAGCTCCTCGCCCTCGCTCACGTCGGGCACGTAGTTCTCGCTGGTGGAGAAGTAGGGGTACACGTCGTGGTAGCCGGTCTCGACGAGGCGCTTGCCGTTGGCCTTCAGCGACAGACCGTCCGTGCTCGCGACGACCTTGAGGTGCTCCCAGGTGGCGTCGTCGGCCACGGTCGCGAAGAAGCGCCGGACGACGAGCTCGTACACCTCCCACTCGTCGTCGGAGAGCTCGCCCGCGCCGGGGAACTCGCCGGTCGGGTGGATCGGCGGGTGGTCGGTCGTCTCCTCGTCGCCGCGGGTGGGCGAGATCTCGTCGCGCTCCAGCAGCGACTCGGCGTCGTCGCCGAACTCGCGGTGGCCGACGAACTCGTCGAGCAGGTCCTCCGGCTCCAGGTCGTCGGGGTAGACCGTGTTGTCGGTCCGGGGGTAGGTGACGTAGCCGGCGGTGTAGAGGTCCTCCGCGATGCTCATCGCGCGCTGGGCGGAGTAGCCGAGGCTGCCGGCGGCGCGGATGAACTGCGTGGTGTTGAACGGGGCCGGCGGCGCGTCCGTGCGCGTCCGGCGGTTGACGCGGTCGACCGTGACCGCGGCCGCGTCGGCGAGCGTCTCGTGGGCCTCGTCGGCGGCGGTCTCGTCCCAGACGCGCTCTGCCTCGTTGCCGTCCTCGTCGCGGTAGAAGTACTGCGCCTCGAACTCGTCGCCGTTCTTCGCGAGGTCGGCGAACAGCTCCCAGTAGTCCTCGGGGTCGAACGCCTCGATCTCGCGCTCGCGGTCGACAATGAGCTTCAGAGTCGGGCTCTGCACCCGGCCGACGCTGATGAAGTCGTCGCCGAGCTGCCCGGCCGACAGCGAGAGGAAGCGGGTGAGCGCCGCGCCCCAGACGAGGTCGATGATCTGGCGGGCCTCGCCGGCCGCCGCGAGGTCGAAGTCGAGGTCCTCGGGGTTGTCGAACGCCTCCCGGACCTCGTTTTCGGTGATCGACGAGAACCGCACCCGCTGGATCGGGGCGTCCTCGTTCACGTCGCGGACGAGCTCGTAGGCCTCTTTCCCGATGAGCTCGCCCTCGCGGTCGTAGTCGGTGGCGATCGTCGCGGCGTCGGCCTTCCGGGCGAGCAGGCGGAGCGCGCTGACGATGTTCTCCTGGGTCGGCTTCTTCTCGATGCTGGCATCTATCAGCTCGACCGGCTCGACGTCGCGCCAGTCGCTGTACTCGTCGGGGAAGTCGACGCCGACGACGTGGCCCGAGAGGCCCACGCAGCGCTTGCCGCCCCACTTGTACACGTTGACGCCGTTGCGCCGCTCGGCGTCGGCGGTCCCGCCGGAGAGGATGTCCGCGATCCGTCGCGCGGCGTTGTCCTTCTCGGTGATGATCAGTTCCACCGGGTCTCCCTCCGTCCTCGACTCATTGGGGATCGGTAGGCCGAGGGTGGGCCTAAACCTTTCGGGGCGAAACCGCCCGACAGCGCGGGTGTGCGGGCGTGTACGCGGGCGTTCGGACGCACGGACGACCCCGCGTCGGGACGGTCGACCGGCGCTCGGTCACCGCCGCAACGCGGGCGGTCGCGCGCCTCGTCCGCTCACTCCTCCTCGTCCTCGAACAGGAAGCGCAGCAGCTTGTCCTGAGCGATCCTCAGGTGGTTGTGGAAGGTCGGCGACGCGATCCCCAGCGACTCGGCGACCTCCTCGGCGGTGCGGTCCCGCGGCCACTCGAAGTACCCCGACCGGTACGCCGTCTTCAGCGCGGTGCGCTGGCGGTCGGTGAGCCGGTCCAGCAGGTGTTCGCGGTACTGCCCATCGGTCTCGATTTCGCGGTGTCGGGTTCGCTGGGCCACGAGGTCGATTCCTGGGAACTCTGCTTCCAACGCGTCGACGACGGCCCGGACGTCCGCGCCCGCGGAGACGTCCGCGAGGATACGGGCCTCGCCGTCCTCGACGACCATCGACGTGATCGTCGCGCCGTACTCCGCGAGCGTCGCGGTCACGGTTTCGGTCGTCGTCGAGAACTCGAACAGCAGCTCGTCGTCCCCGTCGTCGACGAGGGTCACGTCCTCGGCCGTCGCCGCGTCGGCGGCCGCCTCGCGGATCGTCTCGGCCTCGACGCCCTCGACGGCGACGTACGCGAGCGGGGTGTCGTCGGCCGCGAGCGTGACGCCTTCGAGCCGGAGCGTCGCGCCCGTCTCCGCCGACACGGCGGTGGGGAAGTAGCCGTCGTCGACGAGCCCGAACTCGAGTTCGATCCGCTCGTCGGTGACCAGCGCCTGCTTGCGCTCGACGGCGGCGATGGCGTGGCCGATCGTCCGGCCGAGCTCCGCGAGGACGTCGCGGTCGCGCTCGTCGAACCCGTTCGGCTCGGTCGAGTAGACCGACAGAACGCCGTAGATCGTCTTATCGTACAGCAGGGGCACGGCCGCGCCCGACCGGAACCCCCGCTCCAGCGCGGGGTCGCGCCACCGCTCGAACCCTTCGTCGGTGGCCATGTCCCGCACGACGGACACGGTGCCGGTGTCGAGCACGGTCCCGGCCGGCCCCTCGCCGCAGATGCTCCCGTTGTTCGTCTTGGAGATGTCGGCGAGGTAGCCGTCGCCGGCGCCGGCGCGCGACCGGGGTTCGATCGTGTCGTCGGCGAGGTTCTCCTGCCCGATCCAGGCGAACGCGTACGGGCCGTCGCCGGTCAGGCGCTCGCAGACGGTCTCCTCGATCTCCGCGCGCGAGGACGCCTCGACCAGCCCCTGCGCCACGTCGCGGATGACCTGAGTGATGCGGTTCAGGGCGACGAGTTCGTCGCGCTGGCGCTCCAGTTCCCGCTCTCGCCGCTCGCGCTCGGTGACGTCGCGGACGATCGCGACGAACAGCCGCTCTCCCTCGTACACCTCCTCGTGCACCGACAGCGAGATCGGCACCTCGTGGCCGTCGGCGTGGAGCGCCGAGAACGCCATGTCCTGCCACTCGTTCCCCGGCGGATTGTCGTCGACGTACCGCCGGAACCCGTCGAGGTGCGCCTGCCGGTACGCCGGCGGGATGATCGTCGTGACCGGTTCGCCCTCCAGCTCGTCCGGGTCGCGGCCGAACACGTCCTCGACGGCCCCGCTGGCGTAGCAGATCCGGTTCTCGGCCGTGACGACGAGGATGGCGTCGTTGGCCCGCCGGACGATCATCTCCAACAGCAGTTCCTCGTGGGTACCGGCGCGCTCCCGGTGGGCGGCGACGACGTGCTGGATACGGCGTGCGAGCGTCGCGGCGCCCTCGTCCACACGGACGTAGTCGGTTGGGCCGCCGCTGGTCGTCCCGTCGTCGAGGGACGGAACTGGCTCGTCGCCCTCGACGAGCACGACCCCCGCGAGCGACGGCCGCTCCTCCCGCGCGGCGGCGAGCAGGTCCGTCCCGTCGCCCTGGGGGCCGGCCGCGTCGACGACGAGGCAGTCCACGGACCCGTCGACTCGTTGCAGGGCCTCGTCCGCCGACGCCGCGGTCGTCAACGTCGCGGTTCCCTCCTCGAACAGGTCCACTGCCGCCGCGACCAGGTCGGCGTGTCGCCCCGCGTACAGCACGCCAGTCGGACGCGATCGATCGAAGATAGAGAGAGTAGATGACACTGCGGCATAACTATACCTTCTAAAACAAAAAGATATCGACAGAAACGTCTGGCGGCTACGCGTCGTCGAGTTCGGCGCGCAGGAGTTCGTTGACCGTGCCGGGGTCGGCGCTGCCACCGGTCTCCTGCATGACCTGGCCGACGAGGAAGTTCAGCGCGCCGCCCTCGCCGTCGTAGTAATCCTCGACCGCGTCGGGGTTCTCGTCGATCGCCGCCTCGACCGCCTGCTGCACCTCGTCCTCGCCGGTCTTGCCGAGGCCCTCGTCCTCGACGACCGCGTCCGGGTCGTCGCCGTCGTCGAGCATCCGGCGCAGCACCGTTTCGCGAGCGTTCTTGGCGGTGATCTCGTCCTCGGCGACGAGTTCGACGAGGCGGCGGACCTCGTCGAGCCGGCCCTCGATCGACGCGATCTCCATGTCGCGGTAGTTGAGTTCGCCGAGCAGGTTGTCGGCGACCCACGTCGCGGCGAGGTCCGGGTCGAACTCGCTCGCCAGGTCCTCGTAGAAGTCGGCGACCGCCTTCGTGGAGGTGAGCTTCGAAGCCGCCTCCCCGCTCAGGTCGTACTCCTCGCGGAAGCGCTCGCGGCGGGCGTCGGGGAGTTCGGGGATGTCGATGCGCTCCTTCCAGTCCGAGACACGCAGCGGCGGCAGGTCGGCCTCGCGGAAGTAGCGGTAGTCCTTCTCCTCCTCCTTCGAGCGCATCGAGACGGTGATGCCCCGGGACTCGTCCCAGTGGCGCGTCTCCTGCTCGACCTCGCGGCCGCGCTGGATGGCGTTTTTCTGGCGGGTCTCCTCGTAGGCCAGCGCCTTCTCCGCGCCCTTGTGGCTGGTGATGTTCTTCACTTCGGTGCGGTTGGCGGCCTCCAGGGCCTCCTCGCCGATCTCGCCGTCCTCGCCGACCGCGTCGCCGGGGACGATGCTCAGGTTGGCGTCGACGCGGAGGCTCCCGTCGCGCGTGCTGTCGAAGACGCCGAGGTACTCGAGCACCTCCTCCAGTTTGGCGAGGAAGGATCGAACCTCCTCGGAGCCCCGGAAGTCGGGGCGGGTGACGATCTCCATCAGCGGCGTCCCCGCGCGGTTGTAGTTGACGAGGGTGTAGTCGGCGGTGTCGATGCTCCCGCCCTTGTGCTGGAGGCTCCCGGGGTCCTCCTCCAGGTGCGCGCGGCGGATGCCGACGGTGCGGCGCTCGCCGCCCACGCTGAACTCCAGTTCACCGTCCCGACACAGCGGCGCGTCGTACTGCGTGATCTGGAAGTTCTTCGGCAGGTCGGGATAGTAGTAGTTCTTCCGGTGGAACGCCGTCTCCTCGGGGATGTCGGCGTCGATCGCCTTCCCAACCTTCACGGCTCCCTCGACGGCCGCCTCGTTGATCACGGGCAAGGCGCCGGGGAGGCCGAGGCAGACGGGACAGGTGCGCGTGTTCGGCTCGGCGTCGGCGGCGTCGGTCGAACAGCCACAGAAGATCTTCGTGTCCGTCTCCAGCTGGACGTGGACCTCCAGCCCGATGACGGTCGCGAGGTCCTCCTGCTGGGCAGCCTGTGCGGTCATTACGCCCCGATTCGGCGCGGCCGGGTTAAAGGCTAACGGGACGGACCGCCGTCGAGGTCGATGACGTTCTCGCGGCCGATCCGGAGCTTCTCGACGGTCCCTGCCTCGGCCATGTCCGAGACCACGCGCGAGGTCTTCGACGCCGACCAGCCGAGTTCGTCGGCGATCGCGGACTGCTTGCAGCGGCCGCCCTCCCGCTCCAACAGGCGCACGACGCGGTCCTCGTCGGTGAGTAGCTCCGGGTCCGCAACGGCGTCGGCGTTCGGCCCTCGTTCGTCTGTCGCGCTCCCGGCCGCCGCACCCTCGGCCGTCGCCGACGCCGCGGTCTCCGTCCCTCGCTCCGCGTCGCCGTCCTCGCCGGCGTCGCCGGACGACGGATCCGCGCCCTCCGCGACCTCGCCCTCACCCTCGCCGGGTCCTCCTGCGTAGGCGCGGTAGCCGAGTGCACCGACGAGACCGACGGCGACGACCGCTCCGACGACGAGGGTCGGGAACTGCGAGGGCGAGCCGTCGGGGTCGGCGTCGCCGCCAGCGCCGGTCTCTCCGTCTCCGGCGGCACTCCCGCCCTCCGTCGTCTCGTCGTCTGCCGGTTCGAACGCGACGCGCGGGCGCTCGTCGTCGAAGCTCTCCGGCCCTATCCACGTCAGGTCGCCGCCTTCGCGCTCGTCCGGCGTCGGGTCAGCGTCGGCGACCGCGTGGTCGGCCGGCGCTTCGATCGCGAGCGTGTCGTTGTCGGCGAGGTAGTAGCCGCCCTGGAACACGTCGCCCGCGACGACGGCGTCGCCGTCGGTCGCCGCGAAGCCGTCCCAACGGAACGAGTAGGTGACGACGCCCCAGCGGCGCGGCACCTCCTGGATCCGCGTCGACACGGCGAAATCGCCCGCGGCCATCTCCCGCCCTGTCGCCTCGCCGGCGTTCGCGACGACCCCCTCCATCCGGTCGCGGAACGGGTCGAGGTAGCGACTGCGGTTCTCCCGGACCCGCTCGCGGAACGCCTCGTAGTCCTCGACGTCCGCGTCCGTGGTCAGGCGCGTCCGCACTTCGAGCGTCCACGTGGCGGAGCCGTTGGCGTGGACCGCTATCCGTGTCACGGTGGTGTCGGTGTCCGGCGACCCTCCGACGGCGACGCTCGGCTGTCGCGAGTCACTGACCGACGGCGGTGCGTCGTCGACCGGGTCGGGCGCGACTGTCGCGCTCGGTGACGCACCCTGGTCGTCGGCACCGGCGGCGCTCGCGGCGACCGACGGGACCAGCGCCGCGAGACAGAGGAGGACTGCGAGCGCGGCGGCACGGCGGGCGACCATCTCGGGACGGAACCTTGCAGTCCCTCGATAAAAACCCGACGGTCCCGCGTCGCAACTCGGTGCAAACGGACGAAAACGTCCGGGAGCGGGCGCAAGCGGCCGGGAACTCGCCGGGACTATCGCCCCGGTTTAATGTCGAGTGGGAGAAGATACCGCTACGATGAGAGCCACACTGAACGTGCTGCTCGCGGCGCTGCTCGTGGTCGGGATGGTCGCCCCGGCCGCCGCGGCCGCGAGCACGGCGTCCGCGACGGCGGAACAGCATCCCGACCGCACCGCGACGGTCGCGACGAACGACTCCGCGGAGAACGACTCGGCGGTGAACGTCACCGTCGGCCAGCAGCTGTCGACGGTGGTCACCGCGACCAACGACGAGGTACAGGCCGACTTCGAGGAGACGACGTTCGAGGTAGAGTACGAGAGCACGACTGACGGCGAGCGTGCAGAGGCCGTGGCGGACCGCGCCGAGGAGCTCCGCGAGCGCGCCGAGGACGTCCGCGAGGACTACCGCGAGGCGACCGAAGAGTACGAAGAGGGCGAGATCACCCGCTCCGAGTACGCCCAGCGACTCGCCGAACTGAACGTCCGCGCGGAGAACGTGCTCGCGAGCTCCGAGCGCCTCAGCGAGCGTGCGGACAACCTGACGGCGAGCGAACTGGAGACGGCGGGACTCAACGAGTCCGCGCTCCGGTCGACCGTCGAGGGGCTCGACAACGTGACCGGCACCGGAACCGACGCACTCCTCGAACGGTTCACCGGTCAGAGCGAGGGGAAAGTCGAGATCGAGACCGCGAACGGTCTCTCCATCGAGGTCGAGAGCGAGGACGGCGAGCGCTCCCGCGAGTTCGAGCGCCCCGGCGACGGCGACGCGAACCTCACCCTGAACCGCTCCGTCGCGCTGGGGGCCGCTCAGGAAGCGCTCTCGGACGCCAACTGGACCCTCGACGAGTCCTCGACCGACGAGGACGACGGCACGTACGAGTTCGAGTTCGAACGCCGCGGCGGCGACGGCGAGGCCGAGGTCACCGTCGACGGCTCCAGCGGGACCGTCGTCGAGCTGGAGGAGAAGGTCGAGGGCGACGACGAGGACGCTGAGGAACGCGACGGCGAGGAAGAGCGCGAAGACGACGAGCGCGAAGACGAGTCCGAGAGCGAGGAGGAGAGAGAAGACGAGGAGGAACGCGAGGACGAAGAGGAACGCGAAGACGACGAACGCGAGGACAACGGCGAGCTGGAGCTCGCGGCCACGGGCGGCCCGGCCGCGCCGGGCGAGACGGTGGCGCTTCGCGCCACGGTCGACGGCGAACCCGCGGCGAACGTCACCGTGACCGCGAACGGGTCCGTCGTCGGCGTCACCGACGCCGACGGCGAACTCTCCGTCACCGTCCCTGACGACGGGGCGACGTACGAGGCGTCCGACGGCGACGGCGAGGCGGAACTGGAGATCGAAGCCGACGACGAGGGCGGCGACGACGCCGACGCAGAGGAAGATCCGGAGAGCGACGACGGGACCGACGACGACGGTACCGACACCGAGGACGACAGCGACGTCGACACCGCCGATGACGACTGAGGGACTGCGGGGTGAGCGTCGGTGAACGGATCGCTCCTGCGCGCTCTGTGCGTCGCGCTGCTCGTAACGACCGCGACCGCCGGCGGGGCCGTCGCGGACGGATCGGTATCGGCCGACTCCGCTGCGGCCGACGCCGCGACGGTTCCCACAGAGGACGCGTTCGTGGTCGACCTGCGGTCCGACGGGAGCGCCCGGGTGACGGTGACGGTCCCGTTCGACCTGACGACCGAGGAAGAGCGGGAGGCGTTCCGCCGGCTCCGGGAGAACGAGACCGCCCGCACCGGCGTTCGCGACAGGTTCGCCGACCGCATGAGCGCCACCGCGGCGGCCACGGCGAACCGCACGGACCGGGAGATGCGAATCGACGACGCCGCCGCGACGTTCGCGACGACCGACGGGGGCGACACCGGCGTCGTCGCGCTGTCGGTGACGTGGCACGGGCTGGCCGCCGCCGACGGCGACGACCTGGTGGTGACCGCGCCCTTCGCGGACGGGTTCACGACCGACCGGGAGCTCGTCGTTCGAGCACCGGACGGATACGGTCTGTCCGAGACCGCACCTGCCCCGGCGTCGTCGAACGACACGACGGCGCGCTGGGGGCCGAACGCGTCGTTCGACGGGTTCCGCGTCGTCGCGACGCCGACCGACGCGTCGTCCGAGAACGAGGCGAAAGCCAGTGCCGGGGGCGGACAGCCCGGCTTCGGCGCGGGCGTCGCCGTCGTCGCCCTGCTCGTCGCGGCCGCAGTCGGCCGCCGGCGATAGTGTCAGATATTGTTTGAATGTCTGACGCACGTTTATGGGCACGGGACTGTGCCAGTACACGTATGGCCGGCAACAGAGTCGAGGAACTCGAAGCGACGGTCGCCGAGCTGGAGTCGACCGTCGAGGGACTGACCGAGGAACTAGTCGAGGCGAAAGAGCGGATCCGCGTACTCGAGTCCGAACTTGACGCCGAGACGCCGTCGCGCGCCGCCGATGTCCGGGCTGCGCCGTCGGAGGAGGCGGACCCCGACGAAGTCCACGAAGCGGCGTCCGAAGCGGCTAAGAGTGGCGAACCCCAGTCGGAAGACGAAGACGCGGACGACTCCGAACTCGGCGACGACATCATCGTCGCGTAGGACGCGGGTCGTCCGCCCCCCTACGAGCAACCCATGCACATCAAAGAGCTCGTCCTTGAAAACTTCAAAAGCTTCGGGCGGAAAACCCGGATCCCGTTTTACGAGGACTTCACGACCGTCAGCGGACCGAACGGCTCGGGCAAGAGCAACATCATCGACGCGGTGCTGTTCGCGCTCGGCCTGGCCAGAGCGCGGGGCATCCGCGCCCAGAAACTCACCGACCTGATCTACAACCCCGGCCACGCGGACGGGGGGTCGGCGGGCGGCGGGCCCCGCGAGGCCAGCGTCACGGTGATCCTGAACAACGAGGACCGCACCGTCGAGCGCGGGCAGGTCGTCAACGCCGCCGGCAGCGAGGACGTCGGCGACGTCGACGAGATCACGATCAAGCGCCGCGTCAAGGAGACCGAGGACAACTACTACTCCTACTACTACCTCAACGGTCGCTCAGTCAACCTCTCGGACATCCAGAACCTGCTCGCCAGCGCGGGCGTCACCCCGGAGGGGTACAACGTCGTCATGCAGGGCGACGTGACCGGCATCATCAACATGACGCCGGGCGAGCGCCGGGAGATCATCGACGAGATCGCCGGCGTCGCCGAGTTCGACGCGAAGAAGGAGGACGCCTTCGAGGAACTGGAGGTCGTCGAGGAGCGCATCGACGAGGCCGAACTCCGCATCGAGGAGAAGGAGCAGCGCCTCGAACAGCTCTCCGACGAGCGCGAGGCGGCGCTCGAGTACCAGTCGCTCCGCGAGGAGAAAGAGGAGTACGAGGGCTACCTCAAGGCGGCCGAACTGGAGGACAAGCGCCGCGAACTCGACGACGCCCGGGAGTCCATCGAGGCCAGAGAGGCCGAACTCGAGGAGCTCCGGCGCGCCCTGGACGAGAAGCAGGGCAAGGTCGTCCGCCTGCAGGAGGACCTGGAGGACTTGAACGCCGAGATCGAGCGGAAGGGCGAGGACGAACAGCTCCGCATCAAAAGCGAGATGGAGGAGATCAAAGGCGAGGTGTCCCGCCTCGAGGACAGGATCGAGGCCGCCGAGGAGGCGATCGAGGACGCCGAGGACACCCGCCGCGACGCCTTCGTCAAGGTCGACCGCAAGCAGGAGGAGGTCGACGAACTCGACTCGCAGATCCGCGAGACGAAACTGGAGAAGTCCTCGGTCAAGGCAGACGTACAGGAGAAGGAGAGCGAGATAGAGTCGCTCCAGGCGGAGATCGACGCCATCGACACCGAGTACGACGAGGTGAAGGCGGAGCTACAGGAGCGCAAGGCCGACCTCGAGGAGCTGAAAACCGAGAAGAACGACCTCCAGCGCGAGCAGGACCGCCTGCTCGACGAGGCGCGGCGGCGCTCGAACGCCATCAGCGAGACCGAGGACGACATCGACGAGGCCCGCGACAGCCTCCCCGAGCTCCGGGCCGAACTGGAGGACCTGGAGGACGAGCTCGCGAAGGCCAGGAAGAACGAGGACAACATCGCGGGCGTCGTCGAAGACCTCAAGCGCGAGAAGCGCGAGCTGCAGGACGACCTCGACGACGTCGAGGACCGCCTGCAGGCCAAACAGCAGGAGTACGCCGAACTGGAGGCCCGGGCCGACGAGAGCGGGGACACCTCCTACGGGCGCGCCGTGTCGACGGTGCTGAACGCCGGCATGGACGGCGTCCACGGCACGGTCGGCCAGCTCGGGAGCGTCGACGAGCGCTACGCGACGGCCTGCGAGACGGCCGCTGGCGGGCGGCTGGCGAACGTGGTCGTCGACGACGACGGCGTCGGCCAGCAGTGCATCGAGTACCTCAAGTCCCGGAACGCCGGGCGGGCGACGTTCCTGCCCATCACGGAGATGCGCAACCGGTCGCTGCCGTCCGCGCCGAGCGACCCGGGCGTGGTCGACTTCGCGTACAACCTCGTCGACTTCGCCGACGAGCACGCGGGCGTGTTCTCGTACGTGCTCGGCGACACGCTCGTCGTCGAGGACATGGAGACCGCCCGCGAGTACATGGGCGACTACCGCCTCGTGACGCTGTCGGGCGAACTCGTCGAGAAGAGCGGCGCGATGACCGGCGGCTCCAAGAGCGGCTCGCGCTACTCCTTCTCGAAGACCGGAAAGGGCCAGTTAGAGCGCGTCGCCGAGGAGATAACCGACCTGCAGGACGAGCGGGATTCGGTCCGCTCGGACCTGCGGGACGTGGAGAGCCGCCTCGACGACGCCCGCGACCGCAAGACCGACGCGGCGGACCAGGTCCGTTCCATCGAGGGCGAGATCGAGTCGACCGAGGACGAGTACGAAAGCGTCGAGGAGCGCATCGACGAGATGGAAGCGGAGCTCGACGACCTCCGCGAGGAGCGCGAGGAGGTCGACGAGCGGATGCAGGAGATCGAGGAGGAGATCGCGGCGAAGGACGAGGCGATCGCCGAGGTCGAGGGCGACATCGAGGAGCTCGAAGCCGAGCTCGCCGACTCCCGTATCCCGGAGCTCACCGCGGAGATCGAGGACCTGGAGGGCGAGATCGACGACCTGGAGGACCGGCTGAGCGACCTCGACGACGACCTCAACGAGTACCAGCTACAGAAGGAGTACGCCGAGGACTCGATCGACGACCTCCACGAGACGATCGAGCAGGCACAGAACCGCAAGGCCGAGAAGGAGGCCGACATCGAGGAGTACGAGGCCGAGATCGAGTCGAAGGAAGCGAAGCTCGAGGAGAAGCGCGAGGCCGTCGCGGAGCTGGAAGAGGAGCTGACCGAGCTGAAAGCGGAGCGCGAGGAGATCAAGGCGGACCTCCGCGACGCGAAGGAGACCCGCGACGAGCAGAAGGAGAAGGTCGACACGGTCGAGAGCAAGCTCGGGAGCCTCCGCGAGCGCGAGGAGCAACTGGAGTGGGAGATCGAGGAGCTGGAGTCGGAGGTCGGCGACTACGACCCCGAGGAAGTGCCGGACCACGACGAGGTCGAGTCGAACATCTCCCGGCTCGAACGGGAGATGGAGAAGCTCGAACCCGTCAACATGCTCGCGATCGAGGAGTACGACGAGGTCGAGGCGGAACTCGAGGAGCTGAAGGAGGGCAAGGCGACGCTCGTCGAGGAGCGCGACGGCATCCGCGAGCGCATCGACTCCTACGAGGCCCAGAAGAAGGCGACGTTCATGGAGTCGTTCGAGGAGATAAACGAGCAGTTCGAGGACATCTTCGCCCGCCTCTCCTCCGGGACGGGGACGCTCCACCTGGAGGACGAGGAGGACCCGTTCGAGGGCGGCCTGACGATGAAGGCCCAGCCCGCGGACAAGCCGATCCAGCGCCTCGACGCGATGTCCGGCGGCGAGAAGTCCCTGACCGCACTGGCGTTCATCTTCGCCATCCAGCGGCACAACCCCGCGCCGTTCTACGCGCTGGACGAGGTCGACGCCTTCCTCGACGCCGCGAACGCCGAGCGCGTCGGCGAGATGGTCGACGAGCTGGCCGGCGACGCGCAGTTCGTCGTCGTCTCGCACCGCTCGGCGATGCTCGACCGCTCCGAGCGGGCCATCGGCGTGACGATGCAGGACGACAACATCAGCGCGGTGACGGGTATCGACCTGAGCGGCGAGGGGGTGCCGGCCGATGACTGAAGGGAGCGAGGACAACGAGGACGGAGCGAACGCGGAGTCTGCACACGAGGAGCGCGACGACCGCGGATCGGCCGAAAGCGACGGCGGCATTCCGCTCGACATCGCGGGCCACGAGGACCGCGACCCGCCCGGGACCGACGAGGACGCCGTTCCCGGCGGGAGTACGAACGGCGACGACCCCGCCGCCGTCGAGGACCTGGTCCCCGAGGAGGAGACCGACGAGGACGAGGTCGAACCCGTCGAACTCCTCGTCCAGCTGGCGAAGGAGGGCGAGATCGACCCGTGGGACATCGACATCGTCGCGGTGACCGACAAGTTCCTCGACCGGCTGGACGAGGTGGACCTGCGGACCTCCGGCCGGGCGCTGTTCTACGCCAGCGTCCTCCTGCGGATGAAAGGCGACGGCCTGCTGAGCGAGGACGAGCCCGAGGAGGACGACGAGCCGGCCCCGTGGGAGGCGCCGTTCGACGACGGGGCGCAGGCGCCCCCGCCGGACCACGACCCCGTCGAGGGGCTGGAGCGGGAGATGGAGCGCCGGCTGGAGCGCAAGCAGGCCCGCGGGACGCCGGAGACGCTCGACGAACTGGTCCGGGAGCTCCGCGAGGCCGAGCGGGAGTCGTGGTGGAAGGAGTCGCGCTCGTACGACACCAGCGACTCGCCGGGCGGGTTCCAGCGCGGGACCCAGACGCTCGACTACCGCTCCGGCGACGACATGCGCGTCGACGACGAGCCCACCCAGGACGAGGTGACGAGCAACACCCACGAGGAGGACATCGAGACGGTCATCGAGGACGTGTTCGCGACGCTGTCGGACCACTACGACGCCGGGCGCGACGAGGTACTGTACGCGGAGATCGAGGACGCTGGGGGGTCGAAGGTCCAGACCTTCCTCGCCCTGCTCTTCCTCTCGAACCGCGGCCGGGTCCGCCTCCAGCAGGACGAGTTGTTCGGCGACCTCTGGGTGCAGGACCCGGGCGCGGCGACGGGGTCCGACGAGGCGATCGCCGACTGACGCGCCCGCCGACCGAGCCTTCTGCGTGGTTTGTTACCGCTCACCACAACACTGATACCGTCGGGCAGCGTATGCGTGTGTATGACACCCACGAAGATCCGCGAGCGCCTCGCCGAGTCCGAGGGGAAAGTCGACCCCGAGGAGTACGTCTCGGCGCTGGAGTACGTCCGGGGGAGTCGCAGACGGCAGCGGGACGAGTAAGCGACCGTTAGTCGCGGACGGCGAGCGGGAAGCGTATGAACGGTCGACTCCTTTTAGCGCGTCCTCGACCACCGATCGATCGGAGGCACACTATGGCAGATTCACCCGACAGAGACACGACGGCCGAAGCGTCTCGTACGGACGACCGAGCGGCCGCGGACGACAACGGGGTCGCGAACGACCGGGCGGCCGCGCACGACCGGACCGTCGACCTGCGCGGGTCGAAGCTGCTTGCGGGGTTCGCGTCGCTGATCGGCGCGTGGATCGCCGTCTCGCCGTTCGTCTACGGCGACCTGGGCGGCGGCACCCAACTCGACGCGGCCGGCTGGAACAACGTCATCATCGGCGCGACGATATTCCTCGTCGCGGGTTACAACTTCTACCGGATGTCGAAGAGTCTGAACGTGAGCGAGGCGGCCGCGGGGCTGGTCACGCTGCTCGGCCTCTGGCTCGTCGTCGCGCCGTTCGCCGTGTTCGACATGGGGACGGAGGGGATGCTCTGGAGCACGGCCACCAGCGGCCTGGTCGCCGCGGCTATCGGCGCGTACAACGCCTACAAGGGTCGGCAGGCTCGTGACAGGGCGACGACGGCGCAGACGACCTAGTCGGCCGGCCGCTCGACCGACGACGACCACGCTTTTTCGACGCGCAGGGCGGCGAGGTGGTACTGCGTCGCGACGACGGCGAACCCGACGAGCGCCAGTGCGAACAGCCCCGGATACACCGGGGAGACGCCGTGGACTACCGCGTTGAGTACCTGTGCGACGGCGACGACGACGGGGACGACGGAGTAGAGGAGTGCGCGGCCGGGATCGGCGCGCAACAGCGCGGAGAAGTCGGAGACGGTCATGGTAAGCGGGTCTTTCCGGTAGGTACGCCAGTACCGATATGAACTTTCTGGTCCGGTAAGTTTCGCCGGAGGAGAGCTACCGGAGTTCAGACGTACTCGTCGACCAGCAGTTCCACCTGCTCCAGCGTCTCCTCGGGGACGGCCTCGGTCGGCGTGTTGATCGACCCCTCCAGCGCCGACCCGCAGTCGCAGTCGCGCTCGTCGGGCATCTCGCGGACGGCGCGCTCGACGACCTCCTTAATCGCCGTCTCGTTGGCGGCGGCGTTTTCGAGTACCTCCTGCAGCGTGACCTCGCTGTCCGCCTTCCAGACGTCGTAGTCGGTGACGCCGGTGACGGTGGCGTAACACATCTCCGCCTCGCGGGCGAGCTTCGCCTCCGGGATGGCGGTCATGCCGATGACGTCCCAGTCCTGCGCGCGGTAGAACTCGCTTTCGGCCCGCGTCGAGTACTGCGGCCCTTCGATGCAGACGTAGGTGCCGCCGACCTCGCTGTCGGCGTCGGCCGCGTCGGTCGACGCCGCGAGGTGGTCGACCATGTGCGGGCAGTACGGCTCGGCGAACGGCATGTGCGCGACCATCCCCTCGCCGAAGAACGACGGGGTGCGGTGCTTGGTGCGGTCGAACGTCTGGTCAGGGATCACGAGCGTCCGCGGCGGGAGGTCCTCGCGGAGGCTGCCGACCGCGTTGCTGGCGAGGATCCGCTCGACGCCGAGCTGCTTCAGCGCGTGGATGTTGGCGCGGTACGGCGTCTCGGTCGGCGAGTACTGGTGGTCGCGGCCGTGTCGGGGGAGAAACGCCACCTCGCGGCCGGCCAGTTCGCCGACCGTGACCGGGGCGCTCGGGTCGCCGAACGGGGTCGTCACGTCTTCCTCGCGGACGTTCTCTAACGGGAGCGCGTCGTAGATGCCGCTGCCGCCGATAAAGCCGATCATGACTTCGACTGCGAGCCGGGGCTACAAAAAACGGGCCGTTATTCCGCCAACGACCAGGCCCCGTCCTCGCCGGCGATCACGCCGCGGCGCTCCATCTCGTCTAACACCTCGTCGAGGCGGTCGGGCTGTGCGATCTCCATCTCGATGCGCTGGACGTCGTGGAACTCGGCGAGGTAGTGGCGGACGTCCTCGCGGTCGAACGTCTCCTCGTCGGCCCGTTCCATCGCCCCCTCGATCAGGTCGACCATGTCCTCGATGAAGTTCCACGGGTAGACGACCCAGGTCCACTCCTCCAGGCGCTCGCCGACGTAGTCGGGCTCGAACTCGCTGGTCTGGAGCAACTGGAGCGTCGCCGTCCGGACCTGCCCCGGATCGCGCTCGTTGACGTACTCGTAGGCGCGCTTGATAGACCCGCCCGTGTCGGCGATGTCGTCGATGATGAGCACGTCCTTGCCCTCGACGCTCCCCTCGGGCATCGGGTAGCGGACCTGCGGTTCGTCCGACTTCTGGGCCGCGCCGACGTAGTGCTCCATCTTCAGGCTGGTCAGGTCGTCCAGACCCAGGAAGTCGCAGATGCACCGCCCGGCGAACCAGCCGCCGCGCGCGAGCGCGACGATCACGTCCGGTTCGAAGTCGTCCTCCCGGACCTCGACGCTGACGTCGCGACAGAGACCGTAGATGTACTCCCAGTTGGTGATAGTGCAGTCGAAATCGTCCGGAAGATCGCTCATGGCGGTGGATCGCGGCCGTCGGTACTTAACGGTTTACAGGCAGTCGCGCGACGCGAAGCGTTCCCGTGCTAGCGTCGGGACCCCGCGTCACCCTCTGGCCGCGTCTTCCGGCGGAGGAACTGTCAGGTTCGCCGCGATATCGGCGATCGCTTTTACCTGTGAGAACCGGCTAGCGAACCATGGAACGAGGGGAGAGCGGGGGGTCCGCCGGCCGGAACCGCGCGCGGACGCGGGGCGACGAACCCTCCGCCAGCGTCCTCTACGTCGGCACGGACGGCGATGACGTCCCCGCCGCCCTCAAACGCGGTCGTCCCGGACTGTCGGTGACCACGGCGTCCGGTCCGGAAGCCGCGCTCTCCCGGATCGAGTCCGGCGACGTGGACTGCGTCGTTAGCGACGGCGAAGCCGGTGAGAACGACGGTGCGGGCGTTCTCGACGCGGTGCGTCGGTCGAATCCCGACCTGCCCGTGATCGTCTACACCGCCGCCCCGAGCGAAGAGGCCGTCGGCGAGGCGCTGGCCGCCGGCGCGACGGACGTCGTCCGCAGGCCGCCGGACCCCGGCGAACACGCGCTCCTCGCCCACCGTATCGACGCCGCGCTCGCGACCGACGGCGACGCGGCCGCCGTCGAGGAGACCCTTCGGGAGCGGGAGCGGTACATACAGGAACTGTACGAGATAACGTCGAACCCCGAGACGACGTTCGACGAGAAGGTCCGGGGGCTGCTGGAGATGGGCTGCGAGCGGCTGGACCTCGACTTCGGCTTCCTCATCGAGACCAACGAGGACGAGGGCGAATTCGAGGTCCACGAGATGCACGGAACGCACGACGGGTTCCGTCCCGGCCTCACCGCACCACTCTCTCAGACGTACTGCAAGCACGTCATCGGATCGGACGGCGTCTTCGTCCTGCAGGACGCCGCCGCCGAGGGGTACGCCGACGACCCGGCGAGCGAGAGCGGGATCGTCTGCTACCTCGGCTCCGAGGTGACGGTCGGCGACGAGGTGTTCGGGACCTTCTGCTTCGCGAACACCTCTCCCCGTGAGGCGCCGTTCACCGACGCGGAGGTGACGTACGTCGAGCTGATGAGCGAGTGGGTCAGCTACGGCCTCGAACGCCGGCGAGCGAAGGCGGAGCTCGCGGAGACGGTCGACCGCCTCGAACAGTCGAACGCCGAACTGGAGCGGTTCGCGTACGTCGCGTCGCACGACCTGCAGGAGCCCCTGCGGATGGTGACGAGCTACCTGAATCTCCTCGAACGGCGATACGGGGACGCCCTCGACGACGACGCGGAGGAGTTCATCGAGTACGCGGTGGGCGGCGCGGAGCGGATGCGGTCGATGATCCAGGGGCTGCTGGAGTTCTCCCGACTCGACACCCAGGGGGGCGAGTTCGAACCGACCGACTGCGAGCGGGTCGTCGACGAGGCGACGACAAACCTCCGGATAACGATCGCGGAGAGCGACGCCGAGGTCGCCGTGGAACCGCTCCCGACGGTCGTCGCCGACGAGACCCAGCTGGTGCAGCTGTTCCAGAACCTCGTCGGAAACGCCGTGGAGCACGGCTCCGCGCGTCCGGGAGCCGACGACGGACCGGCCGAGGGCGACGACGGATCGGACGGGAGAGGGTCAGACGGCGGACCCCGGATCCGCGTCTCGGCGGAGCGGGGCGACGGCGAGTGGGTGTTCTCGGTCAGCGACGACGGAGTCGGGATCGACCCGGCCGACGCCGACCACGTCTTCGAGATGTTCAACGACCTCGACGGCGCGGACGAGTCGGGGACGGGGATCGGCCTCGCCATCTGCCGGAAGATCGTCGAACGCCACGGCGGCCGCATCTGGGTCGACGCGGACGCCGCCGAGGGGGCGACGTTCCGCTTCACGATCCCCGACCGCGAGGCGACCGGCGACTCGGCCTGATCCGGCCGGAGGCGTGTCCCGGTGGACATCCGAGCGTTTACGTGAACTCCCCCGCAGGCACCTGCATGGTCAGACAGGTCCGCACCGCCCTCGTGGACGCGTTCACCGACGAACCCCTGACGGGCAACGCCGCCGGCGTCGTCCCGGACGCGGACGGCCTCTCGGCGAGCCAGATGCAGGCGGTCGCCCGCGAACTCGCCGTCAGCGAGACGGCCTTTCTCCTGCCGAGCGGCCCCGCGGACCGCAAGGTGCGGTACTTCACGCCGACGCAGGAGGTCGACCTCTGCGGCCACGCGACGATCGCGGCGCACGCCTTCCTCCGCGATGACGGCGCCATCGACGCGGGCGAGCACACGCTGGAGACCGAGGTCGGCGTGCTCGACGTCGACGTCGAGGACGACGGGACCGTTTGGATGACGCAGGACGACCCCTCCGTCCGGCGGGTCGACGTCGAGTACGACCGGCTCGCCGAAGCGCTCGACGTGCCGGTCGGATCGCTGCAGGACATCGGCGCCGACCTGCCGCTCGCGGTCGCCTCGACGGGCCTTCCGTTCCTGATGGTGCCGGTCAACTTCCTGGAACACGTCGGGAACGCGGACCCCGACCTCGCCGCGGTCGAGGCGATCTGCGACGAGGTCGACGCGACCGGCCTCTACCTGTTCACGTTCGACGCGCTGGACGGCGACGCGACGCTCCACGCGCGCATGTTCGCCCCCGGGGCGGGCGTGCCCGAGGATCCCGTCACGGGGACGGCGAGCGGCGCGGCCGGCGCGTACCTCCGCGAGGTGAGCGCCTTCGACGGCGAACTCCCAGACGAGATGGCGTTCGAACAGGGCCATTACCTCGACCGGCCCGGACGAGTGCGGGTCCGCGTCGGCGAGTCCGTGCGCGTCGGCGGCGAGGGCGTCCTCGCGCTCGACGGGACGCTGTCGGTGCCGGCGGACGACGAGGACGAGATACTGGAAGCCTAGAGCTCCGCGCCGCAGTTCGCGCAGAAGGAGACGCCTTCCTTGTTCGGGTAGCCGCAGTCCCCGCAGGTGACGGCGTCGACCGGCGCGTCCGCCGCCTCGTCGTCGAACACGTTCTCGGCGTCGGCCGCGAGCGTCTCTCCCGAACCCTCGTCCGTCGACGCGGCGGGATCGGTGTCGTCGTCGTGCGGTTGTGGCGACCCGGTTCGGCCGGCGGACGCACTCGCGCCGTCGTCGGGCGCGCCTTCGGCGCCGACCGTCGGCCCGCTCCCGAGGGCTTCCGACTGCCGGTCGGCGGAGGCGCTACCGTCGGCGTTCCCGCCCGACGAGGAGGGGACGATCGGGTCCTGCCGGGGCGACGCCGCCGACGCGTTCTCGGCTTCGTCTTCGGTCTCGGCGACGACGCTCCGGTCGTCGTCGCGCGTCCCGTCCGCGGGCGCGTCGGCCGGTTCGGCGTCGACCGCTCTGTCGATCGCGAGGAAGAACGCGGCCCACGACCCGACCTGCCAGACGAGGACGCCGACGACCGCCGACCCGAGCGCGACCGGCAGGTTCGCCGCGGCGACGGCCTCGTCGACCCGCGACGGGAAGTCCGCGGCGAGGATCGCGACGGTCTCGCCGAGGCCGACGCCCAGGCCGACCACCGCGATCCCGATGCCGACGGCGAACGAGAGAGCCGACAGTCCCCGATAGTACAGTGCGAGGCGAAGCGCTTGCGTCGTGTTCATCGTCCGTACGATAGTGACAGCTGGGTATAATATCTTGGGCCGCGGAGTTCGCGATCGAAAGTGTACTCGGAAGCGAGTTACGTTATTTACGCAACGTTCGCAAGGTTCTTTAACGCTGTCGTGGTTCCGTCAGGTACAGCATGCCAGTACTGTCTCTGGAGGAGATCGGGGCGGAAGACATCGACGACGTCGGTGGCAAGGGCGCTTCGCTGGGCGAACTCACCGGCGCCGGACTGCCCGTTCCGCCGGGCTTCGTCGTCACTGCCGGCACCTACCGGACGTTCATCGAGGAGGCCGGGATCGACGAGGAACTGTTCGAGGTGGTGGACGTGGACGTCGAAGACTCTTCTGCCCTCGCCGAAGCGGCCGACCGCGCGCAGGAGCTGATCCTGGGCGCGGAGTTCCCCGACTCCCTCCGGAAGGAGGTACTCGGTTCGTACTCGAAGCTCGGCGACGGCGAGGCGTTCGTGGCGGTCCGCTCGTCGGCGACGGCGGAGGACCTGCCGGACGCGAGCTTCGCCGGACAGCAGGAGACGTTCCTCAACGTCACGGCGGAGGATCTGCTCGACCGGGTCCGCGAGTGCTGGGCTTCCCTGTTCACCCAGCGGGCCATCTACTACCGGAAGAACCAGGGGTTCGACCACAGCGTCGTCAACATCGCCGTCGTCGTCCAGCAGATGGTCGACGCCGAGAAGAGCGGCGTGATGTTCACCAGCCACCCCTCGACCGGCGACCCGCGGATGATCGTCGAGTCCGCGTGGGGCCTCGGCGAGGCGGTCGTCTCCGGCTCCGTGTCGCCCGACAACTACATCATCGACCGCGAGTCCGGCGACCTGGAGGAGGTGACCGTCGCGGAGAAGAAGATCATGCACGTCCGCGACGACGACACCGGCGAGACCGTCGAGCGCGAGGTGCCCGCGGAGAAACGCGAGGAGCGCGTCCTCTCGGACGACGAGCTCGACCGCCTGCGCGAACTCGGCGAGCGCGTCGAGGACCACTACGACACGCCCCAGGACGTCGAGTGGGCCATCTACGACGGCGAGGTGTACATGCTCCAGTCCCGGCCGATCACGACCATCGACGAGGGGGAGATCGGCGAGGCCGACGAGTCGCGCGTCGAGACCGACCCGACGAACGGCTCCGGCGCGGCGAACGGCGCTCAGGCCACTGACGGGGGCGGCGGGGTCGAGACGGCGAGCGCCGAGAGCGGCTCCGACGACGGCATCCTCGTCCGCGGGCTCGGCTCCAGCCCGGGGAACGCGAGCGGCGCGGTCCGTATCGTCGGCAAACTCGACGAACTCGACAAGGTCGGCGAGGGAGACATCATCGTCACCCAGATGACCACGCCGGACATGGTCCCCGCGATGAAGCGCGCGTCCGGCATCGTCACGGACGAGGGCGGGATGACCAGTCACGCCGCCATCGTCTCCCGCGAGCTGGGCGTCCCCGCGGTCGTCGGCGCGGGCAACGCGACGACGGTGCTCACGGACGGCCAGCACGTCACCCTCGACGGCGACAAGGGGGCCGTCCGTCAGGGTACCGAAGAGCCCGACGAGCAGCGCGAGCCGATCGAGGAGGCCCGGCCGAAGACGCCGGTCAAGCCGATGACCGCGACGGAGGTCAAGGTGAACGTCTCCATCCCGGAGGCCGCCGAGCGCGCCGCGGCGACCGGCGCGGACGGCGTCGGCCTCCTCCGGATCGAGCACATGATCCTCTCGCTCGGCCAGACGCCCGAGCGGTACATCGAGGAAAACGGCAAGCGCGCCTACGTCGACGAGATCGTCGACGGCGTTCAGGGGGTCGCCGAGGAGTTCTACCCCCGACCGGTCCGCACCCGGACGCTCGACGCGCCGACCGACGAGTTCCGCGAGCTCGAAGGCGGCGAGGACGAGCCCGACGAGCACAACCCGATGCTGGGCTACCGCGGCATCCGCCGCAGCCTCGACGAGCCGGAGCTGTTCAAGTGCGAGCTCGAGGCGTTCCGGCGGCTCTACGAGATGGGCTACGACAACGTCGAGATGATGTTCCCGCTGGTCAACGACGCCGAGGACGTCCTCCGCACGAAGAAGCTCATGGAGGACGTCGGCATCGACCCCGACAAGCGGACGTGGGGCGTGATGATCGAGACGCCCGCGTCGGCGCTCGGCGTCGAGGGGATGGCCGAAGCGGGCATCGACTTCGCCTCCTTCGGGACGAACGACCTCACGCAGTACACGCTCGCGGTCGACCGCAACAACGGGGAGGTCGCCGACCGCTTCGACGAGCTCCACCCTGCCGTACTGGAGCTCATCGGCGACACCATCGCGACCTGCCGCGAGTACGACGTCGACACGAGCATCTGCGGCCAGGCCGGCTCGAAGCCGAAGATGGTGCAGTTCCTCGTCAACGAGGGCGTCAGCTCCATCTCCGCGAACATCGACGCCGTCCGCGACGTCCAGCACGAGGTCAAACGCGTCGAGCAGAAGCTGATGATCGACTCGGTGCGGTAATCGCCGACAGGTCCTTTTTCCGACACTCCGCGCGCGGAGCGGACGCTTTTTCCCTCCGTGTGCATCACGGGTTCGTGATGAGAACGAAGACGATAGCGATCGGTCTCGTCGTCGTGATGGTGGCGCTCGCCGGCTGCGGCGGCGTCCTCGGCGGCGACGACGGCGACGGGGAGGAGACGCTCGCGAACGGGACGGTCGGCAACGACACGGCGGCGAACGGGACCGGCGGGGACGCCGCGTACCCGCCCGGCGTGACGGAGTCCGGGCTGGAGGACGCGGCCGCACTGGCGAACGCCCACAACGAGAGCCTGTCGGGGGAGGCCTACCAGCTGAACGTGACCCAGCGGCAGCGTATCGAACAGAGCGGGCAGAACGTCACCTCGGCCGCGGAGCGGTCGATCCGGGTCGACGGCGAGGGGACCTTCCTCGTCGACGCGACGAGCGCCCGGGTCAACCAGACCGTCTGGGGGAACCAGTCGACCGCAGTCAGCCGGATCGAGTCGGGCAACGACACGTCCTACCAGCGGATGGACCCGGCGCAGCTCCGCCAGCAGCTGTCGGGGCACGTGCTCCTGCGGGGCTACCTCGAAGGCGGTAACTACGCCGTGGAGTCGACGAGCGACGGGCAGGTTACCCTCACCGCCGACGAGTGGCAGGGGTCGGACGCCGTCCCCCTCGACGGCGAGAACGTGAGCGCGTACGAGTCGACGGTCGTCGTGAGCGAGGACGGTCGGGTGCAGGAGATGACCGTCCACATCGAGAGCTCGCGCAACGACGCGAGCATGGCGATGGACGTCGACTTCGCGCTCGACGACGACGGCGACGTGACCGTCGAACGGCCCGAGTGGGTCGACGAGGCCTGACCAGGTCTCGCCAGCGCGGGCCGGAACACAACGAATAAACCGTTGTCCCGGGTATCCGTTTTCATGCGAGCCGAGCCGCAGGACTTCGACCGGGTGCTCTCCTCGATGTGCACCGAACCGCACCCGGCCGCGCGCGAGGCTGCCGAACGCTTCCTCGCAACGAACCCGGGCGACCCCGGCACGTACCCGACGGTCGCCGAACTGGAACGCCGGGTCGTCGACGACCTCGGGACGATAACCGGGCTGGACGACCCCGCGGGCTACGTCGCCAGCGGGGGCACGGAGGCGAACCTCCAGGCGCTCCGGGTGGCCCGCAACCGCTCCGACGCCGAGTCCCCGAACGTCGTCGCCCCCGAGAGCGTCCACTTCAGCTTCCAGAAGGCCGCGGGCGTGCTCGACGTGGACCTCAGACTCGCGCCCGTCGACGACGACTACCGCGCCGACGTCGCGGCGGTTTCCGACCTCGCCGACGAGGAGACGGCGCTCGTCGTCGGCGTCGCCGGATCGACCGAGTACGGGCGCGTCGACCCGATCCCCGAACTCGGCGCGGTCGCCGACGAGGTCGGCGCGCTGCTGCACGTCGACGCGGCGTGGGGCGGCTTCGTCCTCCCCTTCACCGACCGCGAGTGGAACTTCTCGCACGCGCCGGTCGACACGATGACCATCGACCCCCACAAGGTGGGGCAGGCCGCCATCCCCGCCGGCGGCTTCCTCGCCCGCGACGAGTCGCTGCTCGACGCCCTCGCGGTCGACACGCCGTACCTCGAATCGCGGGGGCAGGCGACGCTGACCGGCACCCGGAGCGGCGCGGGCGTCGCCAGCGCCGCGGCGGCCATCGACGCGCTGTGGCCTGCCGGCTACCGCGAGCAGTACGAGCGCTCGCAGGCGCTCGCGGAGTGGCTGGCCGACGCGCTCGCCGACCGCGGTTACGACGTCGTCGACCCGGTGCTCCCCCTCGTCTCGGCGGACGTGCCGGACCGGGAGTTCGCTGCGCTCCGCGACGAGGGGTGGCGCATCGCCCGGACGGGCGCGGACGAACTCCGCGTCGTCTGCATGCCCCACGTCACCCGGGAGATGCTCGAAGCGTTCGTCGGCGACGTGGACGCGATCCGACAGCGTCGAAACGCCAACATTTAGGTCGCTCCCCTCGCAGTCCCCGGCAGTGACCTCCCCCGCGATCGCGACGGTCCTCCCCCTCCAGGCGTTCCCCCTCGACGCCGTCGTACAGCTGTTCGGCCCGGACTTCAGCGCGTTCGAGACCACGGTCCGGACCGCGACCGGAGTGAGCGGACTGCTGTTGATCCTCGTCTACTCCTTTCTCATCGCGTTCGCCCTGCCGCTGCCGAGCGAGGTAGTACTCATCCCGGGCTACGCGGGCATGGGCTTCGCCCTGCCGGACGCGGTCGAGTTCTCGCTGGTCATCCTCGTGAGCGGCGTCGGTAAGGCGGCCGGGAGCGTGCTGGCGTTTCACCTCGGCCAGGAGGCGAAACGCGCCGGCCCCGTGATCCGGTTCCTGCGTCGGTCCCGGTTCGAAGTCGTCGAGTGGTCCGAGAAAAGCGCCGTCGAACTCGCCCGCAAGTACGGCTACGCCGGTCTCGCGCTCGCCCTCTGCGTCCCCGGCTTCCCCGACACCATCTCCATCTACGCCTTCGCCGTCCTCGAACGCGATTACTACCGCTTCGCAGCGGCGACGTTCGCCGGCAGCGTCGGCCGCCTGCTCGTGACGATGGGGCTCGCCAGCGGCACCGTCGCCGCGTTCGGTCTGTAGCCCGCCGCTCGTTCGGCGAGCGGCCGGGCGATCGCTCCTGACGGAACGCCCGCGCCGCGGCCGACTGTCGAGTGAACGGCGGAGATATCACCCGCTTCGAGGCGATGCAAGCGACCGAAATCGGGTGTTTTACACCCGCACCGAAGAGAAGGGGACGTATGAGCCACGAGGACTTTCCCACGGACGACCCCGCGGTGGTGACGTGCGGCCTGCCGTACGCGAACGGCGACCTGCACATCGGCCACCTGCGGACTTACGTCGGGGGCGACGTGTTCTCACGCGCCCTGGAGACGCTCGGTCAGGAGACCGCGTTCGTCAGCGGCTCCGACATGCACGGCACCCCCATCGTCGTGCAGGCCGAGCAGGAGGGCGTCGACCCCGAGGAGTTCGCGCTCGACTGGCACGAGCAGTACGAGGAGACGTTCCCCGAGTTCGCCGTAGACTTCGACAACTACGGCCACACTCACGACGAGACGAACACGGAGCTGACCCTCGAAATCGTCCAGAAGCTGGAGGAGGAGGGGTACGTCTACGAGAAGGAGATCAAGGTCGCCTGGGACCCCGCGGACGACCAGCCCCTGCCCGACCGCTACGTCGAGGGGACCTGCCCCTACTGCGGCGAGCAGGCCCGCGGCGACGAGTGCGACGAGGGCTGCGGGCGCCACCTCGAACCCGGCGAGATAGAGGACCCCGTCAGCACCATCACGGGCAACCCCGCGGAGTACCGCGACCGGACGCACAAGTTCTTCCGCGTCTCCGAACTGTCTGACTACCTCACCGAGTTCCTCGACCGCCTCGAAGGCACGTCGAACGCGCAGAACCAGCCCCGCGAGTGGATCGAGTCCGGCCTGCAGGACTGGTGTATCACCCGCGACCTGGACTGGGGGATCGACTACCCCGGCGAGGACGACCTCGTCCTGTACGTCTGGGTCGACGCGCCCATCGAGTACGTCGCCTCGACGAAGCAGTACTCCGAGCGCGTCGGCGCGGACGCCTACGACTGGGAGGACCCGTGGAAGGGCGACGGCGAGATCGTCCACATCATCGGCCGGGACATCATCCAGCACCACACCATCTTCTGGCCCGCGATGCTCCGCGTCGCGGAGTACAACGAGCCCCGCGCCGTCATGGCCAGCGGGTTCATGACGCTCAACGGGCAGGGCTTCTCCACCTCGCGGAACCGCGCGGTGTGGGCCCGCGAGTACCTCGACGAGGGGTTCCACGAGGACCTCCTGCGGTACTACCTCGCCACGAACGGCGGGTTCCAGCAGGACGTGGACTTCTCGTGGGAGAAGTTTCAGGAGCGCGTCAACGGCGAGCTCGTCGGCACCGTCGGCAACTTCCTCTACCGGAGCATGCTGTTCGCCTACCGGAACTACGGGGGGACGCCGGACGCGGACGCCTCCGACGACGTTCTGGAGCGGATCCGCGAGGCCGTCGACGAGTTCCGCGAGGCCCTCAACGACTACTCGCCGCGGAAGGCCAGCGAGGCCGCCGTCGACCTCTCGCGCTTCGGCAACGAGTACATCCAGCGCAACGAGCCCTGGAAGCTGGTCGACGAGGACCCCGACGACGCCGCGCAGGTCATCCGCGACTGCGTCCAGATCGCCAAAGCCGTCGCCGTGCTGATGCAGCCGTTCACCCCCGGGAAGGCCCAGCGCCTCTGGGAGCAGCTCGGCGAGGACGGCGAGGTCGGCGACGCCACGGTCGAGGACGCCCTCGAAGCGCCGCCCAGCGACTTCGAAGAGCCAGAGGAGCTGTTCGAGCAGATCGAGGACGAGCGCGTCGAGGAGCTCAACGAGAAGCTCGAAGCCCGCGTCGAGGAAGCGACCGAAAGCGACGAGGGGGCTGACGAGGAAGACGAACCCGAGATGACCGACGACGACGCGGACGCAGAGATCGAACCGCTCGCCGACGACCGCATCAGCTTTGAGGAGTTCCAGTCGATCGACATGCGCGTCGGCCGCATCGAGAGCGCCGAGGGCATCGAGGGGGCCGACGAACTCGTCCGGCTGGAGGTCGACGTCGGCGCCGAGACCCGCCAGATCGTCGCCGGGCTGAAACAGCTCCACGACGTGGACGACCTGCCGGGCACGAAGGTGGTCGTCCTCGTCAACCTCGAGAAGGCCGAGCTGTTCGGCGTCGAGAGCAACGGCATGGTGCTCGCCGCGGGCGAGCAGGCCGATCTGCTCACCACTCACGAGGACGCGGAACCGGGGACGAAGATCCGGTAGCTACCGGGCTCGGAGACGGGGAGTGCCCTGAACGGGTCCGGCGCCGAGCCGACCCGAACGGACCCTCCGGCGACCCGTCAGATGTCGTCGACCAGATCCGCGAAGTTCTCGGTCGGTTCGATCGGCATCGTCTGGGCCTCGAGGCCGTGACGCTGCAGGGCGAGCGCGGTCTGGTACGCGGCGTCGCGGTCCGTGGCTTCGAACGTGACGAGGAAGTCGTACTCGCCCAGTATCGCGTACGACTCCATCAACTCGGACTCGTGCTCCTCGATCTCGCCTTCGATCTCCTGCCACAGCACGGCCAGTTCCTGCGCGTTCTGGAAGTTCTGCTCGCCGACGTTCACGAGGGCTGCGTAGTCTGGCATGGGCGGGAGTCCAACGCCGACGCGGAAAACCGTTCGCCCGAGGGCGGGGCGACAGCCGATCGGCAACTCCGCGCCGCCGGGACGACCGTCGCCCCCGGAACACCGCACTTTTTGAAACCGGTCGCGTAGCCCGACGCATGAGAAACGCGAAGATCGTTTGCACCCTGGGGCCGGCGTCGGACTCCCGGGAGGCGATCCGGGACCTGGCGGACGCCGGTATGACGGTCGCGAGGCTGAACGCGAGCCACGGCTCGCGCGAGCACCGCGCCGACCTCATCGACCGCGTCCGACAGGTGGACAACGAGACGGAGGACCCCCTCGCGGTGATGATGGACCTGCAGGGGCCCGAGATCCGGACCGCGCCGCTCGAGGAGTCGATCCACCTCGAAGAGGGGAGCGAGGTCCGTTTCGTCGAGGGGGAGACGGCGACGCCGGAGGAGGTCGGCCTCTCCCTGCCCGTCGAGGGCGTCTCGGAGGGCGACCGGATACTGCTCGACGACGGGCGCATCCAGACGACCGTCCTGCGCACCGAGGGCGACGCCGTGGTCGCGCACGTCGAGGACGGCGGCGACCTGGCCGGGCGCAAGGGCGTGAACATCCCCGGCGTGGACCTGAACCTCGACGTCGTCACGGAGAACGACCGCAAGGACCTCGAACTCGCTGCCGAGAAGGGGGCCGACTTCGTCGCCGCCTCGTTCGTCCGCGACGCCGACGACGTGTTCGAGGTCAACGAGGTGCTGGAGGAGTTCGACGCCGACATCCCGATCATCGCGAAGATCGAGCGGGCGGGCGCCGTGGAGAACCTCGACGAGATCATCGACGCCGCCTACGGGGTCATGGTCGCGCGCGGCGACCTCGGCGTCGAGTGCCCGATGGAGGACGTGCCGATGATCCAGAAGCGGATCATCCGGAAGTGCCGGAACGCAGGCGTGCCCGTGATCACGGCGACGGAGATGCTCGACTCGATGGTCCACGAGCGCCGGCCGACCCGCGCCGAGGCCTCCGACGTGGCCAACGCGGTCATCGACGGCACCGACGGCGTGATGCTCTCCGGCGAGACGGCCATCGGCGACCACCCCGTCCGCGTCGTCGAGGCGATGGACCGCATCATCCGGCAGGTCGAGCGCAGCGAGGAGTACGCGGAGCTCCGCGAGCAGCGCGTCCCGACGGCCGACGACGCCCGGACCGACGCGCTCGCCCGGTCGGCGCGCTACCTCGCCCGCGACCTCGGCGCGAGCGCCATCGTGGCGGCCAGCGAGTCCGGGTACACCGCCCTGAAGACCGCGAAGTTCCGCCCGGGCGTCCCGGTGGTCGCGTCGACGCCGAACGACCGCGTCCGCCGGCAACTGGCGCTGTCGTGGGGCGTCAACGCGCAGTACGCCCCCTTCACCGACGAGGGCGCCGACGCGGTCGTCGAGAACGCGGTCGGAGCCGCGCTCGACGCCGGCGTCGCCGAGAGCGGCGACACGGTCGTCGTGCTCTCCGGGATGATGACGGAACTGGAGGGCGCGAGCACGACGAACATGCTGAAGGTCCACGTCGCCGCGGAGACGCTGGCGACCGGTCGGAGCGTCGTCGGCGGCCGCGTCGTCGGACCGGTGGCCCAGAGCAGCGACGGCGACCTCTCGGACGTCGAGGAGGGCGCGATCCTGGCGCTCGACGAGTCGTTCGACGACGAGTTCGAGGGTGACGCCTCGAAGCTCGCGGGCATCGTCGACGCCGCGCCCGGGATGACCGGCTACCCCGCGATGGTCGCGCGCGAGCTCGGCATCCCGATGATCAGCGACGCCCGACTCGACGCGGTGGACGGGACCGTCGTCACGCTCGACGCCGAACGCGGCGTCGTCTACGAGGGCGACGTGGAGTCGGCGCAGGCGGACCGCCCGCGCTGAGGAGATCGCGGCCGCGACGGTCCGCCGCCCGTTCCCGGCGCAGCGGTCGCGCGCCGCGGGACCCGCGGACTTTTCACCACGGCGGGGCAACGGTCGGTCATGCCCGCTGACTCCGCTCGCGACGTCCCCGACAACCCCGAGGACGCCGACGACGGCTGGAAGTTCGAGCTCGACGAGGTCGACGAGGAGGGGATGGTCGACGACCGCGACCCCATCGAACCCGGGTCGCCCACGATGGAGAACGCGCTGTTCGTCCTGCTCGGCGCGCTCGTCACCGTGGGCATCATCGTTCGCGTGATGATGACGCTCGGCGCGTGACCTCGGGACCGCGGACCGTCTCGCTCGCGCGTACTGTTCGTCCGCCGACCCGTCACCTGCAAAAATGTTAATCGTCCCCGGTCCGAACGGCCGGGTATGGCCTCGACGCTACTGCAGCTCGCGGGTGACGTGCTCAGTCTCCCGTTCCTGCTTACTGTCAGCGGGTTACTTCTCGTCATCCTCGAGGCGTTCGCCCCGGGCGCGCACTTCATCGTCGTCGGCGTCGCCCTGCTCGTCGCGGGGCTCGTCGGCCTCGCTCTCGGCGGGTTCGCCACTCCCCTCGTGCTCGCCGGCCTCGTGTTCGGCGTCGGCGCGGTGACGCTGTACGTCTACCGCGAGTTCGACTTCTACGGCGGCAAGGAGTCCGGACGCACGAGCGACTCCGACTCGCTCGCGGGCGCAGTCGGCCGCGTCACCGAGCGCATCACCGCGTCGGGCGGCGAGGTGAAGCTCGAAGACGGCGGCTTCAACCCCTACTTCCGCGCCCGGAGCGTCGACGGCGAGATCGCCGAGGGCGAGGAGGTGATCGTCGTCGACCCCGGCGGCGGCAACGTCGTCACGGTCCAGTCGTTAGACACCGACCACCGCGACGAGATCGACAGGGAACTCGCGCGCGAGCGCTCCGACCCCGGCGAGCGGACCGACGGCGCGTCGGAGACCGACGACGCGGTCGAAACCGACACCGAGCGAGAAAGCACCGGATAAGCCGCGGTTACCTTCGCGCCCCCTCGGAACTCTTTTTACGTAGGTGTCCATAGAGAAGAATATGTGGTCACCCACAATCATGCAGCTCGCGCCGAGCCTGACCGTCGTCGCGCTGCTGCTGCTCGTGCTCGCGATCGTGACCGTCTACAGCATGGTCGAGATCGTCGACGCGACCGAGAAGCGCGCGCTGACGGTGTTCGGCGAGTACCGGAAGCTGCTCGAACCGGGTATCAACATCGTCCCCCCGTTCGTCAGTAACACGCACGTCTTCGACATGCGGACGCAGACCCTGGACGTGCCCCGGCAGGAAGCCATCACGCGCGACAACTCCCCCGTCACCGCGGACGCGGTCGTCTACATCAAGGTGATGGACGCCAAGAAGGCGTTCCTCGAGGTCGAGGACTACAAACGCGCCGTCTCCAACCTCGCCCAGACGACCCTCCGCGCCGTGCTCGGCGACATGGAACTCGACGACACGTTGAACAAGCGCCAGGAGATCAACGCGAAGATCCGCAAGGAACTCGACGAGCCCACCGACGAGTGGGGTATCCGCGTCGAGAGCGTCGAGGTCCGCGAGGTCAACCCCTCGAAGGACGTCCAGCAGGCGATGGAGCAACAGACCTCCGCGGAGCGCCGCCGCCGCGCCATGATCCTGGAAGCGCAGGGTGAACGGCGCAGCGCCGTCGAGAAGGCGGAGGGTGAGAAGCAGTCCAACATCATCCGCGCCCAGGGTGAGAAGCAGAGCCAGATCCTCGAAGCGCAGGGTGACGCGATCTCGACCGTCCTCCGCGCGAAATCCGCCGAGTCGATGGGCGAGCGCGCGGTCATCGACAAGGGGATGGAGACGCTCGAATCGATCGGCCACGGCGAGTCCAACACGTTCGTCCTCCCTCAGGAGCTCTCCTCCATGATCGGCCGCTACGGCAAGCACCTCACCGGCAGCGACATCAAGGAGAACGGCGACGTGCTCGACAGCCTCGACTTCGACGCCGACACTCGCCAGATGCTCGGCCTCGACGACATCGAGGAGATCCTCGGCCAGATCGACGAGGAGGCCGAGATGGACGTGGAGGCGATGGAGCAGGAGGCCCAGGCGATCAAGGAGGGCCAGGACCCCGCCGACATCCGCGACCCGGACGAGGTCATCGAGGAGATGGACAAGGACTTCCAGCCCGAGGAACGCACCGAGAGCGAGTCGACCGACGACTAGGCGAAGCCGTTTTAGGTGCTTCCCACGAACGGAGGGTAGATGCCCGGTCCCCGAAACGTCGACGAGAGCAAACGCGCGACGCTCCGCCGCTTCGCGGCGCTCGGAGCGGCGAGCCCGCTCGCCCGCTTCCAGAACGACGACGAGGACGGCGGGAGCGACGCGCGCGACGCCATCGCCGGCTACCTGTCGGCGACCCCCGGCGCGCACTTCTCGAAGATCCGCGACGACCTCCAGCTCGGCACCGGCGAGACGCAGCACCACCTCCGTCAGCTCGAGTCCGCCGGCGCGCTGGAGAGCCGGAAGGACGGCGATTACCGGCGCTTTTTCGCCGCGAAGCGCTTCAGCGCGTTCGAGCAGGTCGCCCTCGGCTACCTCCGGCGGGAGACGCCGCGGGGCATGCTGATCGAACTCCTCCGGAACCCGGACGCTACCGGGTCCGACCTCGCCGACGCGCTAAGCGTCTCCCGCCCGACCGTCAGCAAGTACGCCGGCGAACTGGACGAGGCAGGACTGCTCTCCCGCGAGGACGGCTACGCCGTGGAGCGCCCAGAGACAGTCCTGACGCTGCTGGTCAGGTACGCCGACTCGTTCGACGACGACGCGGTGGCGTTCGCCGCCGACGCGGCCGACCTGATCCGGTTCGACCCCTGAGCTTTTCGGGGTCGCCGGCACACTCCGTCGTATGGACACCGTCGCCGTCACCGGCGGAAACGGGGAACTCGGGCGGGCCGTCCTCGAACACCTCGGCAGTCGTGGCTACCGCACGGTCAACCTGAACCGCGGGAAGCGCCGCGAGGACGCCGCCGACGAGTACCTCACGACGGACCTGACCGACGCCGGGGAGACGTACGGCTCGCTCGCCCGGAGCGACGCCGACGCCGTCGCCCACCTCGGGATGATCCCGACGCCCGAGCGGACGCCGGGGTACGTCACGTTCGAGAGCAACGCGATGAGCACCTATCACGTGCTGGAGGCGGCCGCCTCGCTCGGGATCGACACGGTCGTCCTCGCGTCCAGCCTGAGCGTCCTCGGCGCCGGGTTCGAGGAGGACCCGGTCGACGTACGCTACCTGCCGGTCGACGAGGAGCACCCGATCACGCCGACGACCTCGTACGGCCTCGGGAAGCAGACGCTGGAGGTCGTCGCCGACGGGTTCGGCCGCGCGGACGGTCCGCCGACGACGGTCAGTTCGATCCGGTTTCCCTGGGTGACCAGCGAGTCGGCGATGCGGGAGACGTTCGCCGAGCCCGACCGCTCGCTCGACGCCCTGCGGGAGCGGGGAGCCTTCCACACCGCGCGGAACACGCTGTTCGCCTACCTCCCGATCGACGACGCCGCCCGGGCGGTCCGGCGCGCGGTCGAGGCCGACTTCGCCGGCCACGAGCGGTTCTTCGCTGTCGCCGACGACACGGCCGCGGCGCTGCCGAGCGCGGAGTTGGCCGACCGGCTGTACGCAGACGCCGAGCGACGGTCGCCGCTGTCGGGACACGAGAGCCTGATAAGCAACGAGAAAGCGGGGGAGGTGCTGGGGTGGGCGGCGGAGCGGTCGTGGCGGGAGTTGGTGTGAGCGGCTAGGGGTTCAGACCGAGACCTTCCACGTGGTGCTGGATGAGTAGCCCCACTTCTCGACGTCGACGCCGTGAGCGCTGTTCTGGATCGCGGTCATGTTGGTCCCGACCTCCTTCGCGGTCATGTCGAGGGCCTCGCCGATGAGCCGCGACTTGAAGTAGGTCTTCGTCTGACCCTTCTCGCGGAGGTACTGGAGGATGCGCTCTTGCTTGTCGGAGAGGTCGGTCGCGGCGGAGGCGGTGGTGCTCATACACTACCGGATGGTAGAGTCATCCTTAGAGGGTTTGGTACAGGCGGTTAATCGGCTCCCGTCTTGCGGTTTTCTGTTTCTCACACCTGATACTGGGCGCGGCGCGAGGTCCGGTTGGTACGGGAGGGAAACGAGTCGTTGACCCGCGGTCGGCCGCGAGAAGCGACCGGCTATTCACAGATAGGTGATAGAAACGTCGGCTTACCGCCGGTTCGCAGCCAGCGGGCGTTCGGAATTCCAGAAAGTTCTTATCCGGACGGCGACCACTGCTGACAATGAGTCGACGGGCGGTCGAGGTGAGCGTCGTCCTCCCGGCGTACAACGAGGAGGCGACGCTCCGGGACACGGTCGAGACCACCCTGGAGTCGCTCGCGGCGTTTCTCCCGGCGGGCGCGTTCGAGGTGATTGTGGCGGAAGACGGCTGCGACGACCGGACCCCGGCGATCGCCGACGAGCTCGCCGCCGCGGACGAGCGCGTGCGGCACTTCCACAGCGACGAGCGCCTGGGACGCGGCGGTGCGCTGGAGCGGGCGTTCGAGGCGGCGAACGGCGAGACGCTGGTGTACTTCGACACCGACCTCGCGACGGACATGCGCCATCTGGAGGAACTCGTCGAGAGCGTCCGGTCGGACGAGTACGACGTCGCGACCGGGTCGCGGTGGATCGACGGGCGCGAGGCGGACCGCCCCGCCAGGCGGGGCGTGCCGAGCCGCGGCTACAACTCGCTGGTCCGCCTCTTTCTCCGCTCGGACCTTCAGGACCACCAGTGCGGATTCAAGGCGTTCGACCGCGAGGCGCTGTTCACGCTGCTCGACGACGTGGAGGACGACCACTGGTTCTGGGACACGGAGGTGCTCGTCCGCGCGCAGCGGGCGGGCTACCGCGTCAGGGAGTTCCCGGTCGACTGGACGCCGAAGGGCGACACGAAAGTCGACCTCGTCCGGGACGTGTTCGGCATGGGGAGCCAGATACTGCGCACCTGGTGGCAGGTCGGCGTCTCCCCGCGGATCGACCGCCGTGTCACCCTGACGGCCGGGACGCTCCTGACGTTCGTCGCCGTCGCGCTGATGACGCAGTACCTCGACCCCGCGACGGTGCTCGAACACATGGCGGCGGCTGACAGGGGGCTGGTCGCCCTCTCCGCGCTGGTGTACCTGCTGTCGTGGCCGCTCCGGGGGGCGCGCTACCGCGACATCCTCGCGGAACTGGGCTACGAGGAGCGCGTGGGCTTTCTCACCGGCGCGGTGTTCATCAGCCAGACCGGCAACCTCGTCTTCCCCGCGCGGGCGGGCGACGCCGTCCGCGCGTACGTGGTGAAGGCCCGGCGGTCGATACCGTACCCCACCGGGTTCGCGTCGCTGGCCGTGGAGCGCGTGTTCGACCTCCTCACCATCACGGCGCTGGCCGGCACCGTCCTGCTCGGCCTCGTCGCCACCGGCGAGGCCGGCGCGCTCCAGTCGGCCGTACTCGGCACCGACCGCGACAGCGGGCGGGTGGCGGTCGCCGTCGCCGCGGGGGTCGGCGCCGCCGCCATCGCGGCCGTCGCAGCCATCGTCGCGACGGCGCGCTCCGACCGGAACCTCGTCCGCGAGGGCGTGACGCGCCTCAGTTCGGACAGCTACGCCGAGTACGTCGCGGGCGTCGTCGAGCAGTTCGCCGGCGACGTTCAGACCGTGGCCAGCGACGGCCGGGCGTTCGCCCGCGTCGGCGCGTCCAGCCTGCTCATCTGGGGGCTGGACGTGGTGACGGCCATCCTCGTTCTCGTCGCGTTCGACGGCGTCGCGCTCCCGCTCCCGACGCTGCTCGCGGTCGGCTTCTTCGCCGTCAGCGTCGGCAACCTCGCGAAGGTGCTGCCGCTCTCGCCCGGCGGCATCGGCCTGTACGAGGGCGCGTTCTCCGTGCTCGTCGTCGGCCTGACGCCCGTCGGGTGGGGCGTCGCCCTCGGCGCGGCCATCGTCGATCACGCGGTCAAGAACGCGGTCACGATCCTCGGCGGGGTCGCGTCGATGCTGCTGCTCAACGTCTCGCTGACGACCGCCGTCGAGGAGAGCGCCGACGCGCGCGACCAGGACCGCTCCGTCACCGACGACTAGTAGTGCGGCGTGACGAACGGCCCGAGCGCCCCCGCGACGGCGTGGGCGAGCGCGGACTCCCTGTCGACGATGCCGTCCGTGAGCGCGCCGGCCGCCCCCTGGTCCCGCGCCACTCCGTCCTCGCCGAGCAGGTCGTCCATCACCGGGCCGAGTTCCTCGCCGGCGTCCACGCGGTCGGCGACGTCTCCCGGCAAGCGGAGGCTCGGCCCGGCCCCGCGTCCCGTGCGGTCGCCGTCGGTGACGGCCGCCCACATGATCAGGTAGAGGCCGTCGGTGCCGGCGAACCGGGCGACCCCGCCCTCGATGCCGACGCCGAGGTCGTAGTCGCCGGCCGCGAGGGCCCGCTCCGCGCGGTTCACGGCTCCCTCGACCGTCTCGGCGTGACCGGTCGGCTGCTCGCTCACGCCGGAGTCGACGGCGACGGGGTCGACGCGGACCTCGCCGCGGTCCGCGAGGGCTCGCTCGGTCGCTGCGACTTTTACCGGGTTTCCGCTGCCGACGCTGACGCGCATACGGGGCGATCCGACTCCGGCGACGTGTAGGTTGTCGTTCCGGCCGAACCGGACGGTTTGAACCTTCCCGTCGGGCGCGCCGAAACCGGGCCGAACCGCCGTTTCGCCGGGGACGACCCCGAAATACCGAAACGTTTAAATGTCGGTGTTCCTAATTCCGTTAGCAAGGACTCACTCCGGGATTTTTACCAGCGGACCTCCCCGGACAGCTTCCGCCCTCTCGTACAAATGACTGAGAACACCCGAACACGCGTACGCACGCCAGAAGACGAACGCGAGACCGAGCAATCCGACGAGAGCCTCTCCTGTCCCGAGTGTAACGGACGGCTCGTCAACGACGAGGAGCACGGCGAAACCGTCTGCGAGGACTGCGGCCTCGTCGTCGAGGAGGACTCGGTCGACCGCGGCCCGGAGTGGCGTGCCTTCGACGCACAGGAGAAGAATCAGAAGAGCCGCGTCGGCGCCCCAACGACGAACACGATGCACGACAAGGGGCTGTCGACCAACATCGACTGGCGCGACAAGGACGCCTACGGTAACTCGCTGGGGTCCCGCCAGCGCGAGAAGATGCAGCGCCTGCGCAAGTGGAACGAGCGCTTCCGCACGCGCGACAGCAAGGAGCGCAACCTGAAGCAGGCGCTCGGCGAGATCGACCGCATGGCCTCCGCGCTCGGCCTGCCGGAGAACGTCCGGGAGACCGCCAGCGTCATCTACCGCCGCGCGCTCGAAGAGGACCTGCTGCCGGGCCGCTCCATCGAGGGCGTCTCGACGGCCTGCGTCTACGCCGCCGCCCGCCAGGCCGGCGTCCCGCGCAGCCTCGACGAGATCGCTGAGGTCAGCCGCGTCGAGAAGAACGAGGTCGCCCGCACCTACCGCTACGTGGTGCGCGAACTCGGCCTCGAAGTGAAGCCCGCCGACCCCGAGAGCTACGTCCCGCGGTTCGCCTCCGGCCTCGGCCTCTCCGACGAGGCCGAGCACCGCGCGCGCAAGCTCCTGCAGAACGCCAAGGAGAAGGGCGTCCACAGCGGCAAGTCGCCGGTCGGCCTCGCGGCCGCCGCCGTCTACGCCGCCGCCCTGCTCACCAACGAGAAGACCACGCAGGCCGCCGTCAGCGAGGTCGCCGACATCTCCGAGGTCACCATCCGCAACCGGTACCACGAACTGCTGGAGGCCGAGGAGAGCCTCGGACTGGCGTAACGACTCGTTTTCGCCGTCGTTCGACGACGACACGACGCTTCTCGGAAACCCGCCCGTGAGCAGCGCGTTCGCCGCGACGGGACCGCTCGCCGTTCCGGCGACTGACAGGTGAGACGCCGTCGCACGTCGTCGGGTGTCACGCAACCCATATCCCCGTCCGTGACTGGTGTACAGGTGATGACTGACCCCGCCTACAACTGCGCGCAGTGCGGTCGCGAGATGAGCTACGTAACCACCAAACACAACGGCTGCCCCGGCTGCGGGCACGTCCCGCTCCACAGCGCCGACTGACCGGCCGGCGAGCGGGCCGACCTCTCGGTTCTCCCGGTACGATACGTCCCTTTTTTCTCCCGTCGCCGCCATCTCCGGATATGGACTTCGACTCGTTCGTCCTCGCGGCGGCGACCGCCGACCTGGACGACGAAGCCGACGCCCGCGAGCACGCGGACGCCGTCGAGTTCCGGATGGATCTTGCCGAGGACCCGCTCGAACAGCTCGACGACTACGACGGCGTCCTCCCGCTCATCGCGACCAACCGCGCGGAGTGGGAGGGCGGCGAGGCGGACGACGCCGGGCGCCTCGACGACCTCGCGGCCGCCGCGGAGCACGACCTCGTCGAGGCCGTCGACGTGGAGCTGAACGCCGTCCGCCACGGCGGCGGGAGCGGGGTCGTCGACCACGCGCGCGAGCACGACGCGGCGGCCATCGCCTCCATCCACGACTTCGACGGGACGCCGTCGGCCGACGAGATGCGGGGCATGCTCGCCGACGCCGTCGGGAACGCCGACGTGGGGAAACTCGCGGTGACGGCGAACGACCCCGCGGACGTGCTGACGCTTCTGATGCTCACCCGCGAGTTCAGCGCGCAGGGCGAGTCCGTGGCGACGATGGCGATGGGCGAGCCGGGCCGGCACTCCCGCGCCGTCGCGCCGGTGTACGGCTCGCGGATCGGGTACGCGCCGGTCGACCCCGACGAGGCGACCGCGCCCGGCCAGTACGACCTCGCGACGCTCCGGCGGTTAGTCGAGGACTTGCGGTCGAAACCCGAAGTTTAACCAGCGACGGGTCGGTATCACCCGTCAGAATGGTTCATCTGCGATCGATCATCGCGGTCGGCCTCGCGTTCGTCTTCCCCGGTCTCGGCCACGCGTACCTGCGTCAGTGGGTGCGATCGGTCATGTGGGTCGCGCTCTCCCTCTCGGCGTCGTTCCTCCTGATGCCCGACCCCGCGACGGGCGGGACGGCCATGGAGAACCTCGCGGCCACCGTCGAGAAGCTCTCTACAGCGGAGCAGTTCATCCTGCTGTCGCTGACGCTGTTCAACATGATCGACGCCTACGTCATCTCGGTGCAGCAGGCGCAGTTCGACCCGAACGCGGTCCACTGCCCCCACTGCGGGAGCGAGATCGACGAGGACCTGGAGTTCTGTCACTGGTGCACGACGCGGCTCGACGTCCCCGGCGAGGACGACCGCGCGGAGCGCGCCGAGCCTTGATCGGGGTCCGACGCGGCGATTACTTCTCGATGATGCTCTCCTCGACGGCCTCGCCGAAGTGCCGAGCCGTGTCCTCGTAGTACACCTTGACCTGATCGCCGGCCTCCAGGTCGGTGACCGCGGTGCGGCCGTCCTCGGTCGCGACCTTGACGGTCTCGGCGTTCTGGATGAGCGTCTCGAAGCGGTCGCCGTTCTCGGCCTCGAACTCGACCCGGAACATCGGCCGCTGCTCGATCTTCGCCCGGCCGACGATCGCCTCGCGGGTGTTGCCGTCGGTGTCGACGATCTGGACCTCGTCGCCGCTCCGGACCTCCGAGAGGTACTTCGTGCCGCCGTCGGGCGTGCGGACGTAGGCGTGGACCGCGCCGGCGTTGACGCGGAACGGTCGGGAGGCGACGTACGGCGACTCCGCGGTCTCGGCGTGGACGAACACGAGACCGCGGGACATCGACCCGACGAGCATCCCCTCGTCGTGGTCCATCAGCGACCCGGTGTCGACGCAGACGCGGTCGGCGCTGCCAGCGCGCTCGACGGTCAGCACCTCGGCGTACTCCAGATCGAGCGTCTCGCGCTCGGCCTCGTCGCGCACCGCGCAGGTCTCGCGGATCTGGTCGGGGTCGTCAGTGTCCAGCAGGACGGCGTCGGCACCGATCTCCAGCGTCTCGAAGGCGGTCTTAGCCTCCTCGGCGGTCGTGACGCCGGCGATCAGTTCCGTCTCCTCGCCGATCCGCGCGATGAGGTTCTCCAGCGGGATGATCGTCCAGTCCTCGCCGACGATGATGGTGTACTCCGCGTCCCGCGCTGCGGCTTCGGCGAACGCCTCGTAGTCCTCGTCGAAGATGCGGACGTACGCGCCGTCGGCGCGCTCGTCCTCGCGGCGGAGCGTCGAGAGGTCCGCGGAGCCGGAGAAGTCGTTCGGCAGGTCGACGGAGCCGTCGCCCTCGCCCTCCTTGCCGACGACGTAGGCGTCGGCGCGGCCCCCCTCGCTCTCCTCGACGTCGTCGATCACGTCGACGTCGCCGCCGGTGCGGAAGGCGGCCACGTTCACGTCGCCGAGTTCGCGCACCCTGTCGACGTCCCCCTCGTCGACGAGCACCCAGTCCACCCCCGACTCGAGGCCGGCGGTGATCCGCTTCCGTCGCGCGTCCCAGTCGCCGACGCTGTCGTCGGCTTTGAGCCACACTGATCGTGTCATATTGCACCACTCGAATGGGGCGGGCATGAACGTGGCGGAATCGTCAGTACCGGCCGCGCGTCGCACGGCGGTCCGCCTACGCGTCGGCCTTCCGGAGCGTCCACACCTGCGTCGTGTCACCGTCCGAAAGCGGCGCGCCGTCGAAGCCGCCCGCGACCTCCCACGTCTCGAAGGGCGACGCCCGGACCAGCAACTCCACTTCACGCTTCGGCAGCAGCTTCAGCCGGTGGCTCTCGGCGAACACCCGCTCGCCGCCGTCTTCCCCGTCTCTCTCGGGGGCGTACAGTTCGTTCTCGACGAGGATCTCCTGTTCCACCTCGTCGACGACGCGGGTCCGCGTCCGGTACTCGTGGTCCTCGCCGCGGAACTCCGTCCGCTCTTCGCGCCACTCGCCGTACTCCTCGCAGATCACGTCGAAGCCGGGAACGAACACGTCGAAGACGAACTCGCCGCCGGGCGCGAGGGCCTCATGGATCCGCCTGAGCGCGGTGGTTTGCTCCTCGACCGTCCGGAGGTGCTGAACGGCGTTGAACGGGCAGTAGACGAGGCCGTACTCGCGGTCGACGCGGAACTCGCTCATGTCGGCTTCCCACACGGTCGGATCGAGACCCTCCTCGGCCGCCTTCTCACGGAGGAGCGCGAGCGCGTCGGCGGACGCATCGAGGCCATCAGCGTCGACGCCCGCGCGGAGCTGGTCGAGGTACACGCGGCCGGTGCCGCAGGCGAGTTCGAGCGCCGGCCCCTCGGCCCCCAACGCGCGGTCGACGTAGAACGCGGCGTCGTCCCGGTTCGCCGCGGCCATCTGTGCGTCGTAGAAGCGGACCCGTTCGCCGTGATAGCCGTGGTCGCTGTCGACCATACTTGTGGCTCCGATGGGGCGACGAAAGGCGTTACGGGGGTGTGCTCCCCGATAGCACGGCTCGGCAGGCGTTCCGTCTCAGCAGATCTGCCACCCGCCGTCGACGTGGAGCAGTTCGCCGGTGGTGTATCCTGCGCCTTCGCTCGCGAGAAATAGCGCGGCGTCCGCCACGTCCTCGGGTCGGCCGGCCCGGCCCTGCGGGACGGGCTTGAGGAAGTCGCCCTCGTTCGCCTCCTCGGTCCACCCTTCGAGGAACTCCGTCGCGATCTGGCCGGGCGCGACGGCGTTGACGCGGATGTCGTGCTCCGCGAGCTCCAGCGCCGCGCCGCGGGTGATCATCCGTACCGCGCCCTTCGTGGAGTCGTACTGCACCTGCCCGTGCTGGGCGAGGTTGGAGCTGATCGACGCGGTGTTGACGATGGCCCCGCCCTCGCCGCGGTCGATCATGTCGTTCGCGGCGGCCTGACAGCCGAAGAAGACGCCCTTCGCGTTCACGCCGTGGATCTGGTCGAACTCCTCGGCCGTTATCTCGCGGAACCCGCCCTCGATGAACAGGCCGGCGTTGTTCACCATCACGTCGACGCCGCCGAACTCGCGGGCGGCCTCGACGACCGCCTCGATCTCCGCCGGGTCGCTCACGTCGGTCCCGACGAACTCGGCGCGCCCGCCGCCCTCCTCGATCGCCTCGTGGGTCGGCAGGTCGGCGTCGACGTCCTTCGGGTCCTCGCGCAGGTCGGCGTTTATCACCGTCGCGCCGGCGTCGCCGAACGCGAGCGCGATTGCCCGGCCGATGCCGGAGCTACCGCCCGTGACGATCACCGTCTCGCCGTCGAAGTCGAATGTCGTTTGACCCATGTGCGAGCCGTACGCCGGGGGAGGGAAAAAACGGTAGGGGAACTTACCGGTCAGGCTTCGACGGCCAGGCCGGCTTTGCGGAGCGCCTCGTCGACGCTCGCGTCGTCGTGGACGATAGCGGCGACGCCGCGCGCGATCGCCTCGGGGTCGTCGTGCTGGAAGATGGACCGGCCCATCGAGATGCCAGCGCCGCCGGCGTCCATCGCGCCGCGGACCATCGACAGCGTCTCGCGGTCGGTGCCCTTGCTCCCGCCGGCGATGACGACCGGGAGGCGCGTGGACTCGCAGACGTGTTCGAAGCTCTCTGCGTCGCCGCTGTAGCCCGTCTTCACGACGTCCGCGCCGACCTCTTCGGCGAGGCGGACGGCGTGGCCCAGCGCCTCCGGGTCCTCGGAGTCGACACCGGGGCCGCGCGCGTAGGCCATCGCCAGCACCGGCATGCCGAGGCGGTCGGCCTCGTCGGTGACCTCAGAGAGCTGGGTGATCTGGTCGGGCTCGTGGTCGCTGCCGACGTTGATGTGAAACGAGACGGCGTCCGCGCCGGCCCGGACCGCCTCCTCGACGGTGCCGGTCATGCGCTTGTCGTTCGAGTCGGGGCCGATAGAAGTAGAGGCGTTCAGGTGGACGATGTAGCCCTTGCCGTTCTTGTTGTCGTGGACGCGCGGGGCGATCCCCTTCTGGGTGAGGACGGCGTCCGCCCCGCCTCGCGTCACCGCGTCGATGGTGGACTCGATGTCTTTCAGGCCCTTTACCGGGCCGAGTGTGATGCCGTGGTCCATCGGGACGATGACGTAGTTTCCGTCTGTCCCGATGCGTGTCAGACGTGCGTCGATTCCGCTGCTCATGGTATGTGAAACTGTGGCAAGTGCAGGTTATGTGTGTTCTGGTTCTGGCACGCGTTGCGCGTACCCGGACTCCGCGCCCTCCTTGAGTTCCCGGGCCTTCGCTTCGAGGTCCGCCGCGACGTCCTCGGCGGGGCGGCCCTCCCCGTGGCCCTCGGCGACGATGTCGACCAGCGCGGAGCCGACGATGATGCCGTCCGCGCCGCCCTCGACGATGCGCTCTGCGTGCTCGCCGGTCTTGATGCCGAAGCCGACCGCCTTCGGCACGCCCCACTCTTCCAGGCGGGCGAGCGCCTCGTCCGTCTGGTCGCTCACGTCGTCGCGCGCGCCGGTGACGCCCAGGCGGGCCTGCACGTACACGTAGCCCGACACCTGGTCCATGATGCGCTGCAGGCGCTCGCCCTCCGTCGTCGGCGCGACGATAAACACGAGGTCGAGACCGAGGTCGTCGCAGGCCTCCCGGAGCGGGTCGGCCTCCTCGGCCGGCAGGTCCGGGACGACGAAGCCCTCGATGCCGGCCGCCGCCGCGCGCTCGACGAACGGGCGGGGACCGGGGTTGTCTCCGAACTGGTAGATCAGGTTGTAGTACGTCATGCAGACCAGCGGCACGTCCACGTCCAGTTCCTCGACGAACTCGAAGAACTTCTCGGGGGTCATCCCCGCGTCGAGCGCGCGGGTCACCGCGCCCTGGATTGTCGGCCCCTCGGCGACGGGTTCGGAGAACGGCAGGCCGAGCTCGATGACGTCCGCGCCGCCGCGGGCCAGCGCCTCGACGTAGGCCTTCGAGGACTCGTAGTCCGGGTCGCCGACGGCCAGATACGGGACGAACGCGGGGCCGTCTGCGAACGCCTCGTCGATCCGGCTCACAGGCCGGCACCTCCCTCGAACACGTCCATGTCGGGCGCGGCCTCCAGGTCGCGCTTCGCGCTCTCCTCGATGACCGATTCGAGGTCCTTGTCGCCCCGCCCGGAGACGTTGATCACGGTCACGTCGCCGAGCTTCTCGGGGTTCTCGTGGGCGAAGCCGAACGCGTGGGCCGTCTCCAGCGCCGGGATGATCCCCTCCTCCTGCGAGAGGCGGTGGAACGCCTCCAGCGCGCCCTCGTCGTCGACGTTGACGGGCGTCACCCGCCCCTCGTCGACGAGGTGGGCGAGCTCCGGCCCGACGCCGGCGTAGTCCAGCCCCGAGGAGACGCTGTGCGACTCCATGATCTGGCCGTCGGAGTCCTGCAGAAGTTTGGTGCGCGCGCCGTGGAGCACCCCCTCGTCGCCGGTCGACAGCGACGCGGAGTTCGGCGCGACGCCCTCCTTCTCGTCGACTTCCAGCGAACTGCCGCCGGCCTCGACGGCGTAGAGGTCGACCTCCTCGTCGCCGACGAACTCGTGGAAGGCGCCCATCGTGTTCGACCCGCCGCCCGCGCAGGCGAGGACGCTGTCCGGGAGTCGCCCCGCCCGCTCCCGGATCTGCTCGCGGGCCTCCTCGCTTATCACCGACTGGAAGTCCCGCACCATCACCGGGAACGGGTGCGGGCCGACGATGCTCCCGATGACGTAGTGGGTGTCCTCGACGTTCGTCGCCCAGTCGCGCATCGTCTCGTTGATGGCCTCCTTCAGCGTGCCCCGCCCCACGGTCACGGTGTTCACCTCGGCCCCGTTGAGCCGCATGCGGAACACGTTGGGACGCTGGCGGTTGATGTCGCGCTCGCCCATGTAGATCTCGCAGGGCATCCCGAGGTGGGCCGCGGCCATCGCCGTCGCGGTGCCGTGTTGCCCCGCGCCCGTCTCGGCGACGATGCGGTCCTTGCCCATGTACTTCGCCAGCAGGACCTGCCCGAGCGCGTTGTTCAGCTTGTGCGCGCCGCCGTGGACGAGGTCCTCGCGCTTGAGGTACACCTCCGCGTCGTAGCGCTCCGACAGCTGTTCCGCGTGCTGCAGGGGCGTCGGCCGACCGCCGAAGTCCCGGAGCCGCCGCCGGAACTCGTCCATGAAGCCGTCCTCGTTGTCGAGGACGTACCGCTCGTAGGCGTCCTCCAGTTCCTCGATGGCCGGCATCAGCGCCTCCGGCACGTACTGTCCGCCGTACTCTCCGAACTTGCTCGTGCTCATCGTGTCAGTCGCTCCGTGTTGTCGCGGACGAGGTCGGTCTCCGCCGCGGTCTCGCCGTCGGCGTCCCGAACCCCGTCCATAATCGCGGACCCGACGAGCAGGCCGTCCGCGCCCGCCGCGCGCATCCGCGTCACGTCGTCTCGCGTCGCTATGCCGCTCTCGGCAATGAGCGTCACGCCTCGCGGGGCCGCTCCCGCGACGCGCTCGAACGTGCTCAGGTCGACCTCCAGCTTCGCGAGGTCGCGGTTGTTCACGCCGACCACGTCCGCGCCCGCGTCGACCGCCCGCTCCAGTTCCTCGCGGGTGTGGACCTCCACGAGGACCTGGAACCCGCGGTCGTGGGCCGCTTCGATCAGGTCCGCGAGGTCGTCGTCGACGAACCGCGCGATGAGCAAGACGACGTCCGCCGCGACCGCGTCGAGCTGCGCCTCGCGCAGGACGAAGTCCTTGCGCAGGACGGGCACGTCCACCGCCTCGCGCACGCGCCGGAGGTTCTCCGGCGACCCGTCGAAGTGCTCGGGTTCGGTCAGCACCGACAGCGCGGCCGCGCCGCCGTCGACCATCGCCCTCGCCAGTTCGACCGGGTCCGCGTCGGTCGTTCCCTCGGTCGTCGGGCTCGTCGGCTTTACCTCGGCTATCACCGGCACGCGGCCGTCGGCCTCCGCGGCCGCCAGCGCGTCCGGCAGCGAGCGGGCGTCGACCTCGACGCGCTCCCGGTCCTCGTCGCCGCGCTCTCCGGCGGCGTCCAGGATGGACCGCACCGCCGGCGCGACCTCTTCGGCGTTCATCATCGTACATTAACGGACGGATTTGTACATAAGGCTTGCGCACGGGACGTGGTCTCGTCGGCGTGTGAGGCGATACGGAGATGGGAGCAAGAACCGAAGCGGCCGGATGACGCCCTCACGGCGGGCGATTCGGCGGCCGCCGCTCAGAACAGGTCGCCCTTCCCGCGCGCCGACGGGTTCTTTTCGAGCGTCGGTATCTCGCCCGTCTCGGCGAGGCTCTTGAAGCGGTCGAGCGACTTCTCGGCGATCGTCTCTGGCACGACGTCAAGGACCTCCATCGCGGCGTCGCCCGCCGGACCCCCCGGCGGGTCGAACCGGAAGCGGACGGTCACCTCCGTCCCCCGCTCGCTCGCCGTCTCGTCGAAGCGCACCGACCCCTCGTTCGGCACCGTCGCGCCCGGAAGCGACTCCCACTCGACGAGTTCGCCGGGTCGGTCCTTCACGATTCGCGAGTCCCACGCGAGCACCCGGCCGAGCGGCCCGCGAACTTCCCAGTGCTGGCGGTTCTCGCCGGCGGGCGACACGTCGGCGAAGTGTGCCATGATCCGCGCCAGTTGGTCCGGGTCGCGCCACATCTCGTGGAGTTCCTCCGCCGGCCGGCCGACGGTGACGGAACGTTCCACCTCCACGGCGTCGGCGGGCGCGCCGGTGTCGTCGCTGCCGAGAACCGAGGCGTCGGCGACCGTCGCCCCCGTGTCCGGTCTCGATCCCCTGATGCTGCGGTACGCCAGCCAGCCGCCCGCGGCCGCCAGCGCCGCGCCGCCGAGCGACCGCCGTCTGAGCCCGGCGAGCACGAGGGTTCCGCCGATGACCGCGAGGCCGGCTCGCTCCGCGGTGACGACGCCGACCCCGGTCGGCCGGTCGGCACGCACGTCCGCGGCCGTGGGCGGGTCGTCGCGCACCGGACCGTCCGGGTCCGGGTTCACGGCGACACCCCCCTATCGGAGCGCTCTGCCGTGGGTAGTTCGCGTCCCGGTTCGTCCGCCCGTTCGACCGCCGTTCCGCCCGACTCTCGTCCGGCGGCGACGATAGCTAACATACAGTCTTCCCCCCGGAGTAGCCCTCGACAGGAGCGGCATTGTATCTTCGCCCGCGACGCTCGGCCGGCGGTCCGGCGCGTCCCGCGTCCACGGGCGAATCTTCAAGTCGGCGTCGGCACATTTCCAGCACATGGAAGACGCCGGCATCTACGCGCGGGAGTCGCCGTACCTCGAACGGTACGTCCAGCTGGGGATCGCCAGCGGGCGGGTCGTGAACGTCTCGTTCCCGGACGCGCCCGAGGGCAACGCCGAGGAGGAGCACGACCTGCTCGACCGGGTGTTCGCCTACCTCGGCGGCGAGGAGGACGACTTCGCCGACGTCCAGATCGCGCTGACGGTGCCGACCGACCAGCGGACGGTGCTAGAGACCGTCCGCGACCTGCCCTACGGCGAGCAGATGACCGTCGAGGCGGTCGCGCGCATGACGCCGGGCCTCTCCGGCGACGAGGAAGAGGACCAGCGGACGGTGCGGACCGCCCTCGCCGAGAACCCCGCGCCGCTGCTCATCCCCGACCACCGCGTGCGCGACGGCCCCAGCGCCGCCTCGCCGCCGGTCGAACAGCGACTGCGGTCGCTCGAGGGGCTGTAGCCTACCCCAGGCGCGGCCGCACGAACATCTCGAACAGGTACAGCGAGAACGCCGCCAGCGCGAGGAGGCTCACCGCGCCGCCGCCGTAGGGGGCGTCGTCGGCGAGCAGCAGGTACCCCTGCGAGAGCCCCGTGAGGACGAACAGGCCGCCGGCGACGCGCAGCCCCATCTCGTCGGGGTTACGAACGCGAAGCAGGACGCCGAAACCGACCATCACTAGCGAGAACGCGAGGTCGGTCAGGGAGTTCGCGGCCGCGTCGCCCGTCGCCAGCGCGTACGCGGCGATTATCAGATAGAGGACGCCGGCGGCGACGGTCAGCGCGCGGACGTCGAGGAACTCCCGGGGCGAGCGCATGGGCGATAGCACTCCCAGCGACCGGAAGTAGCTTGTGCACTCAGCCGGCCATCCCGCCCCGGTCGACGCCCAGCCCCTCGTGGACGGCGAACTCCAGGGCGTTGACGAGGTAGTGGGCGACGACGACGGCGAGGAAGCTCCCCGTGACGATGAACAGCGCCGCCAGCACGAACCCGAGCGTCCCGGTGACGACGACGCCGCCCGGCCCCTGCATCCCGTGGCCGAGCGCGAACGCGGCGGTGGAGACGACCGCCATCGCCCACGGCGAGACGGCGAAGCCGGTCGAGACGGCGCCGACGACCGCAGCGCGGAAGAGGAACTCCTCGAACGCCGCGATGACGGGGAGGACGACCCCGAGCAGCACCGCCCACCCCGCCGCGGAGTCGGGGGCGAGCACGTCGCGGAGTTCCTCGTTGCTCTCGACGCCGACGCGGTCGAGCGCGGCGGCGGCGACCTCGTTGGCCACGTAGAGGGCGACGCCGGCGGCGACGCCGACGGCGAGGGCCGCCCAGCCCGTGCTCGCCGGCGTCGGCTCGATCCCGAACGCCGACGCGGGGACGCCGGTGTACCACGCCGCCGCGACCAGCAGCGACCCGAACAGCCCCTGCGAGAGCGCGACGTTCACGAGCAAGGCGCCGGTCGAGAACTCGGGGTCGTCGTCGGGCGACAGCGTCTCGTGGGACGGCGACCCGGGCGGGAACGGGTTCTGCGGGTTCTCCGCCGCTCGCCCCGTCGTAGCCGCCGCGTCGGGGTCGGCCGTCGCGCCCGGTTCGGGCGTCCCGTCGGTCTCGGCCGTCGGTTCGGCGCGCTCCGGCGAGTCGCCGACGGTTTCCGCGGACGACCGATCGGGGGCTTTCGCAGACGGATCGTCCGCGGCGTCGCTGGCGAGCAGGTCCCGCTCCTCGGTCGGCGCGGTGATCGACCCGCTCTCGTCGGTCATCGCCGTCCGCGTCGCTCGGGACAGCAGCAACAAAAGAGAGAGAACGACGAAGGTGACGCCCGTGAAGGCGGCCCAGTCGGCCACGCTTACTGCGGACTGGGACTGGAGCTACCGCGGCCGACCTGGTGTTCCAGCGCCGAGCCGGTGATGCTCTTGATGCGGTCGACGAGGCCGTCCTTCTCGGTCTCGCCGGCCAGCGCGACTTCCAGCACTTCGCTGAGGTGAGTGACGGGGACGATCTCGATCTGCTCCTCGTACTCCTCCTCGATCATCACGTCCTGCTCGTTGGCGGCCGGGATGATGACGGTGTCGAGGCCGGCCTTCGCGGCCGCCTCGATCTTGTGGGTGACGCCGCCGACCGGCAGCACGTCGCCGCGGACGGAGAGCGATCCGGTCATCGCGAGATCCTGCCTGACGGGGGCGTTCTCCAGCGCGGAGATGACGGCCGTCGCCACCGTGATGGAGGCGGAGTCGCCGTCGACGCCCTGCTGGCCCGCCTGGACGAACTGGATGTGGACGTCCTTCTCCGAGATGTCCTCGTCGGAGAACTTCTTGATGATGGCGGAGACGTTCTGGACCGCCTCCTCGGCCATCTCCTGAAGCTTCCCGGTGGCGATCACTTGGCCGGGACCCTGCGAGGGGGTGACCTCGGCCATGACGGGGAGGACGATACCGCTGTCCTCGCCCATGACGGCGAGCCCGTTGACGCGGCCGACCACGTCGCCCTCGGAGACGGTTAGCTCGTAGTCCTTGCGGCGCTGGATGTAGTCGTCGGCGAGCTGCTGCTCGATCGAACGACTGCGGCGCTTGGCCTGGAGCACGTGGTCCCGGGTGGTGAACTCGGCGTCCTCGGCGCGGGCGATGTCGCCCGCGACGCGGACGAGCCCGCCGAGGTCGCGGAGCTTCAGCGTCAGGTGGCCCTTGCGACCCGCGCGGCGCTTGGCTTCGAGGATGACCTCCTCGATGGCCTCGGGCGTGTAGTGGGGCAGGCGGCCGTCCTTCTCGACCTCCTGCGCGATGAACCGCGCGTACTTGCGGCGCATCTCGGGCGTGTCCTCGATGGTGTCGTCCATGTACACCTCGTACCCGTACCCCTTGATCCGGGAGCGGAGCGCGGGGTGCATGTTCTCCATCGCGTCGAGGTTCCCCGCCGCGATCATGATGAAGTCACAGGGGACGGGCTCGGTCTGGACCATCGCGCCCGAGGAGCGCTCGGACTGGCCCGTGATCGAGAACTCGCCCTCCTGGATCGCGGTCATCAGCTTCTGCTGGGAGCGGATGTCGAGGGTGTTGATCTCGTCGACGAAGAGGACGCCCTTGTTCGCCTTGTGGATCGCGCCGGGTTCGACGCGGTCGTGGCTGGGCGTCTCCATGCCGCCGGACTGGAACGGGTCGTGGCGGACGTCGCCAAGCAGCGCGCCGGCGTGCGCGCCGGTCGCGTCCTCGAACGGCGCGGTCTGCTCGTCGGCGGCGTTGACGATGAGGTTCGGGATCATCGCGTCGCTGCCGCGGTTGCTGTAGCGGAAGGCGAGGTAGACGACGCCCGCCGCGAGGATGCCCAGCAGGATGCTTGCGCGGGAAAGCAGCGTGTAGCCGAGGACGATCGCGATGATGATCCACATCAGGAACGAGCGCATCCGGTTCTTCTTCCGGGCCTCGTCCTTGTGGGCCTCGACGATCTGCTCGCCCTTGCCCGCGGGAACCGTCCGCACCTTCGGCTCGTTCCCGTCGTCGGGGTTGTGGTAGACGAGCACGTCCTGCAGGTCCTCCTTGGGGAGGAGTTCGCTCATCGCCTTGGCGAGCATCGACTTCCCCGTCCCGGGGGTGCCGATCATCATCACGTGGCGGCGCTGCTTCGCCGCCTTCTTGACGATGTCCCGAGCGTTGTCCTGCCCGATCACCTGGTCGACGAGCTGGTTGGGCACGTCGATGTCTTCGGTCGACTCTATCTGGAGTCCGCCGAGGAGGTTGTCCTCAGCGTCGTCGTCGACGATCTCCGAGTCGACCTCGCTACCGAGGTCGCTCAGCGGGTCGTCGTCGGTGTCCTCGTCCGCCCCGACGCCCGCCCGCGTCGCGGGCGGATCGTCGACGGTCTCCGAGCTCTCGTCCGGGTCGGGGTCGACCGCTTCCCGCTCTCGGGGAGCGTCGACGCCCTCTCCGGGCTCGCGACCCTCCTGTTCGGAGGGAACGTCGTCTGGGTCCGTGTCGTTACTCATAGAATGCTTTACTGGATAATTGGAAGGGTGGAGTACTGATATACTTTCTCCCCTCTCCCGTCGTCCGCCCATTGCCGTTATACCGGTACTTCAGGCCCTCTATTGCTCGTGATGTCTCTCTCCGGCGACTCGCCACCCTTATAAATCCCTGGATGGCAAGTACGAACGATGATACGGGGCTTCTACATCGGCCGCTTCCAGCCCTTCCACAACGGCCACCACAACATGGTCAGGGAGATCGCCGAAGACGTCGACGAACTCGTCCTCGGCATCGGGAGCGCGGGCGACTCCCACAGCAAGCACGACCCCTTCACGGCGGGCGAGCGCATCATGATGGTGACGAAGTCGCTGGTGGACGTCGACCTGGTGACGTACGCCGTCCCCATCGAGGACCTGGAGCGCAACTCCGTGTGGGTCAGCCACGTCCAGAGCATGAGCCCGGACTTCGACGTGGCGTACTCGAACAACCCCCTCGTCATCCAGCTGTTCGACGAGGCCGGCGTCGAGGTCCGCCAGTCCCCGATGTTCAACCGCGAGGTGCTGGAGGGGACGGAGGTCCGAGAGCGCATGATCAAGGGGGAGAACTGGCGACCGCTGCTGCCCGACCCCGTCGTGGAAGTCGTCGAGGAGATAGACGGCATCGAGCGGATCCAGCGCGTGAGCGAGTCGGACAGCAACGGGGGCTGAGGTCGGTTCGCGCGGCCTTCCGGATCGCGGGGGCGCCCCGAGACCGTCTCGCGAGGGCGTCCCGACCCGGCTTGCGGGGATCGCCCTGGCACCGAGCGACCGCGACGGCGGCGGCGAAGAGTGCCATATTTGCCTCCGGCGCCGCAATCCCCGCCCATGATAACGCTCGCGTCGGACTTCGGGACGCCGTACCCCGCGGCGATGAAGGGAGTGATCCTCGACCGGACGGAGGCGCAACTGGTCGACGTGGCCCACGACTTCCCGCGGCAGGACGTACGCGCGGCGGCGTTCTGGCTGCGGGAGGTGCTCCCCTGGTTCCCGCCGGCGGTCCACCTCGTCGTCGTCGATCCCGGCGTCGGCACCGACCGCGCCGCCGTCGTCGTCCGCGCCGGCGACCACGCGCTCGTCGGGCCGGACAACGGGGTGCTCGTCCCCGCGGCCCGCGAACTCGCCGGCGAGAGCGACGGGATCGAGGTCTTCGAGATCGACGACGAGGACGCCCGCAGCAGCACCTTTCACGGCCGCGACGTGTTCGCGCCGGCCGCCGCGGACGTCCACCGTATCGGCGTCGACGCGCTCGATTCGCTCGACGCTCTGACCCCGGTCGACGGCTGTGAGGACCTCTCCTTTCCCGAACCATCGGTCGACGGCGACGACGTGGTCGGCGAAGTCCTCGTCGTCGACGGCTTCGGGAACGCCATCACCAACGTCCCGGGCGACGTGATCGAGGGGGCGGCGTCGGTCCGGGTGAACGGGCAGTCCGTCCCCGTCGGCGAGACGTTCGCCGCCGTCCCGCAGGGGCAGTGGCTCGTCACCGTCGGGAGCCACGGCAACGTCGAACTCGACGTGAACCGCGGCCGCGGCGACGAGGCCTTCGGCGTCGAACCCGGGGACGACGTGCGCCTGTCGTTCGAGTGAGCGCCCGAACAGTTCCGATGTTGAGGTCGGACTAACGATCGGCGGTTTTGTTCTTTTATATAATAGTGAAATAAATACGCGCCGACTGAGACGCGATCTGTTGCGGACGATCGGTGCGGTCGGCGTCGGGCTGGCGAGATGCTCCAGCGGCGGGGGCGACGAGGTGCAGTCGGGCCAGTCGTACGTCCGGACGTTCGAGACGCCCGGCGAGCACCCGTTCTTCTGCATCCCTCACGAGGGCGCGGGGATGGAGGGGACTATCCTCGTCGAGGAGTAGCGCGAGCGTCGGTACAGGACGCGAAAAAACGAGCGTCGCTACGCCGTCACTCCGCCGAGATGACGTCGTCGATGCGGGCGATCATCGTCGCCGCCTCGGTGGCGGACTCGACGGCCTCCTTCTTGACCGCGGCGGGGTCGACGATGCCGTAGTCGACGGGGTCGCCGACCTCGCCGGTCTGGCCCTCGGCGATGAGGCCGGCGCGCCCCTGCGAATCGTGGGCGGCCCGCAGGTCGACCAGCGCGTCGATCGGGTCCATCCCGGTGTTCTCCGCGAGCGTGCGCGGGAGCACGTCGACGGCGTCGGCGAACGCGTCGATCGCGAGCTGCTTGCGGCCGCTGGTGCCCGTCGCGGCGTCGCGGACGGCGTCGGCGACGGCGATCTCCGTCGCGCCCGCGCCGGGGACGACCTCGCCCGTCTCGATGGCGGCGGTCACCACGTCGAGCGCGTCCTCGACCGCGCGCTCGAGTTCGTCGGCGACGTGGTCCGTGCCGCCGCGGACGAACAGGGTGACGGCCTCGGCGGCCTCGCCGCCCTCGATGAACGCGAGGTCGTCCTCGCCGTACGTCTCGGTGCGGACGCGGTCGGCATAGCCGAAGGCCGTCTCCTCGATGTCGTCCAGCGTGCCGACGCGGCCGGCGCCGGTCGCGCGGGCGATCCCCGTGGCGTCGCTGTCGCTCAGGCTATCGAACGCCAGGATGCCGCGCTTGGCGAGGTAAGCGGCGACGCGGTCGTCGACGTCGCCGGTGGAGAAGACGACGTCGACGCCGGCGTCGTCGATCGTCTCCGCGTAGCCCCGGAGCTCGCGCTCCTCGGACTCCATGGCCGCGGCGAGCTGGTCGGGGGAGTCGACGGCGTACTCGGCGTCGACGTCGCCCGTCCGCACTTCGAGGTCGACGTCGAGGACGGCGATGGCAGCGTCTTCGACGCTCGTCGGCATCCCCTCGGCGGCGGGGTCCTCGTCGAGGATGATGCCCTCGATCAGCTCCGTGGCCGTCGAGCTGGCGCCGACGCGGGTGTGGACTGTGACGTCGTCGCGGTCGACGCTCCCGTCGCGCTCGGCGTGGCGGACGGCGGCGACGACCCGCTCGGCGAGCGTCTCGGCGGCGACGCCGCCGGTCCCCTTGCCGGTCATGCTGCTCTCCGCGACCTGCGCGAGCAGCTCGTCGTCCACGTCGACGTCGAGCGCCTGCTCCTCTATGGCCTCGGACGCGATGGCCGCGGCCTCGTGGTACCCCTCGACGATGGTCGTCGGATGGACGTCGTCCTCCAGCAGGTCCTCGGCTTTCGCGAGCAGTTGCCCGGCCAGCACGGCGGCCGTCGTCGTGCCGTCGCCGACCTCGGCCTCCTGGCTCTCCGCGACCTCGACTATCATCTCGGCGGCGGGGTGTTCGATGTCCATCTCCTGCAGGATTGTCGCGCCGTCGTTCGTGATGACGACGTCGCCGGCGTCGGAGACGAGCATCTTGTCCATGCCCCGCGGGCCGAGCGTGGTCCGGACGGCCTCGCTGACCGCCTTGCCGGCCGCGATGTTCGACTGCTGGGCGTCCTTGCCGTGCGTCCGCTGGCTGTCCTCCGAGAGTACGAACATCGGCTGTCCGCCCATGCGTCGCTGGGGATTTGATTCTGCCATGGTGAATCCTCGACAGAGAGTCGTTTGCGGTTCTATATAAATTTTGCTGGATTTCCCCTGGAACCCCCGCGGCGGCGCCGGGTCGCGGAGCGCGGTTCCGGCGGTCCACAACCGTTATCCAGAAATACCAGGGGTGCGGAGGGGTGGCCAGATGCTGGAACTGGAACACCGGTTCCGGGTCGTCGACGTCCACGCCCGCTTGAACCCGGACGACGCGTCGGCGGTCCGGGGGCGGGCCATTTCGCCCGAGAAACTCGAACGGGAGATGCACCAGGCCGGGGTCGTCAGGTCGGTCGTGTTTCCGGACTCCTCCCCGGGCGGCGGTTATCTGCAGGCGAACAACGCCGTCGCGCGCCTCTCCGTCGAACGCCCGTTCGTCGCGTTCGCCCGCATCGACGGCCCGCGCGACGCCGGCGACTCGACCGGCGCGCGCCTGCGCAACCTCGCCGCATCACGTGAGGAGTGGCACACCTCGCCCGAGGACGTCGAACAGTACGCCTACGACGACCGCTTTCACGGGTTCAAGCTCGACCCGGCCGCTGACGGCCTGCCGGACGAGGCGGTGCTCGACGAACTGGAGGCGGTCGGCCTCCCCGTCATCGTCCACGGCGGCGAGGCGTGCCCGCCGGAGACCGTCGCCGAGACGCTCCTCGGCCGGTCGTTCCCCGTCGTCGTCTCGCACTTCGGCGGCCACCCGCTGAACCGCGACCTCATGGACGAGGCGATCGACCTGCTCGACCGCTACGACGACTACTACCTCGACACCAGCCTCGTGCGCTACCGCGAGCAACTGGAGCGCGCGCTGCTCGAACACCCCGACCGCGTGCTGTTCGGGAGCGGCGCGCCCTCGACCCACCCGAACGTCGGCGTCATGGAGGTCCTCACGTTAGACGTCTCCGAGGACAAGATGCGCCGGGCCTTCTCGAAGAACGCCTCCCGCGTGATCGACGCGCTCGCCCCCGAAAGCGAGCGCTAGGGGATCTCCCGCTCGTACACGTTCACGGTCTCGGTCTCCCCGCCGATCTCGATCTCCCGCTCGCCGACCCGGTCGAAGTGCTTCTCGTAGAACGCCGTCCCGACCTTGTTCTCCGCGAGCACAGACTCCTCGACGCGGTCCACGTCCCGCGCCGCGAGGTCCTCGACCGCGCGGTCGAGCAGGCGCTCGCCGACCCCCCGCCCCCAGTGGTCGGGGTCGACGTAGATGCTGATCTCGCCCTCGACCGCCGCCTCCGACCCGCCGCTCGCCGCGTAGCCGACCGTCTCCCCGTCGTCCTCCGCGACGAACAGGCGCTCCGCGTCCGCCGCGACTATCTCCTCTAACACCTCGGGCGAGTAGTGCGTCGAGAGCATCGTCTCGACCGCGTCGTCCGGCAGGACGCCGTCGTACGTCTCCCGCCACGCGCGTTCGGCCACCCGCCGGACGCCGTCGATGTCGTCGGACTCCGCGCGTCGCACGGTTACGTCGTTTGCCATGAAGTAACGTAGCACGCTTTGCGACAAAAGAGAGGCGGGTGGGGAACGTGATGCGAACCCCGCGGCCGAGAGTGCGTCCCGGCCGGAGGCCGGGCGCGCGACTCGGGGAAAGGCAGGCCTGCGAACGAGCAATGCACCCGCGAGCGTGTCCGCCCGCGGCGGACCGCTCGTTGCGACGCAGCGCAAACGCTCGGCTCAGCGCATCTCGTACCGCTCCACCACGCGGTCGTGGCGGTCGTCCAGCCCGTTCGGGTTCCGCCGGTCGGTGCCGTCGCGGCGGCGGGCGGCGAGGCCGTCCTTGCAGCCGCCGACGGCGTTGCTGACGACGGACCGACCGGTGCCGAACCAGGAGCTGGGCTTCACGTCGCCGCGGAACACGTCCCGGGCGGTACCGAGGGCGTCGCTGAGGGCGAGGCCGATCATCCGCCGGGGGACGGTCGGGTGGACGCCGTAGTTCTTGCAGAGCTGGTACGCCACCGACCGGTGGCGCCAGCCCCAGTCCCGGACGGCGCGGCCGCCGTCCGCCCCGTACTCGCCGCGGACGCTCATCTCGGGGGCCCAGGTGACGGCGCGGTCGGTGGCGGCGAGGCGGTGGGAGGCGTCGCGCGCGCCGCCCGTCTCGAGGTACTCGTCGAAGCCGCCGATCTCCTCGACTGCCTCGCGGTCGAAGACGACGTTGTCGCCGTTGAAGAACGTGACCGAGCGCCCGGCGAACGTTCGGGTCTCCTCGGACTCCGTGGTCATCCCCGCCCGCAGCGTGCGGTGGGTGGGTCCCGTCACCGCGGCCGCGCCGTCGGACAGCGCCGCCGTCACGGCCTCGGTCCAGGAGGGCTCGACGGCGAGGCGGTAGCTGACGAGGCCGACCGCGTCGCCGGTCGCCTCGGCGATACCGGCGTTGCGAGCGACGTTGACGTTCCTGTCGGACAGTTCCAGAAGCACGTCGACGTCGTCGCGCTCGCGGACCATCCCGGTCGTGCCGTCGGAGGAAGGGCCGTTGACGACGACGATCTCCGCGTCGGGGACGTGTTCGGCGAGCGCGTCGAGACAGCGATCCAGTTGCTCTCGGCCGTTGAGCGTCGGAACGACTACCGAGAGCTCCATACCACCCAGTAGAACGGGGAGCGATTAAAAGATCACTGGATACGAACGTAGAAGGTCAGTCGACTGACGCGTTCCAGTACGACACCGAGGCGAGCCCGTCGCCGAGCGGCGAGCGCCCGACGGTGGTGTCGAACTTGCGGAACGTGCTGGCGAGGCTGTTGGGAATCTTCCGGTAGAACCCGTACGGGAGCACGAAGTCGTGCTCGTCGCCTACGAGGCGCAGGCCCGCGCGCGACAGGAGCGCCTCGACCTCCGTCCGGGAGTAGAGCCGGGAGCCCATCGGCAGCAGCCAGTTGTAGATGCTCCGCGAACTGAAGCGGTTGAACGTGTCGAAGAAGACCCGGTTTTTCGAGACGCGGCGCATCTCGCTCAGGAACGCCGCGGGGGTGTCCGCGAGGTGGAAAAAGCGCATCGCGAACACCGTGTCGAAGTGATCGTCGGGGAACGGGAGCCGTCCGGCGTCGCCGCGCATGAACTCCAGTTTGTCGTCGACGCCGGCCGACCGGGCCTTCTCGCGGCCCTGCTGCAGCATCGGACCGGAGATGTCCAGCCCGACGACGTCGGCGCCTCGCTCGGCGAGCATCACGGTGAACCGGCCGGTACCGCAGGCGATCTCGAGGATCCGCTCGCCGTCGACGGGTCCGATCGCGTCGAGGACGGCTTCCTTCTCGCGGCGGTCGATGAGCCGGCCCCCGCGCGAGAACCGCTTCTCCTCGTACTCCTCGGCGACATCGGACTCCTGATACCACTCCTGTCCCTTCACGCTGTCGTGACTTCCTCGCCCATGGGATAAAACGGTACTGGAGTCGTCTCACTGCTCGGAGCGAGAAAACTGCTTTGTTACTCGGTACCATACAGGAGCGTATGCCCACTTGTGACCGCTGCGGCGCGACCAACGACGTCGAGGCGCTCGTCCGCCACGAGCGCGGCGACCTTCTCAGGGTGCACTGCCCCGACTGCGAGCGGCCGATGGGCCAGTACCGCGATCCGAGCAAGCGCTGACCGCCGATCGGGGCTCCACTGCTCGGCTGCGGGTGAGTACCCGCTTCGTCGGCCTCTCGTTCAGGTATCCGACGAGCGACTCGTTCCGATCGCCGAACTCCTCGATTCGTTGTCGGTTACCCCTCGTTATTCTGGAACCCACCCCTGTCACGAACGGTGTGGTGCGCCGCCGCGGCCGCGCGTCGCGAAGCGGGCGAACGTTCGCTTTTCGAACCGGGGTCGGTACGTATTCGGCACCCGCGTCGCAACAAACCGGCCGAAGAGAGCGGGAAAGCGCCGTCGTCATGCGCGACCTTATTTGGTAATAATACACCTAATATTGTCTCCATTGTTTGAACCCCCATATAGCCAAGTTTTACTTACAAGCTTTGCCGACCACGTGGTATGAGCACCAGCACGACGGACGACCGCTCGAAGGACGCCGACGATCCGCTCTCGGACTCGGAGTACCGCGACCGCCTCAGCGAGCTCCCGCCCAGCGCCAAACTCGTCGCCAAGGTTCTGGAGACCGACTCCCCGCTCTCGCAGGGCCAGCTCGCCGACGAGTCGCTGCTCCCCGACCGCACGGTCCGGTACGCGCTGAACCGCCTCGAAGAGGACGACCTCGTCAGCTCGCGGTACTCCTTCCAGGACGCCCGCAAGCAGGTCTACTTCCTGAACAACTGACCGCGCCTCTCGCCGCGACCGCCCGTTCTTTTGTCGCCGCCGCCGAACGCCTCGTATGGACCGCATCGACCGCGTCGCCGTCCCGTTCGAGGGAGCGCCCGGTGGCGCGACGAACGCGTACGTCGTCGGAACGGACGGTGCCCTGCTCATCGATCCAGCCGGCGTCACCGACGAACTGGACGCCGTCGTCAGCGAGCGATCCGTCGCCCACGTCGCGGTCACACACGCGCACCCGGACCACGTCGGCGGCGTCGCGGCGTACGCCGACGACCTCGACGCGACTGTCTGGTGCCGCGCCGGTCGCGCCGACCGCTTCGAGCGAGCGACGGGGATCGCTCCCGACGCGACGTTCCGCGAGGGGACCGCGATCCCCGCGGTGGGCGGCGTCACGGTGATCGACGCACCGGGGCACGCGCCGGACCACGTCGCGTTCCGCGTCGGCGACGCCGCGCTGGTCGGCGACCTCGCCGTCGCCGAGGGGAGCGTCGCCGTCACCGCGCCCGACGGCGACATGCGCGCCTACTTCACCTCGCTCCGTCGCCTGCGCGCGGCCGGCGTCGCGCGTCTCTTCCCGGGGCACGGACCCCCGATCGAGAACCCCCGGGAGACGATAGCTCGACTCCTCTCGCACCGCCGCGACCGGGAGCGCCGGGTGGCCGCCGCCGTCCGCGAGGGAGCCCGAACCGTCGACGAGGTCCTTGACGCCGCGTACGACAAGGACCTCGCAGGCGTCCGCGACCTCGCCGCGAGAACGGTCGAGGCCCACCTCGACAAACTCGCTGTCGAGGGGCGGGTTCTCCGAGACGGCGATCGGGTACGAACCGTAGACGGGGCGTGATTTCGGCGTTCGCGGCGTCGCCCGACGGGTGAATAGCTTCTTGTTGCTGTGTTACGTTACCAAACAACATGGACTTCACGACCTATCCGAACGACCCCGACGCCGTCGCCCGGCGGCGGATGCCCGACTCGATCAACTCCTCTCAGGCGAAGCTCGTGTACTACTACCTCAGGGTGACCGACTGCGAGACGGTCGACGAGCTGTCCTCGGAACTCGACATGCGGCGGATGACGCTGTACGACGTCCTGGAGACGCTGGAGGGGAAAGGGCTGGTCGAGAGCCGGGGCGACCGGTATCGGACGAACTGACGCGGTCGACGACCGCGCTCCTTTAGTCGCCGCAACGGCTCCGTCCGGTATGGAGAGCCTCGAAGCCGAACTCGAACGCGCCCGCGCGCTGGACGTCGCGGACCTGGCCGACGCCATCGAGGACATCGGCTTCGAGTGTACCCGCTGCGGAGCCTGCTGCAAGGCCGAGGACGAGGACCCCCACACCGCCACGGTGTTCCCCGACGAGGTCCGAACGTTGCAGGAGGCGGATCCGGACGGCGACCGGGACTGGCGCGACGTCGCCCGCCCGATGCCGTACGGCCTCGACGAGACGGCCGACGGCGTCGAGGGCGAGACGTTCGAGTGGGCGCTGCAGACCGACGGCTGCGGCGACTGCACCTTCTACGCCGAGGACGACGACGGCGTCGGCGCGTGCACGGTGCACGAGGACCGCCCGCTCATCTGCCGGACCTACCCCTTCAGCGTCGCGCTTGCAGGCACCAGCCAGCCGATGGGCGAGGCGGTCGACGAGTCCGGCGTCGTCCGCGCCCACGAGTGCGAGGGCCTCGGTCGCGACATCTCCCGCACGGACGCCGAGGAGCTCGCCGCGGCGCTGAAAGAGCGGGCGGTCCGCGAACTAGAGGAGGCGATCGACGTCCGCGACGAGTACGCGCCGGCCGACCCCGACCCGGGGGAAGTGGTCGTTCACGACTCCGAAGGCGTGAAGTCCGTCGACGGAACTCCTCGAAACCGCGATTGACGTGAACGATCGGCGGTAATTCTTTAATGCATGACTTCCAGTTTCCGATTGGAGGTCTGACCTTGGAAATCTCTGATGAACTCCTGTGTCTGTTCAGCGCCGACGTGTCCGTGACGGACGACAAGTACGTCGTCGAAGTCCCCCGTCGAGAGGTCGAGACGGGGTCGGTCGAACCCGGCGAAACCTACCGCGTCGCGCTCATCTCCCGCGAGGAATCGGAAGACAGCGAGGAATCGTCGTCGACCGGCGCTCCCCCCGAACCGCAGCCGCCGGTCGAGGTCGGCGAGACCCGCTACGTCGAGATCGAGGACATCGGCAAGCAGGGCGACGGCATCGCGCGCGTCGAGCGCGGGTACGTGATCATCGTCCCCGGTGCCGAAGTCGGCGAGCGCGTCAAGATCGAGGTGACCGAAGTGAAGTCGAACTTCGCCGTCGGCGAGATCATCGAGGAAACGTTCTAAAACGACTTTTTTGCGGACGGGTGCGCCATCGGCGCACCGCACCCGCAAAAAAGCTCGCTCGAGAATCCCGCTTAGTCGTGCTTCGGGGTGCGCAGCGCTCTCTCGCGGTGAACCGCGCTTTCCGTTCGCACGGATTCCGGTAGAGATACGTCGTCCAACCTACCGCTCCGTCGTCACGCTCGCCTCGATGGCGGTCTTCCGCAGGTGATCGACCACCGTCGGGTCCACGGACCAGAGCCCGTAGTAGGTGTCCGGTTCGCGTTCGACGGCGACGAGGGCGCCCTTGGCCGCGTCGTTGCCCGCGCCGTCGAAGAGCACGAGCCAGACCCCGGACATAGCGTGGCCGCCTTCCTCTCGCACGGTGACGCCCGGGTGGTCCGTCGGGGCCCACTCCGGGCTCTCGAAGACGGTGACGCCGGTCCCCTCGTCGGCGATCGACTCGTACAGCTCCCACTGGTCGTCCATCGCCGAGAGGCGCTGGTGGCCGGAGGCGTACAGCTCGCCCTCGCCCGCCCACCAGGCCTTCTTCTCGATCCGCTGAGAGAGCGTCCGCAGCCCGTCGCGGTCGCCGTAGTCCGCGATGAAGATCGTATCGACCGGCTGCGCGCCGGACACGGCGCCGCCGAGGTCGTCGACCGTCGCGTCCCCGTGCAGGATCGGGCCGTCGAGGAGCACGTCGTCGTGCAGGACGGCGAACTCCCGCTTCTCGCCGGCGATGGTCTCCCCCTGGGTCACGGACTCGACGTCGAAGAACGCGGAGAGCTCCTCGCCGAGCGCGTCGACGACGGCCTCCGAGCAGTCGGAGTTGAACACCGCGAGCGTGAGCCTGTCGGGCACGAGCTCGTCCGCGAGACGGCGGCGTCCGAAAGCGTCTGCGTCGGTCATTATCTCCCGTCGGATAGACCGGTGCCCGCTCAATAAGCGTTCGCCGGCGCGTCCTGACCTGTCGTGAACGGGACCTCTCAGCGCGCTCGCGTCGCTCGCTTACAGCGATCAATCGGCGCTCTCGAACGGCCGCACCGTCGTGAAGTCCGCCACGTCCGCGTCGATCTCTATCTCGTCCGCCGACTCGTACGGGCGGTTCACGACGATGTCGCCCGCGCTGCTCTTGCCGATCCCGGGGATCGCCGCGAGCTCGTCCATCGACGCGCTGTTCACGTCGAGCGGGTGTGGGACGCCGGTCACCGAGCGGTAGCCGTGGCCGACGATCGCCACGTCGAGCGTCTGCCCGAGTTCGCGCTCGCCCGGGATGCCGACGAGCAGCGGGTAGGTGCCGAGCTGGCGGCCGAACGTCTTGCCGTCCTGGTGATACTCAAGCGTGACGTCCGGCAGGACCGTGCCCACCGGGGCGACGCGCTTGAGCATCGGGTTGTCTATCTCCTCGCGGACCTCCTGCTTGTACCGCTTGAACTGCTGCTTGTGGTCGCGCGCGAGGTCCGCGCCGGTCTCGGCCATGTCAGTGCCCTCGAACGCCATCACCTGCCGAATGTTCACCCGGCGGAGCATGTAGCCCTCGTCGTACACGCGCCGGAGGAACGCCTTGTTGTGCTCGAACGTCTCCTCGCGCTCGCCCTTCAGCCCGTGGACGAGGTTGATGCCGGGGAGGAGCTTGGGGAGCCGGTTCGGCGCGTCGTCGCCGACGGAGGGGCCGGTACTCGGCTCTTCTCCCGGCCGCCACCCGGCCTCCTCGTTGACGATGCGGACCGCCTCGAAGCACTCCTCGGCGGAGACGTTGAGGTTGTTCTCCTCCTGCACGACTGGGTCGGCGGACTCCAGGCCGAACGCGGCCGTGTCGCCGGGCGTGTTGTGCTCGGCGATGATCCGGATCCCCTCGCGGGCCTTCTCCGGCCATTTCACGACCGTGATGGGGTTCATGTTGTCGAGGTGGAGCGTCTCCAGATCGGGTGCCACTTCGCGGATACCGCCGTAGAGTTCGCGGAGCGCGTCGGGGTTCGGCGCTTCGCCGTCGCCGCCGTACGCGAGGATGTCGGCCTGCCGGCCGAGGCGGAAGTGCCGGACGCCGCGGTCCGACAGCGCGTCCACCTCGTCGACGACGCTCTCGGGCGGGCGGAAGTCCGGGTCGCCGTACATCGGCTCCGTGCAGAACGAGCAGCGGTACGGGCAGCCGCGGGAGGTCTCGAGTTCGGCGATGAGGTAGTCGGGGTGGTTCGGGTGCTGTTCGACGACGAACGCGCCCTGTCGCGCCCAGCGGGTCTCCTCGGGGACGCCGCGGTAGCGGTCCTCGAACCCTTCGAGGCCGTTCTCGACGATGTCGTGGGCGGCGGCCTCCACGTCGGCCATCGCGAGGAAGTCGAAGTCCAGGTCGTCGCGCTCGGTCTCGCTCGCGCCCTCGTTGGCCTCGCCGACGCCGAAGCGGACGGGGCCGCCCATCATCGAGACGCCGTTCGCGGTCCAGGCGAGCTCGCGAACCTCGTCGGGTTCGGCGGGGGTGCCGCCGACGTACTTCCCGGGAACGGTCATGCCGCCGATGTAGCAGAACAGGTCGGCCTCCTCCACGTCGCGCCACTTGTGGCGGTCGTCGCGGAGCTCGTCGATGGTGTGGTAGGTGACGTTCTCGCGCGGGACGCCCGCGTCGACGAGCGCGCCCGCGGTGTAGCGGGGATACGTCGAGACGTACGGCGGGACCCCGAAGTGCGCCGGCTCGTCGACGTAGCCGTCGACGATGGTCACGGAGAGGTCGGCGGGGTCGGTCATACGCCGGCGTAGACGCTCGACGGGTAAAACGGTGACTACACGGGAACGCGGAGCCGCCGCCACAGCCCGCCGCTACCCGTGCGTTGATGGGCGTGCCGGCGCTACGTGGAGGCATGCCCAAGACCGAGGAGATCAAGTGCACCAACGACGACTGCGAGCTCGACATGTTCGAGAACCACTACACCTACGACGTGCCGGAGGACCTCGGCGTCGAGGACCTCGTCTGTCCCTACTGCGCGGAGACCGAGGGCCTCGAACTGATCGAACTGTAGCCGCGACCGCCGCCCGTCGCCGCCGACCGAGCGCGGCACATTTAGGCGGCTGGAGCCCGTAGTTCGCGACGATGACACTGCGCGAGATCGGCAAGTCGGTCAGCGACACCGTCCTCAAACAGGTCGGTCGAGCCGCCAGCCGCCTCCAGGAGTCCAAGTCGCTGTCGACTGACGTGCTCGAAAGCGACGACGCGTACCTGGTCGTGTTCGACGCGCCCGGCGCCGAGAGCAGCGACGTGCAAGTGCGGTTCGTCGACGACGACGTGCTGGTCCGGATCGACCGGTTCCGCGACTACCACGAGGGCTACGAGATGCGCTTCCCCGGGCGCGGCCTCGCACTCGAGGGAAGCGCCGAGTTGCCCGACGACGCGGCCGTCGACGCGGAGGCGGCAAAGGCGACGCTGACGGAGTCCGGCGAGCTCCGCGTGCGCCTGCCGAAGATCGGGCCCGACGAGAGCGGCGGCGCGACCGACGACGGCGACGCGACGATCAGCGCCTGATAGGGACTGGGACCCCGCGTCGGCGAGGTACCGAAACGAAGTACGACCGTCCCGTTGACTACTCCTCTACCGTCATCCCCTCGACGATCTCGAACTCCTCGTCCCCCGAGAAACGCGTCGGGTCGAACGCGGGGATCCCGTCGCCGTCGAGGACCGCCTCCGCTGCCGCCTCGCCCAGCGCGGGTGAGCGCATGAATCCGTGGCCCTGCCACCCCGCAGCGACGTAGAGCCCGTCGCGCAGCTCGCCCAGCAGCGGGTCGTGGTCGGGCGTCGCCGTACACAGCCCCGCCCAGGCGTCGGTGACGTCGGCGTCGTGGCCGATCCGGTGGGCGAGCCCGTCCCGCACATCCGCGACGAACCAGTCGTCGGCGTCGCGCTTCCAGTCGTCGGGGTCGCTCTCGACCTCCTCCGTGCCGTCGCCGGCGAGCAGGCCGTCGCCGTAGGGGCGCACGTAGAACCCGCCCGTGGCGTCGTAGGTCAGCGGCACGTCCGGGCCGTCGACCGTGGTCAGCGCCTGCACGCGGTAGGGTTTGAGCGCGACGGGGACGCCGGCGTCGGCGAGCAGTCGTTTCGTGTGCGCGCCCGCGGCGACGAGGACGGCGTCGAACGCCCGGCGCTCGCCGTCGACGACGACGCCGGCCGGGTCCGTCGCCACGCTCGCTTCGACGCCCGTCTCGATCCGCGCTCCCGCGGTTTCGGCCTTCTCCGCCAGTAGTTCGGCGTACGTCGCGGGGCGCACGCGACCGGCGTCCCGCGCCACGGCGGCGACGGCCACGTCGTCGGTTCTGAGCGCCGGCCACTCCGCCGCGAGGTCGTCGGGGTCGACGAGTTCCACGTCGCGGCCGTTGTCCCGCATCCGCGGCACGTGCTCGCGGATCGCCCGCTCGCGCCGCTCGTCGCCCTCGCGGGCGAACCAGACGTACGGCGTCTCCTCGAACTCGAACTCGCCTTGCCCGGAGAACTCCCGGAAGCGCTCGACCGCGCGGTCGGCGACCCGCGCGTCGACGTCCTCGGCGAAGGCGTCGTAGCAGATACCCGCCGCGCGGCCCGTGCTCGCGCCAGCGATATCGCCGCGTTCGAACAGCGTCACGTCCGCTCCCCGGTCCGCGAGGTCGTAGGCGGCCGTCGCGCCGACTGCGCCGCCCCCGATGACTGCGACCTTCATAACTGACGGTGCGTCCGGGGGGTACTTGGTCGTAGCGGCGCGCGGTCACGCGGTCAGCGGGGCGGGTCGTGCGCGGCGCCGCCGGCCCCCTCGCTCGAGGCCGTCTGCGACCGGTTCCCCACGGGCGAAAACCCCATACCGGGCCGGGGTTTGGCTAGTGATAAACAAGTTCTTATGACTAGACAGCTCTAACTCCGAGCCAGATCTACTCGTGAGAGAACACAGTACCAAGTACGGAACCGGAGACCTCGAATTCTGCGGAGTGGACGGCGAGACACGCGGGACCGTCGCGGTCGCCGACGACGCGACGGCGGAGGGCGGTCGATAATGCGAGGACGTAATCACGACTGGTGGCCGAACAAGCTGAGCCTGGAGGTCCTCGACCAGAACGCTCGCGACGTCAGTCCGTACGGCGAGGACTTCGACTACGCCGAGGAGTTCGAGAAGCTCGACCTCGAGGAGGTGAAGGCGGACCTCAAGGACCTGATGACGTCGTCGCAGGAGTGGTGGCCGGCCGACTACGGCCACTACGGCCCGCTCTTCATTCGGATGGCGTGGCACAGCGCCGGCACGTACCGCACCGTCGACGGCCGCGGCGGCGCGGGAAGCGGCACGCAGCGGTTCGCCCCGCTCAACAGCTGGCCCGACAACGCGAATCTCGACAAGGCGCGCCGGCTGCTGGAGCCGATCAAGCAGAAGTACGGCCGCAAGCTCTCGTGGGCGGACCTGATCATCCTGGCCGGCAACGTCGCGCTCGAGTCGATGGGCATGCAGACGCTCGGCTGGGCCGGCGGCCGCGAGGACGTGTTCGAACCCGACAAGTCCGTCTACTGGGGCCCCGAGGACGAGTGGGAGGCACCCCAGGACGACCGCCGCGACGAGGAGGGGAACCTCGAGGAGCCGCTCGGGGCCACCGTGATGGGGCTCATCTACGTGGATCCCGAGGGACCGAACGGAGATCCGGACCCGCTCAAGTCGGCGGAGAACATCCGGGAAGCGTTCGGCCGCATGGCGATGAACGACGAGGAGACGGCCGCGCTCATCGCGGGCGGGCACACGTTCGGCAAGTCCCACGGCGCGTCCGACGACGACATGGGTCCCGAGCCCGAGGCGGCCCCCATCGAGGACCAGGGCCTCGGCTGGACCGACTCCGGGAAGGGCTCCGAGACGACCACCAGCGGCATCGAGGGCGCCTGGAACGCCTGGCCGACGATGTGGGACACCTCCTACCTCGACAACCTGCTCGACTACGAGTGGGAACTGACGGAGAGCCCCGTCGGCGCGAAGCAGTGGCAGCCGAAAGAGGAGGAGGCGTACGACACCGTCCCGGACGCCCACGATCCGTCGGAGAAGCACGCCCCGATGATGATGACGACGGACCTCGCCCTCAAGCGGGATCCGGAGTTCCGGGAGATCATCGAGGGCTTCCGCGATAATCCGCCCGAGTTCCTGGAGGCGTTCGCGAGCGCGTGGTACAAGCTGATCCACCGCGACATGGGCCCGCAGGAGCGGTTCCTCGGTCCGGACGTCCCCGAGGAGACGATGCTCTGGCAGGACCCGCTCCCCGACGCCGACTACGACCTGATCGGCGAGGAAGAGGCCGCCGAGCTCAAAGAGGAGATCCTCGGCTCGGAACTGACCGTCTCCCAGCTGGTCAAGACCGCCTGGGCGGCGGCGTCGACGTACCGCGACAGCGACAAGCGCGGCGGCGCGAACGGCGCCCGCATCCGCCTCGAACCGCAGCGGAGCTGGGAGGTCAACGAGCCGGCGCAGCTGGAGTCGGTGCTGTCGACCTACGAAGCGATCCAGGAGGAGTTCAACGGCTCGCGCTCCGACGATGTCCGGGTCTCGCTCGCCGATCTCATCGTGCTGGGCGGCAACGCGGCCGTCGAGGAGGCCGCTGCGGACGCCGGCTACGACGTGGAGGTCCCGTTCGAATCCGGCCGCACGGACGCCACGCAGGAACAGACGGACGAGGAGTCGTTCGAGGTGCTCAAGCCCGAGGTCGACGGGTTCCGCAACTACTTCGGCGGCGAGTACGACGTGCCGGCCGAGGAACTGCTGGTCGACCACGCCGACCTGCTTGACCTGACGGCGTCCGAGATGACCGTTCTGCTCGGCGGCATGCGCGCGCTGGGCGCGAACTACCAGGACTCTGACCTCGGCGTCTTCACCGACCGGCCGGAGACGCTGACCAACGACTTCTTCGCGAACCTGCTCGACATGGGCTACGAGTGGGAGAAGGCCTCCGAGTCCGAGGAGGTCTACGAACTGCGCGACCGCGAGACGGGCGACGTCGAGTGGAGGGGGACCCGAATCGACCTCATCTTCGGCTCGCACTCCCGGCTTCGGGCCATCGCGGACGTCTACGCGAGCGAGGAAGAGACGTTCGTTAACGACTTCGTGGACGCCTGGAGCAAGGTGATGAAGCTCGACCGCTTCGACCTCGAGTAATCCGTCGAGCGACGGGTCGAGAACGACCCGACGCGCTGCTGCCGGTCTTTTTTCGCCGTGCGACCGCTCGCCGCTGCGTCGCTACGTCCTCGTGCGGAGGCCTCGATTTACGTCCGCTCCGAGAACGCGTCGACTCCGCGTGCGGGGTAGCCGACGACGGTCGTCGCGCCGGCGTCTCTGAGGGCGGCGACGCGCTCGCGGACGGTCTCCGGTGACCCGACCAGCGCGTAGTCGCGGACCGCCTCGCTGAGCACCTCACGGGCACGCCCGGTCGCCGCGCTGTCGGTGGGCGCGCCCTCGGGCAGCGCCCGGGCGACCGGTTTCCGGCGGGCCGCGTAGTCGCCGACGGCGTCGAGGATGGCGTCCTCGTCGTCGGTGAGGACGGTCGGCGCGTAGACGGCGAGGTCGGCGTCGAGGCCGGCCTCGCGCAGCGAGCGGAGGTCCCGCTCGGTCGTCCGAGAGAGCAGTTCGTACTGGGTGCCGCCGGTGGCCAGCGCCACGCGCTCGACGCCCTCGGTGCCGACCCAGGCGTCGGGGGCGCGCTCGAACGCCGCGCCGAGCCGCGGGGCGACGGCGCGCCCTCGCTCCTCGTCCGTGAGGTAGGCCGGGTGCCCCGCGACGAGGACGCGGCGAACGCCCTCCGGGAGCCACCCGGTCAGCGAGTCGTCGCCGAGCGGGTCGAACCCGTCGGCCCGGACCGGCGTGGTCACCAGCACCTGGCGGTCCTCGGCGAGGGCGGCGAGCGTCTCGGCGTCCGGGAGGTGCTCCCGGCCCTCGTAGTCGACGGCGACGGTCTCGAACGGCAGGTCCGCCGCTCGCTCGACGCGGCACTCGCTCGGCTTCAGCGCCACCGCGTCGAGACCCGTGACGGCGGAGTCGGCACTGGTCAGCATCGGCGATCACCTATCATGTGGAGAGAACTATCGTCCGTGCGGAACGCGACCCATCGTCTGTGCGACCATGTAGCCCGGACTGGGGCGCCGACGCGCAAAAGCGTATCGTTCGGTACGAAGATTCTCCGAGAGGCGAGGGGTCCGCACTCGGCCCGCGCTCAGGCCCGCGATTCCGGATCGACGCGCTCCGGGGCGCGCCAGTCGGTCGTCAGCTCGAAGAAGTCGACGACGATGCGTCCGGTCGCGCCCCAGACGGTGTAGCCGTCGACCCGGAAGTAGTGGATGACGATGTCGCCGTAGTGAGGGTGCTCCCGGCGCTCGTACTCGTAGTTGTCCTCGTCGAGCATGTCGGCGACGCTGAGGACCGCGATCTCGGCCACCTCGTCGTCGCTCGGGGCGTACTCCCGGTCGGGGACGCGCGCGACGAACGGCGTCACCGCGTACTCGGTGATCGTCCGGATGTCGTCGACCCGGCCGAGCACCTCGACCTCGTCGGGGCGGAGGCCGATCTCCTCGTGGGCCTCGCGGAGCGCCGTCGCCTGCAGGTCCTCGTCCTCGGGCTCGCGCCCCCCGCCCGGGAAGCTCATCTGACCGGGGTGCTCGCCGAGGTGCTCCGCCCGCTTGGTGAACAGGAGGTGCGCCTCGCCGCCCCGCTCGACGACCGGGATGAGGACCGCGGCGTCGTACTTCTCGCCCGTCACGGCCCGCGGCGCGTGCTCGGCGACGCGGTCCAGGTCCAGTTGCATGTCCGCTCGTGTGAAGTAGTGGGCCGGGAGCCCTTAGACTCGCCGGTCCAGCGCCGTCCGCGTCTCCTCCAGCGACACCGGGGCCCACGCCTCCACGTCGTAGCAGACGTCGAGCAGCGTCGCCGCCCGGTCGTCGTCGCCGGCGTCGAGCGCCGCCTCGGCGTCCTCGCGGACGCGCTCGCGCACCCGCTCGCCCAGCGCCTCGCGGTCGACGCTGCGCTCGTCGGCGTCCATGATGTGGGGCAGGTCCTCGGCCCCCTGCGGGAGCGTCGGGAACGCCGTCGGCCCGTCGACGATCAGGCCGTCGTACTCGACCAGCGCGTACGCCGCGACGGCGTCGTCGACCGCCTCGTCGGCCTCGTCCGGGTCGAACTCGTCGCCGCGCCGGTAGGCGAGCTCCGAGAGCGCCGTGTGTAGCTCCTCGCGGGTCAGCGCGCCGAAGAGGTCGACGATCCCGGCGAGGCCGTCGTGCGTCGCGTCCATGCGAGTGGCAAGACGCCCGCGTCGTATGATCGTTGCGGCTCGGCGGCGGCGGTCGCCGGGCGGGCCGTCGACGGGCAGCCGACCGGGACCGGGCCCGTCCCCGTCTGCCGGTCAGATGTCCAGCGCGTACCCGGCCGCGGCGGCGACCCCGCCGCAGACCGCGAACAGCGCGACGCCGCCGGCGAACGACCCGGTGGCGTCCCTGACCGCGCCGACGAGCGCCGGGCCGAGGAAGCCGCCGACCTCGCCGACGGTGAACACCAGACCGACGGCGGTCGCGGTGAGCCGCGGTCCGATATCGTCCAGTTCGACGGGGAGCGCGCGGACCAGTGGCGCGAGCCCGCCGACGCCGACCCCGACCAGGACGAGCGGCGCGGCCGCGACCCACCCGCCGCCGTCGACCGTCAGCAGGCCGACCGCGCCGAGCGAGCAGGCGGCGCCGCAGGCGACTACGCCCTCGCGGCGGCGCTGCAGCCGATCGGCCAGCGAGGGGACGACCAGCGTGCCGCCGATCTGTGCGCCGACGAAGACGCTGGCGACCGCCCCGGCGACGGCGGCCGACGCCCCGCGCGACTCGAAGATGGCGACGACCCAGCCCTGGAGGCCGTGGGTGACGAACAGGTACATCGTCCCGACGACCACGAGCAGCGCCATCGACCGGTTCGTGACGACGGCGGCGAGGTCCTGCCGCAGCGTCCGGTCGTCACCGTCGTCCGACGCGCCGGACGAGCGGGCCGCGACGCCCCGCCCGGCGGTCCACGCGGCGACCGCGCCCCACAGGGCGGCGTACGCGAGGGCGGCGACGCCGGTCGCGAGGAACAGTTCGCGCCACCCGCCGAGCAGCGGGCCGAGATACGGTCGGCCGACGCCGAACGCGGTCGCGGTGCCGAGGTACGACCCGAGCAGGTACACCGACGACGCCGTTCCGACGCGCTCGGCGGGGAACAGGTCCGCGACGAGCTTCGGCAGCCCGAACGTGATACCTGTCGCGCCGACGCCCACGAGGAGCGTCCACAGCAGCATCGTCCAGAAGTCGCCCGCTCCGGCCCGAAGGACGTGTCCGATCCCGAACAGCGCGACCGCCGGCCGATCCCCCGACGCGGCCCGATCCGGTCGATCAGGACGCCGCTCGCGAGCCCCAGCGGGATGTACGTCAGCGGCACCGCCCCGGCCAGGACGCCCGCTTCGGTGCCCGTCAGGCCGAGGTCGTCGATGACCGGCGAGAGGTACGCGGGGAGGCTGAACCAGACGAACATGAGACAGAAGTAGCTCCCGCCGCCGAGCAGCAACAGGAGGTACCGACCCGCGGCGTCGCTGTCGCGCGGCAGCATCCCGTCCCCGCCTTCGACGACCGGCGGGAAGTGCCGTTCGCTCCCGGCCTATCTGTCCGCAGTGACGCGGTCGACGGCCTCCGCGGAGGCGCGCCGGACCGCCTCGGGATCGACCGGCGCGTCGGTCCACGCGGGGAGGCGGTCGTCCTCGCCGGGCGGCCCCACGGCGTCGGCGTAGTCCGCGACCTGCTCGCGCTCGGCCGCGGCGTCGTAGGAGAGGTCGTTGAACGACGCGTCGGCGGCGTACTGGCGGACGAACCCCTCGGCCGCCTCGCGGTAGCGCTCCGGGAGCGCGTCGTAGTCGGGCGAGACGCCGTGGTCCTCGACGACCCGGAACAGCGCCGCGCCGACCTGCCGGGACATCTCGGCGAGGCCGGTCGGCCCGCTCACCGCCCGGTGGTCGTGCTCGTGGCGGCCGAGGTCGACCTGCGCGGTGCCCGAAAAGCCCGCGTGGTCGAAGGCGTCGCCGAGGGTGCCGACCTCGAGCCCCCAGGCGCGCTGGGCGCGCAGGCTGCGGGCGAGGTCGGCGGTCATCGCGAACTCGCCGGCCAGCGCGTACCGGAACGCGCCGAGGTAGTCGAGCACGTCGGCGTCGTGGGCGTCCGCGAGCGCCCGGACCAGCGGCGCGTAGAACAGGCGAAAGAGGCGGCCGTACAGCCGGCCGTTCTCGACGCGGGCGTAGTAGCCCTTCGTGAACTCGTACCCCTCCGACAGGGGCGCGAGCAGGCGGGGGACGTGGCTCGGGGCGTACGTCGTCGCGTCGGCGTCGTGGACGGCGACGTACGCCGCGGACTCGGCGGCGACGCCGAGGGCCAGCCACACGTCGCGGCCCTTGCCGAACCCGTTCTCCAGGCCGGCGTCGTCGAGCATCGCCTCGACGGAGGGCGCGTTGCACCACAGCAGGTCGATCGGCGCGTCGAAGGTCGACAGCCACTCCGCGAACTCGGGGACGCGGTCGGCGGGCGCGCGCAGCGCGACGATAACACGGCGCGGCGAGACCGCCGACAGCGTCGACAGCACGCGCTCGGCGGCGAGGCCGGCGTACTCGCGGTCGGTCATCGGGACGACGACCGCGCTCCGGTCGGTCGGCGCGGCCGGCGTCGGGTCGTCGAACGCGTGCAGCGTCGCGACCCGCTCCTGAACGTACTCCATCACCCGGCCCTTGGAGCGCGCGACAAAAACCTCGGCGGATCCGGATGATGGTCAGGCCGGCGCGGCCTCGCTCGGCAGGCGTCCCGCGGCGTACAGAACGAGCAGGACGACGAGGACGGCGACCAGCGCGACGGCGTAGCCCCGGAACACGGCGTCGAACGCCACGCCGGCGTCGGTCAGCCCGCCGAGGGCGGCGCTGCCGGTCGCCTGGACGAGCATCATGCTCGCGCTGTACAGCGAGTAGGCGCTCGCGCGGTTCTCGTCGGGCAGTGAGTCGAGCAGGTACGTGTCCAGCGCGGGGAAGAGGCTGTGGATGACGTAGCCGAGTATGAGGCTCACGAGGAGGACCGCGGCGAGCCCCTGAACGACCGTCAGCGCGAGCAGGGCGGCGACGAACGCGCCGAGGATGGACAGCATGAGCGGGACGTACGCGATGCGCTCGGCGATGCGGCCGGTGAGGACGAACGCCGGAACGCCGGCGGCGAACACGGCGGTCAGCGCGTTCCGGGCCATCGGCTCGCCGAGGTCCTTCGCCTCGACGAGGTAGGTCACGTAGAAGTTGAACACGCCGTTCCAGACGAACCCGGTCGCGCCGATGATGGCGACGCCGGTGACGATGATCGGCCACTGCCGCCGCAGGGCCGCCAGAACGGCGCGGTCCTTCGTCCCGGCGGACGGCATCTCAGCGCGGCGGGCGATCAGGAAGAAGACCGCCGTCGTCGCGCCGGCGACGGCGCTTATCAGCCAGAACACCGCCCGCCAGTCCGCGACGGCGAGCACGCCGCCGACGACGAGCGGCGCGCCGACGGCCGCGAGCTGGCTCGACATGCCGTGAACGCCGATGGCGCGGCCGACCCGGTCGGGGAACAGTTCGCTCACGAGCGGGTTGGCGGCGATGAAGTACGCCCCGCTGGTCACCCCCATCAGGAGCGCGCCGGCGGCGAGCGCGTAGAACGAGTCCGCGACCGCGGTGATCGCGGCCGCGGCCGTCAGGAGCGCCCCGGATCCGAAGACGACGGAGTGGCGGGGGACCTTCGTGAGCAGGTAGCCCGTCGGGAGCCGGGGGAGCGCGCTGCCGACCCAGGTCATCGTCACCACCAGACCGATGGTACCGCCGGAGAAGCCGAACGCGGTCCGCAGCGGCTCTACGAGCGGCGCGAACACGACTCGCGCGAGGTTGACGAGAAACACCATGGTGCACAGCGACCCGAACAGCCGCCCTCGCCGCCCCCCGCCGAGCCCCGCATCGTCCGTCAGGAACACGCTCCGGGGTACGCGGGACGGTACTTCAAGCCTTACGAATCGAAACCGCTCGGGGGTGGTTTTTTGACAAGGAGTCGCATAGGTCGGGGTATGAAATCCGTCCGGAAGGCGCTACGCAACGGGGAGCTGTCGAAGGACAACTACGGGCGGCTCAGCTGCACGGACTGCGACGAGACCCTCAAGAGCCGGAACGACCCGTCGGAGATCGGAACGATCAGGCTCTGCCCCGGCTGCGAGAGCGAGTGGCAGGAGCTCTGAGGGCGGCGGACCGGCGTCGTCACTCCGACTGTCCGCCCCGCCGCGACGCCGGATCGCCGAGAAGCTCGCGCACCTCGTCCCTCGCGGCGGCCGCGCACGCCGCGTCGGCGAGCTCTCGGGCCGCTTCCGCGTTGGTCGCTTCCACGTTCGCCTTCACGTCGGGGACGGTGACGGCGCTCATGCTCAGTTCGTCGAGGCCGAGCCCGACGAGCAGTTCCGTCACGTCGGGGTCGCCCGCCATCTCGCCGCACATCCCGACCCAGGCGCCCCCCTCGTGACCGGCCCCGACGGTCCGGCGGATCGCCCGCAGGACGCCGGGGTGGAGGGGGTCGTGGAGGTCCGCCACGCGGTCGTTCTCCCGCGCCGCGGCCATCACGTACTGCGCGAGGTCGTTCGTTCCGATAGAGAGGAAGTCGACGCGCTCGGCCAGTTCGTCCGCGACGAAGACGGCGCTCGGCGTCTCGATCATCACGCCCAGCTCCGGGCGGGCGTGGGCGACTCCTTTCTCGTCCAGCGCGGCGGCCACCTCGTCGACTTTCGCCAGTGCCGCCTCCAGTTCCTCGGCGGTCGCCACCAGCGGGAACATGACGGAGAGGTCGCCCTCGCCGTCCGCTGCGGCCCGCAGGAGCGCGCGCAGTTGCGCCTCGAACAGGTCGGCGTCCGGGCCGAGCGACCGCCGGATCCCGCGCTCGCCGAGGAAGGGGTTCTCCTCCGCCGGCAGGTCGAGGTAGGGGACCTGCTTGTCGCCGCCGACGTCGAGGGTGCGGACGACGACCCGGCCGTCCGGGAACGCGTCCAGCGCCTCGACGTAGGCCTCGTACTGCTCGTCCTCGTCGGGCGGCGACTCGCGGTCGAGGAAGAGGAACTCCGTGCGGTAGAGGCCGATCCCGTCGGCGCCGCGCTCCGCCGCCGGCTCGACCTCCGCCGGCCGGCCGACGTTCGCGGCGACCTCGATCTCCCGGCCGTCCGCGGTCGAGACGGGGTCGGGTCGGATATCGGCGAGGTCCTCCGTCGCGGCTCGCTCGCGCTCCTCGTCGGTCGGGTTCACGACCAGTTCGCCCGCGTCGCCGTCGACCAGCACCTCGGTCCCGTCCGGCACGTCGGCGAGCGCGTCGCCGACGCCAACCACGGCCGGGAGCGCGAGCGAGCGCGCGAAGATGGCCGCGTGGGAGGTGCGGCCGCCGGTCGCCGTCGCGAACCCGGCGACGCGCTCCGGGTCGAGCTGCGCCGTGTCGCTGGGCGTCAGCCGCTCGGCGACGACGACCGCGCCCTCGGGGAGCGACGACAGGTCGACGCGGTCGCCGTCGGTGAGCAGGCGGACGAGGCGGTCCCGCACGTCGCGAAGGTCGTCCGCCCGCTCGGCCATCCGGCCGTCCATCCCCTCGAACCGCTCGACGTGGTCGGCGAACGCCTCGTGGACCGCGTTGGGGGCGGGGAGGCCGCCGTCGATGGCCTCGTGGACCGCCGACTCTATCTGCGGGTCCTCGACGAACTGGACGTGCGCGTCGAACACGGCCGCCTCCTCCTCGCCGATGGCCTCGGCGACCCGGTCGCGCTCTCGCTCCAGTTCCGCCCGCGCCGCCTCGCGGCCGGCGGCGAACCGCTCGCGCTCCGCGCCGGCGTCGACGCCGCCCGCCGGCGGGTCTGGGAGGTCGGCCGAGGGGTCGTACCGGACGACCTCGCCGACGCCGGCCCGCGGGGTGACGCCGGTCCCGCTCACCACTCGGCGTTCGTCGCTCATCCCTCTAGCTCGTCCTCGGGCGTCGTGAGGATCGCTTCGAGCGCGTCGAGTGCGGCCGTCGCGTCGACGCCGTCCGCGACGATGCGAACCTCGTCGCCGCCCCGCACGCCGAGACCGGTGACGGCGATCATGCTCCCCGCCGAGACGAGGTCGCCGTCCGCCGGCCCGACCTCGACCTCGGCGTCGTGCTCGTTCGCCTCCTCGACGAACAGGGCGGCCGGGCGCGCGTGCAGGCCGTCCTCCGGCACGACGGTGACGGTTCGCTCCTCCGTCATGCCGCCGTCACCGCCTTCCCGCCGAACGCTCGCCGCTCGTTCGCGTCTCTCGAGGCTGTCATCGTCTGTAGATGTACGGCGCGGAACTTGAGCGTAGCGTCCGGTGCGGACCGCGTCGGGCGCGGCGGCGACGCGTCGGTCGAACGCAGGACTACTCGAACACCGCGTCGAACGCCTCCGCGCCGAGCGGGTCGAAAGTGCCCGCCGCGACGTTCTCCTCGACGTGCTCGACCGAGCTCGCGCCGACCAGCGAGCAGGTGACGCCCGGCGCGCTCCGCGCGAAGTTGATCGCCTGCTGGGCCGTCGTGTCGCCGGCCAGCTGCGCCGCCACGTCGTCGGGGATCTCGTCGGCGAGTCGCCCCTGCGCGATGCTCGCGCTCGTGAAGACGTTCAGCCCCGCGTCGTTCGCGAACCGGAGCGCGCTCTGCTTCCCGTCCGGCGAGTCGTGAGCCGCCACGGTGAACGCGTCGGCCATGACGACGTTGAACGGCAACTGGATCGCCCTGAGCCCCGTCGTGTCGTTGCCGGCGTCCTCGGCGGCGGCCCGCGCCCGCGAGACGACTTCCGAGAGCGAGAGGTAGCTGTCGTGCTCCGGCGGAACCCGGAAGGCGTCCCACGTCGCCACCCCGTAGGCCTTCACGTCGCCGGCGGCGACGCGCTCCTCCAGCCGCCGGAACGCGGCCTCCAGCCGGTCGTACACCTCGTCGCGAGAGCGCTCCGCCAGTTGCGTCTCCGCGTTGTGGACGTAGTACAGGTCGACCGCCTCGACGTCGAGGTTCGACAGCGACCGGTCGATCTGGTCGTCGAGGAAGTCCGGCGCGATGCAGTGGCTCCCACGCGCCAGGTCGTCGCGGTCGATCAGCCCCGGTTCCACGTACTCCTCGCGGACGTATTCGCCGGGGTTCGCCGGCCGCTCGCCGTCGAACGAGACGAACCCGCCTTTCGTCGCGACCAGCACGGCGTCGCGGTCGACGTCCGACTCGTCGAGGGCCGCCCCGACCACCCGTTCGCTGCGCTGGCAGCGGTAGTTGATCGCCGTGTCGACGACGTTCACCCCGCTTTCCAGCGCGGTGACGATAGCCTCGCGGTACGCGTCGTCGACCTCGTCTGTGGGGTCGCCGAGGTACGTGCCGACGCCGACGCTCGACACGACGCCGTCGCCGTACCGCCGGAAGAAGGTGCGTCCGAACTCGTCGCCGAAGCGGTCGCGGTAGTCCCAGGTTCCCTGACCGGTGGCCATGGGTCGCCGTACGCGCTCGCCGTGCAAAAAGGGCTACACGTCGCCGTCGAGCGCCCCGAACAGCCGGTCGGTGAACTCCTCGCGGGAGACGCCGTCCGAGGGACCGATCCCCTGCATGTGCTCGACCGACACCTGCCCCCCGCCCATCCGGGCGTGCCCTCCCGCGTTCGCCATCGGGATGTCCTCGACGACCGCCCTGAGCGCCTCGCCCATGTGGACCCGGTCGTCCCGCGAGCGCCCCGAGAGGTGGAGCGTGCCCTCGTACTCGCCGTAGACGACGACCGCCGTGACGCCTTCGAGGCTCGTCAGTTCGTCGGCCGCCTGCGGGATGGCGTCGACGACGGGCACGTCGCCCACGTCGGACACCGCGAACGAGCCGCGGACTTCCCGGTCGTTGATCGCGCGGGCCTTCGTCTCCAGCACGCCGGCGCTGACCTGCGGGTTGGCGATCCGGTCGAGCACCGCCTGGTCGACGCCGGGGTAGAGGAAGGCGCAGGCGTCGAACTCCGCGGAGGAACACCCCTTGGTCAGCCGGTTCGTGTCCGACTGGACGCCGTAGAGCAGTCCGGTCGCGACCTCGTCGGTGAGCGCCGGGGTCGACTCGTCGCCGCTCGAGTTCGGCGACGCGCCGAGCGACCGGAGGTACTCGGTGAGTATCGTCGCGCAGGCCCCGTAGTCCGTCCGCACGTCGGTAAAGTCGTCGCCCCGTCCGTTGCCGGGGTGGTGGTCGACGACGGCGGTCGGTTCGACCGACGACGCGCCCTCGAACCCACGCGGCGCGTTGTGGTCGACCAGCACGACCTCGTCGGCGACCAGGTCCGCGGCGGTCTCGATGCGCTCGAAGTCGAGGCCGAGCACCGTCTGGAACGCGCGGTTCTCCTGGTGGCGGATCTCGCCCGGATACTGGAGGGTCGCGTCGGTGTCGACCGACTCCGCGATCGCCGCGACGGCCATCGCCGAGGACATCGCGTCGGGGTCGGGGTTCGGGTGCATCAGCACCGCGACCTCGTCGCGGTTCGAGAGCAGGCGGCGGAACCGCTCGCCGGGGGACCGCCGGAGCCACCGGAGGGCGACGCCGATCCCCAGAAGCAGTGCGATACCGCCGAGGCCGATCAGAACGATCTCGACCGGCTCCAGCGACGCCGTCCACGCCTCTACCCCTTCGTGGAACGTGAACGGCCGTGTCGACGGCCACATACCCCCCACCTCTTTGTGAACGAACAAGAATCTTCCCACTACGGGCCATCACCGAGATACGCGTCGATCGCGGCTGCGTACCCCTCTCTGAACGTCGGATACGCCGGTTCGTACCCGAGGGACCGGAGCCTGTCGTTCGAGCAGCGCTTGCTCGTCCGGAGCCGCCGCCGCGCAGTCTCGGAGAGGGTTCCGTCGGCCAGCCGCTCCGCCTTGGTGCGCTTCTCCGGCGGGTCCTCGCCGCACTCCGCCGCCAGCCAGTCGGCGAACTCCCACTTCGAGACGGGTTCGTCGTCGACCACGAGCACCGCCTCGTCGCGGGCCAGGTCCCCCTCCAGCAGGTATCGCACTGCCCCGGCGGCGTCGTCGCGATGGACCATGTTCAGGTACCCCTCGGTGACGGGCCCCTCGACGTAGCGCTCCAGCCGGTACCTGTCGGGGCCGTACAGCCCCGCGAACCGAGCGACGGTGCCGTCGATGCCGTGTTCCGCGGCCGTCTCTCGCGCGATCCGCTCCGCCTCGACGAGCACCTCGGTCTTCTCGGTCGTCGGCTCCAGCGGCGTCGCCTCGTCGACCCAGTCGCCGCCGTGGTCGCCGTACACGCCGGTGCTCGACGTGTAGACGAGCCGCTCCGGCGGCGACGACCGCTCGCCGAATGCATTGACGACCGTTCGCAGCCCCTCGACGTAGACGCGTCGGGCCGCGTCGGCGCCGCGACCGCCCGAGCTGGCCGCGAACACCAGCGCGTCGGCGTCCGGGACGCGATCGAGGTCGTCCCGGTCCGTCACGTCTGCCCGCACGGGCTCCAACCCCGCCCGCTCGACCGCCTCGATACCGCCGTCCGACCGCCGGACGCCGACGACCTCGTGACCGCGTTCGCGCAACTGGCGGCCGAGTTCGAGGCCGACGTACCCGCACCCGAGAATGGCGACGTTCATAGCCGGTGGTTCGACCGCAGTGACGTAGTAGCTACGGCTGCCCGTTCGCGATGGCGTGCTGGACGTGGACGAACTCGTCGAAGCTCATCGGCGCGCGGCGCTCGATCTTCTGCTGGACCTCCTTCGGGTCGAGGTCGATCGCCAGGTCCCGCGAGACGGCGTCGACGTCCATCACGCCGGTCGTCATCCCCAACAAGAGGTGCTCGCAGGCCATCTCGACGACCGTCTCGGCGTCGGCGACGCCGTCGGCCAGCGACTGGACCTGCGCGGCCTCCTCCAGGCTCAGCGACGGCGATTCGTCTTCGACGAGGGCCGTCAGTGCGTCGCGATCGAGGGTCGTCTCCTCGACGGCCGCGTCTATCCCGACCGCCTCGACCGCGTCGGCGAGGTCGGCCTCGTACTCCGCCCGCAGGTCCGCCGGCGTCAGCCCGTCGACGTCCATCCGCTGCTCGTGGAACATGACCCGACGTACGCGATCGCGGTACAAGTGCGCTTCACATCGCGGGCGCGCTCGTCCCCGCATCCGGCCACCCGGGGGACTCCTCGGTGCGCTGGCCGTCCACGTCGCCGACGCCGCTCTTGCCCGGCGGAACGACGACGAGGACGGTCGTCTCCGCGTCGAACGACACCCGCGTCGCGCGGCCGAGGCGGTCCGGGCTCCCGTCGCCGTCCACGTCGAGCGTCACCGTCGACCCGTCGCGCGAGTAGGCGACGGTACCGCCGGGCGCGGTGGGCGCGGCGCGGCCGGTCCTGACGGTGAAGCGCGCGTACTCGCCGGAGACGTTCACCTGCCAGGCGTTGGCCGTGGCGTACCAGTACCCCGGGACGGGCGTCACCGGGACCCCGGCGGGGACGGCGCTCCGTCCTTTCGTCAGGCGCTCCGTCACCCGCTCCGACGCGTTTTCGAGCCCCTGTTCGACCGCGGACTGAATGCGGTCCCGGGCCATCCCGCGGAGGTGGTCCGCCGCGTCCCGGACGGGCCCCTCCGGCGGCCGCACCGCTCGTTTGTCGCTCGCCCTCGTCGTCGCCACGGCGAGGCGCGTCCGGACCCTGTCCCGCCACGCCTCACCGTCCGGCGTGTCGCCCCGGGCGGCCGCGGCGTCGGCGATCGCTCCCGCGGCCGATCCGTTCGCCATCGCCAGCGCCCGGGCCCCGGTCGAGTCCCAGCGGCGAAGGCCCGCCATGGCCGCATCGTGGGCCGCACCCTCTTCGAGCGTCGTGGCCGCGGCCAACTCCGTCGCCGCCTCCGCGGTGACGCTGTCGAGGGCCGGTTCGACCGCCTCGCGCAGTTCGTCGCGCCGGTCCGCCAGTTCCGCGTCGTCGGTCACCGCGAGGATCCGGTTCGTCTCGTGCAGCGTCCGCGCCGCCGTCCGGAGGTCGACCCGGGTGGTGTCGTCGACGAACTTGCCGGTGATGCGGTCGGCGGCGTCGCCGTAGGGGACTGTCACCGCGTTCACGTTGCGGGCGGCGAGCGGGTGGTACGTCTCGCCGGCGGTCACCGCGGGCAGGCGGTCGGCGTCGACGCCCGCGACGGTGAGATACGACGGCGCGCCGTTGACCCGGACCGCCACCGCGCCCCCGTCAGCACGCACGAGGTGCCGGCCGGGGCGGGTGACCGCGTCGCGCGCGTCGACCAGGGCGTCGAGTCGGTCGTCGGTGACCGCGCCGACCCGACCGAGCGCGTCGCCGAACTCCGACTGCGTCTCGTCGACGGCGTCCGCCTGCCGCTCCAGGCGGGCGATAGTCCGGTCGACGTACGCGGCGCGGGCGGCGACGCGGGCCCGGTCTGCGACGCCGTCGTAGCGGTCGGGCGCGTCGACGAGAGCGGCCCGCCGGTCCCGCAGCGTCGCGGCGAGTTCGGCGGGCGGGTTCGCGCTCGTCCCCATCGCGCCGCGCTCGACAGCGACCGAGACGTTGCGCACGCGCTCGCGGAGATCCATCAGATCGCGGTACACCCACCCGCCGAGGGCGTCGGGTTGACGCGCTGCGAGCCTCGTTTCGGCTTCCGCGTCGCCGTCGGCGACTGCTCGCCGCGCCAGGGCGCTCGCTCCGCCGCGGTCAGTCACGAGCTTCCGGGTCGCCCGGGACGCTACCGCTCGGTGGTTCGGACCGTCCAGCGCGCCGCCCTCGCGGTGGACGCCGGCCACGGGGCGGTCGGGGACGAGTTCGCCCGCCGAGTGCGACCCCGCCACGCGGAGGCCGACGCGGTAGCGGGTCGTCCGACGATCGACGGTCGTCGCCGTCTCGTTCTCCCGCACCCACTCGCGGTGGACGACGGTGGTCTCGGCCACGACCCGGCTGTAGGTCGCCAGTTCGTGATACCCCTCCGCGAGGGACGGCGCGACGGCCGACCCCTCCGCGACCTCGTAGGTCCTCCGCCGCTCCGTGTCGTTCAGCACCCACCCCTCGCCGTCGGGCTCGGATGGGGGCTCGACCTCGGAGTACACCGGCCGCACGTTCGTCACGAGCCGAGCGTCGACCGCGTAGGCGTCGTCGAGAACGGTCTCCAGCGTCCGCTCGCCGTCTCCCCCCGCGAGCAGGTCGTACGTCGCGGCGTCCGCGGTGCGGTTCACCCCGACCGTCATCTCGGTCGACGCGGACGGCCGGTCGGCGAGGGCGGCGACTCGCCCGGGGACCGAACCGGTCGGCGGGTCGCCGTTGCCGAGGACGTAGTCCACCCACTCCTGCCCGCCGACGCCGCTCCCCGCCAGCGCGTCGGTGAGTCCGACGCGAGCGGTCCCCCGGGCGAGGCCCGCCCGCCCCGCCGGGTCCGCGCGCCCGAACACGGCCCGCTGGGTCTCCAGCGCCGCCCCGTTGGCGGCCAGTTCGACGTGGCGGTTCCCGACGACGTTCGAGATCGGGCCGCCGCCGTACTGGGCGTAGCCCCGCGCCCAGGCCATCGCGTACAGCCGGGCCGTGAACCGCCGTCCGAAGCCCGCCCCGTCGAGCGCCCCGCGGTTCAGTCGCTCCTCGTACCGCTCGACGCGGTCGTGCAGCAGGAGCGCGGGCGTCGGCACCGTCGCGCGGAGCGAGCGCTCCCCGCTCGCGATCCGCTCGCCGTTCCGCGCAGCGACCAGCGAGACGTTTCGCACCGCGACACGGATGCGGCCCTCCCCGCCGCGCTCGACCGACACGCGCCGCTTCGCCGCTCGGAGGGTGGACTCGTTCGTCACGGGCGGGAGCGACGCCCGAACCCGAACGCTCCTGACGCGCTCGTCGACGGCCGCGAGGCGGTCCCGAACGGCGAGGTAGATCCGTATCCGCAGGTAGTCGCGGAACGGTTCGGTGTCGTTGATCGCTCTGCCGTACGGGGTGTCAGCGGGTTCGAGGACCGGCTCCGCCGCCGCCCGCCTGCTCGCGTCGGCGACCGCGCTCCGGAGCGCCGTCTGCGCGGCGGCGTCGCCGCGGTTCATGGCGGCGTCGGCGTCGAGGTCCGCGCCGCGGCGACCGTCGTCGAGTAACGAGACGCCGAGGGTCGCGCTGCCGACCAGCAGCAGCACGCCGACCAGCGCGAACGGGACCCGCCCGCGGTCGTCGTCGGCCAGCCTCATCGTTCCCACGCCCTGACGGTGATGCGGACCTCGCCAACCGCGACCGCGTCGGCGGCAGCGCGGGGGGTGTCGTACCGTGACGCGAGGTCGCCCGCGAACTCGTCGACGAGGGCGTCGGCGAGGCGGTCGTTCGCGCGGGGGACGTCGTCCGGTCCGTCGACGTCGACCTGGGAACCGAACAGCCCCGCCGCGCGACGGTAGCGGGCGACCGTCGCGGATTCCGTCGCGGGATCCTGCAGCGACAGCGCCGTCTCCTCCGGCGGGAACAGCGTCTCGACGACGCCGTGCGCGGCGACCCGGGCGACGCTTCGGTAGCCATCATCGGCCGCGGATCGGGCGTCCTCGCGGTTCATCGCCGCCCCGCTCGGTACCGTTAGCGTCGCCACGTGGACGTCGGCGCCCGGGGGCGGGGCGACGCCCGCGCTCGCTTCCCCGCCGATCGGCGCGTCGGGGTAGGGTTCCCAGCGGGCGCGGACCGCCACGGAGCCGTTCGGACGGGCCAGCTCCGCCGCGACGAGCGCCGTCGCCGCCCGTTCGAACCCGTCGCTCGCGTTCGAGAGCGGGCGGCCGCGGACCGACGCGTTCGCCACCGCGGCGTCGGCGAGATGCTCGGCCAGCGTGCCGTGGGCCGACCGCTCCAGGTCGCGATCGCCGGCGGCGAGCGTGTAGTTCACCCGCGCCGTGCTCGCGCCGACGGCGTTCGCCGCATCGTCGGCGGCGTCGGCGCGCGACGGCTCCGGCTCCTCGGGGAGCGCGACCAGCGTGGCGACCGCGCCGCTGACGAGCAGCAGGCACAGGGCCGCGTCGACGACCGTGCTGACGGCGCGGTCGGTCACGACCACACCTCCGCGCGGAGCCGCCCGACCCGGACCTTCCCCGGCGCTACGCGGACGCTCACCCGCCGCGACGCCGACCGGGCGTCCGGCGGCGATTCGGGACCGGCGGTCCACTCCCGCCCGTCGGCGCGCAGTTCGATCCGGACGCTGCGGCCGTCGGGACCGACCTCGCTCGCCGCCGAGAGGGCCGTCGGATCGACGACGCCGTTCTCCGAGACCTCGCTCCGCACGCGGTCGACCGTCGGGTCGGCGTCGGGGGCGTCGCGCCCGCCGAGACTCGTGTCGACGACCCCGGCGTACAGGGCGATCCCTGCCCCGACGGCGAACAGCGCGGCGAGGACGGCCAGCGGTTCGGTCTGGCCCCTACGCGTCGACGAGCGTGACACGAGTACCCTCCCAGGTGATCGTTCGGACCACGATACGACCGTCCGCGCGCCGCCACTCGGGGTCGCGCTCCCTCGCGGCCGCCGCGGCGCGGCGGAGCGCGTCGGGCGACGGGAAGACCCGAACCGGGTCCCTGCCGCGGAGAACCGTCGCCAGCGGCCCCCCGTCGGTGACCGGGGTCACGGGGCCGTAAGCGAACGTCTCGCTCGCCGTGCCGCCGCCGTTGCGCAGAGCGACCCGGTGCGGGCCGAGTTTGATCTCCGGCGCGTCGACCGGGTGTTCGGCCGTGCCCGGCCGTTCGCTCGCCGCGACGGCGTCGATCGTCGCGGCCGCCCCAGCCGCGTCGGGCGGCGCGCGGGTCGGCAGGTCGGCGGCGACGCCGGCGAACGCGACGCCCGCGAGCGCCACGCCGACGGCGAGGTACCACGTGTCCACTGGCGCGTCGAACATGGCCCGCCTTCGCCGCGCTCTCCGCCTTAAACGTTCACCAGCGCGCCGCCGGCGGCGAACGCGACCAGGTAGACCAGCGTCGCGGAGCAGAGGGCGCGACCGGCGCGGTAGCCGACGACGGCGCGGTCGAGGCCGTGTTCGAGCCCGGCCGAGAGCGCCGCGAGGACGACCGCGAGCAGGAGGACGTACGCGCCGACGGCCAGTCCGAGCCCGGGGACGGGGAGCGCGCTCCCGCCGAGGTCCGCGCCGCCGATGCCGCCGGCCAGCGCGACCGTCGTGCCGGCCACGAGCGGGCCGAACGCGCTCGCCGTGCTCCGGAGCGTCCCCGTCACGCGGGCCAGTTCGCGCTGGGCCTCCCGTTCGACCGTCTGGAGCTCCTCGACGTGGTCGGCCATCGCGACGACCGCCCGTCCCGCGGGTCGCCCCTCGACCGCGGCGATGGCCAGCAGAGCGGCGGTGCTTCTGGTCCGCGGGCTCGGCACGTCCGCGAGCGCGCCGTACTCGCCGAGGAAGGACTCGCGGACGCCGACGCCGAGCTGGCGCCCCCGGCGGCTCGCGGCGGTCAACACCTCGCCGGTCGCGCCGCCCACCTCCTCCGCGGCCCGCTCGACGGCGGACTCGACCGCCTCCCCCTCGGCGACGCGGCGGCCGACGAGGTAGAGCGCGTCGACGAGGCCCTCCTCGACCGACCGGACGCGCTCGCGCACCTCGACGATGGGGCGGTACCAGCGGACGAGCGTCGCGCCGACCCCGACCCCGACGCCGGCGACCCACGCCGTCCAGACCGGGAGGAGCAGAGCGCTCCCCGCCGCGGCGAGCGCGCCGGCCGCGCCGCCGATAGCGACCGGCGGCCAGCGCCGGTCGGGGACGTCGGGATGGGACCGCGAGACCGCCGGCGGCGGGAAGGCGACGGGCCGCCGGAGGAGGAGCCACGCGCTCCCGGAGACGAGGCCGAGCGGGAGCACCGCGTCGTACGCGAAGACGAACAGCGGGAGCGTCACCGGCGCGCCGGCGACGCCCGCCGCGGGGACGACGGCGACCAGCGCGAGCGGGAGCAAGACGCCGAACGCGTACAGCCCGGTCGCCGGCGCGTGCACGTCGCTCGCGAACGCCGCCATCCGGTCGCGGGTACCGTCGAGCGCGGCGGTCAGGGCCCGGTCGAGCGTCCGACTCCGCTCGCCGGAGGGGGCCGCCGCGGCGGCCGCGATCAGGTGCGTCGCCCGGGTGATCGCCGGGAACCACGCGTCCCACTCGTCGGCGAAGCCCGCGAGCCCCGACCGTGGCGTCCCGTCTGCGCGTCGGACGTGGCCGTCGAGGCTCTCCGCGAGCGGCCCTCTGCCCGTCCGGGCGGCGAAGCCGGCCGCAGTCTCGACCGCGGGTTCGATCTGCATCCGCAACACGGCGCGGGCGACGAGTCCCGGCGCGTCGCCGAGCGCGGCGGTCCGTCGGGCCCGCGCGAGCACGACCGGCCCGCGACGGAGGGCGTGGGCGGCGACGAGCGCGGCTGCGACGGCGGCCAGCAGGGTCGTGCGGAACCAGCGCCCCGGAACCAGAACGATCACGGGGACGGCGAGTGCGGCGACGACCCCCGCCGCGCCGTACCCCGCGGTCGCGACCGTCTCCGGGCTGACCTCAGCGTCGAGAAAGCCCAGCGACCGCCGGAGGTCGGCGTCGGGATCGGCGTCGATCGGGGAGCACCGCGCGAGCGTCCCGAGGATCGCGGTCAGCATTGGCTACCGGCCCTCTCTCGCGTATGCCTCCGTCACGTCGGCGGGGCGCGTGCGGTCCTCGTCCGCGAGTCGGGCGAGCAGTCCCCTGCGCTCGTCGATCCGCATTCGGAGGTCGGCGTACGTCTCGTCGGGGCGAGCGAGCGTCTGGAGCAGGTGACTCTCACCGTGGGCGAGGCGGCCGGTGGGGGCGAGAGCGTCGCCCACGACGGCGAACAGCGGTTCGAAGCGGACGCCGTCGTCGCCGGCGATCACCTCCTCGATCGATCGGACGCGCCGCGCGCGCTCGCCGCCGTCCCGGTGGGCTTCGAGCGTGACGACGACGTCCGTCGCGGTGAACGACGAGACCGGGACCCCGAGGTCGGCGACGACGCGCTCGCGGACGCTCTCGCCGCCCTCGCCGTGGATGGTGCCGAGGACCGCGCTCTCGTTCGCGCCGACGCGCATCGCCTCGTACAACACGCGTGCCTCCTCGCCGCGCACCTCGCCGAGGACGAGCGCCCCCTCCCCGAGCCGGAGCGCGGTGCGGAGCGCTTCGGTCGACGCGATGCCCGGCCCGTCGTCGACCGACGTGCGGATCGTCTGGACGTCGCGCCCAGCCCGTTGGAGCGCGGCGACCGGGATCTCCGGCGTGTCCTCGATGGCGACGACGCGCGTCGCCGCGGCGAGCTCCCAGAGGAGTGCGCCGAGCGTCGTCGTCTTCCCCGCGCCCCGCGCGCCGGCGACCAGACCCGCGGCGCTGCGCTCGACGGCGACCGACAGCAGGGCCGCGGCGTCCGCCGGGACGGTCCCGTTCGCCACGAGGCCCGGGAGCGTCCAGGCGTCCTCGCCGCGGTCGCGGAAAGCGAAGGCGACGCCGTCGCTGATCGGGTCGGTGACTCCCGCAACGCGGATGCGCTGGCCCGCGGTCGTCTCCGCGGCGGCGTCGAGCGTCGGCGCGGCCCGGGAGAACGCCCGGCCGCTCGTCCGCCGGAACCCCGAGGCGAGCGCCGCCGCGCCGTCGGCCGTGAGGCGGACGTTCGTCCGCATCGTCTCGCCGTCCACCGTGACGCGAAGCGCGTTCTCGGTGACCGGCGCGGTGGCGTACACGTCGGAGACGCGGGGGTCGCCGAACAGGTCCTCCAGCACGCCGAAGCCCCGCGCGTGTTTCCGGAGGACAGCGGCAAGAGTCGTCACCGGCGTACTCTCGTCGGCGACCCGGCGAACGGCGCGGCCCGGGGCGCGGTCGCCGCCCTCGACCGCGCCGGTCGCCAGCGCCTCGTACGCCTGTGCCAGCGTCGCGGTCGCGGCAGCGGAGAGGTCGTCCTCGACGGGCGCGACGTGGTACGTCCGGAGCGCGTCGCCCTCGCCTGCGTAGACTCGGACGGTCGCGCCGGTGTCGAGGTCATGCACGTCGACGAGTTCGGCGTCGGCGGGCGGTCGCGACCGGACGCGGGAGCCCGCGACGACCGTGCCGACGGCGGGGCGGAGCGCGTCCTCGTACCCCGCGGCGCGCTCGGCCAGTTCGACGAGGCCCGTCTCCGCGGCCGCGTCGTTCACCGGGGCCGCCCGCCCGGCGGCGTCGCGGGCCGCGCGGAGCGGGTCGCGTCGCGCCCGCGAAGCCAGCGTCTCGTCGCGGAAGGCGATCGTCTCGACGAACCGCCCGGCGGCGACGAGCAGGGCCGCGCTCTCGCCCTCGTAGGCGCGCTCGACGCCGTCCGAGCGGGTGAGCACCGCGTCGGCGTCGCGCTCGGCGAGCGCGTCGATCACCGTCGCCCGACAGTCCGGGGCGTCGGCGAGTCGGCCCTCGCCCTCACAGTCGTCCGCGTCGACGACGAGGCGGTCGTCGTCGAACGACGGGCGGCACCCGCACGGGCCGTCGTCCGCCGCTCCGAACCGGTCGAAGATCCCTCTCATGCGACCGGGTCGCCGCGCTCCGGTACGTAAACCCTCGGCCGGCGACGAGTCCGACCCGCTCCGCGACTTACCGGCCGTGGCGGTCGACGACTACGACGCGCTCCCCGTCTTCACGGACCAGCCGCAGCCGGAGCCGGTGGTCGCCGCTCCCGCGGAGTACGAGCGCGTCGGCCTCGGCAGGACGGAGCGGGACGGCGAGCGTCCGGTTTCTCGCCCGTCTCCCGTCGACGGCGTAGGTGATTCTGGCCCCTCCGTCGGCCGCCGGGCGGATCACGACTCGGTCCACGCTCGCGCGCCGCCAGCTCCGTCCCGGTAACGTGACGCTGACCGCGCGCTGAGGGGCGGCCGTCTCGTCCCACGCCGCCTCCTCGGTCGCGAGCAGCGCCCCGGCCGCGCGTTCGAGGTCGTCGAGTTCGCCGCGCACCTGCCGGTCGGTCGCGCGCTCGCGTCCGGTATCGACGGCCGGCAGCGCTGCCGCGACGACGGCCGCCGCGATCACGGCGGCTATCACGACGCGGACCGTCACAGGGCCTCGCGCAGGCGGGCGACGAGGCCGCGGTCGCCGTCGCGCGGGCGCTCTCCCGACTCGGCGTCCCCGTGGTCGCCCTCCCACTGCTCGCTCTCTCGGTGCGGCGATTCGAGGGGAGGACCGGCCCGGTTGCCGTTCGGGGCGTCGGGATGATCTGTCGGGTGGCGCTCGTTAGTCGGTGGCTCGCGGGACCCGCGCCGATCGGTCTCGCCGTCGGCTTCGAGCTCGTCGACGCGGGCCTCCAGCGCCTCGACGCCTGCGACCGCCGCGTCCGCCCGCCGTTCCACGTCCTCGTTCACCGAGCGGACGTTCCCGACGTAGCCTCGGACCGCCTGCGTCGCGGCGTCGAGTTCCTCGATCCGCTCCTCGACCGCGTCGAGTCGGTCCTCCGCCGCGTCGACCCGGTCGACGAGTTCGGTGCCCTCTGCGAGTGCCGGCAGATCGGCGTCGCTGCCCGTCAGCGCGCGTTCGACCGCGTCCAGTCGTGCTTCCACGTCGTCGGTCATGTGCCGTCGTGGGCGCGCTCTCCGGGATAAACGTTAGCGCGGGGACGGCGGAACGTTCAATTACCGACCACCCAAATGCCCGCGCATGAAAGTCGTCCTGATTGGTGTCGGCCAGGCCGGGGGCAAGATCACGCAGGCCCTGGTCGAGTTCGACCGGCAGATGGAGTTCGGCGCGGTTCGCGGCGTATTGGCAGTCAACTCGGCGAAGACGGACCTTCAGGCGCTCGACCTCGACACGGTCCTGATCGGGCAGGACCGGGTCAAGGGCCACGGCGTCGGCGGCGACAACGAGCTCGGCGCCGAAGTGATGCAGGCGGACGCGGGCGAGGTCATGGACGGCCTCGACGGGCGCATCACGGCCGAGGCCGACGCCATCTTCGTCGTCGCCGGCCTCGGCGGCGGCACGGGCAGCGGCGGCGCGCCCGTGCTCGCGAAGGAACTCAAGCGCGTGTACAGCATCCCGGTCTACGCGCTCGGCGTCCTCCCCGGGCGCGGCGAGGGCGCGATGTACCAGGCCAACGCCGGGCGGTCGCTGAAGACGCTCGTCCGCGAGGCTGACGCGACCCTGCTCGTCGACAACGACGCGTGGCACGGGGCGGGACAGAGCGTCGGGGAGGCGTTCGACGCGATCAACCAGGCCATCGCCCAGCGCATCGGCCTCCTGCTCGCCTCCGGCGAGGCCGTCGAGGGCGTCGCCGAGAGCGTCGTCGACTCCAGCGAAGTCATCAACACCCTCCGGTCGGGCGGCATCGCCGCGCTTGGCTACGCGAGCGCCGAGGCCAGCGAGGACAGCGGCGAGAACGTCAACACCGTCACCAGCGTGACGCGGAAGGCGCTTCTGACCGGAACGAGCCTCCCGAACGCGGTGGCCGCGGACTCCGCGCTACTGGTCGTCGCGGGCGACGCCGACCGTCTCCCTCGGAAGGGCGTCGAGCGCGCCCGCAGCTGGGTCGAAGAGGAGACGGGCAGCATGCAGGTCCGCGGCGGCGACTTCCCGCTCGACAGCGAGAGCATCGCCTCGCTGGTGCTGCTGGGCGGCGTCGAGCGCGGCCAGCGCGTCCAGGAGTTCATGGATCGCGCCCGCGAGGCACAGAAGGAACAGCAGGAGACGACGCTGGACCACGCGGACCAGTTCCAGAACGACGAGCTCGACGACCTGTTCTGAACGCGCAAGATTCAAACCGGCGGACCGCCTGAGCCACAGGAAATAGCCGGCCGGACGCGGCGCGCGGTCGAACCGCTCTTTCGCCGCTGCCCGGGCCGGACGGGCCGCCACATGTCGAGCAAACAGATCAAGGACCCGGTACACGGGTACGTCGAGGTCGCCGAACCGATAGTGGAACGCATCGTCGACACCCCGCAGTTCCAGCGGCAGCGACACGTCAGGCAGCTGTCGGCGACGTATCTCGTGTACCCGTCCGCGAACCACACCCGGTTCGAGCACGCGCTGGGCGTGTTCCACCTCGCGAAGCGGGTGTTCCGGAGCCTCCGGTCCCAGCGCCGGTTCGCGAGGGACGCCTCCGACGCCCACCTCGACACCGTCGAGGAGACGCTCAAGTGCGCGGCGCTGCTCCACGACGTGGGCCACCCGCCGCTGTCGCACCTCGGCGAGCACCACCTCGACGCCGCCGACCTCCGGAGCCGGCTCGCCGACGCCGGACTCGTCGGCGCGTTCGAGGAAGCGGGGATCGACGTCGGCGAGCCAGACGGGCCGTTCCGGCGCGCCAGCCCGCACGAACTGCTGAGCTGCGTCGTGATCCTGTCCGCGTACGCCGACGACCTCCGGGAACTCGGCGTGGACCCGTTCGAGGTGTGCGCGTACGTCCTGGGGTACAGCCTGACCTACGAGCGCGAGGGCGACCGTCACTTCGGGGTCGCCGCCGAGGTGTTGCACTCCCCGATCGACGTCGACAGGCTGGATTACATCATCCGCGACAGTCGAATGACCGGGGCGGAGGTGCTGAGCGTCGACACCGACCGCATGATCGACGCGTACACGGCCGTCCCGGACGACGGCCTCGCCCTCCGGGACAAGGCGCTGTCGACGGTCGGCAACTACCTGGAGGGCCGCGTGGCGCTGTACATGTGGGTCACACAGCACCACAAGTCGGTGTACGCCAACGTCCTGCTCCGGGCGATGCTCGACGAGTTCGCGTCGCTGGCCGACGAGCGGCCCATCACCGCCGAGAAGGTGCTCGACGAGCAGATAGACGACTACTACGCGATGGAGCGGATCCGCGCGGCGGCCCGCGGGCATCCGGACTCGGTCCTCGCGGACCTGCACGACCGGTTCCGGTCGCGGCGGTTCCCGGAGTCGTGCTGGAAACACGGCGTCGGGTTCACCGAGTCGGTCGACGTCACCGACGACACGGACGCGTTCTCCGGGTGGTTGCTGCGCAACGCCGACGCGCTGGAAAGCGATCTGGCGGCGACGCTCGACCTGCCGGTCCACGAGGTGTGGATCGAGCAGTCGTACGTGCCGGAGTACGAGCCGGCGGAGCTGATGGACGTCCCCATCGCCCACCGGAACTCGACCCGGTCGGTCGCCGAGACGGGACTGTACGGCGACCGGGCGTTCGAGGGGGCGATCCCGTTCGTGTTCGTCCCGGAGGGACACAAGTGGACGGCGATCGACCACCTGAACGCCGAGTTCGCCCGGTCGCGGGCGGCGGAACCGCGCTAGATCAGGCTCGCGCCGTCGAACTCGCCGCGCTCGTAGTCGATGTCCATCAGGTCGAGGATGGTCGGCGTGAGGTCGAAGAGGTCGACCTCGCTGATGTTCGCCTCGGGGTCGTCGACGAACAGCGTGGCGTTGTCGAAGCTGTGCATCCCGTTGCGCGGGCCGGTGTCGAACACCGACTCGTGGCCCTTGAAGCCGGCCTTCAGGTCGAAGCCGTAGTTGGGAACGACGGTGAGGTCGGGGGCGATGTCGTCGTGGTCGCCGCGGAAGGCGCGCTCCTTCTCGACGACGCGGTCACAGACCGGGTTGCCGTTCGGCCCTTCGAGCGATTCGAGCTTCTCCTTCAGCTCCTGTCGCACGTCCTCGTACTCCTCCTCGGGGACGCTCCCGCGCGGTTCGCGGCCCTCGAGGTTGACGTAGAAGCGGCCGGGGATGAGCGAGTACGCCTTCGTGTCGTCGGCGATGTCGTCGAGGCCCTCGTGGTCGTCGTCCTCGTACTCCAGCCACCCCTCCTGGCGGAGCCACTCGTTGAAGTGGACCTCGTAGTCGAGGCTGGTGAAGCCGTGGTCGCTGGCGACCATCATCGTCACGTCGTCGGCGAGCATGTCGCGGAGCCGGCCGAGGTAGTCGTCGAGCTTCCGGTAGAAGTCGAGGAACTCCTCCTTGTACTCGCCGTCACGCTCGTAGTCCTTGTAGAGGAAGTGGTTGACGCGGTCGGTCGTCATGAAGACGCCGAAAAACAGGTCCCAGTCGTCCTGTTCGACGTACTTCTTGAACGCCTCGAAGCGCGCGTCGAGCGTCGCGTGCGCGTTCTCGATGAACTCGGACTTGTCCTCCTTGTGCCCGAGCTTCGCGTTCGTGTCGATCTTGTAGTCGATGCTCTGGAGGTAGTCCGCGAGCTCCTCGGGGTAGGCGGCCTTGTCGATGCCCGGCGAGAGGAAGCCCGAGACCATCCGCTGGACGTTGCGCTGGGGCGGGAACGTGACGGGGACGTTCATGACCGTCGCGTCGCGGCCCTCGGACTGCACGCGGTCCCAGACGCGGTCGGCCTGCACGTCCCGGCCCATCGGAACGTACGTGTCGTACGAACCGACTTCGCGGTCCTGAAAGCCGTACACGCCCGTCTCGCCGGGGTTCTTCCCGGTGGTCAGGCTCGGCCAGCAGGCGCTCGACTCGGGCGGGACGATGCTGTCGATCGCCCCCGCGCTCCCCTCCTCGGCGATCGCGGCGAGGTTCTCGAACTCGTCGAAGTGGTCCGAGAGCATGCTGTACGGCACGCCGTCGATGCCGAAGAAGGCGACACGCGGATCGTCGTCTCCACGAAGTCTGTCGAAGAGGCCCATACTCCTTCTACCAATGCACGGCCATAAGAACCTTCTTTTCAAGGGCGATTTCCGCCGGGCGTCGCGGGTAGCGACCGATGTTGCCGGTGGGTGCGGGAGTCCGCGGGTTCGCACACCGGGAAGCGCTCCGGAGGTCTACGGCCAAGACCTTTATCAGCGTCTGTATGTATTCGCGAGCATGGAACTGGACGCGGCGTACGTGCGGGCGCTCTACGCCGTCGCGACGGCGCTGACCGTCGTCCTCGGGTACGTCGTCTGGCGACACCGCGAGAAGGCGGGCGCGCTCCCGCTGTTCGGGAGCATCGCCGGTGCGGCGTGGTGGTCCGCGGGGCTCTTTCTCGCGTCCGTGATCCCGGATCCCGGCGTCTCCGTCCTGTTGAATCGGCTCATCTTCGTCGGCGTCGTCACCGTCGTCGCCTCCATCGCTCTGTTCGCGCTGGAGTACACCGGGCGCGAGCACCTCGTCACGCGCCGGACCGTCGCCCTCCTCTCGATCCATCCGGTGGTCGTGGTCGCACTCGCCCTGACGAACCCTGGCGACGTGTTCTACGCGTCGATGACCGTCGACCCCTCCGCGGTGACCGGCGTCGCCGTGGTGTGGGGGACCGCTTTCTGGGTCCACGCGGCGTACTCCTACGCGGTCACGATGGTCGTCGCCGCGCTCGTCATCGAGATGCTCTACCGGTCCCGCGCGCTCTACCGGGGGCAGATAGTGGCACTCGTCGCAGCGGTGCTCTCTCCCTCCCTTGCCAACCTTCCGTCGCTTCTCAACGTCGTCTCGTTCGACAGCACGCCGCTCGGGTTCGTCGTCGCGAACGCGCTGTTCACGCTAGCGATCACGCGGTACAGGCTGATAGACCTCGCGCCGATCGCGCGGGACCGCGTACTCGACACTGTCGAAGACGCCGTGTACGTCGTCGACCGCGAGCACCGCATCGTCGACGTGAACCCCGCTGCGGAGGCGCTCGCGGAACAGACGATGGGCGACGTAGACGTCGTGGGTCGGGACGTGCGAGACTTCCTGAAGCCGCTCCCGGAGACGTACGAACTGTACCGCGACATCGTCGAGTCGGGCGAGGAGCGGAGCACCGAGTTCCCGCTCGACGGCCGTCACTACGACGTCGAGGCGACCACGATCGACGACGGGCGCGGCCGCCACGTCGGCTGGCTCTTTCTCGTTCGCGACATCACGGAACGCAAGCGGCGCGAACAGGAACTCCAGCGGCGCAACGAGCAGTTAGACGAGTTCGCGAACGTCGTCTCCCACGACCTCCGAAACCCGCTGAACGTCGCGAACGGCTACGTCGACCTCGCGCGCGAGACCGGCGACACGTCCCACCTCGACGAGGTCGACGCGACGCTCGATCGGATGGAGGCGATCATCGACGACGTGCTGGCCCTGGCCCGCGAGGGCGAGGACGTCACGGACCCGGCACCGGTCGACCTCGGTTCCGCGGCCGAGGCGGCGTGGGGGAACGTCGACACCGGCGACGCGTCCCTCCGGGTCGCGGACGCCGCGACGGTCGACGCCGACCGCGACCGCCTCGTTCGCCTCCTCGAAAACCTGTTCCGGAACTCGGTCGAGCACGGGACGAGGGGTTGCGACGGCGAGGGCTCCGCCGTCGGCGTCGAAGTCGGTGCGATCGGAGATAACGGGGCCGCGGCCGGGTTCTACGTCGCCGACGACGGGCGAGGGATCCCGCCGGACGAACGCGGTCAGGTGTTCGACAGCGGCTACACGACCGACGAGGGCGGCACCGGGTTCGGGCTCGCCATCGTCGAACAGATCGCCGACGCGCACGGCTGGCGCGCAGAAGTGACGGACAGCGAGGCGGGCGGCGCGCGCTTCGAGTTCCGGGGGGTCCCCGTCGAGTCGAGCGACCGCGCCGACCGGGTCAGAGCGGGTGGCACCTGACCGGTGAGCGACCGACTCAGTCGTGGTCCGCGAGCGTCTGGCCGCACCGCGGACACGTCGTCTCCTCGGGGTCGAAGTTCTCGGGGACGACGGTCGTGTGGTCGATGCCGGCGTTCCGCTCGGTCGCGTCGGAGACGTCGGCGTTACTGGTAACCATCGTGTGCTATGCTTGCGCACCCACACTCAAAAGATTACTCATAATTATAATACATGGCCGGTCGGCGGGGGATAACTCGAACGTATTTTGTCGCGGCCGTTCGAATGGCCGGCCATGCTCGAACGGAACGTGGGCGGAACGGACCGGCTCGCGCGGCTGGGGTTCGGGTCCGTGCTGGTGTTTATCGGGACGGTCGTCGCGCTGGCGGTCGAGTGGCCGCTGGTCGGCGCCCTGACCGGGCTGTTCGGCGGGGGACTTGTCGCGTCCGCGCTCGCGCGCCGGTGTCTCGTGAACGAGATCGTCGGCGTCGACACGTCCGAAAAGTAGAAGCCGCCGGGCGGATTACGAGAAGTTCTCCTCGTAGAGGTCCATCGCGTGCTCGATGGCGTCTTTCGCGGCCTGCTTGTCCTCCCAGCCCTGCGTCTCGACTTCCTTGCCCTCTTCGAGGTTCTTGTAGGTCGCGAAGAACTCGTCGATCTCGTCGAGCTGCTGCTGCGGGATGTCGTCGAGGTCCTGAATGTGGTCGAAGCGGGGGTCCTCGGTCGGGACGGCGATGACCTTGTCGTCTTGCTCGCCGTCGTCGTCCATCTTCATCAGGGCGACCGGGCGGGCCTCGATGACGCAACCGGGGAACGTCTGGTCCTCGACGAGGACGAGGACGTCGAAGGGGTCCTCGTCGTCGTAGTACGACTGCGGGATGAAGCCGTAGTCGGAGGGGTAGTGGACGTTGCTGTGGAGGACGCGGTCGAGCACGACGCCGGGGACGTCCTTGTCGTACTCGTACTTGTTGCGCTCGCCTTTCAGGCACTCGACGACGGCGTAGATCTCTTCCGGCGGATTCGGTCCGGTTTCCAGATCTTCCCAGAGGTTCGTCATGCACCCGCGAATCGGTCAGGCGACCAAAAAGTACTTTCGACCTCACGCCGTGCGTCTCCATGGACTGTTCGGGGAGGTTCCGGACGATATCCCCGAACTGCCAGAGCGACGCGAGTCACACGCGTTCGTCGGCGCCGGTTACGGCGAGGTTAGCGCGGTCAACGCGGGCGTCGTCCCGGACGTAAGTGTAAGCTCGCAAATAGTTAAGAAGCGTTAAATAGCTGTGTGACATTTGCCGAACCATGTCAGAGGCACAAACGATCACCGGCGATTCGGGCACCGCACGCGACCTCACCGCGTTCCAGCAGAACATCCTCGTGATCCTCGCTGAGGAGCCACGGTACGGACTCGCGATCAAACGCGAACTCGAGGACTACTACGGGACGGAAGTGAACCACGGGCGCCTGTACCCCAACCTCGACGAGCTGGTCGAGATGGGGTTCGTCGAGAAGAGCGAACTCGACAAGCGCACGAACCAGTACGAGCTGACCGACGCCGGGCACGACGTCGTCCTCGACCAGATCAACTGGGTCCTGTCGAAGTACGTCACCGGCGGCGAGCGCGCCGACACCGTCGACGAACTCGTCGAGCAGCAGTAACTCAGTACCCGGGCACCCTTTCTTCGGCCGCGTCGAAGGCGAGCCGGAGCGACTGCTCTACCACGTCAGCCTGCTCGTCGGTCGGCCACGCGTTGCGCCGGTAGTAGTCGTCCAGGAACTCTCGGATCTCCTCGCCCGTCGCCGACTCCAGGGGCCGCGCGTAGTGATTCCCCATGAAGTCGGCGAACGCGCGGACGTTCGCGGCGTGGTCCGGGCCGTGTTCCTCGCGAACCGTCGCGACGATGTCGGCGTTGTGCTCCTCCACCGTCTCCCAGTCGTCGGGGTCGCCCGGCCCACCGAGCGGGATCTCGACCGCGCGGTCGGTGTCCTCGATCCGGTCGGGGAGGATCGTCCCGTCCTCGACCCACTCGTCGGGGTGGAGGACGAGCACGTCGCGGGCGTCCTCCTCGCGGACGCGTGCGCGGAAGTCGTGTTCGGCGACCCGTTCGTCGCGGTCGGCGCGGTACGCGGCCGCCTCGTCCTCGTCGACAGCCTCGCGCGCGAGCTTGGTGAGCCGTTCGGCCTCGTCGATAACGTCGTCGGGGAGTTCAGGCATCGTCCAGCGCCTCGTTCGCTAGTCGATCGGCGCGCTCGTTTACCTCCCGCGGAACGTGCTGGAGCGACCAGTCGTCGAACGACTCCAGCAGTTCCCGGACGGTCACCCGCCGCTCGCGGAGGTCGGGATCGTTCGTGTCCCACTCGCCGCGAACCTGCTTGACGGCGAGTTGCGAGTCGATGCGCACGTCGACCACGTCGAACCCGTAGTCCCGAGCCGCCTCGAGCGCGCGGATCAGCCCCTCGTACTCCGCGCGGTTGTTCGTCGTCTCGCCGATGCGATCGTTCCCCTCCGCGACGATGCCGTCGCTCGTGACGATGACCCAGCCGATGGCCGCGGGACCCGGGTTCCCCCGACTCGCGCCGTCCGAGTACACGTGTGCGCGCCCGCCTTCCTCCCGCAGGACGGTCTCGATGTCCTGCGGGTCCGAGCCCTGGATGACGACCTTCCCGTCGTACGCCACGGCGGTCGCGCCGCCGCGCTCCGCGCGCCAGCGCTCGTGGTCCGTGTTCCCGTCCTCGACGGCCGCACCCGCCGCTTCCAGTTTCTCCCGGGCGTCCGCGACGTCGCACTCGATGACCGGCATTGCCCGTAGGTGAAGCGATCCCGAAGTTAACGATTCCGGTCTGCCCGGTCGCCGACGGCATGCGGATCCCGTCGCGGCCCATCGTCCGGACCCGACCGATTTCTGACCTCTCGGATCCGATACGATGTTCACCGAGGGTTTAAGTTGATTGGTCATACTACTATAAAAGTGCGATGACACGGTCCACCCGCCAGCGGGAGCGCGAGCTTGAGACGGAGGAGTCCGAGGAGCAGGAGGGAGTACGGGAGTGCCCCGAATGCGAGTCCGAGAACCTCGTCAAAAGCTCTGATAGGGGAGAGCTCGTCTGCGAGGACTGCGGCCTCGTCGTCGAGGAAGAGAAAATCGATCCTGGTCCGGAGTGGCGGGCGTTCAACCACCAGGAGCGTCAGGAGAAGTCCCGCGTCGGCGCGCCCACGACGCAGACGATGCACGACAAGGGACTGACGACGACGATCGACTGGAAAGACAAGGACGCGTACGGGCGTTCCATCTCGTCGAAGAAGCGCAGTCAGATGCACCGACTGCGAAAGTGGCAGGAACGCATCCGGACCAAGGACGCCGGCGAACGCAACCTGCAGTTCGCACTGAGCGAGATCGACCGCATGGCGAGCGCACTCGGTGTGCCGCGCTCCGTTCGGGAGGTCGCAAGCGTCATCTACCGGCGCGCGCTCAAGGAGGACCTCATCCGCGGCCGCTCCATCGAGGGCGTCGCGACGAGCGCCCTCTACGCGGCGTGCCGGAAGGAGGGCATCCCCCGAAGCCTCGAAGAGATCTCCGAGGTGTCCCGCGTCGAACGGAAGGAGATCGGTCGTACGTATCGCTACATCTCCCAGGAACTCGGTCTGGAGATGAAACCCGTCGACCCGAAGAAGTACGTTCCTCGTTTCTGTTCCGAACTCGAACTCAGCGAAGAAGTCCAGACGAAAGCGAACGAGATCATCGAGACGACCGCCGAAGAAGGACTCCTCTCGGGCAAGTCCCCGACGGGATACGCCGCCGCCGCCATCTACGCCGCGTCGCTGCTCTGTAACGAGAAGAAGACCCAGCGCGAGGTCGCGGACGTCGCGCAGGTGACCGAGGTCACCATCCGCAACCGGTATCAGGAGCAGATCGAGGCGATGGGAATCCACAGCTAACGCGGCGAACGCTCCCTTTTTCGGCTTTTTCGGCCCCGAGCGACCGCGTCGTCGCGCCGTCGGCGGGGCGACGGTGGACCGGACGTTTATATCGGAAGCCGCGGCCACGCCCGCCGTGACCTGACCATCGCGGCGGGGCGGTACGCGGTCGCGCGACACGGCCGCCTCGCACGCGCCAGTACGATGCGGGGAGCCGCCGCGACGCCGAGAACGTCACCTCCGCCGCGACGCCGCCTCCCGGTCCACCGTGTCGCCTGCTCGCCAAACGAAGATTCATGGTGGCCAGTCCCCTACCACCGGTGAATGCGGCTCGACGACTTCATCGAGGACCTGGAACCGGACGAGGGCGTCCGTAAGCGCCGGCTGGCGGAGGAGAAGTCCTACGAGATCACCGACTACCTGGAGGACTTCGAGAGCCAGTTCGAGGAAACGGTGCAGGGCGACGCGCTGTTCGGGAGCACCGCACCCTCCATCTTCGTCGGCCGCTCGAACTACCCCAGCGTCTCGACCGGCCTGCTCTCGCCCGTCGATCACGAGACCGACGCCGACGAGTTCGTCACCGACGCCGCGTGGTATCAGGACCGCTACGGCATCGACGACGTGTTCCAGCGTCGCACTAACCTCCTCAACTCCCGCCGGCGCTCGAAGGTCGACGTCGAGGACGTGTGGGACGGCTTCGTCGGCACCCAGCGCGAGGTCGCCATCGCCGACCGCCCGGTCGACGTGGAGATCGGCCTCGACGACCGCCCCGAGATCGACTTCGACCTCGGCGAAGGCGTGGCGACGCCGACGGGGCCGAACGCCAGCGCGGAGTCCGTCGACCTCGCGGAGAACCCCCACGTCCCCCGACCCGTCGAGAAGACGCTGGAGGACGACGACTGGCAAGCCCAGGGGGCGATGACCTACCTCTACCGCCGCGGCTTCGACGTCTACGAGATCAATAAGATCCTCTCGGCCGGTGCGCTCGGCCGCGGCGAGAACCGGCGGCTCGTCCCGACGCGGTGGTCGATCACCGCCGTCGACGACACCGTCGGCCAGTACCTGCGCGGGCGGATCCGCGACGCGCCGAGCATCGACAAGCCGCAGGTCTGGGAGAACGAGTACATGGGCAACCGCTACTGGGTCGTCCTCGCGCCCGGGCAGTGGGAGTTCGAACTCGTCGAGATGAAGGCGCCGGGCAGCATCTGGAACCCCGACCCGGAGGGCGACGTGTGGATGGCCAGCGCCTCGGAGGGGTTCGAGGGCCGCACCGGCTACGTCGACGAGACGGCCGGCGCGTACTACGCCTCGCGGCTCGGCGTTCTCGAACACCTGGAGTCGATCGGTCGGCAGGCGAAGTGTCTCGTCCTCCGGGAGGTGTCCGACGACTACTGGGCGCCCGTCGGCGTCTGGCAGATCCGCGAGAGCGTCCGCAACGCCTTCTACGGCGAGTTCGGCGAGGCCGAGACCTTCCACGGCGCTGTGTCGGCCGTCGCGTCGCAGCTGCCCGTCTCCCTGGGCGCGCTGCGCCGCAAGTCCGAGATGGTCGCCGGTCTGCAGGCGACGCTGTCGGACTTCTGAGACCGACCCTTATCCGCGCTCCCGTGGACTAGTCCGGACGGCGGTCGGGACCGCCTCGGGGCTTGCCATGGGAACGACAGACAACGCGGACGAGCACGAATCGCTACCCGGAGAACCGCGGTCGCTGTGGCTCGACACGACGCCGGAGACCGACTTCGATCCGCTTTCGGGCGACCTCCGGGTCGACGCCGCGGTCGTCGGCGGCGGCATCGCCGGGATCACCACGGCGACGCACTTACAGGAAGCGGGACTGGACGTCGCCGTCCTCGAAGCCGACCGCGTGCTGGAGGCGGTCACGGGCCACACCACGGCCAAGGTCACGTCCCAGCACGGCCTGATCTACGACCACGTCCGGTCTGCCTTCGACGTCGAGACGGCCCGCGCCTACGCCGCGGCGAACGAGGCGGCGATCGAGGACATCGCGGACCGCATCGAGGATCGCGGTATCGACTGCGACTTCCGGCGACAGTCCGCGTACACGTACGTCACGTCGCGGGAGAACCGTCGGGCGGTGCGGGAGGAGGTCTCCGCGGCGAGGCAGGCCGGCATCGACGCCGCGTTCGTCGAGGAGACGCCGCTCCCCTACGACGTCGAGTGCGCGGTCCGCTTCGACGACCAGGCGCAGTTCCACCCGCGGAAGTACCTGCTCGACCTCGTCGAGGCCATCCCGGTCGACGGGAGCGGCGTCTACGAGGAGACGCGCGTCACCGACGTCGAGAGCGGCGACCCCTGTCGCGTCGAGACGGAGCGCGGCACGGTGTACGCCGACTCGGTCGTCGTCGCGACGCACTTCCCGGTGTTCGATCACGGGTTCTACTTCGCGCGGGAGTACCCCAAGCGGTCGTACGTGCTCGCCGCGCGCCTGAACGAGACGCCGCCGGACGGGATGCACTACCGCGACGAGGAGCCGTACTTCTCCGTGCGCACGCAACCGGGCGACGGCGGCGAGTTCGTGTTCATCGGCGGGCAAAACCACAAGACAGGGCAGGGCGGTAGCACGGCGAAGCGCTACCGGAAGCTGGCCGAGGAGGCGCGCGAGCGGTTCGACGTCGCGTCGATCGAGTACCGGTGGTCGACGCAGGACTACCGGACCGCGGATCGGATCCCCTTCGTCGGACGGCTCGGCCCGTCGACCGACGACGTGTACGTCGCGACGGGCTTCGGCGGGTGGGGGATGACCGGCGGCACGGTCGCCGGGATGATCCTCTCCGACCTGATCGCCGGCGAGCCGAACCCGTGGGCGGACGTCTACTCCCCTACCCGCGTCGAACTGCGGTCGACCGGGGCGGAGATGCTCAAGGAGAACGCCGAGGTCGCGAGGGAGTTCGTCGGCGACTGGGCGACCAAGCCGCTGACTAGCGTCGTCACGCTCTCGCCGGGGGACGCGACGGTGACCCGCGAGGGCGGCAGCGTCGTCGGCACGTACCGCGACGCGGACGGCAAGGAGTACAAGGTGTCGGCGGTCTGCCCGCACATGGGCTGTCTCCTGGAGTGGAACGACGGCGAGAAGTCCTGGGACTGCCCGTGTCACGGCTCCCGATTCACGTACGAGGGCGAGGTGCTGGACGGGCCGGCGAACGCGGACCTGTCCAGACTCGACCTCGACGACTAAAGCAGAAATTGAACGCAATGACTCACTCGAACGGCAACCGACGTGCCGTTCGATGTGTGAATAGTTTCAGTTTCTGCTTGAGAGGTTCGCGAACGCCTCGTCGACCATCTCGCCCGTCGCCGCGACGATGTCGGCCCACGCCTCGTCGTCCGGCGCCATCCCGACGAGGCGGGCGATCTTCATGATGCTGACGTGGTACACCTGCTGGACGCCGGGTTCCTCCTCCCAGACGATGACGTTACAGGGGAACAGCCCGCCGATCTCCAGCGTCTCGTCCAGCGCGCGGTCGGCCATCTCCGGGTTGCAGGCCCCGAGCACGTAGTAGGGGTCGCGGTCCGCATCGACTTTCTCGTTGAGCAGTTCCGACGGCGAGAACTCCACGGGGACCCCGAAGCCGGCGTCGGTGAACGTCTCGCGGACGTGCTCGACGGCCTCCTCGTGGTCCATCTCCAGCGTCGCGCGCTTGCGGCCGATGTCGTCGTCGGTCAGCGTCTCGGGATCGTACGGAAGCGTCATGGGCGAGCGTTGGCGGGCCACGGTCAAAACGGCGGCGGGAGCGACCCGCCGACCTCCGCCGCGGCAGGCTACAGCGGCAGCGGTAGCCACCGGAGCCACCGCACGACCGTCTCGGGCGGCAGCAGCGGCGGGTGGAGCACCAGCCAGTCCAGCAGGACTAGGCCGGCCCCGTGGGCCACCACCGAGGGCAGGATGGAGTTGCTCTCGTAGTCGACCGCGCCGAACAGCACGTCGGTCGGGCCGGAGAGCAGGAACTCGATCGGGGGTTTGTGGAAGTGATGAATCGCGTAGAGAACGGGGCTGATGAACACGCTCTTGAACCCGATCTCCCGGACGCCGACGCAGAGCAGGCCGCGGTAGTACGTCTCGGCGGCCAGCGCCAGCACGAACAGTTTGATCGCGTGCGGTACGAACTCGCCCGGCGCGGCGGTCGTCGACCACATCGGGTAGAACGCCCGGATCGAGGGAAGCGACGACCCGACCAGGTAGAACGGGAGGACGAACAGCGCGAGGAGGACGGTGTTACGGAGAGCGGTGCGGTCGACGCGCCAGCCGATCCGTCGGCCGTGCGAGAGGCCGAGCGCGAGCGGGCCGACGATGAAGATGAGGCCGTCGCGCACGACGCGCTGGTCGAGGCCATGCTCCACCGTCGACATCCACACGACGGTGAGGGCGGCGCCGAACAGCAGCGACTTCTGCACCCAGGAGAGATCGACCGCGTAGCGGCGAACGGCGTCGACGTTCACGTCACTCGTCGGCGGTGGGGATGGGGCCGGTGCCGACGACGCTTTCGACCTCGTCGATGAACTGCTGCCGGCGGTCGAAGTACGTCGTCGAGGTCTCGGGGAGCACGTCCGCGAGCGTCGTCGGACCGTCCGGCGTCCGGATCGTCGCGTCCCCCTCGAGTCGTTCGATCTCGCTGCGCTCTTTCGGCCAGGTCAGCCGGGAGGCGACGCGGGCCAGCGGCGCGCCCTCGACGGCGTCGCCATCGCCGAGTTCGACGGCAGGTGCGTCCTCTTCTTCGTCGTCGTCAGCCATGGGCGGGGGTTCGGTAGCGCCGCGATTAGTCCTTTCGCTTCCACGATCCGTTCGAGGACCACCCGGTATCCCGATAGATGTCTGACGTAGTGTTTTGTGTGAGGCCTGTAAACGGGACGGTATGGCAAGCCTGGCTGAAGCGTACGAGGGACGCGTGGGGGAGGTGCAGAACGTCAAGCGTCTGTATCTGGGGACGGCGCTGTTTCTCGTCGGCGCGGTGCTGGCCGTCGTCGGCACGGTCGTCGCCGCGACGGACCTGCTGGCCGGGTTCGGAGCCTCGGAGTTCGACAGCCGGCTGCTCGCCGGCGTCCTCGGCGGCGTCGGCGTTCCGACGGTGGTGCTGGGTGTGTTCACCGTCCTCCCCGCCGAAACGCGCATCCGGGCGGCGGCGGCCATCGGGGCGAGCATCACCGCGCTCGGCGTCGCCCTGTTCTGGTACGCCTACCCCGCACACTGGGCAGGCTACGGCAAGGACCTGACGCTGACCGTCACCGCGGTGTATCTCCTCGGGTCGCTGACGCTCATCGGCTGCCTGTTCGCGGGGATTGCGACGTTCAAGCGGCGCAACGATCCCGGCGGCACCGTCCGCATGGAAGTGACCAAGCAGGGCGAGACGAAGGTCGTCGAGGTCGACCGCTCCGAACTGCGAAACGGGTTCGGGAGCGTCGGCATGTTCGGCGAGACGCCCGACGGCGAGGTCGAGACGCAGACGAACCGCCCCGAGAGCGGCACGGCCGGAACCGGTGCTTCGGCGAGCGGACGGTCGCAGTCGTCCGGTAGTCGCTCGTCGGGCGGATCGCGGCAGTCCGCGAACTCGTCGTCGACCACGCGCGACCGCGCTATCTCGCGGGCGCGGAGCGCGGCGAGCGACGGCGGGTCGACGACGCGGGACATCACGTCCCTGATGGACGACCGCTCGTCGGGCGGCGAGCGGGCGCGGACCGCGGGCGGATCCGGGCAGGCGTCCGTCGCCGACACGTACTGCGGCAACTGCGAGCACTTTGAGTACGTCCGCACCGGTCAGGGGATGCAGCCGTACTGCGGCTACTACGGCGAGCGGATGGACGACATGGAGGCCTGCGACCAGTGGGAGCCGAACTCGTAGGGCGACCTCACAGCGACGCCAGCGTCTCCGCGACCCGCCCCCAGTGGTTCCCCTTCCAGAAACACTGCCCACAGTCCGCACACTGCCAGGTTCGTTCTTCCTCGGGGTCCGGCGCGTAGTCCGGCGTCGGCGGTTCCGCACGTTTCAGCCGTCCGTTACACGCCCCGCACCGCTCTGGTTCGTCGGCGAGCGACAGGTGGATTCCGGCGTCCGCGAGTTCCCCCAGCTGGTCCGCGGGGTCTGTCGCTTCGAGTAAGACTGCGTCGTCGGCCCGGCGCGCGAGCGCGGCGTCCCGCGTGACGAGCGTCCGGCCCTCCTCACCGGCGACTGCGAGCAGGCGGTCGTCGTCCTCGACGCCGCGGTCGAGCGCGTACGCCGCGTCGTGGCCGCACATCCGAAGCTGCGAGCGGATCCCCCCGCACATCACGTCGAGGAGGAGGTCCATCAGTGGAGGAACTCGCGCAGCTCCGCGGGGCCGCGGGCGTTGAGCACGTCGGCGGTCTCGGCCCAGCCGCGGCGCGCCGTGTGGACCCCGTAGCGAATCAGCGCGAACTCCGCGGGGACGTGCGCGTCAGTGTTGACGGCGATGGTCGCGCCCGCGTCCACGGCGGCTTTCACCGCGCCGTCCCGGAGGTCGAGGCGCGCGGGGTTGCTGTTTATCTCCAGCGCGACGCCCTCCGCGGCAGCGGCCTCGACGACGGTCGGCACGTCGAAGTCGATGCCCGGCCGCTTGTTTATCATGCGGCCGCTCGGGTGGCCAAGCACGTCGACGGAGGGGTGTTCGATCGCGGTCACGAGGCGCTCCGTGGCGGCCTCCGTCCCCTGGTCGAGCGCGCTGTGGGGCGAGGCGACGACGAGGTCGAGGTCGGCGAGCACGTCGTCGTCGACGCTGATCCCGCCCTCGGCGTCGATGTTCGCCTCGACGCCCGCGAACAGGTCGACTGCGACCTCGTCCGCGATTTCGCGGATCTCGGCCATCTGCTCGCGCAGTTCCTCGTCGGAGACGCCGACGCCGCCGACCATCCCCGGGCCGGTGGCGTGGTCAGTGACGCAGTGGTAGTCGTACCCCATCTCGGCGGCCGCCGCGGCCATCTCGCGGATCGTGTTGCCGCCGTCGGACCAGTTCGTGTGGGTGTGCAGGTCGCCGCGGACGTCGCCTCGCTCGACGAGGTCGGGCAGGTCGCCCTCGGCGGCGGCCCGGATCTCGCCGCGGTCCTCGCGGAGCTCCGGCGGGATGAGCGGCAGGCCGAGCGCCTCGTACATCCCCGCCTCCGTCTCGCCCGCGACGCGGTCGCCGGCGCGCTGGTCGGCGTCGTCCTCTGTGCCGTCGGACTCCGTCCGACTCTCCGAGGCGCTGCGCACCTCGCTCACGTCGAACGCGCCGTACTCGTTCAGCTTCATGTCGCGCTCGATGGCGTAGTTGCGCAGGCGGACGTTGTGCTCCTTGCTCCCAGTGAAGTACTGGAGCGCGCTCCCGAACTCCTCGGGGACGACGACCCGGAGGTCGACCCGGACGCCCTCGGTGCGGACGCTCGCCTTGATCGACCCGGCTTCGATCACCTCGTCGGCGCGCGACCAGTCAACGAACGCGTCGACGACCGCCTCGGAGTCATCGCTCGCGACGAGGACGTCCACGTCGCCGATGGTCTCGCGCCAGCGGCGGAGCGACCCCGCGACCTCGCACCGCTGAGTGGCCTCGTGGTCCCGGAGCAGCGAGAGCACGTCGTCGGCGAGCGGCCGGGCGTCGCCGATCCGCTGGCGCTCGGTCGCCTGCCGGGCGAAGTCGATCTTGTCGAGGATGTTCTGCTCGGTCTTCTCGCCGAACCCGCTCACCTCGCGGATCTCGCCGTTCTCCGCGGCGGTTTCCAGGTCGTCGAGGGTACGGATCCCGAGCGCCTCGTACAGCGTCCCGACGGTCTTCGGGCCGACGCCCTCGACGCGGGTCAGCGCCGACATCTCGACCGGCAGCTCCTCGCGCAGGTCCTCCAGTTCCGCGATGGACCCCGTCTCGACGTACTCGACGACCTTGTCGGCGATCGCTTCGCCGACACCCTCGACGGTCTGGACGGCCTCGGCGCCCTCGGCGGCTTGCTCTTCGACGGGCGTCGGGTGTCCGCGGAGGTTCTCCGCGGCGCGGCGGTACGCGCGGGGCTTGTACTCCACGTCCTTCGCTTCGAGGAGGTCGGCCATCTCCTCCAGGCGGGCCGCGACCTCGGCGTTCTTCATAGGTTGCTCCTCCCGCCGGAGGCGTCTTTCTGGCCGAGCGCCTTCTTCAGGAAGTTCATCCAGCGCTTGCGGTCCTGCATCTCCTGGACCTCCTCCTCGCGTTCGAGGTCGGTCGGCGAGAGGTTCTCCAGCGCGTTCAGCGCCCGGTCGATCCCGACGATAGCCTCGACGATCCGCTCGCCCTCCTCGAAGCTGAGGTCGGCGTCCTCGTCCTCCAGTCGCTGCTTGCGCTGGAGGCGCTCGCGCCGGAGGTTCTTCTTCGCGCGCTCGACGCGGTCGCGCTCGCCGGGCGGGATCGTCTCCCGGCGCTTTATCTCGAAGACGAACTCCTGGAGGTCTATCTCCTCGCCCTGAACGTCGATGCGGTCCGGGATGTCCGCACCGACGGTCGCCCCCTCGCGTTCGACCCTCGCGAGGAGCTGTTTGCGCTCGTACTCTTGCACGCCGGGTACTACGGCCCCGAGTCGGCAAAAACCTACGTTTCCCCCGTACCCAAATCCCTTTTGTCGGGCCGCTCCAAGCGCAAGCAAATGGCGACGTGTGACCAGTGTGGTAAGGACGAGAACATGCCGTACAACTGCCGGCACTGCGGCGGCACCTACTGCGCCGACCACCGCCTGCCGGAGAACCACGGCTGTCCGGGCCTCGACCAGTGGGGCGACCCGGACGGCGTGTTCGACAGCGGGTTCGACGACAGCGTCGAGACCGACAGCGGTCGGTCGAAGGGACTGACCGACCGCCTCGGCCTGAACACCGGCGTCGGCGGCCCGATGGGGTACTTCCGGGGGAACATGACGTTCGTCTTCCTCGGGCTGATGTGGATCACGTTCGCGGCGCAGATGGTCGCGCGGTTCCTCCTCGCCCCCGTCGGGTCGGCCGACATGAACCTCGACTCGTTTCTCCTGTACCGCTCCATCTTCGTCCTGACCCCGCAGCACCCCGAATACGTCTGGACGTGGTTCACGTCGGTGTTCTCCCACGGCGGCCTCGGCCACATCGCGATGAACAGCATCGTGATCTACTTCTTCGGCCAGCACGTCGAGCGCTACGTCGGGTCCCGGAACTTCACCCTCCTGTTCCTCGTGAGCGGCATCCTCGCCGGCATGAGTCAGGTGCTGCTCCAGTTGATGCAGGGCGGACTCGCGCCGTGGCAGGGCGGCGTCCTCGGGGCGAGCGGCGCGGGCCTCGCCATCATGGGCGTGCTGACGATCCTGAACCCCGACATGCGCGTCCTGCTGTACTTCCTCGTTCCCGTGCCGATCTGGGTCATCACCGGCGGCTACGCGCTCATCAGCGTCCTCGGCATCATCGGCCCGAGCGTCGCCGGCCCGAACGTCGCGAACGCGGCCCACCTCGTCGGCCTGGTGATCGGGCTGACGTACGGGCAGCGCGTCAAGAGCAGGGGCGTCAGCGCGCCGAGCAGGATGCGGTTCGGGGGCGGCGGCGGTCCGGGCGGCCCCGGAGGCCCCGGCCGCGGCGGTGGCCGGGGGCCGTTCTGACCGGCCATGACGCCGGTCCGTCCCGAGTACGTCCCCGACGCGTCGCTCTCCCGGGAGGAGATGGAGCGGCTCCAGCGCGACCTCGCCGCCGACGCCGTCTTCGCTGACGACCTCCCCTTCGACCCGGCGACGGTAACGGAGGGGCCGCTGTCGACCCCCGGGCAGGAGCCGCCGGTCGTCGCCGGCGTCGACCAGGCGTTCCTTGACGAGCGCGCGGTCAGCGCCATCGTCGCGACGAGGGGCGGCGAGGTCATAGAGCGCGCTTACGCGGTGACGCCGCTCGAGATCCCGTACGTTCCCGGGCTGCTCTCCTTCCGCGAGGGGCGCTCGATCCTCGCCGCGTTCGAGGAGCTGTCGGTGACGCCCGACCTCGCGCTGTTCGACGGGAGCGGCCGGATCCACTTCCGACAGGCCGGCCTCGCGACGCACATGGGCGTCTGCCTCGACCTGCCCAGCGTCGGGGTCGCCAAGAGCCTGCTATGCGGGACGCCCGTGGACTCGGTCGACGGCCTGCCGGAGGGCGCGAGGGTGGCGATAGCGGCGGACGGGAACGTCGACGCGCCCGAGGGCACCGTCATCGGCTACGCCCTCCAGTCGCGCCAGTACGACTCCGGAAGCACGTCGATCAACCCGCTGTACGTCAGCCCCGGTCATCGCGTCGGCGCGGAGACGGCCGCCGACCTCGTGGAGGGCCTCGGCGGCGAGTACAAGCTGCCGGAGCCGACGCGGCTGGCCGACAAGTACGCCGACGAGGTCAAAGGCGAGGTCCGCTGAGAGGGCCGCCGGAGGTACGGAACCGTCGGCGGGAGAGGCGGACTGAACCGCCCGTTTTTACTGCTTTCCCATAGACACTCCGTCCATGGCAAGCGAGGACGCAGACGAGACCGTCACGGCCGTCGACGAGTCTTCCGCGGTCGCGGACGAGTCCATCACGCGCGAGGAGACCGTACTCATCACCGGCTGTTCGTCCGGCATCGGCCGGGCCACGGCGATGGAGTTCCTGAACGAGGGGTGGCGCGTGTTCGCCACGTCCCGGGACGTGACCGACATCGAGGACCTGGCCGAGGCGGGCTGCGAGACGGCCGCGCTGGACGTGACCGACGACGACCAGGTCGAGGCCGTCGTCGAGGAGATCGTCGACGACTGGGGGCGGATCGACTGCCTCGTCAACAACGCCGGCTACGCGCAGATGGGGCCGGTCGAGGACGTCCCCGTCGAGGAGGTCCACGCCCAGTTCGACGTGAACGTGTACGGCCCGCACCGGCTCGCACGGCAGGTCCTCCCGCACATGCGCGAGCAGGGCGACGGCACCATCGTCAACGTCTCCAGCATCTCCGGCCGGGTGTCGGTCCCGGGCAGCGGCATCTACTCCGGGTCGAAGTTCGCGCTGGAGGGGATCAGCGACGCGCTCCGCGCCGAGGTTTCGGACTTCGACGTCGACGTGGTGCTGGTCGAACCCGGCCCCGTCGAGACGAACTTCTCGAACCGCGTCGAGGAGGAGGTCGACGGGCTCCCCCGATCGGAGGCGTACTCCTCGCTGTACAAGATCCTCGACGACACGGCGGCCATCGGCGGGGGCGGCCCGGGGTCGGTGTCGCCGCGCCGCGTCGGCGAGGTGATCCTGAACGCCGCGAGTTCGACTGAACCGGAGGCGCGCTACCCCGTCGGGCCGTTCTCGGGGTTCCTGAGCTACGCCGGCGTCCTGCCGGCGAAGTGGCGCGACGCGGCCTACCGGCTCGTGTCGAAACTCGCCGGCGTGCGGTCGTAACCGACGAGGCGCCCCTCGCGGCGCGTGCCGCGGTCAGGCCATCGACTCGACCCGTTCCCGCATCCCCGACGCGACGCACCCCCGGTCCGCCGCGCTAGGGTTCCGGAGCGCGTCGTCGAGCAGGAACATCGACCGGGTGAGCGCGAGCAGTCGGTAGAGCCGACCGTGTTCCCGGTACCGCTCGACCGCGCGCTCGTCGCCGCGCTCGCGGTAGCCCGCGAGCAGCGCCTCCCGGACGAGGTTCCGTTGGTCGCGCGTCTCCGGGTGGAACCGCCAGGGCCCGCCGGCGAGCGCCGGTTCGACGTGAGCGAGGTCGTACGCCGGCGTCGCGGCCATCGTGAATCCCCAGTCGACGACCGACCGGATCCGGCCGACGTCCGGGTCGAAGAGGAGGTTGTGCGTGCCGTGGTCGATCCGTGCTAGCACCGGCCGGGAGTCGCCGTCGAGGTCGGCGAGTTCTCTCTCGACCTCCTCGCGCAGTATCGGCGTCAGGTCGCCGAACTCGCTGTCGGCGTGCGCGTCGAGCGCGTCAGCGACCCACGAGCGTACCGTCTCCGGCCAGTTCTCGCTCGGGTCGGCTACCGCGACGGAGAAGTCCGACGGCGGCCGATCGCCGCAAAGCGTCTCGCCCGCGGGTTCTAGGAAGCCGTACGCGTCGACCGCGTCGAAGGAGTGGATCGCTGCGAGGTAGCGCCCCGACTCCCTGGCGACCGTGCGGACCGCCTCCCGGTCGAGGATTCCGACGCGGCGACGCGGGACGCTGGTGCCCGGCTCCGCCGAGGCGACGAAGAACGGGGCCGGGAGGTCGTCGTGTCCGTCGACCGCGCCGTACACCGTCGGGACCGGGACGTCGCTGTGTTCGCCGACGGCCGCGAGCAGACGCGCCTCCGACGGCAGGCCCTGCGTGGTCCCGTCAGAGGTGACCTTCAGAAATCGCTCGGTCCCGCCCGACCCGCCGTCGACCGTCACCCGGTAGGCGGCGCTCGCGTGCTCGGCGACGAACGTCGCGTCTCGGAGCGTCGCGGCCGGGTCGACCGTCCGCACCATCGCGGCGAGCGTGGACTCGGCGATCCCGCCGTCAGGCATACGCCGGACTCTCGGGCGGAGCGAGAAAACGACACCGGTGGTGTGCGAAGGAGTACCGCGGCGATTTAGTTCAGGCAGGCTGCGACGATCCGCAGCATCCGCTCGCCGCGCACCTCGTCGGCGAACAGCGGCACGCGCTTGATGTCGTGGCCGCGGAACACGTCCTGGGCCGACGCGAGCGCGTCCTGCTGGACGTCCCAGCGGCGCTGGCAGAACTCGCAGGTGTCGAGGTTCGGCGAGACGAACTGCGAGGCGTCCACGTCGTCGGTCACGTCGGCGAGGTTCTCCATCACCTTGTTGACAACGACGGTGCCGACCGGGATCTCGAACTCGTCTAACTGGGTGAGCAGGCGCTCGGACTCGAAGACGCTCATCTCCTCCGGCACCATCACGACGCGGAAGTCCGTGCGCTCGGGGTCCCGGAGGGTCGCGCGCAGGCGCTCGATGCGGTCGCTCAGTTCGCGGAGGTCGTCGACGCTCTGGTCGACGTCGTCCTCCTCGACGTTTCCGCCGAACATGCCCTTCACGCCGTCCATCATCCCGCCGAGGCGCTCGCGGAGGCTGAGCATCCGGCCGACCATCGTGTCCATCACCTCGGGCAGTTCCAGCAGCCGCAGGGTGTGGCCCGTCGGCGCCGTGTCGACGACGACGCGGTCGAAGCGCTCGTCGTCCATGTACTCGAGCAGCGTCTGCATCGCCGCGGCCTCGTCGGCCCCGGGCATCGCGCCGCCCATCAGCGACTCCATCGGGCCGCCCTCGCCGCCGAGCATCTCGCCGAGGCCCCCCAGCCCTCCCTCGTTCTCCGCCATGAACGCCGCCGTCCCGTCCTCGATGGCGGCGTCCGGGTCGATCTCGGCGGCGTAGAGCGGCACCTCGTCGCGGATGCGCGACGGGCGGGGCGGCACGTCGGTCTCGAACGTGTCCGACAGCGAGTGCGCGGGGTCCGTGGAGACGACGAGCGTCGTCGCCCCGCTCTCGGCGCTCGCCAGCCCCGTCGCGGCGGCCATCGTCGTCTTGCCGACGCCGCCTTTCCCGCCGTAGAGAACGTAGTCGGCGCTCGGGTCGAGCGAGCGGGACGCCGCGTCGACGGCGTCCTCCTCCTCGACATCGTCGACGGCTTCGACGTCGATCGAACTCATACGCCCCGATACCCGTCGGACGCTTGTGTACTTCCCGGTTACTCGTCGAGGTTCAGGTCCAGGTCCTCCTCGCGGGTCACCTTCGGGCCGCCCTGTCCGTCTAACGGGTCCTCGCCCTCCTCGGTGTCCTCGAAGATCGCCTCGAACTGCTCCTCCAGCTCGTCGGGGTCGCCGGCGTCTTCGCGGATCTCCGCCTTTCCGTCGTCTTCCAGTTCGGCCTCGATATCGCCGACGCGGTTCTCCAGCGCCGACACCTTAGTTTTCAGTTCCAGCGCGGTCTTCTCGATACGTTCGAGCGCCTCGCCGTCGCCGCCGGCCTCGCCCAGCCGTTCCTCGACGCGCTCGACGCTCTCGCGGAGGTCCGCGACGTCGTCGGTAACGTCGCCGTCTCCCCCCGACTCGACGGTGTCGAGTCGCTTTTCGACCTCCGAGAGCCGTTCGCTGACCGCGTCGACCGTCGATGAGAGCGAGTCCACCTGCCCGGCGTCGCGCTCCGCGGCGGCGGCCCGCTCGTTCACGCTCTCGATACGGTCCGCGATCTCCTCGACGCCGTCCCGCAGCGTCGCCGTCTTCTCGTCGACTGAGTCCGTCACCTCGTCGACGGCGCGCTCGACGTCGTCGACGCGGTCGGCGAGGGAGCCCATCTCGTCGGCGTCAGCCGCGCTCGACGCGTCCTCCGCGACGGCGTCGACCCGGTCCTCGACCGCGGCGACCTGCCCGTCCACCGCGTCGACGCGGTCCCGAACGTTCTCGACCGCGGCCCGCACCTCCCCGAGTTCGTCGTCTGCGCGCTCGTCGACGGCCGCTACCTCGTCGGTCAACTTGGCGAACCGCTCCTCCATCGCGTCGATCCGGTCCTCGACTGCGGCCGGATCGGCGCCGGACCACGCTTCGTCGAGCGCGTTCACGTCGTCGGCCAACGCGTCGACCTCCGACTCGACCGAGTCGATGCGCGACTCGTCCACGGCGTCGACCGCCGCGACCTCCGATTCGAGGTCGTCGAGCCTGTCACGAACGTCGCCGAGCGAAGCTTCGTCGTCGCCCTCCGGGAGCGACGCGAGTTCTGCCTCGGCGTCGGCCAGCCGGTCGGACAGTGCGTCGAGGGACTCCTCGGCGGCGACGCCGTCCAACCGCTCCTCGATCGCGTCGACTCGGCTCGCGAGGTCGTCGACCGCGGCGGCCCGATCGCCGGCGTCTTCGCCCGCCTCGACCCGGTCGCGGACGTCCTCGACCGCGGTCCGCAGGTCGTCGAGTTCGTCGCCGACGGTGGCGGCGGCGTCAGCCGCGCCCGTCGTCTCCCGCTCGGCGTCGTCCAAGCGCGCCTCGAACTCGCCGAGGCGCGATTCGAGGTCGTCTACGCGCCCCCCGTCCGCGGCGTCGGCGACGGCGGACTCGACGGACGCGAGCCGGTCGTTCGCGTCGTCCAGCGCGGCGACGCGGCGCTCGAACTCGTCGAGGCGCTCGATCTCCGTTTCGAGGTCGTCGACGCGCGCGACCTCGGCTTCGAGGCCGTCGAGTCTGTCCGGCGCGTCGGCCACGCGGTCGACGGTCGCCGAGAGTTCATCGACGTCGGAGCGCAGCGCCGCCAGATCGTCGGCGTCAGCGGCGTTCTCGGGGGGTTGCGAGCCTCGCTCGGCGTCGGCCGCGCGGGCCTCCGCGTCGGCGATCCGCGATTCCACCTCGTCGACGCGCTCGGCGTCCGCGAGCGTCGCAAGCCGGCGGCGGGTTCGGTACGCAAGCCCGAGGCCGCCGAGGGAGAGGACGAACGCGAGCGCCAGCAGCGCCAGCACGATAGGGTCAGGCATCGGATATAACAGCCGCTTGAGAAAGTATAAGCGTTGTCACGCGCGCACCGCGGACGGCGACCGTCGTCGCGACCGCCGTCCCGCCGGACCGGTTTCGATCTGTCAGTCGAAGTAGTCCGCGAGCCGCTCCGCGGCCGCCTCGACGTGCGGCGTCACCAGCGCGAAGCGGATCCACTCCTCGCGGCGGGAGCCGAACGTCTCGCCGGGCATGCCTGCCACGCCCGCCTCGTCTATCAGTTCCTTCACGTTGTCGACGGTGCCGGGGAAGCCGTCGAAGCGGGCCATGACGTAGAACGCGCCGTCCGGGCGGGTGTACTCCGCGCCGGCGTCGTCCAGCGCCGCGGTGAACGTCTCGACGCGCTCGGCGAGCATCCGGCGGTTCTCCGCGTAGTACTCAGGCGGCGTCTCGCGGAGCGCGCGCAGGACGGCGTACTGCGCGGGGCGGGAGCCGGCGACGTTGACCAGCATGTGCCGGCCGCGCGCCCGGTCGGCGAGGTCGTGCGGGAACACGCCGTAGCCGACGCGGAAGCCCGTTATCGCCATCGACTTCGAGAAGGCGTTGGTGACGATCCGGTGCTCGGAGTCGAACGCGAGCGCCGTCTCGAACTCGCCGCCGTAGTCGAAGTGGTCGTACACCTCGTCGCTGACGAGGACCGCGTCGTTGTCCTCGGCGACGGCGACGAGTTCGCGCATCGTCCCCTCGCCGTACACCGCGCCGGTCGGGTTGTTCGGCGTGTTGACCAGGATCAGCGCGGTGTCGTCGCCGGCGCGCTCGCGGACCGCCGCGGGGTCTACCGTCCCGTCATCGTCGGCCGGGACGTACGTCGCATCGCCGCCGAGCATCGTCGTCTTGCCCGGGTAGTAGGGGTAGACTGGGTCCGTCAGCAGGACCTCGTTCCCCTCGGCCCGCTCCAGCGCGGCGGCCATCGCGAGGTAGTTCGCCTCGCCCGCGCCGTTGGTGACGACGACCTGGTCGGCGTCGACGTTCCGGCGCTCGGCGATCTCCTCCCGGAGTTCCGTCAGCCCGTCGCTCGGCGGGTACTGGAACGCGTCGGCGTCCATGTCCGCGTACTCGCGCAGACCCTCGCGGAGCGCGGCCGGCGGGTCCCAGTCGGGGTTCCCGCTCACCATGTCGATCACGTCGCCCGCGGCCGCGTCGCCGGCCGGGAGCCACTTGGCGTCGCTCTCGTCGGCCTCCTCCGCGTACGCCATGACGTGGAAGAACAGGGGCGTCTCGTACTCCATTCAGACCACCTCCGTCGAGTGCATACCCGTAGCAAGGCCCAGAAACGCCAAACCGCTTGCGGAACCGTAGTCCTCGTCGCCCCGTCGCCTGGGGGCGACGGAGCGGGTCGCGACGAGCCGACGAATATTTACGGGGAACCAAAGAGTTATTGAGTATGGTATTCGCCGACATCGGCGACGCCGGACACGAACAGGTGTCGTACTTCTCCGACCCGGAGACCGGACTGCAGGCGATCATCGCCGTCCACGACACGACGCTGGGGCCTGGCCTCGGCGGGACGCGGATCCTCGACTACGACACCGAGGACGACGCGCTGGAGGACGTCCTCCGCCTCTCGCGGGCGATGACGTACAAGGCGGCCGCCGCCGACCTCCCGCTGGGCGGGGCCAAGGCCGTGGTCCTCGGCGACCCGGACGAGGTCAAAAGCGAGGCGCTGCTCGAAGCGTACGGCCGCGCCGTCGACTGCATGGCGGGCCGGTACGTCACGTCCGTCGACGTCAACACCACCGTGGCGGACATGGACGTGGTGAAGCGGGCGACCGACCGCGTCGTCGGCACGAGCGACGGCCTCGGGGCGGCCTCGCCAATCACGGCCCACGGCGTGTTCCACGGCATCCGCGCCTGCGCGGAGCACGTCTACGGCGAGGACTCGCCGGGCGACCTCGACGTCGTGATCCAGGGCCTCGGGAAGGTCGGCCGGGCGCTGGCCGAGGAGCTGCTCGACCACGGCGCGTCGGTGACCGTCAGCGACGTGGACGAGGCGGCCGTCGAGGCGTTCGCGGCGGAGCACGACGTCGAGACGGTCGCCCCCGACGAGGTGTACGGGCGCTCATGCGACGTGTTCGCGCCGTGCGCGATCGGCGGCGTTATAAACGACGAGACGGTGCCGGAACTCGACTGCGACGTCGTCGCCGGCGGCGCGAACAACGTGCTCGCCGAGCGCCGGCACGCGAACGCCCTCCGCGACCGGGGCATCCTGTACGCGCCGGACTACGTGATCAACGCGGGCGGCCTCATTACGGTCGCGAAGGAGTACCTCGGCGGCACCCGCGAGGAGGCCTACGAGGAGTCGGAGGCCGTCGGCGACCGCCTCACGGAGATGATCGAGCGCGCCGAAGCGCGGGACACGACCGTCCTGGCCGCCGCCGAGGAGTACGCGGAGGAACGGATCGACGCCGTCGAGGCGGGCACGCCGGCGACGCCCGAGCCGTAAGCCCGCGACGGCTGGCCGGTAGCCCGAGAACTTTACCGCCGGCCGTCGACGGTTCGTCCATGGGAAACGCCGACCCCGAGCGCGTTCGCGACTACTACCGGTACGTCGACGAGGAGCGCTACGAGGACCTCCTCTCGCTGTTCGCGGACGACGTCACCTACGAGCGGCCCGGCCAGGGAACCATCGAGGGGATCGACGAACTGGAGCGCTTCTACCGCGAGGAGCGACCGCTGGAGAACGGGAGCCACGAGGTCCGCGCCGTGGTCCCCGACGGCGACACCGTCGCGGTCCGCGGCCGGTTCACGGGCGACCAGGGCGGCGTCGCCGTCGACCTCGGGTTCGCGGACTTCCACCGCTTCGACGGCGACGGAAACATCGTCGAGCGCTGGTCCTACACCGACCGGGACACCGTTTAACTCCCCGCCGGCCGTCGCCTCGCCCATGACCGACGACCCTATCGAGGAGCGACTGGGCGACCGCCTCCGCGAGGCTGACCACGCGGTCGCCACCGCCGAGTCGTGCACCGGCGGCCTGATCGGCGCGCGACTGACCGCGGTCCCCGGTGCGAGCGACTACTTCGACAGCAGCGTCGCCGCGTACTCCTACGACGCGAAGCGCCGCCTGCTCGGCGTCTCCCGCGAGGCGCTCGACGAGGACGGCGCGGTGAGCGGTCGGGTCGCCCGGGAGATGGCCCGCGGCGTCCGCGACCGGGCGGACGTCACCTGGGGCGTCTCGGCGACCGGCGTCGCGGGGCCGTCCGGCGGCACCGAGGAGACGCCCGTCGGCACCGTCTACGTCGGCGTCGCCTACGCCGGCGAGTGGGGCACCGAGTCCTCCTACGCCGTCGCGACGCGTTACGAGTTCGACGGCGACCGCGCGGCCGTCCGCGAGAAGACGGTCGACCGGGCGCTCGCGGACCTGCTCGACGCGCTGGAGCCGTAACCGCTCTCGCCGTCCCGTCGCCCGCTCGCAAGGGAAAGTATTGTGTCGGCACGGCCGAGAGTACCTCATAGACGACATGAACAAGCGAGGACACGTCCTGAACGCGATACTGCTCAGCATCGGCCTCGGCTACCTCCTCGAACCGGTCGGCGACGAGCGGACGTTCGTCACCATCGTCGAGGTCGGGATCCCGGTCGTGCTCGGGGCGCTGTTCCCCGACGTCGACACCGCCTTCGGCAAGCACCGCAAGACGCTCCACAACCTCCTGGTGCTCGGGGGCTTCGTCGCCTTCCCGTACTTCTTCGGCAACCTGGAGTACGTCTGGATCGGCATCCTGACCCACTACGTGCTCGACATCGCGGGGAGCAAGCGCGGCCTCGCGCTGTTTTACCCCTACTCGAAGGAGTACGGCCTCCCGACGGGCGTGACCGTCAGCAGCGACCGCGCCGAACTGGCGACGGTGATCGTCACCGGCGTCGAACTGGTCGCGGCCGGCCTGATCATCTACCGCGTGCCGCAGTACGGGCTGGAACTCGGCCGGCAGGCGCTCGGGATCTGAGAAGAGACGCTCGGGGAGCGTTCGGCCGGTTTCAGCCGATGTACCGCAGGTCCTCGTCCGTGGGGACGTCCATCTGCTGTTGCTGTTCCATCTCCTGGATCTTGTTGATGACCTCCTCCATCTCGTCGGCGCGCTCCTCGAGGCTCTCGTAGTCGAGTTCGAATCCGAGAAGCTCCTCCAGCGCTTCGAGGACCGCCCGCGCGCTCTTGGGGTCGACGAGGTAGCCGCTGGTCTCGCCCATCAGGCAGGCGGCGTCGAACTCCCGGCGTCGGCCGAGGCCGAGCAGGAGGCCGCTGACGCCGACGATGCCGCCCGCCGGTTCGTCCTCGCGGAACTCGACGCCGGCGCCTTCGAGCTTCTCGATCAGGTCCTCGTTGGCGGCCGCGCCCAGCACGTCGTACTCCTCGATGAGTTCGCCGGTCGGGACGCCCCCGAGCGCGTACGCCTCCGAGACGCCGAACTCCTCGGCGACGTCGAGGAAGGCCGACGCGAGGCGGTAGTGGCCCGCGTTGTCCTGGGCCTGGTGGTCGCCGGTGAGGACGAGCAGGTCCCGCCCTTCGGTTTCGATGGCGTGGAACTCCGCGCCCGTCAGCTCAGCGAGCCCCTCGTCGTCGATATCGACCTGCGGCGGGAAGTGCTCGGAGTACACGCGCCGAACGAGCGTGCTGTCGAGTTCCTCCAGCAGGTGCTCGGCCGCGAGCTTGCCGACGTGGCCGACGCCGGGGAGCCCTTCGACGAGCACCGGGTCAGACAGTTCGACCTCGGCGACCGTCTCGATGTCGAGTTCGTCCATACGGCTTACTCGCGGGCGCGCCGCTTAAGAGCGCGTCGGTACTCGCCGTACGGGTCCTCGGGGCTGAACGGCGCGGGCGCGGAGTTGACCGCCTCGGCGCCGCACTCCGGGCAGGCGTCGGAGAGGGTGTACACCGGACGGTCGTGCTCGCTCTCCCAGGCCGAACAGACGCGGATATCGGATTTCACGGTCGCTTCTCGCGCCCGCGCGGACGTAAAGCCGTCGCTGGCGGGTCGTCGGAGAACCGGAAAACGTCCGCGGCGTCCGACCTACTCGTCGTCGGAGCGGCGGTCGCGGTGGAACTCGCCCGTGCCGCCGAACTCGGCGATGCGGTCCGCGGCGCGGCGGGCGCTCTCCTCCAGCTGGTCCTCGGCCGTCTTGTAGTTGGGCGCCTGCACGCGGATGCGGTACTCCGGCGCGCCGACGTAGGTGACGTCGAGGTCGACCTCGTCAGGCACCTCGCCGTTCCCCTCGGCGGCCTGCAGGGCCTCCTTGATGGCGTCGACCCCGTCGCCGTCGGGACACTCCAGGTCGACGTAGCCCGTCACCTTCACGTAGGGGACGGAGACGTTCTCCCGGGCCGTCTCGACGATGGCGTCGCGCTCGTCGTCGTCGAGGTCGGTGTCCTCGAGGGCCTCCTCGCCGTGGATGGCGGCCTGCTCGAAGCCCTCGTAGAGGCTACCGTGGGCGGCGAGCAGCTCGTTCGCGATGGACCCGTAGGTCTCGTCCCCGATGTCCTCGCCGAAGGCCAGCTCCATCCAGTTGTCGGCCTTCTGCTCGTTTTTCCACTCCTGGATCTTGTCGGAGCGCTGGTGGTCGTTGACGTCCTTCAGCGAGAGGTCGATCTGCTGTGACTCCGTGTCGACGTCGAGCACCTTGCAGACGACGGTCTGGCCCTCGCGGACGTGGTCGCGGACGTTCTTGATCCACCCGCTCGCGACTTCGCTGATGTGGATGAGGCCGCGCTTGTCCTCGTACTCCTCGAGGTCGACGAACACGCCGAAATCCTCGATCTCGTCGATCTTGCCGACGACGAGTTCGCCGTTCTCGGGCCAGCCGCTGAACTTCATCGTGCTTCGACAGTGTCGCCGGACTCGTTCTGGCTGCCCGTCGAGCGACGCTCGACTGTCTCGACGACTTCACCCTCGTACGCGGCCTTCCCGCCCGTCGGGCGGGCGAGCGTGTGACCGCAGACGGCACACGAGACCTCGGTCGACGCTTTCTCGAAGACGGTCTGTTCGTTCTCGCAGTCCGGACAGCGGACGGTGTGGAAGTTACCTGCCATTGTTAGTCGGTGAGTTCGAGTCGGCCGGCGCGCCATCCCTCGCGGAGGTGGGCCTTGCCGCAGTCGCCGCAGCGGTACTTCAGGTCGGTCTTCTTCGTGGGCTTGTCCCCGCCGGGGACCTTCGAGAACCGACCGCGGTTCCCGATACCCTTCGAACCGGCCTTCTGCTTGCGGTCGTCCCACTTCATCCCGGTGGAGCGGCCGCCGCGGACCTTCTCGACTTCGTGTTCGTTGTGCTCGTTACAGTGCGGACAGTACGTGTTGAACCGTCGAGGCATCTCCATAGATATCTACCTTACGGGCAGTTGTTCGCCGTCGTTTAAAACCCGTTTGGTTCGCGCCGACGGCGTCGCCCCCGTCCGCCGGTTCGGACCGGCGGCGTCCGGATCACCGCGACCGGCCTCCGACGCGACCCTTCGAAGCGCTTAATTGGGCATCTTCCGAAGTCCCGGGCATGAAGCGACTCATCATCTCGGGCGACCCGGACATCCGCAAGGACGCCATCATCGAGTACGATGGGGAGGAGAAGTCCGTCTTCCAGATCAACCGGCAGGGCGAGTGGCACGGTCCCGAGGAGGTGCAGCTCTGGTGTATCATCGGGAACGAGGCCGAGCGCGAGGACTACGAGAAGCGCAACTACATCCCCCACTGGCTCGACGTCGACCGGACCGACGCCGAGGCGCTCGACGTCGTGAAGGCGAAAGGCGACCTCTCCGTCTGAGGCCGCTCCGGCGTCCGGTCCCCGCGCCCGCCTAGCGCAGTTCCGACCGGTCCACGCGGTATATCGTGACGAACGCGTACTCCTTCTCCACCGAGATGCCAGGGTCGTCCGCGAGATCGCGGGTCCCGTAGCGCTTGCGCTCCTCCGGACCCATGTAGACGTAGGTGACGCCGTACTCTCGGAGGAGTTCGGCGCGCTCCGCGGGCGTCCCGGTGTAGATGGTCTCCACGTCCGCCACCCGCTGCCGGTACGGCTCCTCGCCGCGGTAGCCGACCTCGTGTGACCACCCCGCGACGGTCGGAAGCCCGGTGAGGCTGGAGGGGGCGTTCACCCACTGGTAGATCGACTCACCGGGGGCCGAGACGATGCGGGGCTGGCCCTCCCGCTCGTTCAGCCAGGCGATCGCCGCCGCCTCCTTCGGGTGCTGGTCGGCGACGTACGCGGTGCCGTTCAGCGTAGGGTCGCCGGTCCCGTCTTCGAACTGGTTCGCGCCGACGAACCCGCCGTACAGCGACAGCGACGCCAGCAGTCCGACGGCGAGCACCGTCGCCGCCCCGCCCCGGGCCGACACGTCGACGGTCCGACGCCCGCCGTCCGGCGAGCGTCCCCGAACCGGGTCCCGGTCGCTGCCCGTCGACCCGACGCCGATCGCGCGTTCCAGGCGCTCGACGCCGGCCTCGGCCCGCGCGACCAGCGCGCGGAGGGTCTCGGGGAAGCGCGTCCGGTCGGCGAGCATCGCGCCCGCGGCGGTCCCCCAGAGTACCCACACCTGCATGTAGGTCTTGAACAAGGTGTTCATCCTGCCGGGGCCGGCCTGCTCCTCGACGTAGACGAACTCGACCAGCGTGACGAGCCCGAGCGCGCCGACCAGCAGGGCGGTCTCGTACCCCGCGTCGTCCCCGGTGCGGAGCAGGATCCACGCGACCAGGAGCGCGGGGACGAACAGCGCCACGGCGGTCATCTCGTACGGCAGCGTCAGCAGGAGCGACACCGCGACCGTCACCGCGAGGAGCCGCCGGACGCGGTCGGTGACGCCCTCCCGGGCGAGGAGGAACGCGACCGACACCGCGAGGAACGCGCCGTGGACCAGCAGGAGGCCCGCCGCGTCGCTCCGGTACTCGGGGAGGACCCCGACGCTCCGGCCGCTCGCGGTGCCCGTGAAAAACGGGAGCGCGAACAGGACGCTCAGGGCGGCGACGGCGGCGGCCGCGCCGAACGCCGTCGACGTGCGCGCCGCCTCGGCGTGGAGCCGCGAGCGCTCGCGGACTCCCGAGAGCGCCGCGTCGATCCGGCGGAGAAGCAGCGTTCCGGGATCGGCGGGAGCGAACGTCAGCACGACGAACGTCAGCCCCGCGACCGTCGGGAAGCTCCAGGTGTTGACGACGGCGATCAGCCCGCCGAGCGCCGGCACGGCGAGAAACACCAGCGCGCGGCGGCGACGGCACGCTGCGGCCGGCGTCAGCCAGTACTGGAACAGAAGCGCCGCGACGAGCAGGAGGAAGGGCGTGCTCGTCATGTGGGCGTGCAGGTCGCCGTTGCGGAACGCGAAGAGCGGGAACTCGTCGATGTAGTGCCACTGCTCGCCGTCGACGACCCGCCAGTCGATGGTCCGGCTGGCCGTCCAGTAGTTGAACCCGTCCGGCCCCGCCGCGACGCTGGGCCGCTGGTCGACTTCGAGGCTGGCGACCGACGCGAGGGCGTCGCCCGCCGCGCCCGGGAGGAGCCACACCAGCAGACGGAGCGGGGTCGAGAGGTTGCTCGCGAGCGCCACGAAGACGGCGGCGGCCGCGCCGGCGGTCCGCTTCGCGCGGCCGCGCTCGGCCGCCACGGCGCGGGCGAGGCCGTACGCCGTCGCCGCGAGGGTGCCGTACGCGCCCGCCAGCGCGAGGTTGTACGCGTACCGCGCGGGGGTCCCGGTCAGCTCGGTCAGCAGCGCGGCGATCATGTGGCCGCCGTAGTAGTACTTCACCGGCTCGCCCGCGAACCACATGTCCTCGGGCGGGAGCGCGTCGGCCCGCAGGAGCGACTGGAGCAGACCGAAGTCGAGGAACTTCTCGCCGCCGCCGGGCCAGATGCCGGGATTCACCGCGCGGAGCGCGACGAGAAAGCCGAACGCGACCGCGAACACGGTCGCCACCTCGGCGTAGGCCCGCCAGTCGACCGCGACGCCGCGCCGGAGCGCGACCGCCGACCCGAGCGCGAGCACGCCGAGTCCCGCACCCAGCGCGACCGGGCCGAACGAGACGTGGCCGACCCAGTAGCCGACGACCCCCAGAACGCCGAGCGCGAGGGGGACGGCGACGCCCGCGCCGTCGTCGTCGAACCGGTCGAACAGCAGGGCGGCGGCCGGGAGCGCGAGCGCGCCGAGGCCGAGGTAGGCGGCGAGCCAGGTGACGGCGTACGCCGTCTCCAGTCGCAGGAAGAACCGCGCCGCGCGAACGTCCGGCCACGCTCCCTGCAGCCCGGCGAGGACGGCGACGAACGCCACCCCGACGAGCGTCCGGCGGGCGTATCGCTCCCAGTCGTACTGCGTGTCGGTGACGGCGGCGACGCCGACGCAGAGCGCGACGACGCTCGCGGCCGCGACGAACACCGGCCACGCGAGCGCGGTCAGCCCGACCCAGTAGCCGAGCGCGGCGACCGGGACCGCGGCGAGAAGCAGCGCCGCTGCCTCGTCGTCCGCGAGTCGCCGGCGGAGCGCGGCCAGTGGCCGGGCGACCGCGACGGCGAGGACGAGGTACGCGACTACCCATGCTGCGACGGCGACGAACTGCATCACGCGGGAAAGGCGCGTCCGGGGCTATACGCTTTCTCCTTCAGGCCTCGCCGGCCAGCCCTTCGAGCACGTACTCCGCCGACGTCCGGGTGGTCGCGAGCGGCACGTCGTGGACGTCGCAGATCCGCAACAGCGCGGTGATGTCCGGCTCGTGGGGCTGGGCCGTCAGCGGGTCCCGGAGGAAGACGATGCCGTCGACGCGGTCCTCCGCGACCTCGGCCCCGATCTGCATGTCACCGCCCATCGGACCGGAGGCCTTCCGCTCGATGTCTAGTTCCGTCTCCTCGACCAACCGCTTGCCCGTCGTCCCGGTCGCCAGCAGGTCGAACTCCGCCAGCGTGTCGCGGTAGTCCGTCGCGAGGTCGATGAGCGCCGGCTTCTCGTCGTCGTGCGCGATGAGCGCAACGCGTGTCATACGCCCACTGTCGCCCGCGCACCGCATAGGTGTTCGGTCGGCGCGTTCCGAACCATTTTACTCGTCCGGGGCTCCTGACGTAGATAGATGCCCCCCTCGATCGGCGTCGTCGTCCCGGCGTTCCGTCCCGACGTCGACGTCCTCTCGTCGTACGTCCGGGCGCTCGACGAGCGACTCGATCCGGCCGCGATCCGCGTCGAACTCGACGACCCCGCTCCCGGCGTCCGCTCGGCGCTGTCCGACCTCCCCGCGACGGTCCACGCCGCGAGCGCTCGCCGGGGGAAAGGCGGCGCGATCACGTTCGGCTTCGAGCGCCTCGACACGGACGTGCTCGCGTTCGCCGACGCGGACGGCAGCACGCCCGCCGAGTCCATCGCGGCCGTCGTCGACCCGGTCCGCAACGGCGACGCGGACCTGAGCGTCGGCTCCCGCCGGCACCCTGACGCGGACGTGCGCTCCCACCAGACGCTCGCCCGGCGGCGGCTCGGCGACGCGTTCGCCTGGACCGCCCGCCGGCTGCTCGACGCCGACCTCCACGACTTCCAGTGCGGCGCGAAAGCGCTCACCCGGGACGCGTGGGAGACGGTCCGCCGGCACCTGTACGAACCCGGCTTCGCCTGGGACGTCGAACTGGTCGCCATCGCCGGCGCGCTGGACCAGCGCATCGTCGAGGTGCCCGTCGTCTGGGAAGACATGCCCGACTCCACCGTCGCGCCGGTCCGCACCGCTCTGGAACTCGGCTGGGCGCTCCTGCGCTCGCGCCACCGCGCCCGCCGGCTCCGCGGGCACCGCGTCCACCGGGCCCTCGCTCGCGACGGCACGATCGCACTCGTCGACCGCTTCGCCGACAATGAGTGACCGCTCCGTCCTCGACGGCCTCCGACTGCGGCTCCGCGCGCTCGTCTCCGGCGTCCGCTTCGGGCAGTTCGCCTCGGTCGGCGCGCTCGGCGCGGTCATCGACAACGCGGTGCTCGGCGGGCTCCTCCACGCCGGCGTCGCGCCGGAACCCGCGAAGCTCGCCGGGGCGGAGGCGGCCATCGTCGTCATGTTCCTGATCAACGAGCACTGGACCTTCGCCGACCAGGGAACGACGGGGGTGGTACCGTTCCTCCGCCGTCTCCTCACCTCGAATCTGGTCCGCGCCGGCGGCGTCCTCGTCGCGACCGTCGTCTTCTCGGTCGTGTACCGGTCCTTCGACGTCTCTATCGCCGTCGCCGGCGTGGACTTCTGGTTCCTCGCCGCCAACCTGACCGGCATCGGCGTCGGCCTCGTCGTCAACTACGTCGCCGAGAGCCTCTTTACGTGGCGCGTCGCCGGGGAACGGTAGAACCCCGCACACGGCGACGGAATCACAACCCTTAATTGGCAAACCGCGTTACGAAGATGTAGCGGGATGGGATAGCCAGGAGATTCCGGCGGGCTCATAACCCGCAGACCGGTAGTTCAAATCTACCTCCCGCTACTTTTCCAGAATTCAACTTCTCAGCGAGGCGTCTCGTCGCCGAACGACGACCGAGTTCTGTAAAACAGAACTGTCGATGTGAACGAGAGAGATGCGAGCGGAGCGAGCGTTTCGCGTGGTTCATATCTACCTCCCGCGTACGGTGAACCTCTCGGGAACCGTGCTACACATACTTGCGTGGACACGACGATCCGAATCGTCGAATCCGGGTACTACGGACGGAACGGCGTTATTTCAACGAGTTTCTAATTACTAGAATTACATAACTACCAGCAAGCTTATATAATTTCGGGAGAATGGAAACACCGCAGTCCGAACGACGCCATGAGCGCGAAGAGTATCAGACAGTACGTAGAACGGATCCTGGGAATCGAACGGAAGCGGTCGGTGTTCAAGTGCGACGTCTGCGGCTGTACGTACGGGTCAAGGGTGGAGGGGTGTTCCGAGTGCTGGAACAGTCGCCTCGTTCGGGTCGAGTGATCCGGAGCGTCAGCCCGCTTCCCCTCTCGTCCCTACCGTTATCATCGTCGCTCCGGTAGACGTTGGTATGCCCACGGACATTCCCGGCATCCACCACGTGACGGCCATCGGGAGCGACCCCGGCGAGAACCTCGCGTTCTACACGGAGACACTGGGACTCCGCTTCGTCAAGCGGAGCGTGAACCAGGACGACGTGTCCGTCTACCACCTGTTCTACGCCGACCACGAGGGGACGCCCGGCACGAGCATGACGTTCTTCCCGTACACGAACGCCCGACAGGGGCGCGTCGGAACGGGGCAGGCGAGCACCGTCTCGTTTCTGGTGCCGGAGGGGTCGCTCGACTACTGGGCGGACCGCCTCGCCGACGAGGCGGTGGACGTCGACGGCCCGACCGAGCGGTTCGGCGACGCCGTGCTCTCGTTCGAGGACCCCGACGGGCTCCCGCTGGAACTCGTCGCGCGCGCTGACGCGCCGGAGCCGAACCTCCCCGAGAGCCCCGTACCGGCCGAGCACGCTATCTGCGGGTTCTTCGGGGTGACGTTGTCGCTGTCGACGGTCGGCCCGACGGCCGACCTGCTGGAAACGATGGGGTACAGCGAGACCGAGTCCGAGCGGGACCGCCACCGCTACGAGTCCAGCGGCGACCTCGGTTACGTCGTCGACCTCTGCGAGGACCCGCAGATGCCCCAGGGGCAACCGGGTGCGGGGACGGTCCACCACGTCGCGTTCCGCGTGGAGGGAGACGAGCAGGAGGAGTGGCGCGACGTGCTGATGGAGCAGGGGCTTCGCCCCACGGAGATCATCGACCGGAAGTGGTTCCGATCAGTGTACGCGCGCGAGAGCGGCGGCGTCCTCTTCGAGTTCGCGACGAAAGAGCCCGGGTACACGGTCGACGAGGACCTCGACGAACTGGGCGAGCGTCTCGTGCTGCCCGAGTGGCTGGAGGACCGCCGCGACGAGATCGAGGCCGGCCTCCCGCCGCTGTGACCGGACGGTCGACTGACGGGCGTCGCGCGAGCCGCGGAAAACGAGTGTTCGTGGTCCCGACCGCCGTTCAGTTCGCCTCGACGCCGAGGCGCTCCAGCAGTGCCGTGCCGGCGGCGTGAGAGGACCCGGGGCCGCGGCCGGTGATCAGGTCGCCGTCGTGGGTGACGCTCTCGTCGGCGTCGAGCTCGGCGTCCCAGTTCGCGCCGACGGCCTTGACCTCGTCCTCGACCCAGTAGGGCATCTTGCGCCCGTCGGGCATCAGGTCGTTCTCGTCGACGATGTCCTCCTCCCACTCGTTGGGGAAGCCGGTGACGTCCCGGCCCTCCGCGAGGAAGTCACCGTCGCTGTCGCGGGTAAACGCGAGGATGCCGACGGCGTGACAGACGACGAGCGCGACGCCGTCGTCGCCCTCGACGGTCTCGCGCAGGAGCTGTCGCGCCTGCGTGTCCTGGTTCACGTCCCACTCGGTGCCGTGACCGCCGGGGAACACGACGGCGTCGTACATGTCGGCGTCGGCCTTCGCCACGGGCATCGGGTTGACCATCCGGTCGTCGTCGTGGACGTCCATGACCTCCTCGACGGTGTCCTCGCCGACCGTTTCCGGGTCGACGGACCGGTCGTCGACGACCGGCTTGTTGCCGCTCGGCGTCGCGACGTCGATGTCCACGTCCCGGTCCGACAGCATCTGGAACGGCGTGGCACACTCCTCTCCCCAGTACCCCTCTTCGCTGACGACGAACAGTACGGATGTCATCGAGAGGGTGTACGGGAGTGAGGCGAATAAGTGCCAGCCCCGGAGCGTGGCTTGCCGACTCTACCCGTCGCCGTTCTCGTCGACGATGACGACCTCGCCGTCCTGCACGTCGACGTTGATCAGGGTCTTCACGTCGTACTCCGTGTCGTCGAGCTCGTTGGGGCCGGCCTTCTTGATCACGGCGACGGTGTCGACGACGTCCGCGCCGATGTCCTCCAGCGAGGTGAGGATCGCCTTGAGCGTGCCGCCCGTCGAGAGCACGTCGTCGAGCACCAGCACGCGGTCGCCCTGGTCGACGTCGTTGATGTACATCTCGCTCTCGCTGTAGCCGGTCTCCTGGAACAGCGCGACCTCGCCGTCCAGCCCGTACTGGCGCTTGCGGATGACCACGAGCGGGATGTCGGTCATCAGCGAGACGGCGGTGCTGATGTGGATGCCCATCGCCGCCGGCGTGACGATCTTGTCAACGTCCTCCAGGTCTGCCTTCCGGATGAGTTTGATGACGATCTCCCGGAGCAGTCCGGGTTCGAGCATCGGGACACCGTCGCTGATCGGGTGTACGAAGTAGTGATAGCCGTCCTTCTCGATGATCGGAGCGTCCAACAGGGACCGCCGTAACTGATCCATATCGGGGCTACTCGGCCACTCAGTAAAAGATACTGGATGTCGTTCCGATACGTCCCGCCACTCGAAGCCGAAATCGGGTTGCGACCGTCGGTCGCCGAGGTCGTCGCTCAGTCGTCGGCGTCGTAGCCGAGTTCCGGCGGCACTTCCTGCTGGCCGAGGCGCATGTTGCGCTCGTGGTAGACGTGCGCGACCGCGGAGAGGGTGACGACGACCGCGATGACCGTGGCCCAGACGAGATCGGAGACGAGCGTGAACGGGTAGACGTGGCCCCACAGGGCTGCGACGAGGGCGCAACTGACCGCGCCGAGCGAGAGGTAGTACTCGCGCCACGCGAACTCGTTGCCCGGGACGATCTCCAGGTACACCGAGAGGTCCTCCGTGGCGTCCGTGCCTCGGATGGTGCCGCGAGAGGAGTCGTACTCGACGATGCCCGCCTCGTCCATCTTGGGCAGGTGGGTCTGCTGGAGCGTGGTGTACACCCGCTTTCGCTGCGCGGAGGTGACGTCGTCGACGCTCGCGTCGTACTCCCAGGCGGCGACCTGGGTCGCGAGGTCGCCGAGTTCGACGGGCGTCTCGTTGCGCTTGAGATATTGCAGCACGAAACGGCGGCGCTGGTTGCGGAGTACGTCGAATATCTCGGTCTTCGAGAGTACGCTGTCCTCGTCGTCGGTCGAATCGGTAGTCTGGGCATCCGGGCTGGTACTCATCGGTACGCTTGCCATGTGTGGGGGAGGGACCGTCGCGTACGACCGGCGTGGGGGCGGCCGGTCTGGCGACGTTCCATACCTTCGCCCAATCCTTCCTCACATATAAGCTATTCCCGATTCGTGTCACGTAGTAGTCATTACTGAAATGCCGCACGATACGGCCGCTCAACCGGTCAGCAGGGCTTCTCGCGGATAATCAGATCGAATTCCGACAGCCGGCGCGACTACTCGTCACGGCGCTCGTACCGCCGGTGCACGCGCCACCCGAGAAACGCGAGGAGACCGGCCGCGATCAGCAGGCGGCCGCCCAGTTCCCAGTTCCCCCGGAAGCCGATGAACATGAGGCCGAGGCTGAACGCCAGGACGACGCCGTTGGCGATGATCACGAGCGTCCAGAACGCCGCTTTGAGGTCGCCGGGAACGTCGTCCGACGGCATCTCCACCGACGGAACGTCCGTTGAGGGCGCGTCGGTACTGTCGACCGACGGCGCTTCCGGCGGGTCGACGGAGGGGACGTCCGGCCCGAGATCCGACTCCTCGGAGGTCGTCCCCCCCTCCATCCCGAACAGACCGTCGTCGTCGGAGTCGCCCAGCATGGCTCACTGTCGGAGCCCCACGCGTAAAAACTGCACCGAAACCGCCGGTCGCGAGGCGGGGTCGGCCCGCGCGGCGGAGCAGTCAGGCGAGCAGCACCACCAGCGCGAGCGTCAGCACGACCGTCAGGATCAGGATACTGGTGCCGACGGTGGTGTCCATCGGGGCGTGGCCCTGCTCGGGGTCCATCCCGATCTCCTCCCGACCGCCGGGGACGTATCGCTTCACCCGTGCCGGGTCGCGGGCGGCCGCCATCGCCGACTCGGCGACCGCGACGGCGGCGCGGTCGACGGCGGCGTACGCCTCCGTGACGCCGCGGACGACGCCCCGCGTCCCGTAGAACGTGAGCGGCTCGTACACCGCGTCGACGTCCGGGACGCCGGCGAGCTTCTTCAGCGGCTTCTTCAGGAGGAAGAAGCCGACGAGGGCGATCGCGGCGAGCACGAGCACCTCCTGGATGTGCGGGATCGTGTAGGGGTGGGCCTCCTCGGCGCCCTGGCCGGGGAGGATGGCGAACAGCGCGTCGGGGACGAGCCCGTAGACCACACAGAGCGCGGCGATAGACAGCATCGCGACCTGCTGGCCGCGGTTCGCGTCCGGGACGCTGTGGCTCCGGTCGCCGTGGTAGAAGACGTAGTAGCCGAGCTTGATGAACGACATGAACGTGCCGACGCCACCGGCGAGCAGGAGGTACCACAGCGCGTCCCAGTGCTTCTTGTGGGCCGCCGTCACGACCATCCCCTTGCTGACGAAGCCGTTGAAGCCGGGGAACCCGGCGATGGAGAGCGCCGCGACGGTGAACGCGAGCGCCGTCACCGGCATCTCGCGGGCGAGGCCGCCGACCTTCTTCAGGCTCTCCTCGCCGGTGCGGTAGATGACCGCGCCGACGGTCATGAACAGCAGGCTCTTGTAGAGGATGTGGTTGAACACGTGGCCGAACGCGCCGGAGGTCGCGAGCGCGGCGGGGATGCCGACGCCGGCGACCATGTAGCCGACCTGCGACTGGATGTGGTAGGAGAGCAGGCGGCGCATGTCGTTCTGGAGCAGCGCCATCGACGCGCCGAAGACGGCCATCGCCCCGCCCATGTACGCGATCCAGACGTGGCCGTCGGGGAACGCGCGGAACATGCCGTAGACGCCGGTCTTCGTGGTGAACACGCAGAGGAACACGCTCGCGGCGATGTGGGGCCGCGGGTACGTGTCCGGGAGCCAGGCGTGCAGGCCGACGAAGCCCACGTTGACGCCGATGCCGAGCGCGGCGAGCACCTGCGGGACGGTGCCGGCCATCCCGGGCGCGTGAGCGACCCCCTCAAGCGAGCCGAACAGGAACGTGCCCACCTCGGCGTAGTGCCAGACGATGCCGGCCATCAGCAGGCTGCCGCCGATGCCGTGCAGCAGGGCGTACCGGAAGCCCGCGCGCACGGCGGGGCCGCCGTAGTCCCACACCAGCAGCGTGCTGGTGATAGCCATCAGCTCCCAGAAGAAGATCAGGGTGAGCCAGTCGCCGGCGAAGACGGCCCCGAGGCTCGTCCCGACGTACGACAGCGCGTACGCGGTCTGGACGTTCCGCGCGTCGCTGTAGTAGGAGTAGACCACCGCGGTCGCGCCGATGAGGCCGAAGATGATCCCCATGATGCGCGAGAACTGGTCGACGTTGAACAGCACGGCGTCGAAGCCGAGGAAGGCGACGTCGAGGTACGCCCCCTCGGGGACGAGGTACGACCAGGCCAGCACGGCCGCGGTGACCAGCACGCCGAGGGCGTGGCCGACCCGACGCGACAGGAGCGGCAGGAGGAGCGCGACGACCAGCACGGGCAGGGCCGGCGGGACGGCCGTGAACTCCACCATCAGCCCATCACCCCCGTGACGACGTGGTCGACGATGCGCAGGAACACGGCCGAGTGGGGGACGACGCCCAGCGCGATGGCCCCGAGCGCGGCCGTCGAGATGGGGCCGAGCATGAACCACGTGCTCTCGTCGCCGAACCCGCGCCGTTCCCACCCGCCAGCGGGCGGCCCGGCGTGGTGGTCGTGGTGGTGCTCGGGGTCCTTGTCCTCGTACTCGTCGTAGCCGTGGTGTTCGTGATCACCGTCGCGTTCCACGTCTCCGTCCGCCGACTCCCCGTCGTCGGCGAGGTGGTCGCTCGGGTACTGGTCGACGGCGTACGTCTCTTCATCGTCGCGGACGCGGTCGTTGCGGTCGTCGCGGTCGCCGCCGTCCGGGCGGAGCGGGTTGGCGGCGTCGTCGCGGGCCGCCACCGCCGAGGGCGTCGCCTTGCCGCCGAACGGGTTCTCGATGAGCGGCTTGGTGTCGGCGTCGGCGGCGGTCTGGAAGAACGCCTGATAGACGATCGGCCAGAAGTACGCGATGTTCAGCACGCCGGAGAGCAGGAGCGCGACGGCGAAGACGGCGTAGCCCGCGGAGACGCTGCCGAGGAGCAGGTACCACTTGCTGACGAACCCGGCCAGCAGCGGGATGCCGGCCATGCCGAGGCTGGCGACGCCGAACGCCGCCATCGTCAGCGGCATCCGCCGGCCGATGCCCGCCATGTTGCTGATGTCGTCGGTGTGGGTCTCGACGTGGATCGCGCCCGCGCAGAAGAACAGGGTGAGCTTCATGAACGCGTGGGCGGGGATGTGCAGCAGGCCGCCGGTCATCGCCAGTCCGGTGGCGTCGTACGCGCCGACGCCGAGGCCGAGCACGATGTACGACAGCTGGCTCACCGTCGAGTACGCGAGGCGGCGCTTCAGGTTGTCCTGCCGCAGGGCGATGACGCTCGCGGTCAGCAGCGTGAACGCGGCGACCGCGGCGAGCGCGACGCCGACGCCCAGGTCCGCGACCGCCTCCGGGCCGAACACGTCGAGGACGACGCGGGCGACGCCGAAGACGCCGCTCTTGACGACCGCGACGGCGTGCAGCAGGCCGGAGACGGGCGTCGGCGCTACCATCGCGTCCGGGAGCCAGGAGTGCATCGGCATCAGGGCGGCCTTGACGCCGAAGCCGCCCGCGAGCAACGCGAAGGCCGCGCGGGCCAGTGTCGGGTCGGCGGTTCCGAGCCCCTCGATGCCGCCGGCGGCGAACGCGACGGTGCCGGTGAGCCAGTAGACGAGCACGATGCCGGCGAGGACGGCGACGCCGCCCCCGAACGTGTAGGTGAGGTACTTCCGGCCGGCCGCGCGGGCCTCGGCGTCCTCGTCGTGGGTGACCAGCGGGTACGTCGCGACGGTCAGCAGCTCGTAGAAGACGAACAGCACGAGCAGGTTCGATCCGAACGCGACGCCGACCGCGGCGGCGACGCTGGCGGCGAACGACGCGAAGTAGCGCGTCTGGTCGTGCTCGTCGAGCCCGCGCATGTAGCCGATGCTGTAGAACGTCGTGATGATCCAGAGGAAGCTCGCGAGCAGGGCGAACAGCGTCCCGAGCCCGTCGGCCCGGAGCGCGAACTCCACGCCGAAGACGAAGGTTCCCAGGTCGGTCACGTAGACATCGCCGCCGAGCACGCCGGGGACCATGCTCGCGACGACGGCGAAGGTCCCGAGCGCGGACGCGACGGACCACCCCTCGCGGACGTTCGGTCGGCGGTGCGACGCGAGTATCGCGACGATGGGGAGCGCGGCCGCGAGAACCGCGGCGAGCGGTCGGAGTGAATCTATCTCTGTCATGGTGAGAGGAGTTCCGGAAGCGTCTGTTGGAGCAGCTGTGCGAACTCGGTGGCGACGAAGCCGAGCGCCACGGCGAGGACGGCGACGCCGATAACCAGCGTCACGACGCCGGGGGTGACGCGGTCGGGCGTCCCCGGCCTCTCTGACGCGGCCGCCTCGCCGGAGCCGTCGGCCACCGCGGCGTCGGGCACCGGCCCCGTCGGTTCGGCGGGCTCCGCGGCCGCCGTCGGCGCGGACGCGAAGTACATCCGCTCGACGAGGCGCGCGAAGTACGCGAGCGTCAGCAGCGTGCTGGAGAGGATGACGACGGCGATGAACCACGACTCGGACTCGACCGCCGCCAGCGCGATGTACCACTTGCCGACGAAGCCGACCGCCGGCGGGACGCCGACCATCGCCAGCGCGAGGACGGCGACCGCCCCCGCGAGGAACGGCCGGCGCGAGGCGAGGCCGCGGTACTCCGAGACGTACCGCGCGCCGGTCGCCGCCGCGACGGCGCCGACCGCCAGGAACAGCCCGCCTTTCATGACTGCGTGGCCGATCAGGTGGATGGTCCCGCCCGTCACCGCGGTCTCCGTAGCGATGGCGAACGCGGCGACGACGAGGCCGAACTGCGACACCGACGAGTACGCCAGCATCCGCTTGACCTCGGTCTGGGTCACCGCCAGGACGCTCCCGGCGACGACGCTGAGCCCAGCGATGCCGACGACCAGGTCCTGCGCGACCGGGTTCGCACGGAAGAACTCCACGGTGAACACGGAGACTATCATCCGCGCGATGGCGTAGGCCGACACCGTCGACACCAGCGCGGAGATGAAGGCGCTGACGCTGTCGGGCGCGCTCGCGTACGCCTCGGGCTGCCACGTGTGCAGCGGGAACACCGCCGACTTGACGGCCAGCCCCGTCACGATGAGCGCGAAGGCGGTCAGCACGGCGGGGTGGGTGTACGCGACCTCCGCGCCGAGCTTCGCCGCCATGTCGGCCATGTTCAGCGTCCCCGTGACGATGAAGGCGTAGCCGACGCCGAGCAGGTACAGCGACGCGCCGACGGTGCCGACGAGCAGGTACTTCAGCGCGCCGACGGCCGCGCGCCCGGACTCGCCGCTGGCGACCAGCGCGTACGCCGCCAGCCCCGTGATCTCGAGGAAGACGTACAGGTTGAACACGTCGCCGGTGACGCTCATCCCGGAGAGCCCGGCGACGAGCAGCAGGTACTGCGCGTGGAACGACGGCTCGCGCGGCCCGGCGACCCGCGAGTACAGCAGGACCCCGAACGCGACGACGGCGACGAGCAGGACCACCGACGCAGACAGCCCGTCGACGACGAGTTCGATGCCGTACGGGGCCGGGAAGTTCCCGACCTCGTAGCTCACGGTCTCGCCGCCGAGGACGCGAGCGGCGAGCAGGCCGGCCATACCGACCTGAACGGCGGACGCGAGCGCGGCGACGGCCCACGCGGCGCGCGCCCGCCACTGGCCCACCAGCAGCGCGACGACGCCGGCGAGGATCGGCACCGCGACGAGCAGGGCCGGGACGTCACTCATCGGCGCGCACCTCCCGGAGCACGTCCTCGTCCAGCGTCCCGTACTCCGCGTAGATCCGGACGACCAGCGCCAGCGCTACCGCGGTGAGGCTCACGCCCACGACGATCGCCGTGAGGATGAGCACGTGCGGCAGCGGGCTGACGTACGGCCCGCCGTGGCCGCCGTGGCCGACGATGGGCGGGTTCGCCCCCTCGACGTACGCCGCCGTGATGAAAAACAGGAAGATGCCCGTCTGGAAGACGTTCATCCCGATGACCTTCTTCACGAGGTTCGAGTTCTCTATCAGCATGTACGTCCCGATACCGAGCAGCAGCACGACCGCGACGTAGTTGTAGCGCGTTAACAGCAGGTCGATCATAGCAGATCCTCCTCCTCGCCGTCTTCGACGTCGAACCCGGCGGCGATGACGAAGAACAGGCCGACGATGACGCCCGTGACGATGGCGCCGATGCCGAGTTCGACCAGTTCGATCGCGTAGCCGACCACGTGGTAGATCCCCAGCGGTTCGAAGGCGTGGTACTCGAGGAACGCCCCGCCGAGGGCGAGCGCCCCGAACCCGACGCCGAGGAACGTGAACAGCCCCAGAGCGATGACGCCGAGGATCGCGGTCGGGTCCAGCCACTCCCGGACGGCGTCGATGCCGAACGCGAACGCCAGCATGAGGATGACGGTGCCGACGACGACGCCGCCCTGGAAGCCGCCGCCCGCGGACCCGGCCCCGTGGAACATGATGAACAGGCCGAGCGTCAGCACGAACGGCGCGACGACGCGAACGGTGGTCATGATGATCGTGCTCTCGACGTAGGGGATGTCACGCGAACTCATACGAACTCCTCCTGTCGAAGGACGACGAGCATTGCGACGCCGGCCGCGAACACGACGACGGCCTCGCCCAGCGTGTCGAACCCGCGGTACGCGGCGAGCACGGCCGTCACGGCGTTCTCGACCTCGGTGTCGTGGTAGGCGTTTTCGAGGTAGTACTGCGTCACCTCGCCGCCGGTGACCGGCGCGGTCGGGTCGCCGATCTCCGGGAGCGCGGAGACGGTCGTCAGCATCACTGCCACGAACGCGCCGGCAGCGGTGACGCCGCGCCAGCCGATCCGCTCCAGCAGGCGGTCGCTCGGCGGCCGTACCGTTCGGACGATCGTGAGCAGGAACAGCACCGTCATCACGCCCGCGCCGACCGCCGCCTCGGTCAGCGCGACGTCGGGTGCCTGCAGGTACACCCACAGGATCGCGATCCCGAGGCTGTAGCCGGCGAACGCGATGATCGATCCCAGCACGTCCCGCAGGAGCGCGGCGGTCACCGCGCTGCCGAGGACGAACACGAGGAGCGCGACTTCGAGCACCGTCGCCGTCATGCGTCTCCCTCCTCGTCGGTCGTCCACGGCTCTATCTCCTGGTCGTACGCCGCCCGCGTGATCGCGTGGGCGGCCGTCGGGTTCGTGAGGAACATGAACAACAGCAACAGGACGGTCTTCGCGGTCGGCACGTCGGCCCCGAACGTGAGCGCCGCCGCGCCGAGCGTCAGGACCGCCCCGAGCGTGTCGCTCTTCGATGCCGCGTGCGACCGCGTATACAGGTCCGGCAGGCGGAGCACGCCGACCGCCGCGACGACGCCGAAGAAGACGCCCCCGGCGGCGAGGGCGACGATCGCGATCTCGACCGGCGTCATATGATACCACCCCGCTCGACCGTGAACTTGGAGATGGCGATGCTCATCAGGAAGTTGAGCAGGGCGTAGATGAGCGCCACGTCGAGGAACCCGGGCTCGCCGAACGCCGCGGCCAGCAGGGCGATGATGACGACCGTGTTCGACCCGATGATGTTCACCGCGATCACCCGGTCCTGCATTGTCGGCCCGCTGGCGACGCGGTAGAGGACGACGACCGCGAGCACCGCGAACGCGCCGGCCGCGCCGATGAGGACGTCGGAGACCAGCGGCGTGAGCTCGCTCATTCCTCGTCCACCTCCGCGCGACGTTCCTCGGGGCTCGCGATCGACGCGGCGTCGCGGCCGTAGTAGACGAACCGGACCGCCCGCTCCAGCGCGCCGCCGAGCAGGTCTTCGCGGGACGACTTCGTGAGCGAGTGGACGTGGAACTCCCGGTCGATCACGTCAACGGTCAGCGTCCCCGGCGTCAGCGTGATGCTGTTCGCGAGCGTCGTCACGGGGAGGTCGCCCCAGACGGCCGCCTCGAACCGCTCCATCTTCGGATCGATCGGCAGGCTCGGGTGCAACACCACGTACGCCATGGTGACGTTCGCCTTCGCGATCTCCCAGAGCAGGTACGGCGCGTAGACCAGAAAGCGCAGTAGCCGCACCGGCGTCCGGGCGTCGGGGGCGTCGGACAGCGAGATCTGCGAGAGCAGCGCCGCCGTCACCGCGGCACTGAACGCCCCCGTCACGTAGTCGAACGCCCCGGCGAACCCGCCGATGACGAGATAGAAGAGGTACGACGCGCCGAAGACGGTGACGAACTTCGCGAGGCCGCCGCCCCGCACCAGCCGCGCGCGCCGCGTCGGTCGCTCGACCGGAGCTTCCTCGATCGCCAGGTCGGACTGCTCCAGTTCGTACTCCAGCGGCTGCACCATCGGCGCGCTCCCGGCGGGCGTGTACTCGGGGTCGACGATGACGCGGTCAAGGCCCTGTTCCTCCGCGTACTCGGTCAGCGTCCGGGCGTAGTCGGCGGGGCTGAAGAGGTACTCGTTCGCCGCGCGTATCGCGGTCTCGAACGCGACGTCCGGCGCGTCCTCCTCCTCGGCGCCGAGGTCGTCGCGCGCCCACACCTCGACGCGTTCGAGGAGCGCGCGCGGTTCCTCCAGCCCTTCCGCGTCGGCGACGCGTCCGGTCACGGGATAGACGAAATGCACCGTCGCCGATGCTCCCTCCTCGGCCCGGGCCGCCGCCTCCCGGACCGCGTAGGCGACCGTGTTCCGGAGCGTGATAGACTCGCCGACCGGCACCAGGATCCGAGCGCTGGGGGTGGCGCTCATCCTCCTCCCCCCTCCGCCGACGCCCAGCTGTGTCTCGATTGCATAGTCGCTACTCGGTGTACCCTTAGCCACCCGATGGAAAACTATTTTTATATTCGTCCGACGCTCCAGCGGGGCTTCGTATCACCTCTTCCCGCGAGGCGTCCGGTAACTACCACTTACCGAAATTACCGCCGGTGACGAACCGGTGTTACTAACTGGTACGCAACTGGTAACTATTCGGCCGGCACTTGGCAGAATGGTATAAACGCACCCGTCAGTAACCCGTGCTTATCGAACACATGGTCGACGTAACGATCGCCGAACCACGCGATGCAACGCTCGCGGACGACTTCGGACTCGCCACCGCCGTCTCCCTCCGCTACGACCCGCCCCTCCCCGACGCTCGCGCCCGACAGGCGTTCCGAGTCGAGGAAGGCGACTTCTGGTTCTGGGACGACCCCTCCGGCCGCGAGTTCGAGGGGTTCGAGGTGCTCGAAGTGACGCCCCACGGCGTCGTGGTCCGCTGGGTCCGCGAGATGCTCACCGACCGTGGCGAGCAGGAACGGCTCCCCACCCACAAGCTCGACTACGACCACCTCGCCTACGAGTGGTTCGCCGACATCGTCGCGGACGGTACCCTCCGCGTGTTCGGCCGCGACACCGGGTTCGAGCACAACTCCCCGGTACCGCACTCTCACTACGTCTGAAACGACGACCTTTTTCTCGTCGGGTTCGCTCGCGGAGCGAGCGAACCGCTCCTCGAAAAAATGTCGATCAAAAAAGGCCGCGCTCGCCTGTTCGCGGCGCGCAGCGCCGCTCACCGCTCGCGCGGTGAAACGACGGCTCCGCCGTCGTATGCTTACACCACCCGCTTCGCGGATGCTTTTCGCTACCGGTACTGCCTCCCGGCCGCGTCACTCCAGTTCGGCCGCCAGTTCGTCCGCAACACGGGCGCCTAAGCCGGCCTTACTGCCCGTGAACTCACCGGTCTCGTCACCGCGGACGACGAGCGCGCGGGTGTCTTCCTCGCCCATCACGCTCGCGTCGTTGGCGACGACGAACGCGAGGCCCACGCGGTCGAGGGTCTCGCGCGCGGCGGCGACCATCGCGTCGTCGTCGCCGCTCGTTTCGGCCTTGAAGCCCACCACGGGGAGGTCGGGGTGTTCGTCGCGCACCTCGTCGATTATCTTCGGCGTCGGTCGGAGGTCGAGCGTGCGGGGCTCGCCTGAGCGGATCTTCTCCTCGCGCGCGTCGACCGTGTAGTCGGACACCGCCGCGGCGCCGACCAGCGCGTCCGCGTCGGTCGCGGCGTCCTGCACGGCGTCGAGCATCTCGCCCGCGCTCTCGACCTCGCGCAGGTCGGCGTAGGGGATACCGTCGCCCTCGACGCCCGGGTCGGCGACGCCGCGCGGGCCGACCGTCGCGTGGACGAGCGTCACGTCCGCGCCGCGGACGTAGCAGGCGCGGGCGACCGCCCGGCCCGTTCGCCCCGACGAGCGGTTGGTGAGGACGCGGACGGGGTCGACGGTCTCCGCGGTCGCGCCGCTGGTGACGACCACGCGCTCGCCCGCGAGGGGGTCCGGCGTCGCGGCGCGGGCGACGCCGAGGGCGATGGCGTCCTCCGTCGCTATCTTCGCCTTCCCCTCCTCGACGCGGGGGTCGACGAAGTCGACGCCCCACGACTCCACGCGCTCGATGGCGTCGAGGACGCCGGGGTGGTCGTACATCGGCTCGTGCATCGCCGGCGCGATCACGACGGGGACGCCCGCGCCGAGCGCCGTCGTCGCGCAGGTCGTCACGGGCGTGTCGTCTATCGCCGCCGCGATCTTGCCGACGGTGTTCGCCGTCGCGGGGGCGACGAGGAAGACGTCGGCCCATCCCTCGCGGCCGCACAGTTCGACGTGCTCGACGTCGCCGGTGATCTCCGTCACGACGTCGTTGCCGGTGGCGAACTCGACGGCCCACGGGTGGACGATCCCCCCGGCGCTGTCGGTCATCACGCCGCGGACGCTGGCGCCGCGCCGGCGGAGTTCGTGGGCGAGTTCGACGGTCTTGACCGCCGCGATAGAGCCCGTGACGCCGAGCGCGACGTTGACTCCCGAGAGCATCGACTCCCGATTGGTGGCGCCCGGGGTTAAAATGTCAGGGCTCGGCGGCGCGCTACTCGTCGTCGACGACGCTGGGGTGCATCGTCGGCTTCTCGTCGAGCGGCTCCTCGACGTACTCGCGCAGGACCTCGCGACTCTCCTCGTCGCGCTCGCGGCGCTCCGCCTCGTCTATCTCCTCGGTCGCCGGCGGGAGGTCGATGCCGCGCTCGGTGAAGTAGCCGTCCGGCGCGACCCAGTCGTGGTAGTAGTTCGCGTCCGAGTCGTGGATGACGGCGAGGCCGACCTTCGAGCCGTGGCCCGCGCAGACGACCGTCTGGTGGGGCTCGTCCGCGATGCGGCCCGCCGCGTACACGCCGTCGACGTCCGTCCGCCCGCCCTCCTCCACGTCGACGAACGCCTTGCTCCCGCGGTCGATGACGCCCACGTCGATCTCCCGGAGGTAGGACGCGTCCTTCCACGAGGCGGCGACGACGCGGTCCGCGACGTAGCTGTCGCCGCCCTCGGTCGTCACCTCGAACCGGTCGGTCCCCTCGTGCCCCTCGAGATCCGTCACGCGGCCCTCCTCGAACTCGACGCCGGCGCGCTCGGCCTGGTCGCGGGTCATCCGGAGGAACAGGCGGGCGTCGATGCCGGCGGGGAAGCCGGGGTAGTTCTCCAGGTGCGCGTTGCGTTCGAGGATCGACTCGCCCTCGGAGACGACGAGCGTGTCGAGGCCGGCGCGGGCGGTGAAGATGCCCGCCGAGAGGCCGGCGACGCCGCCGCCGACGATCAGGACGTCTGCGTGCATGGGTGTCCCTGCGACGGGGACGGACAAGTAGGGACCGGATCGCGGGACCGCCGGCGGCCGACGCGTCGCCGTTCGCGGCGTGGAGCGCCTACGGTCGGCCGCGTCGCAAACTTTACCTGCCGCTCCGGGGTACCACGTGGCGTGGAGACAGTCGAAGTCAGCACGGTGATCTACCTGCCGCCCGAGGACGTGTTCGACTTCCTCACGGACTTCCCGCGGTACGCGAACTACTCGGAGTACCTTCGGGAGGTCCGCCAGCACGGCGACGGGTCGCCGGGAACGGAGTACGACCTCGTGTTCGCCTGGTGGAAGCTCGACTACACCGCGCGCTCGAAGGTCGTCGGGACGGACCCCCCGTCGAGGATCGACTGGACTATCGTGAAAGACCTCGACGCCAGCGGCGAGTGGCGGGTCGAGGAGGTCCCCGACGAAGCGCCGCCGGACGAGGAGACCGCCTCCCGGGTGGTCCTGCGGATCGACTTCGACCCCGACTCGGCGCGCGGCGGCGTCCTCGACCTGCCGATGTTCGTCTCGTTCGACTGGCTGGTCGAGAAGGTCACGCCGAAGATCGAAACGGAGGCCGAGCGCATCGTCGAGCGGATCGTGGCCGACCTGGAGGGCGCGCGTCGGCCCGTAGAGCTGCAGATCCGGGACGGACCTGCCGACGGATAGTAAACCACTTGCGGCGCCCGCTGGTACGTGCGTAGCAATGAGGAGGGCCTATCCGTGCGCGTGATCGTCATCGGTGCGGGCGAAGTGGGGTCGAACATCGCCGAGAGCCTCGCGCCGGAGCACGAAGTCGTCGTGATCGACATCGACGGGGAGCGGGTCGAATCGCTGACGTACGACCTTGACGTCCTCGCGCTGGAGGGTGACGGGACTTCCCTCGGAACGCTCAAGGAGGCGAGAGTGAAGGACGCCGACATGCTCATCGCGAGCACCGACAACGACGAGACGAACGTCGTCGCCTGCTCGACGGCCAAAACCATCTCCGACGCGTTCACCATCGCCCGTGTGAAGAAGACCTCGCTGCTCGAGACGTGGGAGGGGTCGCGAGGGGCCTTCGGCGTCGACTTCATGGTGAGCGTCAACCTGCTCACCGCCCGGGCGATCGTCAGCATCGCGGGGCTTCCCGGGGCGCAGGACGTGGACACGTTCGCCGGCGGCGCGGTCAGGATGGCCGAGTTCGAGATCGTTGAGGGCAGTCCCGTGGCCGACCAGACCGTGCAGGAGGCCGACCGCTTCGAGTCGCTGACCTTCGCGGCGATCCTTCGGGACGGCGAGGTGACCATCCCCCGCGGCGACACGGTGATCGTGGAGGGCGATCAGGTCGTCGTCATCGGCAGCCCCGAGAGCGTCCGCGCGTTCGCCGGGGAGCTGATGCCGGACCCCGACGTCGACGAGGCGGCCGAGGTCGTCATCGTCGGCGGGGGCGGCATCGGCTACCAGACCGCCCGCCTGTTCGAGGAACGCGGGATGCGGCCGCGGCTCATCGAGCACGACCCGGACCGGGCCCGTCAGCTCGCGGAGGAACTCCCGAAGACGGTCGTCCTTGAGAGCGACGCCACCGATCTGGAGTTCCTGAGCCGCGAACACGTCGACGAGGCAGACTTCGTCGTCGCGGCGCTCGACAGCGACGAGAAGAACCTCCTCGTTTCGCTGCTGGCGAAGCGGGTCGGCGCCGACCGCACGGTCGCCGTCGTCGAGACGGCGGACTACGTCGACCTGTTCGAGACCGTCGGCGTCGACGTGGCGGTCAACCCGCGCGAGGTGACCGCGGAGGAGATCACGCGGTTCACCCGCGAAGACCGGACGGAAAACGTCGCGCTCATCGAGGACGACCGGGCCGAAGTGCTGGAGATCGAGGTCGACGGCGACAGCGTCCTCGCGGACGCGACGATAGAGGAGTCGGCAGCGGAGTTCCCCGAGGGTGTCGTCGTCGGAGCGATCACCCGTCGCGGTGAGCTCATCACGCCCCGTGGCGATACGGTGGTCGAAGTCGGCGATCACGTGGTCCTCTTCGTCGACACCGACGTCCTCGACGAGGTATCGCCGCTGCTATGAACCGTCGGATCGATCTCGACGTCCGGGTCGACTGGCGCGCGAGCGTGAGTCTGGTCGGGACGGTCGTGAAGTACCTCTCCGTCGCCCTCCTCCTGCCGCTTTCGACCGCGCTGTACTACGGGAACGGGATCATCACGTTCGGCTTCGCCATCCTGTTCGCCGTCACCGTCGGATCGCTTCTGGAACGACTCGACCCGGATCCGGACCTCGGCGCTCGGGAGGGGTTCCTGATGGTGGGGCTGACCTGGCTCGCCGTCGCGCTGGTCGGTGCGGTCCCGTACCTCGTCGCCGGCAACGGCACCGTGGCCGAGCCCGCAAATGCCCTGTTCGAGAGTATGAGCGGGTTCACGACGACCGGGGCGACCGTGATGGGCGACATCTCCTTCGGCACGCACTCCCGCGCGCTGATGATCTGGCGGCAGCAGACCCAGTGGCTCGGCGGCATGGGCATCGTCGTCCTCGCCGTCGCCATCCTCCCCGAGCTCTCCGTCGGCGGTGCGCAGCTGATGGACGCGGAGGCGCCGGGTCCCGGCATCGAGAAGCTCACGCCGCGGATCGCCGAGACGGCGCGCGTGCTGTGGCTCGTCTACCTCGCGTTCACCGTCGTCGAGTTCGTCCTCCTGTACACCCTCCACCTCGGCGGCTTCGCGCCGAACATGACGCTGTACAACGCCGTCGCGCACCCGCTGACCACGATGCCGACGGGCGGGTTCTCCCCCGAGGCCCGGAGCATCGAGGCGTTCTCGGCCGTCGTCCAGTGGGTCATCATCCCCTTCATGGTCGCGGCGGGGACCAACTTCGCGCTGTTCTGGCACGTCATCCGCCGCGAGCCGTCGAACCTGTTCGCTGACAACGAGTTCCGCCTGTACGCCGGCGTGATGGGCGCGCTCTCGGCCGTCGTGGCGGTGATTCTGTTCACCGGGCCGGCACTCGGCGGCCCCGGCACGCCGGTCGAAGTGGCCGGCGAGACCGAGTCGTCGCTGCGACACGCCGCCTTCCAGGTGGTCTCTATCGTCACGACGACCGGATACGCGAGCATGGACTTCGAACTGTGGAACGGCCCGGCGAAGTACGCCCTGCTGTTCGCCATGTTCATCGGGGGGAGCGCCGGCTCCACCGGCGGCGGCATCAAGATCATCCGCTGGCTCGTGATCCTCAAGTCGATCCGGCGGGAGCTGTTCACGACGGTCCACCCCGAGGCGGTCCGCCCGGTCCGTCTCGCCGGGCGGGCGCTCGACGAGCGCGCGCTCCGCGGGATCTACGCGTTCACGCTGCTGTACGTGGTGCTGTTTTTCGTCGGCGCGTTCCTCATCGCGGTCGACGCCTCGCGCGTCGGCCTCGACATCACGGAGATCGAGGCGGTCACGGCGTCGGCGGCGACGCTCGGGAACATCGGTCCGGGGCTGGGCATGGTCGGCCCGATGGGGAGCTACCTCGACTTCCCGTCGTCGTCGAAGCTGCTAATGGTCGGCCTGATGTGGATCGGTCGGCTCGAGATCATCCCCGTGCTCGTGCTGCTGACGTCGGGGTACTGGCGGAGCTGAGTTCCCGCACCGGGCCTCTCGGGGAGGAAAGGAGTCCGTGACTACGGCTCCAGCCCGTACAGGATCGACCGGGCGAACACCAGCACCGGGATGATCTCCAGGCGGCCGACCCACATGTTCAGGAGGAACATCGCCTCCGTGACGGCGGGCATGTCGGGACCGGTGATCCCCGCGGAGAGTCCGACGTTCCCCTGCGCGCTCGCCACCTCGAACAGCGCGCTGGCGTAGGTAGCGCCCGTGGCGTTCACCATCACGAGACTGCTCGCGATCAGCAGGATGACCCAGAGGATGGTGACGATGGCCGCCTCGCTGAACTCGCGTTCCATCTCGCCGCGGTCCAGGACGCGGTCACCGATGTGCGCGTGGACGACCGCCGACGACGGCAGGAACACGCGCGAGAACTGCCACTTGATGCCGCGCGCGACGGTGTAGCCGCGGACGATCTTGATCCCGCCGACCGTCGACCCGGCCGCGCCGCCGATGACCATCGCGACGCTGACGACGAGTTTGCCGCCGGGGCTCCACTCGCCGATGGGCGAGGACTGGAACCCGGTGCAGGTCAGCGCGCTGATCCACTGGAACGTCGAGTCGCGGACGGCGTCCGACGAGCCGTCGAACGCGGCGGACGAGACGGGTTCGACGCCGAGGTTCTGGATCGAGAGGACGACGACGCCGGCGCCGAGCAGGACCAGCAGCCACCGCGTCTGCAGGTCAGAGGTCAGCAGGCGCGGGTTCCGGCCGTTCAACACGCCGTAGTGGATCGGGAAGGCGATCGCGCCGAGCGTCATGATCGGCAGGAAGACGCCCTCGATCAGCGGCGAGTCGTAGGTGGCGATGGAGTTGTCCGTCACGCTGAACCCGCCGGTCGCGAGGCCGGTCATCGCGTGGTTGAGCCCCTGCCAGAACGCGGTGAACACCGTGTAGTCCTGCGTCCAGTAGATCGCGAGAAAGAGCGCGACGACCGAGAACAGCGTGTAGATGAGGAATATCGCCCAGACGGTCCGCACCGTCGAGACGACGCTCGGGTGGATCTTCTCCTCGCGGGTCTCGCTCTTGTACAGCGCGTAGCTCCCGCTGCCCGGCCGAGAGAGGATGGAGACGGTGAGGACGATGACGCCCACGCCGCCGACCCACTGGATGAGCGAGCGCCACCACTGGAGCGCGTAGGGGAGCGAGGGCTCGTGTACCGCCATCGTGAGTCCGCTCCCCGTCCACCCGCTCATGCTCTCGAACGTGGCGTGGAGCGGGTTCTCGAAGTACCGGAGGCTCGACTCCGAGTACTCCGCGCCCGCCGGCACGTAGCCCGCGGCGACGCTCTCGGGCGTCAGGTGCGCGGTGAGGAAGAAGCCGAGCGCGCCGAACAGCGCGGTGGCGAGCCAGCCGCTCGCGGCGATCACCATCCCGTGTTTCATCCGCGGATCGGGGGCGTCCGCGAAGCCGAACCGGGCCGCGCCGCCGACGCCGGCGGTGACCCCGCCGGCGATCAGGAACGCGAGCGCAGAATAGTACTCGCGGAAGGCGAGCGCCACCCCGACGGTCACGGTCATCAGCAGTGCCTCGATCAGCAGCAGCGACCCGACGTCGCGGCTAATCGTGGCTATCGGGGCCGGTACCCGTCGGGAATCGTCGCGGACCATCTATGCGAAGTCGTGGTCCTCGTAGTGACCGAAGATGTTCGTCACGTCCGGCGTCGCGCCGTCCTGCGAGTACACCGTCAGCAGGTCGTCGACGTGTATCTCGGTGTCGCCGCGGGGCGTGATCGGGTCTCCCTTGCCGTTTCGCTCAATCGCGACGATGAGCACGCCCTGCGGCAGGAGGCCCGCCTCGTCGGCCTCGATGAGCGTCTTGTTCGCGATCGGCGCGTCGTCGTCGACCGTGATCTCGAACACCTCGGCGGTGTCGCCGACGCGCATGTAGTCCTTGATCGAGGGGCGCTTGACAGCCCGGTAGAGGTACCCGGCGATGAGGCTCTGGGGATGTTCGATCGTGTTGACGCCGATCCGCCGGAAGAGGTTCATGTGTTCGGGGTTGTGCACCACCGAGACGATCGCCGGCACCTCGCGCTCCGTGGCCAGCAGACAGACCATGATGTTCGCCGCGTCCTGGTCGGTCGTGCTTATGAGCGCGTCGGCGCGGTCGACGCCGGCGTCCTCCAGGGTCTCCATCTCCGTCGCGTCGTCGTTGAGAACCAGGCAGTCGTACTCCCGCGCGGCCGCGTCGGCCTTCGCCCCGTCTTTCTCGATCACGACGACCTCGTTCTCGTCGCGTGTTGCCATATCGATAAGCGGGGTGCCGATATTCCCCGCACCGACGACGATGATGTACATTCGATGCTGGCGTACTCGTCGTCCCGGTGAAAAGGTACCGCTCTACTGCTCCGGCGTGTCGTAGTCGCCGCCGTACTTGATGAAGAAGAACGCGAGCCCCAGCGTCGACACGAGCGCGGCCATCGTCGCGATGCCCATGGTCAGCGCGCTGTCCGGGAGCGACGGGCCGCCGCCACCGCCGCCGCCGGGTTCCTGACCCTGCTCGTTGACGATGATGGTGCCCTCCATACCGAGAGACTGGTGGGGTGAGCAGTAGTAGGCGTACTCGCCGAGCGTCTCGAAGGTGTGCTCGTAGGTGAACCCGGAGTTCTCGATGGGTTCGTGGCCCTCCCAGTTCGCGTCGTCGGGCTGGCTGTCGACGACGACGTTGTGGCCGTCGCCCTCCCACTCCCACACGACGGTCGTCCCGGGCGCGACGTACAGTTCGGCGGGATCGAACTCGTTGTCGATGACGGCGACGGTCTCGGTGCCGCCGCCACCGCCGCCACCGCCTTCGGACTGATTACCGCCGTCGGACTCGTTCCCCTCCTCCTGCGCCGCCGCTGTCCCGGTCCCGGCCGCGGCCGCGGTTGCTCCCGCGCCAGCCTTGAGGAACCCCCGACGGGACACCGCCGCGTTCGTCTCGTCAGTTGACATACCCGCCACTAGGGGGCGACCCGTACTGAATACTTTGGTTTTTGCCGGGAGGTTCGTCGCGGTGTCGCCGTCGCGTGCGCGGGGTAGCGAAAACCGTACGCAGTGAGGGCGACGCGGGACGCCCGAAACCTTATGCAGGCGTGTGTGAATGTATCGCACATGGCGGATCCAGAATCGGAACTGCGTGAACAGCTCACCGACGCGCTGAAGGACGCCGACTACCCGGTCGCCAACCAGATGGACCTCGTTCCGGCCCTCCCGAACGGTCCGAGTACTCGGTTCGAGGCCGACGGGGTGAGCTTTACCGCGATGGAACTGTCGACGAAGCTCTCCGGTATCAGGGACTTCCCCTACGCCACCGCCGACGAACTCGTCGACGACATCGTCAACGGACTGAAGACGAACGGTACGATCTAGCGGTCGACCTCCGGGCTCTCGACGACCCGGTCGCGCTGGCGGTCGAACCGCGCCGGCGGGTCGGCGAACACGTTGTCGAACATCTCGTCGACGTCCGGCGCCGGCCGCTCCTCCGCGGTTTCCACCGCTCGCTGTACCTCTCGCTCGGCGGCCTCGCGGAGCGCCGTCTCGTCCGCCTCGCTCCAGCCGTGGGTCTCTTCGAGGTACTCCCGCGTGCGGTCGAGGGGGTCTTTCTCCGCGCAGGCCGGGACGTCGCCGCCGTCGTCGTCGCGGTACTTCGAGGGGTCGTCGGTCGTCGTGTGCGGACCGCGGCGGTACGTGACCGCCTCGACGAGCGTCGGCCCGCCCCCGTTCCGAGCGCGCTCCAGCGCTTCGCTCACCACCTCGTAGACGGCGACGACGTCGTTACCGTCGACGCGAACGCCGTCGAACCCGTAGGCGTCGGCCTTCTGGGCGATGGTCGCCGAGGCCGTCTGGCGCTCGGTCGGGACGCTGATGGCGTAGCCGTTGTTCTGACAGAAGAAGACCGCCGGCGCGTCGAACACGCCGGCGAAGTTCAGCGCCTCGTGGAAGTCGCCCTCGCTGGTCGCGCCGTCGCCGAAGCTCGCCAGCGCGGCGACGTCGTCGCCGCGGTAGTCGGCCGCCATCCCGACGCCGACGGCGTGGGGCAGCTGCGTGGCGATAGGGATGGTCGGCGGGAACGTCCGGACGTCGTCGTCCCGGTGGTCGACGTAGTTGCCCTGGCCGAGCAGGTGCCGGAGCACGTCTGCCAGGTCCGTGCCGCGCTGGAGGTACATGGCGTGGTCGCGGTACGTCGGGAAGCAGTAGTCCGTCTCGGCGAGCGCGGCCGCCGCGCCGACCTGGGACGCCTCCTGGCCGCGCATCGGCGCGTACGTCCCGATCCGTCCCTGCCGGTGGAGGCTGATCGCCTTCTCGTCGAAGGTCCGGGCGAGCACCTGCGTCCGGTAGAGCTCCCGCGCCGTGTCGGCCGACAGGTCCGCCCCCGTCGCGCCCGTATCGTCAGCGTCGGTGCCCAGCACGCGTACCATGTCGTCGGTCCCTATCGCCATATCTATCACTAACGTTCTATCGGAAACACGCCGCGCCCGGTAATAAATGATCGCAAAATTTGCCTTGAGACTACGATCTCTTCTCTCATTTTAGTATCTACACTACGATCCTTCGATCAGTTTCCCCAACAGCACCGCGTTCCTGACGGATCGTCGTTCGAGACGAAACGCTTAGGCGTAATCCCCGTGCAGGAACGGCCATGACCGAGTGGATCGGTGACACGTTCACCAGCGACTTCGGATGGGGCCACCTCGAAACGCTCGTCGACGTCGGGAACCGGATGGCCGGGAGCGAGGGCGAGCGCCGGGCCGCCGAGGCGACCCGCGACGCCCTGGAGCGCGCGGGCGCTCGCGACGCCCGTCTGGACGAGTACGACATCCAGGGGTGGACCCGCGGCGACAGCGCCGTCCGAGCGGCGGGGACGGGACAGGAGTGCATCGCCCTGCCGCGCAGCCCCGCGGGCGAGGCGACGGCCGAACTGGTCGACCTGGGCCACGGGCTCCCGGAGGACTTCGAGGAGCGCGACGTCGAGGGGAAGGTCGTGATGGCCCGCAGCGACGCCCCCGACTACTACGAGCGCTACGTCCACCGCCGTGAGAAGTACTACCATGCGGTCGAGGGCGGCGCGGCGGCGTTCGTCTACCGCAACCACGTCGAGGGGTGTCTCCCGCCGACCGGAAGCGTCGGCACGGCTGACGACCCCATCGGCGAGATCCCGGCGGTCGGCGTCTCGAAGGAGGTCGGCGCGCGCCTCGCCCGCCGCTTCGACGGCGACGAGGTGACCGTCGAGGTCGAGGCCGACCTCCACGAGGCGACGAGTCAGAACGTCCGCGCGGAACTCGGTCCTGACACCGACGACGCCGTGCTCGTCACGAGCCACGTCGACGCACACGACATCGCCGAGGGAGCTATGGACAACGGTGCGGGAACAGCCATGGTCGTCGAGGTGGCCCGCGCGCTCGCCGAGCGCGAGGACGAACTCGACACGCGCGTGCGCTTCGTCGCGTTCGGCGCGGAGGAGGTGGGCCTCGTCGGCTCCGAGCACGCGGCTGAGGGCGCCGACCTCGACCGGGTCCGCACGGTCCTGAACTTCGACGGCGTCGTCCGCGGGCGGACGCTCTCGTTCTACACGCACGGCTTCGACGCGCTGACCGACGCGGCCGAGTCGGTCGCCGACCGGTACGGCCACCCCGTCGAGACCATCCCGGAACTCGGCCCTCACAGCGACCACTGGCCGTACGTCAAGTGGGGCGTCCCCGGCTATCACGTCATGAGCAAGACCGGAGACGAGGGCCGCGGCTGGGGCCACACCTACGCCGACACGCTCGACAAGCTCGAACGCCGCGACCTTCGCGAGCAGGCCGTCCTGCTCACCGACCTCGCGGTCGAACTCGCCGACGAGTCGTTCGACGCCGAGCCGAAGACCCCCGATCAGATCGCGAGCGCGCTGGAGGAGCAGGACCTCGCGGAGGGGATGAAGATCACCGGCGACTGGCCGTACGACGACTGACCGAAACCTGCAGCCTTTTGCCCTCCGGGACGCAACGGCCGGTATGGTGCGGGTATCCTATGGCCGTTGAGACCGTCGTCGCCGTCGTCGGCGCGACCGCGGACCGTATCGCCGACGCTGTCTCGGCCGCCGGCGGCGAGCCCGTCGTCGGCGAGGACGCCGTCAGACACGCATCGACGAGCGAAGTCGACCTCGCCGTCGCCGACGGCGGGGACGCGCTCGTCGACCTCGTGCGAGCGGGCGTCGACGTCCCCGTCCTCCCGGTCGAGGCGGGACGCGGCGTCCGCTCCGTCCCGCAAGCGGCCGTCGACGACGCCGTCGCCGACGCCGTCGCGGGCGAGTACCGAGAAGCGGTTCGGCCGGTCCTCTCCGTGTCCGTCGACGGCGATACCGCCGTCCGCGCCGCCTTCGACGTGACACTCGTCACGACGGAGCCGGCCCGCATCTCGGAGTACGCCGTCCGGACCGCGGACCGCCGCGTGGCCGAGTTCCGGGCGGACGGCGTCGTCGTCGCGACGCCGGCCGGAAGCAGGGGGTACGCGAACGACGCCGGCGGCCCCGTTCTCGACCCGACGACCTCCGTCCTCGCCGCGACGCCCATCGCGCCGTTCGTCACGGACGCGGACGACTGGGTGCTCCCCGAGACGGACCTGACGCTCTCGGTCGAGCGCAACGAGGGCGACGTGTCGCTGGTCGTCGACGGCCGCGACGAGGGGCAGGTGCCGCATCACACGCCCGTCGACGTGTCGCGCACCGCCGACCTGCGGCTGGCGGTCGTCGACGACAGTCGATCGCTTTACTGAAAACGGCGTTCCGGCGGCCTCAGACGATGCCGTTCCAGAGCGGCTCCACGACGAAAAACAGGCTCTGGTAAGCCGCGTACATGAGAACGAAGACCGAGCCGATGACCGCAGCTTTCGGCCGGTCGAGCGGCTCGTCGCGCCGCGCTTCCACCTTTCGGGCCTCGAACTCGAAGAAGTCCGTGATGACCGTTCCGACCACGAGCATCGAGAGGATCATCCCGCCGTGGTGGGCGATCGTGAGGTAGTAAAACGACGCGAGAACGAGCACGACGTTCGCCGCTTCGTGGGGCACGTACCGGCTGATCGCCTCCGCGCCGTCCTCCGCCTGCTGAACGTGCGTGCGATGTGCCAGTATCCGCGTGACCATGTTGAGAATCACCAGCCCCAGGAGGAGAAACTCCACCTGCGTCTGGGTGAGAGCGTCGATGGGGCCGAACATCGATGACGGATCCATACGTCAAACTGTGTATTTGGCCCATTAGTGTTTTTCCAATCTCCCGTCGCGGACCGCCGGCGACGGGAGGGACCGATGGCGCCGTTACTCGGCCTCGTAGGCGGCGTACAGCTCGCGCGCGGCCGGGATGACGACCCAGAACGTCAGCGCGCCGAGAACGGCGAACCAGAACATGCCGTCTTTCAAGGCGATCGCGATCGCCTCGTACGTGCCCGGATCCGAAGGGTTCGGAGCAGTGAGCTGCTGGCCCTCGAACGACGGCGTGTTGTACCACCCCGCGAGCACCATCCAGACGAGTCCCGCGCCCGTGAAGATGCCGAGCCCTTTCGCGAATTCGTCAGCCATTGTGTGATCCTTCGTCGTCGCCGTCTTTAGCGTTTCCCATTCCTTCCGCTCGGAACCGCGTGGCGAAGGCGTACACGCCCGCGCCGAGCAGTATCGACGCCAGTCCGGCAACCGCGAGGGCGACGTTCACCTCCGACAGCTCCGCCGTCGCCCGGTTGGTCGCCGAGTCAAGGAGCGCGAACCCGAGGATGGCGCCCACCATGGCGAGGAGCGTCGAGAACACGGTGACCGTCTTGTACACCCGCATCGGCACGACGATCTCGCGGCTCCCGCGGTCGTCGGCCTCCGACTCCCTCGATTCGGACGAAACCATCGAAAAAAGTGGGTTACTTCGGCGGGCGAAGCCGGTAGTACCGGCGGTTGAGGTCGAACATGTACCCCTCGCGCATCGACTTCAGCACCGCGTAGCTGATCGTCCCCGCCATGATGGGCAGGAGGAACGTCAGGTCGAACAGCAGGTGTGAGTCGATGGGGACGAGGTTCTTGACGGCGAGCGTGCTGATGGTCAGCGCGAAGACGACGCCGCCCACGCCGACGGCCGCCCAGAAGGGCTGCTCGACGGGACGCCGCGCGCTTCCCTTGTTCAGGAACGGTACCATCGCGATGGCGCCGACCACGACGATGTTGGCGACGACGCCGTATGTGCGGTCGGCCATCATCTTCTGGCCGCCGAGCAGCGACAGCTCAGGGTTGAGCGGCCCGAGCTTCAGCAGGCCGAACGACCAGTACAGGTACCAGTCGGGCAGGATGATCGCCGGCGTCGTGCTCGGGTCGGCGACCTCCAGCATCTCCGGCGGGAGCGTCGCCGACAGGAACAGGATCATGCCGACGAAGAAGCTCGTCAGCGCCAGATTCCGGATCAGTTCGTGCGGCCACGTCGGGAAGCCGAGCACGTCGCGTTCGACGTAACTGGACTCCTGGCGAAGGTCCTGGTCCTCGCGGCGCGCGCGCTCGAAGTACTCGTACGTGAGGCGGGACAGGCCCTGCGTGCGCTCCTTGCGCTCTCGCCACGACGGCACCTCGTCGTCGGGGGCGACGATGCCCGGCCCGCTGCCGTCCGTTCGCGTCTCGGTGGTGTCGTTGTCGTCGGTCATTGTGTTAGTGGGGTTCCGCGATGCCCTGCATCCAGACGATGCCGATGTGGATGGCGATCAGTGCGGTCACGACGAAGGGCAGGAAGAACACGTGCAAGATGTACATCCGTTGCAACGTTGGCTGCCCGAGCGTGAAGCCGCCGAACAGCAACTGCGCGGCCCACTCGCCAATGAGCGGGACCGACAGCGCCATCTCGACGCCGATCTGGCCGGCCCAGAAGCTCAGCTGGTTCCACGGGAGCAGGTAGCCCGTGTACCCGAACACCATCGTCAGGCTGATGAGGACGATGCCGATGAGCCAGTTCAGCTCGCGGGGCTCCTTGTACGCGCCGGTGAAGTAGACGCGGAGCATGTGCAGGAACACCGCCGCCGTCATCACCTGCGCGGACCAGCGGTGGATGCTCCGGAGCATGTACCCGAAGTTCAGGTCGGTCATGATGTAGACGACTTGCTCGTACGCCGCGGCGGTCTCGCCGGCCGTCGCCGGGGAGTAGTAAAAGCCCAGCAACGCCCCGCTCACTGCGGCGACGACGTACGCGATCGTCGAGAAGAACCCGAGCGAGTACAGCGGGTACCAGTACCAGAACTTGTTGTCGAGGTTGTACTGCTCCGTGTGGCTCTTCGGCATCTGGAGGTTCGACTTGTAGTACAGGTTCTCCAGCAGTTCGAGGTAGTCGACGATGCGGAACCGCTGGTCGAGCCACATCAGCGACACGAGGAACGTCTTCTCGACGGGCGTCAGGTCCCGCTCCTCCATCCAGGCTCTGTGGTCGTGTTCGTCTTTCTTCTCAAGACTCATGCTAGTTGTCCTCCGGACGCGGGAGTGCCGTGAACGTCGTCTCGACGATGCTGAACGGGTCGTAGACCGACTGGTGGCACTGGCAGTACACGTCGTCTTCCGCGTTGAACTTCGCCGCGCCCTCCGAGGCCTTCCAGCCGGGGACACAGCAGAAGTGCGTGCACTTGTTCAGCCAGGCCATGAAGCCCTGGTCCGTCGAGGCGGCCAGCCACTCGTCGTCCTGCGCCATCTCCTCGATGATCGGGCTCCGAACGACGATAACCGGTATCGTGTCGACGTCGTCGCCCTGCGACCGCCACGTGGCCGCCGCCGGCTTCCCGAGGCCACCCTGCCCGATGTCGTTCCCCCAGCTCTCGTAGTCCTGGAAGTCGCTGACCTGGACGATGTCACCGCCGGAGGTCTCCTCGCCCTGCCACCCGTACGACGGGGGCGGGGACGGGGAGTACCGGAAGAAGTTGTCCATGTCGGCCTCGGGGTCCAGCCCGGCGTAGGACTGGATCCCGCAGTACTGGAACCAGCGGTTCGAGTAGCTGCGGCCGGTGTCTTTGAAGTTGTCCGTCTCGGCGATGATCTGTGTCTGGCCCTGCACCTCTATCTCTTTGACTTCCGGCCAGACGCCTTTCAGCTCCCCGTTCTCGACCTCGACGGGGATCTGCGGCATCCCGCGCGGCGCGGGGCCGTCGGTGTTCTCGATCGCCATCGCCTTCGTCGAGCCGCCGCCGGCACCGCTTTGCTCGGTGGCGGAGTCGATCGCGCCTGCGGTGGCGGTGCCGACGCCGGCGAGCGCCGCGCTTCCCACGACGCCTTTCACGAAACGACGGCGGTCGGATTCGACCGGATACTTGTCTTCGTCTTCTGGCATTGTTTATTTCTTGTAGTACGGGTAGACTGCTCGTTTCACGTGTTCCCAGGCGTTACCTCCGAGTTCGCGTCCGTCGGCGTCCTCCTCGCGGACGTAGAGGTCCTCCCACTTGCGCCGTCGCTTCTTCACGATCATCACGTCGGGCAGGAACTCCTTGCGGTACAGCGCGAGGATGAACGCCAGGTCGACGAAGATGACGGCGAGGGTGAAGCCGAGGAACATGTTCCCGGTCTCGACGTACCCCCAGCCGTTGACCAGGCCGTAGGTGAAGAGGCCGACGAACACGATCTCGATGACCGTCAGCAACACGATAGCTATCGCGGCCGCAGTGCTCTCGCGAGCCGGTTCGTAGCGGTGAATATCGCCGTACGTGCTTCCTTCTGATGACATGGTTTACTTCCTGTTGGGGCTGCTCGCGTTGGGCGATTCGCCGTATTTCAGCACGTAGAACGTGAACACCAGCGAGACGAGGATCATCAGGATCGTCGCGAGCCCGACGAAGTGCGCCTGGATGGGGACGCCGAGTTGGTGGATGTCGACCTCGCCGCCGCCCCCGCCGCCTCCGCCGGCGGACGGGTCCTGACCCTGCTCGTTGACGATCACGGTGCCTTCCATGCCGAGGGACTGGTGGGGGGAGCAGTAGTAGGCGTACTCGCCGGTCGTCTCGAAGGTGTGTTCGTAGGTGAACCCGGAGTTCTCGATGGGTTCGTGGCCCTCCCAGTTCGCGTCGTCGGGCTGGCTGTCGACGACGACGTTGTGCCCGTCGCCCTCCCACTCCCACACGACGGTCGTCCCGGGCTTTACGTACACTTCGGCCGGTTGGAACTCGTTGTCGACGACTGCGACCGTCTTCGTGCCGCCCCCGCCGCCGCCACCGCCGGTCTCGTTGCCGTCGGTCTCGTTCCCTCCGGACTCGTTGCCGACAGTTTCGTTGCCGGAGGACGTCTCGTTCCCGTCGTCCTCCTGGGCGACGGCCGGAGGCGCCGCGCCGGCGACGGCGGCGGTTCCCGTCACGCCGCTGGCCGTCTTCAGAAAGTCCCGCCTGTTCATACACGTGGAACTGAGGATTGTGTTCGCTTAAAGCCACCGATGCCGACCACGCCGCAGGCTACCGGTTCGACCGCGAGAAGGTGTCCCGCGGTGGTTTAGGGGTCCGCGGATCGCTCCGCGGCGTCACCGTCGTCGTCTCCTTCCAGCGGGAGGAAATCCGGCCGCTCCCCGGCCTCCAGCCCGGTGGCCCGGAGGCGGTCGCGGTACTCCTCCGCGCGGAACTTGTCTGACAGGCGCGCGTTGGCGACCGTCACGAACAACACGAGACCGATGACGATGAACCCGGCGGCGACGACGGCCGCGATGCCGCTGACGTCGGCGAACAGCCACGCCCCGAGCAGCACGAGGCCGGCGAGGACCTGGATGGCCGCGATGGCCTGCAGCATCAGGTTGCCGAGTTCGCCGCTCCCCTCGGGGACGGACTCGGGGTCGGGGAGGAACACGTCCCCCTCCGGCGGGGCCGGGGGGTCGTACGACTCCATCGAGCACAGCGCCACCGTCGGCTTCACGTCGCGCATCACGGTGCCGAACCCCTCGACGGTACCGTCGGGGTACACCATGGCGTACCCCTCGTCGGAGTACGCGAGCAGGCGCATCTCGCCGTCCCGTCGGATCCGCTCCAAGACGGCGAACACCTGCCGGTCCGCGATCTGGTTCGCGAGGTCGGCCTCGACGCGGTCGAGCAGGTCCCGGCCCGTGATCCACGTGTCGTCGTCGAAGGCGGCGTCCCACTCCTCGGCGGTCATCTCCGCCATCTGCTCGGGACCGAAGTCGTCGAAGTCGTACTTCTCCTCGACCCTCTGGCGCAGCGTTTCGACGTCCTCGGACTCTTCGCCCGCGGCGTCGGGCGGCTGCTCGCCGGTGCCGTCGTCCGAGGTTTCGCTCATCGAGACGGAGTTGGAGCGCGCGGGCGTTAAGTCCACCGGGACCGCCGCGCCCGGCGAGGCGTCTCGCGGACGCGATCACAGGAATAGAGAGAGTCGAAGCGTCGCCGAACGTCGCGCTTACGGCGGCGTCACTCAACGTCGCGCTTACAGCGGAAGCTGCGAGCGGAAGTCCTCGCTCTGGGCGTCGAGGTGGTCGAGGCGGGAGCCGAGCAGTTCCCGCACCAGCATGACGACGCCGTTGTCCGTCCCCGCGCCGGTGAGGGCCGTCTCCTCGTAGACGCCCGTCTCGATCTCGTCGCCGAGCGTCCCGAGCATGATCGCCTCGCGGTCGGCGAAGACGAGTCGCCCCACCCGCCGCTCGCTCGGGGCCATGTTCAGCCAGTCCATCTGCGGCTCCCAGATGACGGCCTCGGGGAGTCGCTCGCGGACGAGGTCGCGCACCTCGGGGGTCTGCGAACCGACGTAGACGTCGACGCCGCGGTCGAGCGCCGCCTGCAGGCGGCGGATGCATCCCTCCTGGATGAGGCCGGTGGTCGTCGCCATGATGAACAGCTCGTCGTCGGCCCGGTCGAACAGCGTGTGCGCACGCGCGACGACGTCTTCCGTCCCGTGCACGGTCCAGACGTCGTCGGACCGCTCGGCGTCGGCGAGTATCGGCCGCGGCGTCTCGCCCGTCTCGAACAGCAGCCACTCCTCGTCCAGGTCGGGATGGCCGGCGTAGGCGACCTCGTCGGCGTCGCGGTCGTACTCGACGAGCCCGGCGTCGTCGAGCATCGGGAGGTGGACGTGGTGGAGCGTCACCAGGACGTCCTCGGCGTCCCGGGGCGGCACCTCGATCTCGTCGACGCCCTGCTCGCGGGCGACGACCGCTCTGGCGAGTCGGTCGCGGTCGACGGGACCGTCCGCGGCGCTGAGGACCGTCAGGGCGACTCGCCGCCGACCCTCGGCGAGGGATTCGAGGACGGCGTCCCAGTCGTCGGCCTCGACGCTCACGATCTGGTCCAACTTCGGGTCGTCGTGGACAGGGTGGTCCGAGACCGCGACCGCGCCGCTCTCCTCGTCTCGCTCGATCAGGTTCGCGTCAGCCAGAGCGGGCAGGTGGTTGTGGCGAAGCGCGACCAGCGTCTCGCGGAACTCGTCTTCGGTGACCTCGAAGAGGCGTTTTTCGTTCTCCACAGCCGCGAGGTGCGTCGCGAGCCCCTCCGCGTCGAGGGCTCCGCCGCACTCGCGGAGGAGTTCGAGCGTCCGCCGCCGCCGGCCGTGAGTCACCGCGTTAATGATAGAATTCCCGTCGGACTCGGGCTCTTGGAGGAGCTTACTTTGCATACATCTCCCTTACTCCCTAAGGGGGATGAACTTCGCGCCAAACTCATTAGGTACGGACGATCCGTAAATTCCACATAAACACACTATTACTCGTAACCCTCCCGACCGCCGACAGGTGTGACGACCCCGACGCGCCGGCCCCGATCCACTCGCGCGCGGATCACGCCCTTTAACGCCGGTCCGTCCTAATCACCGGCAATGGCGTCGGAGACCGTCCTCGCGACTACGGCGGCCGCCCTCGTGACGTTGAGTTTCCCCTTCTATCTGTACGGCGCGTGGGTGATGATCGACGCGGAGGAAGAGGAGGTGACCTGGGACCTCCTCGTGTACCACCTCAAGTTCATCGTCGTCGGCCTCCTGCTGACTACGGTACCGGTCGCCGTCTGGATGTTCCCGCGCCTCTGGGACCAGCTCGGCGGGTTCGCCGCCGCGCACGCCTTCTTCGGCCTGCAGGCGTACGCGATGCTGACGTTCGCGCTCACCGGCATCGTCCGCATCCTGCAGGCGAAGCGGAAGCACGACCTCTACTCGGACCCCGACCAGGACGTCTCGCTGTCGGACCTGCACGAGAACGCCGACGCCTGGCGCCGACGCCTCCGCGTCGGCGTGTTCGGCTACGTCGCGTTCTGGGTCCTGGCGTACGCGCTCGGCATCGCTCGGTACGTCATTAAGTATCAAATATTCTGACGGTCCGCGAACGGGCGCCGAAAAGAGTCGGCGGTGCTAGCTCTGGAACGGTTCCTCGTCGCGGTGGTTGTCGGGGTTCTCCTGCTCGCGCGCTTCGTCCTCCCGGACCGTCGAGCCCTCGTCGATGTCCCGCTCGTCGGCCTCCTCCTTGGCGCGTTCGCGGGCCTCCTCCTGTCTGGCCTCGGCTTCCTCCTCGGCCTCTCGCTCTTCCTCGGACTTCTCCTCCTCGTCTTTCTCCTGCGCCAGCGTCACGTCGCGCTCGTGCGGGTTCCCTTCGTCTCGCTCGACCGGACTCTCCTCGTCTTCGTTAGCCATTGTCGTTCCCCCGGCCGGGCGTTCGCCGGTCCCGTGTTTATGACTTTGGTCGGGTTCGGTGAGGCGACGATCGCCCGACAGCGGTCAGTTCCAGGGCTCGCCACTGGCGAGGTCTATCTCGCTGTCCGTCTTCGATGACGGGCAGATATCTGCGAGGACGCAGTCCGCGCAATCGGGGTTGCGCGCCGTGCACGTCGCGCGCCCGTGATCGATGAGTAAGTGGGTGAACTGCTGCCACTCGCGCTCGGGGACGACGTCGAGCAGGTCCCGCTCGATGCTCTCGGGGCGCTCCTCTTCGGTCAGTCCCAGCCGCCGACTGATCCGCTGGACGTGCGTGTCGACGACGATGCCCTCGACCACGTCGTGGCCGTGCTGGAGGACGACGTTCGCCGTCTTGCGGCCAACGCCGGGGAGTTCGGTCAGGTCGCCCATCGTATCTGGCACCTCCCCGTCGTGTTCCTCGACGATCGCCTCGCCGATGCCCTTCAGGTAGCCGCCCTTGTTGTTGTGGAAGGTGATGCCGTAGATGTCCTCGGCCAGTTGCTCCTCGCTGGCCTCGGCGTAGTCCTCCGGCGTCCGGTACTTCTCGAACAGCTCCTCGGTCACTTCGTTCACTCGCTCGTCGGTGCACTGCGCGGAGAGGACGACCGCGACGAGCAGTTCCAGCCGGCTCGAGTAGTTCAGCGAGATGGTGCTGTCGGGGAACTCCTCCTCCAGTCGCTCGATGACTTCCTCGGCCTGCGCCTCGCGCGGCTCCAGCGGCGTACCCATAGACGCCCCTCGCGGCGCGCGGCTACTAAGCGATCCGAAATCGGCCCCGTGTTTCGTATCCGGGAGGTTTAAGCGGCGGCAATACAGGGAGTGGTAGTATGAAAGCCACCGCGAAAGCGCATCCGATCCAGGGCATCGTGAAGTATCACGGGATGCGCGACGAGCGCCTCCGCCTGCCGTACCACGACAGCATCAGCGTCTGCACCGCGCCGAGCCACACGAAGACGACCGTCGAGTTCGACATCGACTACGACGAGGACACGTTCGTCGTCGACGGCGAGGAGCTCACCGGCAACGGCTACGAACGCCTCGAACGCGTCGTCGAACACGTCCGCGACCTCTCCGACGCCTCCCACACCGTCTACCCGGTCCGCATCGAGAGCGAGAACTCCTTCCCCTCGAACGTCGGTCTCGGATCCTCTTCCTCCGGTTTCGCCGCCGCCGCGATGGCGCTGGCCGAGGCGGCTCACCTCGACATGACGCTCCCCGAGATCTCCACCATCGCCCGCCGCGGCTCCTCCTCTGCCGCCCGCGCGGTCACCGGCGGCTTCTCCCACCTCTACGCCGGCCTGAACGACGAGGACTGCCGCTCCGAGCGCATCGAGACGCCGCTCGACGACGAACTGAAGACCGTCATCGGCCTCGTCCCCTCGTACAAAGAGACCGAGGAGGCCCACCGCGAGGCCGCCGACAGCCACATGTTCGAGTCCCGCCTCGCACACATCCACGAGCAGATCGGCGAGGCCCGCGACGCCCTCCGCGAGGGCGACTTCGAGCGCACTTTCGAACTCGCCGAGCACGACTCGCTCTCGCTGGCCGCGACGACGATGACCGGACCCGCCGGCTGGGTGTACTGGCAGCCCGCCACCCTTCAGGTGTTCAACGCCGTCCGCGAGCTCCGCGAGGAGGAGGACGTGCCCGTCTACTTCTCGACCGACACCGGCGCGACCGTCTACGTCAACACCACCGACGAGTACGCCGAGCAGGTCCAGGAGGTCCTCAACGACGTCGGCGTCCAGACCACTATCTGGGAGGTCGGCGGCCCGGCGGAAGTGCTCGACGAGAGCGAAGCGCTCTTCTAGCCCGACGGCTCGTCGCGCCCCCTCCGTACCGCGCTCGACCGACGGCGGCGTTCGCCCGTCTCCCGTTTTCACCGACCTGTCACGATCCCGACCAGTAAGTGTCGCTTGTCCGCGTCCGCGACGTGATTAATATCGCCGCCGAGCGCCCCGGATCGTAAACCTCCATCCTAAATGATTGTTCCGTAGCAACGACCCTCCGGTGTTTTTGTATCGACTGTCGTGGTACCCGCCAATGTACGAGTACGAGTTAGACGACGACGAACCGCCGAGCGAAGGCATTCCGATGGTCGTCGCGGCCGTGGAGGACTGCTCTCTGACGGAGATGACGCAACTCGGAAAGCGGATCGACCCGGACGCGCTGAACCGACTGCTGGAGGAAGCCCCCGACGACGAGATGCGCGTTCGGTTCCGGTACTCGGGGTACGGCGTGAGCGTGACGTGCGACGAGGTCCGGGTCGACGAGGCGCCCGCCGACTTCCCGTAGGGAGCGCCCGCCGTCCGTTCGTCGTCGGCGGCGTCGCGGGCCGCAGACCCCCGAACCCATAACGGTTCGGTCCGAAGTCACCGGCGATGAAGGTCGCTGTGTTCGGAGGCGGCTACGCCGGCGTAACGCTCGTTCGACGGCTGGAGGACGCGCTTCCGGAGGACGCGGAGATCCTGCTCGTGGACGACTCCGGCGACCACCTGGTCCAGCACGAACTCCACCGGGTCGTTCGCCGGCCGTCCGTCGCCGACGACATCCTCGTGCCGCTGACGGAGGTGGTGGACCGCGCGACCGTCCGCCGCGGGCGCGTGACCGACGTCGACCCGGACGCGAACGAGGCGGCGCTCGACGACGGGTCGACCGTCACGTACGACGTGGGCGCGGTCTGTGTCGGCGCGGAGACGGCGTTCTACGGCCTGCCGGGCGTCGAGGAGCACGCCACGCCGCTGAAGCGCCTGCGGGACGCCGAGGCCATCCGGGAAGACTTCCTCGACGCGCTGGACCGCGGCGGGCGGGCGGTCGTCGGCGGCGCCGGGCTCTCGGGCGTCCAGTTGGCGGGCGAACTCGCGGCCCTCGCCCGCGAGGAAAACGCGCCGGACGCGACCGTGACGCTGCTAGAGCGATTCGACGACGTCGCGCCGTCGTTCCCGCCGGCGTTTCAGCGCGCGGTCCACCGAGAACTCGAAGCGCGCGGAGTGGATGTCCGGACCGGCGCGACCGTCGACGGTGCGGACGCCGATGCCGTCGCGCTGGCCGACGGGTCGTCGATATCCTACGATGCCTTCGCGTGGACGGGCGGCATCCGCGGCGCTGACGCACTGGGCGGCGAACGCCCTCAGGTCGACGGCTCGCTCCGACTCGGTGACTCGACGTTCGTCCTCGGCGACGCGGCCAGCGTCGTCGACGCCGACGGCGAAGCGGTGCCGGCGAGCGCGCAGTCGGCCATCCGCGAGGCCCGCGTCGTCGCGGAGAACGTCCGCCGTCTCGTCGAGGACGACGGCGGCGTCTTCGCGCCGCGGCTCGACCAGTTCAGGTTCGACTCGCCGGGGTGGATCGTCAGCGTCGGCGACGGGGCCGTGGCGAAGGTCGGTCCCTCCGTCGTGACCGGCGCGGCGGCGAACGCGCTCAAGGCCAGCGTCGGCGCGGGCTACCTGAGCTCCGTCGGCGCGGTCAGGAACGCGGTCGACCTCGTCAACGAGGAACTCGACCTCGCGGTCGAGTGATCAGGCGCCGGGGACGCCGACCGCGCCGAACGTCGTGAGCCCGATGGCGGCGAGGATGTACACCACGACGAGCACGGCGATCCACGCGATGAGCGCGATGAGTATCGCGTCGACCCATCCGCCGGGGTACCGCCAGTTGATGATCGCGACATACGCGAGCAGCACCAGGATCGGACCGAGCAGCGGTATCCAGCCGACGAAGAGGCTCACGAGCGCCCACACTATCGCCCCGATCAACGCCGTTATGATCGCGTACGTGTAGTCGTCGTAGTCCGATATCACCCGGGCCCCGACGTAGATGCCGAGCGCCCCGATGAGCAGGTTCACGACGAACACGATGATGGAGTCTATGACTGCCATGTTCGTCCGGACGACCGCGACCCGGTTTAGAATTCGTCGCCTAGGACGCGAACGGTCCGGAAAACGTCACGTTACTCGCCGCGGTGGCGCTCGAACGGTGTCTGGACGCCGAGTTCGCCGTCGTAATCGGCGATGGCCTCGGCCGCACAGTCGGAGAACAGGAACGACAGCCGCCGATGCTCGGCGTCGAGGTCGCCGACGGCGCCGCACGCGCCGCTTCCGGGGTCGTACCCCTCGCTCCAGGCGTAGCTGCTTATCATCGGCGTCGCGATAGCGGCGTCGCCGCGGGTGTAGACGCTCCCGTCGTCGTGGCTCAGACCGACCGCGTGACCGCACTCGTGGAGGAGCACCTGCATCACGCGGGCCGGCTCGGAGTACGGCACGACGGGCGCGGTCTCGGCGACGCGCGGAAGCGCTGCCAGATAGCGCGCCCCGCCGACCGCGGCGACGTGAGCGGCCCCCACGCCGGTCGGGGCGGTGTCCATCGGGCCGTCGGTGAGGAGCACGTTCACGTCGTCCACCGGGTCCACGTCGCTACCGCCGGCCGCTCCCTCCGCGAGTAGTCCGGGCCACTCGCCGCTGCGCATCACCCGGTAGCCGTGTTCTCTGTCGACGCTGACAGTGCCACCCAGCGAGACTGTCAGGTCGTCACGGACGGTCCCGAACGCGAGTTCCACGTACTCCTTCGCCCGAGAGGCGACGCCGTATCGAGCGGCGTCCTTGGTGACCCACAGCCGGACGTCGAACGAGTCGTCGCCCGTCCGGTGTCGGTTCGCCAGCGCGCCAAGCGACCCGGCGTGGACGCACGCCTTCAGGAACGACCGCCGGTTCACCTGATCACCTCCAGTATCAAATCTGGTAACCGTTCACCATTCGGGTAGTATAAGCATTCTGGCCAGCGGCCGCCGCGGTACGAAAGCGTCTGCGCGGATGACGCCCGTACTCTTGATTCGAAGGGGAGGCGGTCGCGCGTTCGACCCTGCGACGCGGGCGACCTGTCGCTTCGAGGCGGTCGTTGACGCGACCGGGCGTATTATGCCGGCGCTCGCCCAACCGTCACGGGAATGAGTCGACTCGACGACATTCAGGACCGCGTCCGGGAGCAGAAGTGGGGAATGCTCACGGACCTCGCCTTCGCCGTCGTCTGGGTGACGGTAGTCACTGTGTTTTTCGACCTCGTCGACGGCCCCCAGTGGGCCTACTACATGTTCATGCTCGCGGGCGTCATCGCGTACTACGGGTTCATGGGAGGCCTCGAACCTGGCGACGGCTGACGGGAGCGGTCCCGGAAACCAGATGGGGCCTTCTCCCAGGCCCCGCGCTCAGTCGAAGCAGCCGACACGAGTCGCGTGAACCAGTCCGGCGGCGGGTCACCGCGGCCGTTCGGCGTCGGCGTGGACCACGTCGTCGAGGACGACCCGAAGGCGCCCGGACTCGAGGAGTTCGTCCGCCTGGTCGAGGTCGAACTTCGCGTGACAGCCCTCGCCGTCGATGACGACGTGTCGGTCGGTCTTCCTGACCACCGTTGCGAGGCAACTCCCCGTCCGGTAGTCGTACCGGACGGTGGTCCCGGGGTGAACGGCGTCTGCGGTGATCCGGAGGTGCTCTCGACCGAAGAGTGACATACCGTCACACGGTTCGGCGCAACCATATATTTTGTGGAAGTTGGAAGTGGGAAACGGACCCCGACGGTTTCTCCCGCATACAGCGTGGGTTCGGGCGGGAGACCGGACTAAAGTTAAGAAAAGTTATATTTTCGATCAGGGGACGAGTACCGCCCGGAACCGCACCTCGCCCTCGCTCATCTGGCGGTAGGCCTCGGCGGCGTCCGCCAGATCGAACGTCTCGACTGCGGGTACGACATCCCGGAGGTCGCTGAACGCCAGCGCGTCCTCGGCTTCGCTCGGGGTCCCCGACGCCCAGCCGGCGACGCGGCCGCGTGTGCCGACGAGCTGCGTCGCGTCGACCGGGACTGGATCTTCGGGCGATCCGACGACGAGCACCTCGCCGTCCGCTCCGAGTCCGTCCACGACTGATGCGACGGCGTCGCTCGACGGCGCGGTCACGAGAGCGACGCGCGCGCCGCCGAGGTCACGCAGCGCCGCCCCCGGGTCGACGGCCTCGCTGTCGACGTAGTGGTCCGCGCCGAGGTCGAGCGCGGCGGCGCGTTTCTCCGCGCCCCGCGAGACGGCGACCGTCTCGAAGCCCGCCCGGTGCGCGTACTGGACGCCGAGGTGGCCGAGGCCGCCTATCCCGACGACGGCGACGAGGTCACCGGGGCAAGCGTCGGAGTGTCTGAGGGCGTTGAACGTCGTGAGCCCGGCGCAGAGCAGCGGGGCCGCCGCCGCGTCGTCCAGTTCGTCGGGGACGGCGGCGAGGGCCTCCCGGCGGGCGAGCGCGTACTCGGCGTACCCGCCGTCGCGGTGGAGCCCGGTGACGACCCCGTTCTCGCAGTGGACGAACTCCCCGCGGCGGCAGGCGTCGCAGTCGAAGCAGTGCCCGCCGTGCCACCCGACGCCGACGCGGTCGCCCTCGTCCCACTCGGTGACGTCGCCTCCGACGGCGTCGACCGTGCCGACGATCTCGTGCCCCGGAACCCGCGGGTACTCGACGGGCGGCGCGCCCTCGCGCGCGACGTCGTCGCCGCCGCAGATTCCGCAGGCCGCGACGGCGATCCGGACCTCGCCCGGCTCCGGTTGGGGGATCGCTCGCTCCCTGACCTCGAGATCGCCGTCCGGTTCCGGGACCACCGCCGCGCGCATCGTCTCGTTCGCCATGGCGGCGCTTCGGCGGCGACCCCCGTATCGGTTTCCGGAAGCGAGATTTTGTATCCGAGTCGACACGTCTGCGCGCTCCCGTTACGCCTTTGATCGCCGCCGCGGTTACGCCCCGGTATGGCGCTACCGGGATCGGAGGACTACTGGCTGGTCCGCTTTCTCTTCCAGCGCGCCCTCGCCGTGATCTACCTCGCGGCGTTCCTCGTCGCGGCGAACCAGTTCCGGGCGCTCGCCGGCGAGGACGGCCTCCTGCCGATCGGGGAGTACGTCGAGGCCGCGTCGTTCCGCGAGCGGCCGAGCCTCTTCTATCTCTACCCGGACGACCGGGTAATCGGGGCGGCCGCGTGGACCGGCGTCGCGCTCTCGGTCGCCGCGCTCGTCGGCCTGCCGTACTGGCTCCCGGAGCCGTACCCGATCGTCGCGTCGATGTTGATCTGGGCGGCGCTGTGGGCGCTGTACCAGTCGTTCGTCAACGCCGGGCGGGTCTTCTACGGCTACGGCTGGGAGTCGATGCTGCTGGAGACGGGCTTTCTGGCGATATTTCTCGGTGCCGGCGCGAGCGGCCCACCGGTCGTCGTGGTCTGGCTGATCAAGTGGGTGCTCTTTCGCAACATGTTCGGCGCGGGGCTGATCAAGATCCGCGGCGACGACTGCTGGCGCGACCTCACCTGCCTCGACTACCACTACGAGACCCAGCCGATGCCGAACCCACTCTCGTGGTACGCCCACCACCTCCCCGACCGGTTCCACCGCGTCGAGGTGTTCGGGAACCACGTCGTCGAACTCGCCGTCCCCTTCCTCTACTTCGCGCCGCAGCCGTACGCCGCGGTCGGCGGCGTCGCGACGGTCGGCTTCCAGGCGTGGCTCATGCTGACCGGCAACTTCTCGTGGCTCAACGCGCTGACGATCGTGCAGGCGATCGCGACGTTCAGCGACGGCGTCCTCGGGGCGATGGTACCGGACTCCGCGCTGTCCGCCGTCGGCGCGACGCCCGCTGCGACCGCCGCCACACCCCCGCCGCTCCCTCTGCAGGCGGTCGCACTCGCCGTCTCGGTCCTCGTCCTCACGATGAGCGCGCGGCCGGTCAGGAATATCCTCTCCACATCGCAGGTGATGAACACCGCGTACGACCCGCTCCACCTCGTCAACACCTACGGCGCGTTCGGGTCGATAACGCGCGACCGCTATCAGCTGGTGATCGAGGGGACGCGGGAGGAGTACCCCGACGAAGCGGACTGGGAAGCGTACGAGTTCCGGGGACAGCCGGTTCGGACGGACGAGCGGCCGCCGCAGTGGGCGCCGTACCACTTGCGCCTGGACTGGCAACTGTGGTTCGCCGCGATGCGTCCCCGCCCGACGCGGCGGCAGCGCTGGCTCTTCCGGCTGCTGGAGTCCCTGCTGGACGGCGACGACGCCACGCTCGACCTGCTGTCGGACGCCCCGTTCGACGGCCCACCGGAGATGGTCCGCGTGACCCGCTATCGGTACCGGTTCACGACGCCCGAGGAGCGCGCGGAGACGGGCGAGTGGTGGCGCCGCGAGCGCGTCGGCACGTACGTCGCCCCCGTCACGCTCGACGACCTCCGCTCGGGCGGTGCGACGCCCCGACGGAGCGTCTTCTGAACGGTCGCGAGCGGTGTCCGACCGACCCGACTCACCCCGGATCAGTCGCGGTCGTCCGCCGACCGCGCCGGCGGCGTCTTCGACAGCACCTTCCCCCAGAGGCTCCGGTTGTCCGCGACGAGGCGATAGCCGCCCTCGCGGACGGAGCCGTAGCCGTCGAAGCGCCGGAGGGACTCCACCAGCGGTCTGGCGGACTCGCCGAGGTCCGACCGGACGAACGCCTCCTCGATCGACGCCCCGCAGGAGTACACCTCGTCGTCGGTCACCAGGTGCGAGCACTCCTCGTAGTTCTCCGGCAATCGGTCGCGAAGCTCCGGCGTCAGCTCCGCGAAGCCGACGATCCGGAGGTCGGAGCGGCGGGCGAGGAAGTCGGCCCACCAGGTGCAGAAGCCGCAGTCGTCGTCGTAGACGAGCACGGGTTCGGCCATGCGCGATCGTTCGGGCGGCAGTCACTAACGCTTGCCGCCCGGAGCGACGCCGTCACGCGCCGCCCCCCGTCCGGACCGTCGGAGCCTTGCCGCTCGGCGCGGAACGCGGATCCATGGAGCGGTTCGTTCAGTTCGTGGTCGCGGGCGGGGTCGCGCTGGTCGCCGGCCTCTGGGCCGTCAGCCTGTCCGCGTGGCCGGCGACTCCGTCGATCGCCGGCGCGGTTCTCGTCCTCCTCGGTGCGGGGGCCCTCGCGGTCGGCATCGCCGCCGAGATCGAGTACTAGTCCTCCGTCGCGGCGGCGCGTTCGTCCGCGGGATCGGTCTCGCCCTCCGGCGGCTCGTCGGTCCGCCAGCGGAACGCCACCTCCCACTTCGTCCCGTCGTCTTCCCCCTTCGACTGCTCGATCACCTCGACGTCGCCGTCGGGATGGCGGTACCGGCCCGTCCCGTCCGGAGTGCCGGCCCGCCCCGCGTCCCCGGTGGGAGTGATCTCCTCCCGGAGGTTCCAGAGGTACTGGCCGAACTCGTCCGGCGAGAGCGACTGCTCGCGGTCCGTCTCGTACCCCGTCGCCCCTTCGCCGACGCCGCCGGCCTTCTCGGAGGCGTGGTCGCCGATCACGGCGTTTATCACCGCGCCGAGCAGGAGGACGAGCCCGGAGAAGTACAGCCACGTGATGATCACGATGACGCTCCCGAAGAAATCCCCCGACCCGCCGCCCGTGAAGGAGAGGTACACCTGAAACACCGCCTGGAACGCCGCCCAGCCGACCGCCGCGAACGCCGCGCCCGGCCACACGTGGTCCCAGTCGACGTCGGTGTCCGGGAACCGGTAGTACATCGGCAGGAACGCCAGCACCAGACCGACGACGAGCACCAGCGGCGTCAGGTAGCCCACGAACGGGATGACCGACGAGAACCGCGAGAAGGCGGCCGTGACGCCGACCGTCGCCAGGATGGCGACCACCATCGCGACGAACACCACGATCCCGTCGACCAGTTTGTCGACGAAGGAGTTCTTCGTCTTCGTCTCGTAGATCTCCGAGAACGCCGTGTCGAGCCCCCGGAAGATCTTCAGCGTCCCCCAGATGAGCACGAGAAGGCCGACGGCCGACGCGCCGCCGCCGGAGTTGTCCCGCAGTATCCCCGAGACGGCGTCGGCTATCGGTCCGGGCAGCGACTGCTGGGAGAGTTCGATGATCCGGTCTTCGAGGCCCGTCCCCGACACCGAGACGACGAACAGGACCACGAGCAGCAGGGGCGCGAGCGAGATGAACGCGTTGTACGCGATCCCCGCCGCCATGAAGGTCACGTTCTTCTGGGAGAACTCGTTGAACACCTGCTTCCCAGTCGCCGTGGCGCCCGAGAGGCTGACCATACCGTACGATCGACGGAAAGACGGAAAACGGGCAGTGTGGGCGCGCAGAGATGTCGGGTGGGCGGTGATGATCGTCGGTATCAGCTTCGGTCCGCCTCGGCCGGGGGTCGCGTGTACCAGAGCGCCCAGAGGATCAACACGCCCTGCAGCGGGAGTCGTCCCCAGCGGACGAGGTCGGAGGGGTCGCCGCCGCCCGGCATCCCCTCGACGACGACCCCGTGGGTCGCCATGTAGACGTTCGCCGGAAAGACCGCGACGAGTAATGCGACCGTCGCCCACGCCGCGTGCCGTCGAGTTCGGGGGACCAACAGCCCGACCCCGACGGCTATTTCGGCGAGGCCGGACAAGTAAACGAGCGCGAGCGCCGCCGGGAAAACTGGCGGGACGATCTGGACGTACAACTCCGGCACGACGAAATGCAGAACGCCAGCGACGACGTACGCGGGGGCCATCACGTACAGTAGCGGGCGTTTGAGCCGGTACAGAACCTCCTTCATCGCCAGAAGATACTTCTCAGAGGGGCGAAACAGTTTCGCTCTCCGTCAGACAGTCCGAGTGGTGTTCGACGACGCACGCCGGTCAGTTTCGACATCGGTCGGGGAAGTAGTCAATTCAATAACTGTATGGTAAATGCTCTCCGAGAAGTAACGTGATGGGCGCTGCAGGATTTGAACCCGCGACAGCTTGGTCCGAAGCCAAGTACTCTGTCCAGACTGAGCTAAGCGCCCTCGGGCGAAAGTTGGGCGACGGCACCGTTTAAACCCACTGATTTCTCGCGACCCGTTCCGCGCCCTTTATCAGGGAGCCGTCGGGACTGAGCCCTATGAGTGCCGGAGAGCGGGTCCGCGGGCTGCTCGAGTTGACGCGGCCGGTCAACGCGGTCGCCGCGGGTGCGCTGACGTTCATCGGCGCGTTCGTCGCCGTCGGGACGGACGTCCCCGCGGTGCCGGCGGCCGCCGCCGTCGTCGCCACGGTCGCCGCCACCGCGGCCGGCAACGCCGTCAACGACTACTTCGACCGGGAGATCGACGCTATCAACGAACCGGACAGGCCGATCCCGCGGGGGGCGGTCAGTCCTCGCGGCGCGCTGGCGTTCAGTGCAGGGATGTTCGTCACGGCCGCGGCGGCCGCGTTGCTCCTGCCGCCGCTGGCGATCGGCATCGCGGCCGTGAATCTCGTCGCTCTGATCGTCTACACGGAGTGGCTGAAGGGGTTGCCCGGAGTGGGGAACTTCGTCGTCGCGGTCCTCGGGGGGAGCACGTTCCTCTTCGGCGGCGCGGCGGTCGGCCGGCCCGCACCGACAGTAGTGCTGTTCCTGCTCGCGGCGCTGTCGACGCTGACGCGGGAGATCATCAAGGATGTCGAGGACGTGGCGGGGGACCGCGAGGAGGGACTGCGCACGCTCCCGATCGCCGTCGGCGAGCGACGGGCGCTGTACGCGGCGGCCGCGGCCCTCGCGGTCGCGCTTCTGGCGAGTCCGGTCCCGTACGTCCGGGGGACGTTCGGCGTGCCGTACCTCCTCGTCGTCGTGCCCGCCGACGCGATCATGCTGTACGCGACCGTCGAGAGCTTCGACGACCCGACGGCCGGGCAGTCCCACATCAAATACGGGATGTTTCTGGCGGCGGCCGCCTTCGTCGTCGGTCGCGCGACGGCGGTGCCGTCGCTGTGATGAGCGGGTTTCCTTCGGTTCGTTTAACATACAATCAAAAACTCTATAAGTTCGATTCGTACACCTTTATGGTACGCGAAGGCGTTGAACGAGACAAGTAACAGTACGGGAGTCCCGGCTGTTCTCCCCACGAGGATCCGTCATGTATGATCTGGCTGCAGTCCAACCGGACGTCGAACTCGACCCGGGTACGAACCTGCTCGTAACGGGGCCCCCGCTTACGGGGAAGCGGCGGATAGCCCTGCAGATCCTCGCGAGCGGGACGGAGCGGGGGGACGGCGCCATCGTCGTCTCGACGAAGGACAGCGCGGACAAGTTGATCGACGAGTACGAGGACCTCGTCGGATCCGTGGAGGGGAAACCGGTCGGCGTGGTCGACTGCGTGACGAAACAGCGCGGCGTCGGCAACGCCGAGAACACCTCGCAGGTCAAGTACGCGTCGTCGCCGGTGGACATGACCGGCATCGGGATCCAGCTATCGGAGTTCCTCCAGGAGTTCTACGAGACGCGAAACGTCAAGCGAAACCGGGTCCTTCTCCACTCGGTGTCGACGCTGCTGATGTACTCGAACCTCCAGACCGTGTTCCGGTTCCTCCACGTGTTCACGGGGCGCGTCCAGAGCGCGGACGGACTGGGTCTGTACGTCATCGACTCGACCGCCCACGAACAGCAGACCCTGAACACGCTCAAACAGCTGTTCGACGGCGTCATCGAGGTCGAGGACGACGGCGGCGAGCCGTCGGTCCGAACCGTTGGTCTGTCGACGGCGTCGAACGACCAGTAGGCTTTAGCGGAGGGGGACCCCATCCTCGGGTGATGCCCGTCGAGAGCGACGCGGAGATACGAGAACTGCTCGGCCTGCGACGGATCGCGGTCGTCGGCTGTTCGTCTACGCCGGGGAAGGACGCACACGAGATCCCGAAGTACCTCGCGGACAACGGCTACGACGTGGTCCCGGTCAACCCGCACGCCGAGGAGGTCCTCGGGCGGCCGGCCTACGACTCGCTACGCGACGTAGAGGAGGAGATAGACATCGTCAACGTGTTCCGGCCGAGCGACGAGGTGAGCGACATCGTCGACGAGGCGCTGGAACGCGACGACGTCAAGGTGATCTGGACGCAGCTCGGGATCCGCGACGACGAGGCCGCGGAGCGCGCCGAGGCCGACGGTCGCCACGTCGTTCAGGACCGGTGCATGAAGGTCGAACACCAGCGGCTCTGCTAGCCTTCCCACTCCTCGAAGGACCGGTAGATCCCCTTCGAGAGGTACCGCTCGCTGGAGTCGGGAAAGAGGGTCACGACGGTGTCGTGGGGCGCGTCGATAGCGCCGTCTCGGATGTCCGCCGCCACGCGCCGGGCCGCGACGCTGGCCGCGCCGGCGCTCGACGCCACGAGGTGGCCCTCCTCCCGCGCTAGCCGCTTGAGTTCATCCTGTGCCTCGCGGTCGGCGACGTCGATCACGTCGTCGACGAGTTCGGGGTCGAACAGCTCGTTCGTCGACGGGTCGTGCGTGCCGATCCCCTCGGTCTTGTACTCCGCTTCCTGCTCGTCTCTGCCGAGCACCTCGCCGTACAGTGACCCCTCCGGTTCGACGGCAGCGACGTACGTCTCCGGGTTCTGTTCGCGGGCGTATCTGGCGATCCCCATGAGCGTCCCGGCGGTGCCGCAGCCGGCGACGACCGCGCCGACCTCGCCGTCGAGGGCCTCGTAGATCTCCGGCCCGGTCGTCTCGTAGTGGGCTTCGGCGTTGAGCGGGTTGGCGAACTGCTGGGGGACCACCGCGTCGTCCAGTTCGGCAGCGAGCTCGTGGGCGCGGGCGATGGCGCCGTCCATCCCGTCTTCGGTGGGCGTGTTGATGATCTCGGCCCCGAGCGCCCGCATGAGCTGCTGTTTCTCGATGCTGAACCGCTCGGGGACGACGAAGATGGCCGTCAGGCCGAGCTGTTCGGCGGCGATGGCGAAGCCGATGCCGGTGTTGCCGGCGGTCGGTTCGATCACCGTGCCGCCCTCCGGTACCTCCCCGCGCTCGACCATCCGTTCGAGCATGTACTTCCCGATGCGGTCTTTCACGCTCGCACCGGGGTTGAACGTCTCCAGTTTGGCGAACACGGGCACCGTGTCGGGCGACGCCTGCACGCGGACGAGCGGCGTCTCACCGACGGCGTCGAGTACGGAGTCGAAAGGCTCCCGATGGGTGGTCATCGGGTAGGCAATAGTTGCCGGGCCCGTTATACTTTATTGGTTCTCTTCGGCGGATGACTCGGCCATCGTCTCGACGGTAGCGTCGCCGGAGGCCGCGGTCGCGTCAGCGTCGGCGGCACTCTGATCCGTCGCCCCGTCGTCGGCGCTCTCGTCGAGGTCTTCGATGGCGGCGTCGGCGAGCACTTGCTCCACGTCGATCCCCTGTTGCTCGGCCATAGCGTCGAGGACCGCGCGCTGTTTCTCCTGCTCGGTCTCGATGGTCTCGACGCGGTCGCCGGTTTCGGCGGCCGTCTCCTCCAGCTTCATCACGCGCTCGCGCACGTCGACGAGTTGCTTGTACAGCTGTTCCGCCCGGTCCGCGACTGTCTGAATCTTCTTGGCGGTGCTGCCGAGTCCCATGTCCCGGCGTTCGGCCGGCGCCGTGATGGGCTTTCCGACTCGAACGCCGCGCTTATGCTCCGGGCGCTGCCAGTCTCCCGACATGGTCGACGAGACAGTTCCGCCGTCGGTCGGGTTGCTCGGAGCGCTCGCGGTCGTCGCCGCCGCCGTCCTACCGTACGTCGCGCTGCCGTCTGCCGACGTCTCCGGTCTGCAGGTGTACTACGGCTACGGCCTCGTCGGTCCGTGGGGCGTCACCCTGCTCGCTGTGGTCGTCGGGGTGGCGTTCGCCGCGGGGCGACAGGACCGGACGCCCCCCGAGGTCGCGGCCGGCGCGACGGTCGGGCTGGGCGTCGTCATGGTCCTTCTCGCCCTCCAGTGGGCCTTCGCCGTCGACGAAACGGTCGTCTTCCAGCTGTCGACCGCGGAGTGGATCGAGTACCACCGGTGGGCGTTCGCCGCCGTCACGCTGCTCGTCCCGGCGAGCGGCGGGTGGTACGCCCGGGCGCTCCGCCTCATCTGAGTGAGTGTCGCCCGGTCCGCGACCGGGACGCCTCCGATAGCGCGTCGCCGTCCCCGATCGATGCGAAAGGTCCTTAAGACAGGGTCCGTTACGTTGAGGTGGACTAGGTCGGGCAGTTAGGCCCTGCTCGTCACCCGCACTATGGTCTTTAGCGGGGACCGAACCCCGGGCACGTCCGGTCAGACCGGTCGGGGCCCCGGGAGCCAACGTGGAAGCCTCGTCCATCGGGGGCAGCGGTCCGCGACGGCCATCCGCAGGGATGTCCCGTCGCGGTTCGTCGGTGGCAATCCGTCAGGCGCGGAAGCGAGCAGCGGACCGCCGGACACCTGTCGCTCGATGGGTCGCGGGGTGGAGGAGGCAACCGGGATTCCCCCGTCCGGAACGCCGGGCAACCTCGGGCGTCCGCCATTCATAATCCGTTATAACACCGCCGAGCGGTGCCTCCGCGACGTGTGTAGCAGAAGGAGCGGCCGCCCGGTCTCGTAGTACCGAGTCGATACCGTTCAGTCGTCGGCTTTCACCGGCGGAGACCGCGGTCTCGGGACGAGACCCTCGGCCGCTCAGTCGTCCGCCTTTTACCAGCCGAAACTGCAGCGTCGAGATGAAACTCGACGCCGATCAGTCGTCGGCTGGTTCCACCACGTCCGTGGCGTTCGTCAGCTCCAGCCCGCCTTCGAGGGTACGGTTCGGGTACGGGATGTCGATCCCTTCCTCGTCGAAGCGGCGCTTGACGTTCGTGACGTACTCGCCGCGGGTCTTCACGTAGTCGGCGCGGCTCGGGTTGGCGATCCAGATGCGGGACTGGAGGCCGACCGAGGAGTCGCCGAGTTCCGTGAGGCGCACGGACGGCGCGGGGTCGTCGAGGATGTCCGGGTGCTTTTCGGCCTCCTCGACGATGATGTCGGTCGCGCGCTCGATGTCGTCGTCGTAGCCGATGCCGAACACGAACTTCAGGCGGAGCTGATCCTTGGCGACCGGGTTCTTGATCACGTCGTCGGTCAAGTTGGAGTTCGGTACCGTCAGCAGCTCGTTGTCGAACGTCCGGATGCGGGTCACGCGCAGGCTGATGTCCTCCACGACGCCGGAGTTGCCGTCCCACTCGATCCAGTCGCCGATACGGAACGGCTTGTCGGTGAAGATGAAGATGCCCGCGACGAAGTTCTTCAGGACGTCCTGCATCGCGAGACCGATAGCCAGCGTCGCGGCCGCAGCGATGGTCGCGAGCGACGTCAGCAGGTTGCCGAACCCGGCGAACGCGAAGGCGATCGCCACCGCCGCGAACACGACGACGATCTGGCTCACCTTCATCAGTGGCTTGCGCGCGTGCGCGTCGAGGTCGCGCCGGTTCAGCAGGCGTTGCACCAGCGGGTAGACCACCGTCTTCCCGAGGAGGTAGACGACGACGAACGCGCCGACGAACTCGACGGTGGCCCCGAGGGGATCCGCGTACGCGTTCGACAGGCCGGCGTCGCGGAGCAGTTCGTCGACGAACGCCATCAGTGCAGCACCGCCGTGTTCCCGCGGGTCTCTATCAGCTCCGCGTCGACCTCGTCTGCCAGGTCGACGGCGAGTTCCTCGGTGCTACTGCCGCCCCGCGCCGCGCGGAGGAACTTCACCTTCACCAGGTCGCGGTCCCGGAGCTGGTCCGAGAGTTCGTCGGTCACCGCGCCGATACCGCTTTTCCCCACCCAGAGGGTCACGTCGAGGTCGTGGGCTCGTTTCCGCAGGTCCTCGTCAGTCATTCTGATTACCGGTTACGGACGGCAGCCGTTTCAACTTTATTGCACTGGCGCCTGTCACGCGGCGCGCCGAGAAGGTACTGTCAGTACGGGTACCGCGCCTGCTCCCCGCAGTCGCAGGTAATGACGACGTGGCCGTCTCGGAGGCGGACGCGAGCGTTGACGCCCGGCCGGAGATACCTGTCGCACCGATCGCAGGTGAACCGTTTGAACCGCCGGGGCAGGTTGACGCGGTTGCGCTCGGCGACGCGTCTGGCCAGACGGACGTACTCCATCGCCCGGTCCTGCTGGGACTCCGACGCGGCCTCCCGCGCCAGCGACTCCAGACGCTCGATGCGCTCTTCGGGTACTGTCATCGGAAATGGGGGGTGGGGGGATTCCGGGGCCAAGCAGGACAAGAGAGAGTGTTATCCTGAATTGCCCCACTAGACCCTACTGGAGGAGTGATGGATATATTTTTTGTTTCTAATCGTAGCTGTTTCTTTATCAACAAAATTTCGCTCGCCCGCGAGACGCCGGCGACTGGCGCCGCGTCGCCCGCCGCTGTGCGATTCGAGGACGGTACGCCGAGCGCCGGGAGCGCTGTTTAGCGCCGGACTAACGATGGACCGTCGGATGATCGTTGAATGACGAGTTTTTTAACTGCTCCCCTACGAATGGGCCGATAATGGACCATCAGGTCGTCGCCTTTACCGATACGTATCTCCCGACGGTAAACGGCGTGACCTACACTATCGACACGTGGCGGGACCGCTGGAACCGGAACGGCGGACGCATGGACGTCGTGTACCCGCACTCCGAAGGTCACGCTCCGGGGCCGAACGAGCATCCGGTGCGTAGCGTCCCCTTCCCCTGGTACGAGGGGTACCGACTCGGCGCGCCGAAAGTACCCGACACCGTCGCGGACGTCGACGTCGTTCACGCGCACACGCCCTACACGCTCGGCCTCGGCGCGATGCGGCTCGCGCGCCGCGCCGACGCGCCGCTCGTCGCCTCCTATCACACGCCCGGCGGCGAGTACACGGACTACCTCGCGCCGACGGACGGCATCGCGTCCGGGCTCCGCGGGTTCGTGGAGGGCTACGAGCGCTGGTTCTTCGACCGCGCGGACGCGGTGCTCGTGCCCACCGACCCCGTCCGCCGGTACCTGAACGACGAGGTGGGCATCGACGCGCCGGTGAAGGTCGTCTCGAACGGCATCGACACCGAGCGCTTCCGCCCGGTCGACGGGACCGCGTTCCGCGAGCGCCACGACCTGGTCGGCGAGACGCTGATCGGGTACACCGGGCGCCACGGCTACGAGAAGCGCCTCTCCGACCTGATCGAGGCGGCCGACGGCCTCGACGCCACGGTGGTGCTCGGCGGCGACGGCCCGGCCCGCGAGGACCTCGAACGACAGGCGGCCGCGGCCGACGTCGACGCCCGCTTCCTCGGGTTCCTCGACCGCGACGAGATGGCGGCGTTTTACTCGTCGCTCGACGTCTTCGCGTTCCCGAGCCCCGTCGAGACCCAGGGGCTCGTCGCGCTGGAGGCGAACGCCTGCGGAACGCCGGTCGTCGGCGTCGACAGCGGCGCGCTGTCGGAGACCGTCGAGGACGGCGTCACCGGCTACCACTACCCGGAAGACGACGTGGACGCGTTCCGCGCCCGGATCGAGGACGCGCTCGCCGACCGGGAGCGACTCGTCGAGAACTGCCTCGAAAGTCGCGACGACTTCAGCGTCGACCGGACCGTGGAGCGGCTGGCGACGATCTACGACGGGGTCCGGTAGCGGACACCGTCGCGCCGCGCACCGCCGGCGCGGCCGTCGAGGTCGTCGCTCGAAACGACTGGAGCAGTCGCTACGCTCGGCTGCGCTCTGTCGCTACGGACGCGAAAAGGACGCAGAAGGGTACTTAGTCGTCTTCGATGGCGTCGGCGATGCGCTGGAGCTGGCGGGTCGCGTCGCGGACCTCGTCGCGGAGCTGTCGCACCTCGCGGACGAGCTCCTCGTTACCGGCTTCCTGCCCGCCCGCGCCGCCGGGGCCGCCCGGACCGCGCCCGCCGGGGCCGCCCGGGCCGCCGCCCATCATGCCGCTCATCATCTGCGCGAAGGGGTTGCCGCCGCCCCCGCCCATGCCGCCGGGGCCGCCGCCCATCATCTCTTCCATGCGCTCTTCGCGGGACTCGCCTTCGCCCTCGCCCTCCTCGGCTCGCTTCTCGCGGATCTCCTCGACGCGTTCCCGGAAGGACTTCTCCTCGCTCTCGCCCTCGCCGTTGTCCTCTGCACCCGATTCCTCGCCGTCGGTGGGTTCGTCGTCCGACATACCTCCCCGTTCCGTCCGCGCCCCGAAAAGGGTTAGGTATACTGCCGGCCGTCGGTCGTCGGGGAGTTCTGCGGGTCGCTTCTCCGCACGAAACGGGACTTCCGTCAGTAAAACGCGCCGAGATCGGACTGGAGGTTTCGGTCGGCCGCTTCCTCGGCGACCTCGTGCCCGACGAGGTCCCGGAGGTCGACCGCGTACGTCGTGCCGGCGTTCGACAGGACCAGGATCCGTCCCTTCACGCCCACGACCTCCCCCGAGGCGAGCGTTTCGACCACCGGCCGCGAGTCGAGGTCGATCCCGTAGTCGAAGGCGGTGCGGTCGATCACGTCGAAGTCGTCGAGAACGACCTCCCAGACGTCCTCGTCCACGGCGCTGTGAAGCCCCGCGATCTTCTCGGGGACGCGCACCCGGTCGGTCAGGTCCGTCGCGATCTCGGCTTCGAGTTCGCGGGCGATCCGCCCGTTCGACACGGTGTGGACGTGGGCGGCGCGGTCGGCGCCCTGCTCGCGGAGGCGCGTCTCCAGCCGCCAGAGCCGGGTGACGCCCACCTTCACCGTCGCCGGGGCGAACGCGGCGAGGTACACCGCGTGCTCCTCGTAGCAGTCCATCTCGTCCTTGAGGCAGGTCCCGGTGCACCGCGCGCACACCCAGGTGCTCGCGTGCTGGTCGCAGTAGGGAGCGCCCTCGTTCCCGCAGGCGTAGTGGGTTGTCCCGTCGACCGCGCCCGCGCAGCGGCGCTCCCCGAGGGAGTACGCGAGCCTCGTCCCGGGCGTCAGTTCCGCCCGCTCTACGACGCCGTCCGCGGCGACCAGCAGCGCCGGCGCGCGGCCGTCCCCGCCCTCGTCGTCCGGCGCACCCGTGTCGTACCCGACGATCTGCACGCGTCGGCGTTGGCGGTCGCCGGATAAAGGCGTACTGCTTGGGAACCCGCCGCTGTTTTCCAGATAGTGTTAATAACCTAACTGAAACTACCACAACAATTAATAATATATGATGTAGTCACGGTCGGTTGCCATGTCAGATGGCAGCACACACGTCAGCCGTCGTAACGTTCTCAAGAAAACCAGCGGTGCGCTCGCCGTGGTCGGCGCGGGCGGGCTCGCGAGCGCGGAGCCGGAGGACCTCGTGGAGGTGAACGTCGGGTACGGCGCGGACAGCGGCCGCCGGGCAGCGAGCGACGCCGCGGCGGCCGTGGTACGGGAGTTCTCGTTCGACGCGATGACGATACGGGTGCCCGCGCGGGCGGCAGAAGCGCTTCGCAACCGGCCCGACGTCCGCTACGTCGAAGTGAACGGCGAGTGGGAGGCCCTCGCCCAGACGACGCCGTGGGGCATCGACCGCACGGACGCCGAGGTCGCCCACGCGAACGGCGAGACGGGCGCCGGTGCCGACATCTCGATCATCGACACCGGGATCGACTCGGACCACCCGGACCTGCAGGCGAACCTCGGCGAGGGCCGCGCGTTCGTCTCCTGTCGCGGCGGCCCGAACGTCTGTCGGTACGACTGGGACGACGACAACGACCACGGCACCCACTGTGCCGGCACGGCCGACGCAGTGAACAACTCCGAGGGCGTCGTCGGCGTCAGTACGGAGGCCACGCTCCACGCCGCGAAGGTGCTGGACAAGAACGGCAGCGGCTCGTGGTCGGACATCGCCGCCGGCATCGAGTGGACCGCCGACCAGGGGTACGACGTCGGCAGCATGAGCCTCGGCGGGAGCAGCGGCTCCCAGACCGTCAAGGACGCGTGCCAGTACGCCTACAACAACGGGGTCCTGCTCGTCGCGGCGGCGGGCAACGACGGCCCCTGTAGCGACTGCGTCGGCTACCCCGCCGCGTACGAGGAGTGCATCGCCGTCAGCGCGACCTCGGAGGACGATTCGCTGGCGAACTTCTCCAGCACCGGCCCCGAGGTCGAACTCGCCGCGCCGGGCGAAGACGTCTACTCGACGATCCCGGGCGGCTACGACACGTTCTCGGGCACGTCGATGGCCTGTCCCCACGTCGCCGGCGCCGGCGCGCAGCTGATGGCGAACGGCTACACGAACGTCGAGGCGCGCGACCGCCTGAAGTCCACTGCCGAGGACGTCGGGCTGTCCAGCAACGAGCAGGGCAGCGGGCTGCTCGACGTCGCCGCGGCGCTGGGGCTCGACTCCAGCGACGACTGAGCAGCGTTTCGGCGACCTCCCGCGACACCACCCCACACCTGCCTCTTCGGCCCCGTTCCGTTTTTCTGCAGAAGAGATATAATCGACCGCTCGGTAGCCCGCGCCATGTCACTTCACGGCACCCTCGACGCGACCGTCGACGACGGCGTTCAGTTCACCTTCACCGTCGCTAACGACGGCGACGAACCGGTCGACCTGTCGTTCTCCGACACGCTCGAAGCCGACTTCGCCGTCCGCGACGACGGCGGGGAAGTGTGGCGCTTCAGCGAGGGGCGGATGTTCGCCCAGATGCTCGGCTCGGAGACGATAGACCCGGGCGGGACCGCGACGTACGAGGCAACCTGGGAGGACCCCGCCCCCGGCGAGTACGCCGTCGTCGCGACGCTCGAAGCGCGGGAGAAGGACTGCGAGGCGGAGACGGCGTTCTCGGTGTAGCTCACTCCAACTGCTCGACCAACTGCCGCGCCGCCTTCCGCACCGACTCGTCGCTGGACAGCGGCGGCTCCCAGCCGAGCGCCGAGAGCTTCTCGACCGAGAGGCGCATCTTCGGCACGTCGCCGGTCCACCCGCGGTCGCCGCCGGTGTACTCGCGGTCGGGGTCGACGCCCATCTCGTCGGCGACGATGTCGGCGATGCGGTTCACGGAGGTCGTGGTGCGCGTGCCGAGGTTGTACACGTTGTGGGCGTCGTCGGCGTGCTCGACGACGTGGCGGATGGCGTCGACGCACTCCTCGACGTGGAGGTAGGACTTCTCCTGTCGACCGTCGCCGAGGATAGTGAGCGTCTCGGGGTTCTCGTCCAGTTTCTCGACGAAGTCGGGGATGACGGAGCCGTCGAACGCGGGGCCGGGGATGTTCGCGAACCGGAACGTCCAGACGGTGAAGTCGTGGGCGTGGGCGTACGTCGAGAGCAGCCCCTCCTCGGCCAGTTTGCTCGCGCCGTAGATGCTGATCGGTTCGAGGGGGGCGTAGTCCTCGGGAGTGGGACGGGGAGCCTCGCCGTACACTGTGGAGGAGGAGGTGAAGGCGATCCGCGAGACGCCGACCTCGTCCATCCGCTCGAGGAGGTTGTACGTCATCGCGTTGTTCTCGTCGAACTGTCCGCGGGGGCGGTCGGTGTTGACGTTCTTCGACGCCGCGAAGTGGAAGACGACGTCGACCTCGGGGGTGACGACCTCGCGGACGCCGGCCGGGTCCGTGAGGTCGACCTCGGCGAACTCGGCGTCGTCGGGGACCCAGTCGCGGCGGCCGTTCGAGAGGTCGTCCGCCACGAGGACGTCGTTGTCGGCGGCGAGCAGGTCGGCCATGTGCGATCCGACCAGGCCCGCGCCGCCCGTGACCAGCACTCGCTTCCCGGAGAGGTTCATGAGGTCCCGTTCGCTCCCTCCGGGGATTAGTTTACTGTTCCTACTCGCCGGTCGGGCGGGCCCTACTCTCGTTAGCAAGAACGTTTATGCCGCTCACGTCCTTGGATTCAGGTGATGAGCGACGGGACGGGGGTCGACCTCGAAGCGCGGCTGGCCGACGCGACGACGTTCGACCCTCCGGAATCGTTCGTGGAGCAGGCGAACGTCTCGGACCCGGACATCTACGAGTCGTTCGAGGAGAACTGGCCGGAGTGCTGGGAGCGGGCCGCAGACCTGCTCGACTGGGACGAGGAGTACGACCGGGTGCTCGACGACTCCGACGCGCCCTTCTACGAGTGGTTCGCCGGCGGGTCGTTAAACGCCGCCTACAACTGCATCGACCGCCACGTCGAGAGCGGTCGGAAGAACCACGCGGCGATCAAGTGGGTCGGCAAGCGCCGCGAGACGCTGACCTACACGTACCAGGACCTCTACCGCGAGGTCAACGAGTTCGCGGCGGCGCTGCTGGATCTCGGCGTCGAGGAGGACGACGTCGTCACCCTCTACATGCCGATGGTGCCGGAGCTGCCGATCGCGATGCTCGCTTGCGCCCGTATCGGCGCACCGCACAGCGTGGTGTTCGCGGGGTTCTCGGCGGACGCGCTCGCGACGCGCATGCGGCGCGCGGACTCGGAGTACCTGGTCACCGCCGACGGCTACTACCGCCGCGGGAACGCGTTCAACCTGAAGAGCAAGGCTGACAACGCCCTGCTCGACCTCGACCGCGGGGTGAGCGACGTGGTGGTCGTCGACCGCCTCGGCGACGAGCTCTCGCACTACCTCGGGGAGGACCAGCACGACTACACGACCCTGATCGACGAGCGGGCCGGCGAGACGGTCGAGCCGGTGTCGCGGGACGCGGAGGACATGCTGTTTCTGATGTACACGTCGGGGACGACCGGCGAGCCGAAAGGAGTGAAACACACCACCGGCGGCTACCTCGCCCACGTCGCCTGGACCGGCTACGCCGCGCTCGACCTGAAGCCGACGGACACCCACTGGTGCTCGGCGGACATCGGCTGGATCACGGGGCACTCCTACAGCGTCTACGCCCCGCTCGCGCTCGGCACCACAACGATGATGTACGAGGGGACGCCGGACTACCCCGACCGCGACCGCATCTGGGAGATCGTCGACACGCACGCGGTCGACGTGTTCTACACCGCGCCGACGGCGATCCGGGCGTTCATGAAGTGGGGCGAGGAGTACCCGAACGACCACGACCTCTCCAGCCTCCGGCTACTCGGTACCGTCGGGGAGCCGATCAACCCGCAGGCGTGGAAGTGGTACTACAAGCACATCGGCGGCGAGGAGTGTCCGGTCGTCGACACCTGGTGGCAGACCGAGACCGGCGGCATGATGGTCACCACGCTGCCCGGCGTCGACGAGATGAAGCCCGGCTCCGCCGGGCCGCCCCTGCCCGGCATCGACGTTCGGGTCGTGGACCGGGACGGCGACGACGTCGCGGCGGGCGACGCTGGCTACCTCACCGTGCAGCGGCCGTGGCCGGGGATGTTCCGGACGCTGTACGGCGACGACGACCGGTACGTCGAGGAGTTCTGGCGAGAGTTCTCCGACGACTCCGGGGAGGACTGCGTCTACTTCGCCGGCGACGGCGCGACGATCGACGAGGACGGCTACGTCACCGTGCTCGGCCGGATCGACGACGTGATCAACGTCTCCGGGCGCCGGATCGGCACAATGGAGATCGAGTCCGCCATCGTCGGCGTCGAGGGCGTCGCCGAGGCCGCCGTCGTCGCGACGGACGCCGACGGGGTCGACGACGCCTGCATCTACGCCTACGTCAGCACCGAGAGCGGCTACGGCGTCGACGACGCGCTCCGCGAGCGGATCGTCGACCGCGTCGGCGACCGGATCGCCACGTTCGCCCGCCCGGAGACGGTCGTGTTCACCCCGGAACTGCCGAAGACGCGCTCGGGCAAGATAATGCGGCGGCTGCTCAAGGACATCGCGAACGGCGACGACCTCGGGGACACCAGCGCGCTCCGCAACCCGGAGATCGTCGGCGAGATCGAGTCGGCGGTCGACGAGCGGTAGCGTTTCGCCTGTTCTGAAACAGCGAAACGGTAGTTGAGGGTTCCTCTACTATCCTCCGCAGATACCCGTTCTACCCCGAACATTTACCTTCGCGTTTCCCGAAAGAGCGAAACAGTGACGACGACCGCGGCGGACGACCGGGCGGGCCACTGGTTCGGCGAGGCGGAGTACGACCGCCTCACGGCGGCGGCGGAGACGTACCGCGAGGCGCTTTTGGTCCGTCTCGCCGGCGAGGCCGGCCTCCGCGCGGCCGAGATGGTCCGGGTGCGACCCGGGGACCTCCGACGGGCGCGGGCCGACCCCGACCGGCACCTCCTGGCGGTGAGAGACGGTGACGGCGAGGTCGACCGCGAGACGGTCGTCCCGCCGGGGCTGGAGCGCGAGATCCGGCGCTACGCGTCCGACCTCGCCGGCGACGAGACGCTCGTGGACGTGAGCCCCCGCCGCGTCCAGATGCTCGTCGCGGACGTGACGAGCCGCGCGGCGGACCGGACCGGCGACGGCCGATACGCCGACCTCGCCGTCCGGGACCTCCGGCAGTACTTCGCCCGGCGGTTGCTGCTCGACGCCGAGGTCAGCCCGCGGGTCGCGAAAGCGGTCGGCGGATGGGGGAGCTTCGCGGCGCTCGAACCGTACCTCGACCCGCCCGACGAGGAGCGCGTCGTCGGGGCCATCGACGCGCTCGTCGGCCGGGAGGCGTCCGACGCTGTGGGAGCGGACGACCGCCGGCCGGCCGGCGGCCTCGCGGCGGCGCTCGAAGCCGCCGAGGACTGCTGCGCGTTCCGACTCGACGCCGAGGGGTGCGTCGAGTCGTGGCCCGAGAGCGCCGAGCGGGTGCTCGGCCGCGACGCGGCGGACGTGCTCGACCGGCACGTGTCGGTCCTGTACACCGACGAGGCGGTCGAGGAGGGCCGCCCCGAACACCACCTCACGACCGCCGCCGAGGAGGGGCGGTACGAGGGCGCCGGCTACCGCGTCCGCGGCGACGGGAGCCGGGCGTGGTGCCACGCCGTCGTCGCACCGGTCGGGGACGGGGGTGACGGGTTCGCCGCCCTCGTCGTCGATCTCACGGCTCGGAAGCGCCAGCTGGACTCGGTCCGCGACGAGCGGGACCGCCTCCGGCGGCTCGGAACCGTCGCCGAGGCCGTCCGGTCCGCGGCGGCGGGCGCGCTGGACGCGACCGACCGGTCCGGGATCGAGCGAGCGGTCTGTGCGAGTCTGACCGACGACGCGTACGCGGGCGCATGGATCGGGGTACCGGGACACGCGTCGAACGCTCTCTCGCCGGAGACGGCGGCCGGCGTCGACCGGGACGCCGCCGGACGGATAGCCGACGCCCTGGCGGCGGCGGGCGACGTCGAGCGCGCGGTCGAGTCCGGCGATCCGGTCGTGCGGTCCGACGCCGGGCCGGAGCCGCTCCCCGACGCCGCGAGCGAGGCATTCCGGCGGCACGGGATCCGCTCGCTCGCGCTCGTGCCGCTCCCGGCGGCGGAGTCCTCCCACGGGGTCCTCTGCGTGCTGTCCGAGCGCGCCGACGCGTTCGGCGCGGACGAGCGGGCCCACCTCGACACCCTCGGGCGGCGGGTCGGCCACGCCGTCACCGCGCTTCGTCGGCGGCAGCTGCTCCTGTCGGACGCAGTCGTCGAACTCGCGTTCCGGGTCGACGGCGACCGCTCCTTCTTCAACCGCGTCACGGGGGCCTTCGACTGCCGGCTGGCGCTCGAATCGCTCGTCTCGGGGAGCGACGGGGCGCTCGTCTACTACGTCACCCTCTCCAGAGCGACGCCGCCGGAGGCGTTCGAGTTCGCGGCGGACGACGACGGGGTCGCGGACTTCCGCCTCGTGGAGACCCGCGGCGACGAGTTCCTGCTGGAGTTCGTGCTGTCGGGGTCCGCGCCGTCGGTCGCGCTGACCCGGGCCGGGGCGACGGTCCGCCGGCTCGACGTCGACGGCGGGGAGAGTACCCTCGTGGCCGAGCTCGCGCCCGACACCGACGTCCGGTCGGTCATCGACGAACTCGTCGACGCGTTCCCGAGCGTGGAGCTCCTCGGCAAGCGAAGCGTCGAGGGGGCCGACCCGACCGTCGGCGAGTTCCGGCGGGGGGTCGACGACCGGCTCACCGACCGCCAGGAGTCGGCGCTCCGGGCGGCGTACTTCGGGGGCTACTTCGACTGGCCGCGCGAGAGCACCGCCGAGGAGATCGCCGACGCGATGGGCGTCTCCTCCCCGACGCTTCACAACCACCTCCGGAAGGGGCAGCGCGAGCTCCTCCGGACAGTGTTCGACGCGGCCGACGGCGGAGATTAAACACCTAGATACCGGCGGCCGGTTGTCGACCGCGCGGTCGGCCCGCCGCCCGCGTATCGTTCACGGTCGCTCTCGGGCGGTTTCGTCCGCCGCGCTCTGACGGCGCGGCGGCCCAGCGCGTACTTCCGGTCGCTCGTACCCCGATTCGATCGTTTCTGTCTCGGATTACAGGTTTGAACACCTAGATACGGGATTTATTGTGGAAGTTTGTTATTGATTATCTGTACCATGGGAGACAGTGAGAACCCGGAGGACGTACAGCTCGAGGCGCGGCTCGAGGAACAGGAGGCGTTCGATCCGCCCGAGTCGTTCGTCGAGCAGGCGAACGTCTCGGACCCGGACATCTACGAGGAGTTCGAGGAGAACTGGCCGGAGTGCTGGGAGCGAGCGGCCGACCTGCTCGACTGGGACGAGGAGTACGACCAGGTGCTCGACGACTCCGACGCGCCGTTCTACGAGTGGTTCACCGGCGGGTCCCTGAACGCGTCGGCGAACTGCCTCGACCGCCACGTCGAGGACGGGCGCGGCGACGAGGCCGCGATCGAGTGGGTCGGCGAACTGGGCGAGATGCGAACCTACACGTACGAGGACCTCCTGCAGGAGGTCAACGAGTTCGCGGCGGCGCTGCGGGACATGGGCGTCGAGGAGGACGACGTGGTGACGCTGTACATGCCGATGGTGCCGGAACTCCCCATCGCGATGCTGGCGTGCGCCCGTATCGGCGCACCGCACAGCGTGGTGTTCGCGGGGTTCTCGGCGGACGCGCTCGCGACGCGGATGAACAGCGCCGACTCGGAGTACCTGGTCACCTGCGACGGCTACTACCGCCGCGGCGACGCCCTCAACCACAAGCAGAAGGCCGACGAGGGACTCTCGGGGGTCGACCACGAGGTGAGCGACGTGGTGGTCGTCGACCGCCTCGGCGACGAGCTCACCCACTTCCTCGGCGACAGCGCGCACGACTACGACGACCTCGTCGCCGACTACCAGGGCGAGCGCGTCGAGCCGGTGTCGCGGGACGCGGAGGACATGCTGTTCCTGATGTACACGTCGGGGACGACTGGCGAGCCGAAGGGCGTGAAACACACCACCGGCGGCTACCTCTCGTACGTCAGCTGGACCAGTCAGGCCGTCCTCGACATCGAGGCGGACGACACCTACTGGTGCTCGGCGGACATCGGCTGGATCACGGGCCACTCCTACATCGTGTACGGTCCGCTCGCGCTCGGCACCACGACGGTGATGTACGAGGGCACCCCCGACTACCCCGAGAAAGACCGCCTCTGGGAGATCGTCGAGGACTACAGCGTCGACATCTTCTACACCGCCCCCACGGCCATTCGAGCCTTCATGAAGTGGGGCGAGAAGTACCCCAACGACCACGACCTGTCGAGCCTGCGCTTGCTCGGCACCGTCGGAGAACCGATCAACCCGCGGGCGTGGAAGTGGTACTACAAGCACATCGGCGGCGAGGAGTGCCCCGTCGTCGACACCTGGTGGCAGACCGAGACCGGCGGCATGATGGTCACCACGCTTCCGGGCGTCAACACCATGAAGCCCGGCAGCGCCGGACCTGCCCTGCCCGGCGTCGACGCGCGCGTCATCCACCCCGACAAGAGCGAGGTCGATCCGGGACAGGCCGGCCACCTCACGGTACAGAAGCCGTGGCCGGGGATGCTGCGGACGCTGTACAAGAACGACGAGCGGTTCGTCTCGGAGTACTGGGCGGAGTACTCCGACGAGGAGGCCGATGAGTGGGTGTACTTCCCGGAGGACGGGGCGAAGATCGACGAGGACGGCTACATCACGGTG